>URDJ01000038.1 GCA_900546615.1 uncultured Eubacteriales bacterium | reverse complement strand
GTTTACGCGAAACGTACGCAGGTGCGGAAACGGTAGGGAGTGCGAAACCATCACGTCGGGCGGGGATGGAACCCCGCCCCTACGGCTACGCTGGGGGTACGATATCAGACCCACCCGTAGGGGTCGGCGTCCTCGACGACCCGCCGTCACGATACGCACCAACGCCACGGTCACGCGCCACGCCAAACAACGCACAAAAATCGTAGGGGCGGGGATTGAGCCCCACCCCTACGGGGATGCTTTGGGTAAAACAAACAGACCCGCCGTCACGACATGCACCACGTTCAAGCCTAACGCGGCACCGTCATCGCGCGCCCGCCGCTGCGTACTCGAGGAAGGCGCGCGCTGCGGGCGACAGGGCGGCGGCCGGCTTGTAACACAGGCTTATCCTCGTCGCTGCACTGGGACGGATGGGCCTTATCACCAGCCCGTCTGCCGGGGCCGCCTGGGCCTGCGTCAGTATCGCAAGGCCAAGGCCGCCCCTTATCAGCTCCTTGATGCTCGCCGCCTCGCGGCAGGTGAACGCCACCCTCGGCGCAAAGCCCGCGCGCTCGCAGGCGGCCAGCGCCAGCTCGTGTATCAGGCTCTCCTCCTCCAAACACGCAAAGGCCTCGTCCCGCAGCTGTTCGCCCTCCGCACTCAGCTTCACCCTCCGGCTCGTCCGCTCGAACAGCTCCACGCCCAGCTCCTGCTCCAGCGCCTTGATGTGCTTCGACAGGCTCGACTGCCCCATGAACAGCCTCTCCGCCGCCTCCGAATAGCTGCACGTGTCCGCCAGCACCACAAACTCCCTCAGCCAGCCGGTATTCATGCACAACGCCCCCTTACATCCGTCACGTTCCAGTCACATCGTAAACCAGACCGCGGCCTTTGTAAAGGGGCGTCTCCGCCTGTTTTTACTCGCCCTCCCAGTCGGAGAGCAGCTTCTCCAGCAGGGCCTTGAGCGTCTCGCGCTCCGCCTCGTCCAGCGCGCCGAAGGCGCCCTCGCTGTCCCGACCGCCTATGGCCTGCGCCAGCTCGCGGCCCTGTTCGCTCAGCTCGATCGTCACGCCGCGCCGATCCTGCTCGCTGCGGCGGCGCACCACCAGACCCTGAGCCTCGAGCTTGCCCAGCTGCTCGCTCACCGAGGCGCTGCGCAGGTCCAGCAGCTTCACAAAATCCGCCTGCTGCATCTCCCCGCGCTCCGCCAGCAGCCTCAGCATCCGCTCGCGGCTGCTCACCGCGCCCGCGCGGTGGGCCAGATAGTGCCCGCAGCGCCGCATCAGTCCCAGCAGGCTGTCCCTGTCCGGCTCCGGCTCGGGCGGCTCCGGCCTCGGCCCTCTCCCGTGCGGCCCCGGCCCTCTCCCGTGCGGCCCCGGCCCGTGAGGGCCGTGAGGCCCGGGCCTGTGCGGGCCCGGTCCCGGCCCGTGGGGACCGCGGTGATGATGACCGCTATCTTCCGGCCAGCGGTGGGGGCCGGACGCCCATTCCAAGCCATTATCCGGCCTGTAGTGGTGAGCATGCTCAGACTCCGGCGGCTCAATGCCCCGAGCGTATTGCTCGCCCCTCTCACAGCCCGGCTCGCTCAGCTCGCAATGCCTTGGACAGCCCGGGCAGCGGCCCTCAGCCTCGTATCCATGTTCCGTCATTATTTTCAACTCTCCATGTCGTAATTAGTTAGGTACCTTGCGATTATGAGTATAACAGCTCGTTTTACAGTTGTCAAGGTACCTTGCGAATATTTATCTGTCTAAACGCCTTGCGCGAGGGGGATGGTTGGTATATAATGCATAGGTCTCGGTAAATTTATGGTATGGTGACGCGAAACATGGTATTTTCGAGCCTCGTATTTTTATATGCCTTTCTGCCCCTCTCGCTTCTGGTGTACGTGCTGTGCCGGAGCCGGGAGGCCAAAAACATGTCGCTGCTGGTGTTTTCGCTCATCTTCTACGCCTGGGGCGAGCCGAAGTATGTGCTGCTGCTGATGTTCATGGCGCTGACCTCGTGGTTCTGCGCCCTGCGGGTGGAGCGCGCGGCCTCGCAGGGGCGCAGGAGGCTTTGGGTCGCGATGTCCTGTGCCATTGACATATTGCTCATTGGGTTTTTCAAGTATTCGGGGCTTGTATGCTCCGTCTTCGGGCAGGTGCCGGGCTTCATCGCGGACATCGCCCTGCCCATAGGCATCTCGTTTTACACCTTCCAGCTGCTGACCTATGTCGTGGACGTGTACCGGGGCGACGCCGAGGCGCAGCCGAGCTATCTGAACGTGCTGCTCTACGCCGCGCTGTTCCACCAGTGCGTGGCGGGGCCGATAGTGCGCTACAAGACCATAGCGCACGAGCTGTTTGTCGAGCGCGACAGCAGAGACCTGCTGCCGGGCATCTCGCGCTTCACTGTGGGCCTTGCGAAGAAGACCCTGCTGGCCAATCCCTGCGGCGCGCTGGCCGACCAGCTCCTGCTCGCAACCGACACGGCCTCCGACGCCGCGCTCTTTGCCGAGAACCTCCACACCCTCTCGGGGCTCTCGGCCCTCGGCGCATGGGTGGGCGTCGCGGCCTTCATGCTGCAGATATACCTCGATTTCTCCGCCTACTCCGACATGGCGATAGGCATGGGCCGGATGCTCGGCATGCACTATCTTGAGAACTTCGACTACCCCTACATGTCGAAGACGGTCACGGAGTTCTGGCGGCGCTGGCATATCTCGCTCGGCACGTTTTTCAGGGACTACGTGTACATCCCGCTCGGCGGGCGGCAGTGCTCGAAGGCGCGCTCGATCTTCAACCTCTTTGTCGTCTGGGCGCTGACGGGCCTGTGGCACGGCGCGAACTGGAATTTCGTGCTCTGGGGCCTGTATTTCTTCGTGTTCATAGTCCTTGAAAGGCTGTTTTTGAAGCGGCTGTTCGAGAAGCTACATGTGCTGCCGCACATCTACCTCGTGTTCGTGGTGTTCGCGGGCTGGATACTGTTCCACTTCACGGACGTGCGTCTGGGCTGGACGGTGTTCCTGGGCCTGTTCACGTTAAACGGCAACGCGGCCTCGGACTTCGTCAGCCTGACGCTGCTGAAGAACAACCTGTTTTTGCTCGGGGCCTCCGTCGTGGCCTGCACGCCGTTTGTGAAGTGCATGGCGAACGGGCTGGGCCGCCGGCTGCGACGGAGCGCTGCGGGCCAGCGGCTTTGGAACCTTCTGGCCTATATCCTGATCCCGATAATCCTGCTGCTGCTCTCCACGGCCTCGCTCGTGGGCGACAGCTACAATCCCTTTATCTACTTCAATTTCTGAGGTGCTCGCATGAACGACAGCGGTAAATATAAATCCGAGAAGGCCCGCCGCCGCGAGCAGAACCGCCGCCGAGCCAGAGTCGCCGCGCCGTTTTTCACGGCGCTCTTCGTGCTGACCATCGTGGCCTTTATAATACCCCTTCGGCCCACGGAGTCGGAGAGCGAGAAGCGCCGGCTGACGGAGTTCCCCGATTTTACGGTGGACACGCTGCTTTCGGGCGAATACTTTGACCAGATCGGCCTGTGGTTTTCGGACACCTTCCCGTTCCGGGACTACTGGCTGGCGGTGTCGACCCGCCTGGGCGAGCTGCACGGGATAAACGACGTGGTGATCTACGGCGACCTGGGCGAGGCGGACGAGCTGCCGCCCGTGGAGAGCGACGCACCCGACGCGGCCCCGACCGAGACGCCCGAGCCGACGCCCACGCCTGAGCCGACGACGGAACCGACCCCGCCGCCCACGCCCGAGGTCGTGCTGACCTCGCCGCCCGAGGAATCCGTCGAGCACTGGGGCGGCCTTGAGGTGGACGATGAGACGGAGGTCATCTACGGCAACGTGCTGCAGATAGGCGACGCGGCCTTTTCCTACTACGGCTTCTCGCAGTACGGCTCCGACCAGCACATCGAGCTGGTGAACTCCTGCGCGGACATGCTTGAGCAGTACGGCGTGGAGCTCTACGACATACTCATACCCACGAGCGTGGGCATCGTGGTGTCCTCGGAGTATATGGAGCTGCTCAAGTGCACGGACCAGGGGCAGACGATAAGCTATATCTTCTCGCAGGTGGACGAGAACGTGAACGCGGTGAACGTGTTCAACACGCTCATAGAGCACAACGACGAGTACCTGTATTTCCGCACGGACCACCACTGGACGGCGCTGGCGGCGTACTATTCCTACGAGCAGTTCTGCAAGGTGGCGGGCCTCGAGCCGGCGGCGCTGGAGGACTTCGAGGAGCTGGACATGGGGCCGTTCCTCGGCTCGTTCTACGGCAACTGCGCGCAAAGCTCAAAGCTGCGGGAGGACAACGTGGTGGCCTACGACCCGCCGGGGGATATCACGATGGTGATAACGAAGGAGAACGGCAGCTCCTTCGAGTGGCCGGTGCTGACGGACATGTCGCAGTCGAGCATCTACTCGAAGTACATGACCTTCCTGGGCGGAGACCATCCGCTGGTGACGATAACGAACAACGACCTGCCGGACGGCCCGAACTGCGTGGTGATAAAGGACTCCTTCGGCAACCCCTTCGCGCCGTATCTGAGCCAGAATTACCACAATGTGTACGTTATAGATTACCGGAAGTATAACGCGATGACACTGAGCTACTTCGTGCAGTACTACGACATAGACGACGTGCTGCTGACGGAGAGCCTTGCGATGGCGCAGGGTCAGGGGACGCTTGACCTGCTGAAATGGCTGTGCAAATAAGAGGAAAGGAAGGCAGAGAAAGAGATGTCTATTGAGAGGGGACGCGCGTATTTCAGGCAGTTCGGCATGGAGGACCGGGTGATAGAGTTCACGGTGTCGTCCGCGACGGTGGAGCTTGCGGCGAAGGCGCTGGGAGTGGACGGCGCGCGGATAGCGAAGACACTGTCCTTCAAGCGGCCGGACGGCGGAGCGATGCTGATACTCGCGGCAGGCGACGCGCGGATAGATAACCACAAGTTCAAGGAGAAGTTCCACCACAAGGCGAAGATGCTGACGGCGGACGAGGTGCTGGAGCTTGTGGGCCACCCTGTGGGCGGCGTATGCCCCTTCGGGATAAACGAGGGCGTGGACGTGTACCTGGATGAGAGCCTGAAGCGCTTCGAGACGGTCTACCCCGCGGTGGGCAGCGGCGCGAGCGCGATAGAGCTGAACATGGATGAGCTGTGGAAATACTCCAACGCCCTCGAGTGGATAGACGTCTGCAAGCTGCCCGAGTAAAACAGGAATAAAAAACAGGCCCTCCACACTGGGGGGCCTGTGCCATATTGTTTACATAACACCGGAAGCGCCCAGACGCTGCCGGTGTTTTTTGACCGGGATGTTACAAAGATTAAGGGTTTGTAACCTTTTGTATCTAAAGTTTTGCTTGAATAGTTTGGCGGATATGTTTAATATCAAATTATGAATTGTGTTATGTAACCTTTTTATATTATCTTTGGAGTAAGTGTCATGAAGAAACATACGATCACGCTTCCGATGCTGATATTCATTGCTGCTCTGCTCGTTTCGATGGCGGTTTTCCCGACGACGGCGTCGGGCAGTACCGGTGATCCTGACGCTGTTGCGGGCAGCGGCGCTTCGCTGTATCTGGACAGCGGGGCGGAGACTTTTAATGTAATAGCCTCTGCGCAGGCCGGCGGTGTGGTCGTGCCCAGCGTTTCGGACTCTGCGGCAGGCAAGACCGTCTCTTTCAGCGTCGATCCTTCGAGCGGCTACGAGACTGCTTCCGTTGCGGCCATCACCGCCGCGGGCAACATGCTGCAGGTCGTGAGGGTCGTGGGCGAGCAGTACAGCTTCGTCATGCCCGAGGAGGCCGTGGTCATAGACGTCACCTTCCAATATACAAGGACCTGAATCTCCATACATCCACACAAAAAACAGGGAAGCTCCAAAAAAGAGCTTCCCTGTTTTTTATGTTTACTAGTGGAACTATCTTTCGTTGTAAGCCTTTATGCCGAGGGCGAGCACGTCCATGGCGCGCTCGAGGTCTTCCTGCTTGAGCACATAGGCCATGCGGGCCTCGTCCACGCCCTTGCCGGGGGTGGCGTAGAAGCCCTCTCCGGGGGTCAACATAACGGTGTCGCCGTCGGCGTTAAACTCCTCGAGCAGCCACTGCTGGAACTTGTCGGTCGAGTCCACGGGCAGCTTGGCCATGAGGTAGAACGCGCCCTCCGGCTGCTCGCAGATCACGCCCGGTATGGCCAGCAGCTTTTTGAGCGCGGCGTCGCGCCTGCGTTTGTATTCCTCGCGCACCGCAGCGAAATACTCAGGCTTCACAGAGTAGAGCGCCGCCGCGCCGATCTGGTCCAGCGTCGCCACACAGAGCCTGCCCTGGCATATCTTCATTGCCTCGGTCATGAAGGCCCTGTTCCTCGAGACGACCACGCCGACCCTCGCGCCGCAGGCCGAGAAGCGCTTCGACACCGAGTCCACGACGATGACGTTCTCGTGCATGTCGTCAAACTCGAGCATGCTTGTCATCTCCTCGCCGCCGTAGACGAACTCGCGGTAGACCTCGTCGCTGACGATGTAGAGGTCGTGCTCCTTCGCGATGTCCGCGATGAGCCGCATCTCCGCGCGCGAGAGCACGTAACCCGTCGGGTTGCCGGGGTTCGTAAGCAGTATCGCCCGCGTATGCTCGTTGATGAGCGGCTCTATGCGCTCGCGCATGGCATAGCGGAAGCCCTCCTCCGCGAAGGTGGGGATGGGCCTTATCGTTGCACCGGTAACCTGTGTGAAGGTGCTGTAGTTCGGGTAGAACGGTTCGGGCGTCAGCAGCTCGTCACCGTCGTCGAGTATGCAGGCGAGCGTCATGCCCAGCGCCTCGCTGCCGCCTGCCGTGGCGAGCATGTCCTCGGGAGCGAGGTCGATCCCTATGCGCGTATAGTAGTTATGCACCGCATTGAGGTATTCAGGAACGCCCGCCGACGGGGCATACTCGAGCACCGGGCTTTTGAATTCGCGTACCGCGTTGAAAAACTCCACGGGCGTTTCGATGTCGGGCTGGCCGATGTTCAGCGGGAAGATCCTTATTCCCCGCGCTCGCGCAGCGTCTGCATACGGTGCGAACTTCCTTATGGGCGACAGCTCACATTTCTGGATTTTTGACGATAACTTCATAAAGAATCCCTCCTCAGACGCTTTGCTTCAGCAATGTAAATTACTGGCTCATATATTATACTACTGCGCACCTCAAAGCGCAAGAACGTTATTTTTTCGGCATACGCGAGTCCACCGCCACATAGTCTGTACCAAAATCATGGACGGGGGTAAACTATGAAAAACACGGTGACAACGGCGCTTTGTTTCATTGAGCGGCACAGGAAGGCGGCGTCTGGGGCGGCGCTTGTGCTGGCGGTGCTGCTGCTTTTTGCGATCGTGAACAGCCCGGCGGTTGTCGGGGCGTCCGCGACGCGCCGCTCGCTGCCTGTATACAGTGTGGAGCGCGACGGCAAGTTTGTGGCGCTCTCCTTCGACGCGGCCTGGGGCAACGAGGACACGGAACAGCTCATCGAGATACTGCAAAAATACGACGTGACGGCGACGTTTTTCCTCGTGGGCCAGTGGGTGGATAAGTACCCTGAGTCGGTAAAGCAGTTGTCGGACGCCGGGATGGAGGTCATGAACCACTCGAACGACCACGCACATTTTGCGAAGCTGTCGGCGTCCGAGATCGTGGAGAATGTGAACGCCTGCAACGCGAAGATAGAGGAGATAACGGGTGTGCGGCCGACGCTGTTCCGCTGCCCCTACGGCGAGTACGACGATAACGTCATAGAGACGGTGCAGGGGATGGGCATGACGGCGATACAGTGGGACGTGGACAGCCTGGACTGGAAGGGGCTGGACGCGTCGCAGATAACGGAGCGAGTGGTGAGCGGGGTGAAGCCGGGGTCGATCGTGTTGTTCCATAACGCGGCGGAGCACACGCCGGAGGCGCTGCCGGGAATAATAGAGCAGCTGCTCGCGGACGGCTACACGATAGTGCCGATCTCGGAGCTGCTGCTCAGTGGTGAGTACAGCATAGACCACACGGGCAGGATGCACCCGGCGGCCTAGGCTTTGGATACATAGTCGAGCAGGGCGGCACAGCCGAGCTGGATATCGTCCCAGCAGGCGTTGAAGTCACGGGTGTACCAGGGGTCTTCTACGTCGCGTTTGAGGGGTGTGAGGTCGAGCAGGCGGAGAATTTTGCGCTCGGGGTCGCCGCCGAAGATGCGGTTCATGTTGCGGATATTGGCGGAGTCCATGCCGACGAAGAGGTCCCAGTCGGCGTACTCGGAGCGGCGCAGCTGACGTGCGCTCTTGCCTGAGGGGTCAAGGCCGTGCGCGATGAGCAGCCGGCGCACGGGCGGATAGACGGGGTTCCCGAGCTCCTCGGCGCTGGTAGCCGCCGAAGCCACCTCAACCTCGACCCCCGCCCGAGCCGCCATGTCACGAAACACAAACTCAGCCATAGGACTGCGGCAAATATTGCCGTGGCACGTGATCAGCACTTTTTTCATAATCAGCTCTCCTTAATACAAAGCCCGGCTATTATACCATGCCGGGCTTTGTTTGTCACTGTATTGACCTGAAAGTGCATTCCTGCGGCGAGATGTGAAAGCCGCTTCGTGTGTTGGCCGCCGGGGTCATTCCCATTCCACCGTGGCAGGGGGTTTGCTCGTGATATCGTAGACCACCCTTGAGACCTCCGGCAGCTCGCCTGTGATGCGCTCCGATGCTCGGGAGAGCGCCTCCAGCGGCAGGCGCGTCCAGTCCGCCGTCATGAAATCGTCCGTCGTCACCGCACGCAGCGCCACCGTCTCGCCCCAGCTCCTTGCGTCGCCGCGCACGCCCACGCTCCGCGTATCCGTCAGCACCGCAAAATACTGGCTCGGGCGCTCCGGCAGCTTATCCACCTCCTCGCGGAATATCGCGTCCGCGCGCCTCAGGACCCTCAGCCGCTCCTCCGTTACCTCGCCGATGACCCGCACCGCAAGCCCAGGGCCGGGGAAGGGCTGGCGGCTCACAAGCGCCTCCGGCAGGCCCAGCTCGCGCCCCAGTGCGCGCACCTCGTCCTTGAACAGCTCGCGCAATGGCTCCACCACGCCCTTGAAGGCCATGTCGCTCGGCAGCCCGCCCACGTTGTGGTGGCTCTTTATCTTCGCCGCCTCGCCCGTGCCGCTCTCCACCACGTCCGGGTAGATCGTGCCCTGCACCAGATATTCCGGATTCCCGAGCCGCTCCGCCTCGGCCTCGAACACGCGCACGAATTCCTCGCCTATGATGCGCCGCTTCATTTCCGGCTCCGTAACGCCCCGCAGTTTCCCCAAAAAGCGTTCCTTCGCGTCCACACGCACGAAATCCAGGCCGCTGCTGCCACGGAACGTGCGCTCGACCAGCTCGGCCTCGCCCTCGCGCAGCAGGCCGTGGTCCACAAACACGCAGTGCAGCCGCCCGCCCATGGCCCGCTCGAGCAGCGCCGCCGCGACGGCCGAGTCCACGCCGCCGCTCAGGGCGCAGAGCGCATGTCTGCCCGCAAGCTCAGTGCGGTAACGCTCTATGAGCCTCTGCGCGCAGGCGTCCATATGCCAGCTGCCCTCGCAGCCGCAGATATCGTAGAGAAAATTCCGCAGTATCTCCCGCCCGCGCTCCGTATGAGTCACCTCAGGGTGGAACTGCACGCCGTAGAGCCTCGCCTCGCCGTTTTCCATGGCCGCGACGGGGCATTTTCCCGTGCTCGCCGTGACCTTGAAGCCCGCGGGCGGCGCGAGCACCATGTCCGTGTGGCTCATCCAGCACTCGCTCTCCCCGGCGCAGCCTTGGAACAGCGCACTGTCGGAGGCGCTCAGCATCACGCCGCCGTACTCGCCCGAGGCCCCGGCGGAGCCGACCTCGCCGCCCTCGAGATACGCCATGAGCTGGCAGCCGTAGCAGATGCCCAGCACCGGCACGCCGAGGTGCAGCACCCCGCGCGCGCACTTGGGCGAGGACGGCTCCGGCACGCTCTGCGGCCCGCCCGTGAGGATGATGCCCGAGCAGCCCGCAGCCGCTATGCGCTCGGGCGAGGCGGCGCGCCAGCTCATTATCTCCGCGTACACGCCCAGCTCCCTCACGCGCCGGGCTATGAGCAGCGCGTACTGCCCGCCGAAGTCTATGACCAGTATCTTTTCCACCTTGTATCCTCCAGTTTCACTCGACAGTTACGGATTTCGCGAGGTTCTTGGGCTTATCTATGTCGCAGCCCTTCTCCCGCGCCGCGTAATAGGCCAGCAGCTGCAGCGGGACTATCTCTGCCACGGCGTCGAAGACCGGGTCGGTGCGCGGGATAAAAATGACGTCGTCCGCCGCCGAGAGGATGCGCCGGTTCCCGGCCAGCGCCACGGCCAGCACCTTCGCGCCGCGCGCCTTGACCTCCTCGATGGCGTTCACCATCTTCTCCATCAGCTCCTCGCGGCAGCAGAGCGCGACGACCGGCGTGCCCTCGTCTATGAGTGCTATAGTGCCGTGCTTGAGTTCGCCCGCGGCGTAGGCCTCCGAGTGGTTGTACGATATCTCCTTCATCTTCAGCGCCGCCTCGAGCGCCACGGCGCTGTCCACGCCGCGTCCGATATAGTACAGCGCGTCGCCCAGACAGTATTTACTCGCCAGCGCGGGCAGGGCGCGGTTCATGTCTATGGCCCTCTGTATGGCGTCGGGGATATAGTAGAGCCGGGAGGCCAGCGCGTTCAGCTCACCGGCGCTTATCCGGCCCAGCCTCTGCGCGAAGTGGGCCGCGAGGGCGCAGATGACGGCCACCTGCGTCGTGTAGCCCTTGGTAGAGGCAACGGCGATCTCCGGCCCGGCGCGCGTGTACACCACGTCGTCCGCGAGCTTTGCGAGGCTGCTGCCCACGACGTTCACGATTGCAAGCAGCCTCGCGCCCCGGGCCTTGCACTCCTTCGCTGCTGCGAGGGTGTCCGCCGTCTCGCCTGACTGCGAGAGCGCTATGACCAGCGTGTCGGGCCCGATGAGCGGGTCGGAGTACCTCAGCTCGCTGGCCAGCTCGGCGGTGACGGGCACCCGGCAGAGCCGCTCGAGCGCTTTCTTGCCCACGCAGCCCGCGTAATATGCCGAGCCGCAGGCGGTGATGACGACGGAGCGTATCCGCCCGAGCGCCTCGTCGCTGATGCCCAGCTCCTCGAACTCGATGCCGCCGCCGCGCAGCCTCGGTTCGAGTGCGGCCCTCACCGCCCGGGGCTGCTCCATGATCTCCTTGAGCATGAAGTGCTCGTAGCCGCCCTTCTCCGCGGCCTCTACGCCCCACTCTATGCGCGTGACCTCGGCCTGTACCGGCCTGCCCGCGCAGTCGAATACCGTCACGCCCTCGGGCCGCAGCTGTGCGAACTGCCCGTCCTCGAGGAACACCGCGTTCTTCGTGTGCGCCACCAGCGCCGTGACGTCGGAGGCGAAGTAGTTCTCGCCCACGCCGAGGCCCAGTATGAGAGGGCTGGACTCCCGCACGGCGTAGAGCGTGCCCGGCGCATCGGAGCAGACGATGCCCAGCGCGTAGCTGCCCTCGAGCCGCGCAGTAGTGCGCATGACCGCTTCCTTCAAATCGCCGGTATAGCAGGTCTCAAGCAGGTGGACGATGACCTCCGTGTCCGTCTCGCTCGCGAAGGTGCAGCCGCGCCGGATAAGCTCGTCGCGCAGGCTGCGGTAGTTTTCGATGATGCCGTTGTGCACGACGGCGAAACGCCCGTCGTTGCTCACATGCGGGTGGGCGTTTAAGTCCGTCGGCGCGCCGTGCGTAGCCCAGCGGGTGTGGCCTATGCCTGAACGACCGCGCAGCGCCCTGCCGTTATCCGTCAGCTCGCAGAGGCTGTCTATCCTCCCGCTCGTCTTCGCCAGCTCGAGGCCGTCCTCGCCCATGATGGCGATGCCGGCCGAGTCATAGCCGCGATATTCCAGCGCCCGAAGGCCGTCCAGCAGCACCGGCGCCGCCTCTCTTTTGCCCGTGAAGCCTGTTATGCCGCACATATGCTCTCCTTTCCGCTCAGAGCCTGATGTATTCGTCCCGGCCCGCGCCGACCGATACCCAGCCGATGGGGCAGCCCGTCTCCTCGGCTATCCTGCGCACGTAGCGACGGGCGGCAAGGGGCAGGTCGGTCCATTTCCGGGCCTTCGAAATGTCGCAGAGCCAGCCGTCCATGTACTCTATGACCGGCTTCGCCTTCGTAAGAGCGGCGGGGAAGGGGAAATCCCTCGATTCGACTCCGTCTATCTCGTAGCCCACGCAGAGCGGTACCCTGTCCATGTAGCCGAGTACGTCGAGCTTCGTGAGCGCGAGCTTTGTCGCGCCCTGGAGCCTCACGCCGCAGCGCGTCGCAACGAGGTCTATTGGCCCCACGCGCCGGGGCCGGCCCGTCTTCGCGCCGTACTCCGCGCCCGCGCGCCGGAGCGTCTCCGCCTCCGGGCCGAACCACTCGCACACAAACGGCCCCTCGCCAACGCAGGTCGAGTAGGCCTTGACGACGCCGACGACCTCGTCCAAACTCCCCCGCGCCATGCCGCTGCCCATGAGGGCGTAGGCCGCGAGGGTGTTGGACGAGGTCGTATAGGGGCAGATGCCGTGCTCAAGGTCGCGCAGGGCGCCCAGCTGGGCCTCAAAGAGTATGCTCCTGCCCGAGGCCGCCGCAGAGTCGAGGAAGCGGCCCGTGTCGCGTATGAAGGGCAGGAGCGGCTCGGCATAGCGCTCTACCCAGTCCATCAGCTCGCCCAGCGTATGGCCCTTAGCGCCATAGACGCGCGTGAGCGTCAGGTTCTTCCATTCGAGCAGCTCTGCGAGTCGCTCCCTGAACTGTTCGGGATAGTTGAGGTCTCCCGCCTGCAGTGTCTTTTTCTGGTACTTATCCGAGTAAAAGGGCGCTATGCCCTGACCCGTCGAGCCGAACTTGTGCGCGCCCAGCCGCGCCTCCTCCAGCGCGTCCTGCTCCCTGTGCCAGGGCAGGAGCAGGCCCGCCCTGTCGCTTATCATGAGGTTGTCTGATGTTATGTCAACTCCGCCGGCCCGCACCTGGGCTATTTCCTCCGAGAGGCTTTGCAGGTCGAGCGCCACGCCGGGGCCGAGGACGTTCACGACCCCGGCCCGGAAGATGCCCGAGGGCAGCAGATGCAGCGCGAATTTGCCGCGCTCGTTCACCACCGTGTGCCCGGCGTTGCCTCCGCCCTGATAGCGCACCACCACGTCGTAATCCGCCGTGAGCAGGTCTACCATGCGGCCCTTGCCCTCGTCACCCCAGTTTATTCCCACTACCGCGCAGTTAGACATTTTGCTTCCTCCATATTTTCAATGCTTTTGCCGCTCGCACCGTAGTTCGCGAGGAACCGGGCCGAGGGGTCGCCCACGTCGCAGCCTTCCCAGCTCCGGTTCGGCATCCAGAAGCCGGGTATCATCTGCGCCTGGCCGGGGTAGTAACGCTCGAATATCTCCCGGTAGAGCAGTGATTCCTTCGTGAAGGGCTGCGCAAAGGTGTATTTTTTGCGTTTGCGCTCAAAGTCCGCGTCGGAGTACATGCGCTCGGCGAGGGCCTTGAGGTTGTCGGCCAGCGAGTGGCCCACGGCGTCGGAAAAGGCGGCTTTCTCGCGCCAGAGTATGTCGTCAGGGATGAGGCCCTCGCCGTCGAAGGCGCGGCGGAGCAGGTACTTGCCCACGCCGTGGCGGTTCATTTTGAGCTCCGGGTCCAGGGCCATGACGTAGCGCTCAAAGTCCAGGTCGCCGAAGGGCACCCGCGCCTCGAGCGAGTGTACCGAGATGCAGCGGTCGGCGCGCAGCACGTCGTAGGCATACAGCTCGCGCACGCGCTTTTGCGCCTCGCGCTGGAATTCCTCCGCCGAGGGCGCGAAGTCCGTGTACTTGTAGCCGAAAAGCTCGTCGGAGACCTCGCCCGTGAGCAGGACGCGCACGTCCGTCTGCTCGTGTATGGCCTTGCAGACGAGGTACATGCCTATGCTGGCCCGGACGGTGGTGATATCGTAGCTGCCGATGGCTGCTATGACCTCGGGCAGGGCGGCGACGGCCTCTTTGACCGGCACGACGACTTCCGTGTGTTCACTGCCGAGGAAGTCCGCTGCCTCGCGGGCGTAGCCGAGGTCGATGGCGTCGCCGCTCATGCCTATGGCGAAGGTGCGTATCCTCTTGCCCGTGAGCCGCGCCGCTATGCCGCAGACGAGCGAGGAGTCCAGCCCGCCGCTCAGGAGGAAGCCCACCTTCGCGTCCGAGACGAGGCGTTTCTCCACGGCCCTGACGAGCCGTTCGCGTATGCCCGCGCAGACCTCGTCCTCCGTGCCGCTCACCACTTCCGTGACCTCACCGGGGTCGGCGTAGCGGGTGAACTCACCGCCGCGCCAGAAGCAGCCGGGCGGGAAGGGAGTTACTTTTTCCACGAGGCCGACGAGGTTTTTCGCCTCGCTCGCAAACACAATGCTGCCGCCGGCGTCATAGCCGTAGAACAGCGGGCGGATGCCTATGGGGTCGCGCGCCGCGACAAACTCGTGCGTGTCGCCGTCGTAGAGGACGAGCGCGAACTCCGCGTCGAGCATTTTGAACATATCCGTGCCGTATTCCTTCCAGAGAGGAAGCAATACCTCGCAGTCGGAGCCGCTTTTAAAGTTGTATTTGGTGGAAAGTTCCGCTTTTATCTTCTCAAAGCCGTAGATCTCGCCGTTGCAGACCACGCGGCTGCCGTCCAGCTCGAAGGGCTGCATGCCGCTCGGCTCGAGGCCCATGATGGCGAGGCGGTGGAAGGCGAGGACGCCGTCGTCGAACGCGACGACGCGGCTGTCGTCCGGCCCGCGCGACTTTGTGCGCTCGAAGCCCGCTTCAAAGGCGGGCATATCCGGCGCTGGGCCGCAGTATCCCATAATGGAGCACATATTTTACCTCCTTATCCCACGCTGAAGAGCAGCTCGCTGTAGGTCGGGTAGGGCCAGAACTTCGCGGCGGTGATGCTCTCGGCCTCGTCGGCGGCGGCGCGCAGCTCGCGCATGCGCGGGAGCAGGTCGTCGCGTATGGCGCAGCTTTCGGCAGTGACGTCCTCTGTGTCGTGCAGCCGGAGCAGGGCGTCCTCGAGTGCCTCGGTGTCTGCGGCAATGGAGTCGCAGAGCGCGGAGAGCCGGCGCACCAGCCCGCGCTCACAGGCGCAGGGGCAGTCCGGGTCGAGCGAGCGCTTCGCGGCGGCGCCCCTTGCGACCTCGGCGGCGTATGCCTCGACGGCCGGCAGGATGTCCTTCTTCGCCATGTCAGCCATCGTCAGGGCCTCGATGTTCACCGTCTTGCAGTAGTTCTCGAGCATGATCTCATACCTCGAGCGCAGCTCTGCCTCGGTGTAGACGCCGAGGGAGGTGAGCATGCCGATGTTCTTCTTATCCAGCAGCCTTGGCATGCAGTCGGGCGTCGTGCGCAGGTCGGAGAGGCCGCGGCGCTCCGCCTCATGCAGCCATGCCGCGTCGTAGCCGTTGCCGTTGAAGATGATGCGCTTGTGGGCGGCGATAACGCTGCGGATGAGCGCGTGCAGGGCGGCGTCGAAGTCCTCAGCGCCCTCGAGCGCGTCCGCGTAACGGCGCAGGACCGAGGCAACGGCGGAGTTGAGCATGATGTTCGCGCAGGCGATGGAGTTGGACGAGCCGAGCATGCGGAACTCGAACTTGTTGCCCGTGAAGGCGAAGGGCGAGGTACGGTTGCGGTCGGTCGTATCCTTCTGGAAGCGCGGCAGGGTGTCCACGCCGAGACGCATCTGGCTGCGCTCCGCGGCGGAATAGGGCACGTCGGCCTCGATCGCCTTGAGTATGGCTGTCAGCTCGTCGCCGAGGAAGATGGAGACCACGGCCGGCGGGGCCTCGTTAGCGCCCAGACGGTGGTCGTTGCCCGCCGTGGCCACGGCGAGGCGGAGCAGGTCCTGATATTCGTCCACGGCCTCGATGACCGCGCACAGGAAGGTGAGGAACTGCGCGTTTTCGTGCGGCGTATCGCCCGGCGAGAGGAGGTTCAGGCCCGTGTCGGTGGTAATCGACCAGTTGTTGTGCTTGCCCGAGCCGTTCACGCCCGCAAAGGGCTTTTCGTGCAGCAGGCAGGCCAGGCCGTGCTTTGCCGCGACCTTCTGCATTATCTCCATCGTGAGCTGGTTGTGGTCCGTGGCGACGTTCGCCGCACCGTATATGGGCGCCAGCTCATGCTGGGCCGGGGCTACCTCGTTGTGCTCGGTCTTCACCAGCACGCCGAGCTTCCAAAGCTCCTCGTCCAGCTCCTTCATGTAGGCCTCGACTCTCGGCTTGATGCTGCCGAAGTAGTGGTCGTCCAGCTCCTGGCCCTTGGGCGGGCGCGCGCCAAATAGCGTCCGGCCCGTGCACACGAGGTCGCGGCGCTTTTTGAACATCTCCTTGTCTATCAGGAAATACTCCTGCTCCGGCCCGACGGAGGGCACGACCCGCAGTGTTTCGGTGTTCCCAAAGAGCCGCAGAACGCGCAGCGCCTCGCGCGAGAGGGCGTCCATGGAGCGCAGAAGCGGCGTCTTTTTGTCCAGAGCCTCGCCGCCGTAGGAGCAGAAGGCCGTGGGGATGCAGAGCGTATGCCCCTTTATGAAGGCGTAGCTCGTCGGGTCCCAGGCGGTGTAGCCGCGCGCCTCGAAGGTCGCGCGCAGGCCGCCGGAGGGGAAGCTCGATGCGTCCGGCTCGCCCTGTATAAGCTCGCGGCCCGAAAACTCCATCAGCACGCCGCCGTCCGGCGCGGAGCTTATAAAGCTGTCGTGTTTCTCGGCCGTGATGCCTGTCATCGGCTGGAACCAGTGGGTGAAATGCGTCGCGCCGCGCTCCACCGCCCAGTCCTTCATCGCCTTGGCCACCTCGTCGGCCACGTTCTGGTTGAGCGGACGCCCGGCTTCTATGGTCTCCCTCAGGGAATCGCAGACCCAGCCGGGGAGCCTCGCTCTCATGGCCCTGTCGTCAAACACCATACATCCAAAATACTCGGGGACTGTCTTCATTCCGCTCACACCTTTTCTGAAAAATAAAAAAGGCAGGGATGCCTCAGGTATATTGCCTGGGCGTCCTTGCCGTACAACGCGAACAATATAAGCCACCTAGTGCAATTTGTCAAGACGGCAATTGCAAAAATCAGCACATTAGTCAAAAGTCGCCGTTGACAAACGGTCGTCCATGTGGTAAAGTCACCGGGTGAACGAGGAAGTTCATTCGGAGTGAGGGACAGGTGCCGGATGCTTTCCTCGATTTTTTGATTTTATCAGCCGGAAAGGTCGGATTCGACGTGAAATACACAGCTGAGGAGATAATACAGTACGCAAAAGAGGAAAACGTGAAGTTCGTGCGCCTGGCGTTCTGCGACGTGTACGGCAGGCAGAAGAACGTGACGATCATGGGCTCGGAGCTTGAGCGGGCCTTCCGCTCGGGCATAGCAATCGACGCCTCGGCGGTGCCGGGCTTCGGCGGCGAGGTGCGCTCGGATCTGTTTCTGCATCCCGACCCGGAGACGCTTGCAGAGCTGCCCTGGCGGCCGGAGAACGGCAAAGTCGTGCGGCTCTACTGTGATATAAGGTATCCGCACGGCAAGCCCTTCGAGACCGACACCCGCGCCCTGCTGCGCGCGGCCGTGAAGGATGCGGAAAAGGCCGGGTTCAGCTTCGCTTTCGGCTCGGAGATGGAGTTTTACATCTTCAAGCGGGACGAGAACGGCGAGCCGACCCGCATACCCTACGACCACGCCGGCTACATGGACGCCGCGCCGGAGGACAGGGGAGAGAGCATCAGGCGGGAGATATGCCTCACGCTCGAGCAGATGGGCATCCGCCCGGAGAGCAGCCACCACGAGGAAGGCCCCAGCCAGAACGAGATAGACTTCCGCTACTCGGACCCCCTGCAGGCTGCGGACAACGCCGTGACCTTCTGCTCCGTCGTGCGCACGGTGACGGCGCGCAACGGCCTGTGCGCGGATTTTACGCCGAAGCCCCTCCCGGACAGCGCCGGCAGCGGCCTGCACATCAACATGTCCGTGAAGGGTAAGGTGGACGGATGCGACCCGCTGCCCTATGTCATCGCCGGCGTGCTCGACAAGATCTACGACATGACCGTCTTTTTGAATCCATGCGAGGCCTCTTACGCGCGGCTCGGCAGCTTCAAGGCTCCGAGGTATATCAGCTGGTCGAGCGAGAACCGCTCCCAGCTCATACGCATCCCCGCGGCGCAGGGCGAGTTTAAGCGGGCGGAGCTGCGCTCGGCCGACCCCATGGCGAACCCCTATATCGCCTGCGCGCTGCTCATCTACGCCGGTCTGCACGGCATAGAAAACCGGCTCATCCTGCCCGAGCCCGCGGACATGAACCTCTATACCGCGCCGCCGGAGGTGCTCTCGGCCTACAGGCGGCTCCCGGCCTCGCTTTCAGAGGCGGCGGCCGCGGCCGAGGCCAGCGAGTTCATTGCAAAGCATCTGCACGTCTCCATAGCCAGAGCGTATTACAGGCACTGAGCCGGAGCGGTATCCCGCAGAGGAAAAAGGGGGGGAGCGGACATGGTGTTCAGCGAGCGTACCTACGGCGTGCTCGTCGTATCCGCCTCGGAAAAATTCAATACCGCCATGCGCACGCACCTGCCCATGACCGATTTCTGGCCGGTGGACTTCGCGGGCAGCGTGAGCGAGGCGCGGCGCAGGCTGTTCGAGACGGAGTACGACCTCGTGCTCATAAACTCGCCGCTGCCGGACGACTTCGGCGTGCGCCTCGCCACGGGCATATGTCTCGAATCCGGCGCGGGGGTGCTGCTTTTTGTGAAGGCCGCGCTCTACGAGGACGTGTGCTCCAAGGTGACGGAGTACGGCGTGCTCACGGTGTCGAAACCCAGCTCGGTGCAGGTAATACGCCAGTCCCTGCGCGTGCTATGCGCCACGCGCGAGCGGCTTCGGAGGATGGAGGAGCGCCAGGCCACGGTCGAAGACAAGATAGAGGAGATACGCCTCGTGAACCGTGCCAAGTGGCTCCTCATAGAGCGGCTCGGCATGACAGAGGCCGAGGCGCACAAATACATAGAAAAACAGGCCATGGACCAGCGCGTCTCCAAGCGCGAGCTGGCCTCCAACCTGATAAAGACCTACGAATGAGCGGGAGGCGCGGGATATGACAAAGCACATTTTCGTCACGGGCGGTGTGGTATCGGGACTCGGCAAGGGCATCACGGCTGCCTCGCTGGGCAGGCTCCTGAAGGCGCGCGGCCTCAAGGTCGCGGCGCAGAAGCTGGACCCCTACATAAACGTGGACCCGGGCACCATGAGCCCCTACCAGCACGGCGAGGTATACGTCACCACGGACGGGGCTGAGACCGACCTCGACCTCGGCCACTACGAGCGCTTCATAGACGAGGACCTCAACAGCCTCTCGAATCTCACCACCGGACGGGTGTACTCCAGTGTCATCCAGAAGGAGCGGCGAGGCGAGTACCTCGGCAGCACCGTGCAGACCATCCCGAACATAACCGACGAAATAAAGGGCAGCATCCGCGCCCTGGCCGAACGCACGGGAGCGGACGTGCTCATAACCGAAATAGGCGGCACCATCGGGGACATCGAGGGCCAGCCCTTCATCGAGGCCATACGGCAGATCGGGCGCGAGGCCGGGCGCGGCAACGCGCTCTATATCCACGTCACGCTGGTGCCCTATCTGCGCGCCTCGGGCGAGCACAAGTCCAAGCCGACCCAGCATTCGGTCAAGGAGCTGCAGGGCCTCGGCGTCTCGCCGGACATCATCGTGCTCAGGAGCGACGAGCCCATAGAGGACAGGGCGATCTTCCGCAAGGTGGCCGGGTTCTGCAACGTGGCCGAGGACTGCGTCATAGGCAACGTCACCCTGCCGAACCTCTACGAGGCGCCGCTGATGCTCGAGGAGGCGGGCCTTGCGCGGGTGGTATGCCGGGAGCTGGGGCTTGCGGCGCCGGAGCCGGACCTCGCCGAGTGGCGCGCGATGGTGGAGCGGATGCGCTCACCGCGCAGGCGGGTGAGGATAGGGCTGGTCGGCAAGTATGTGAAGCTGCACGACGCATATCTTTCCGTCGCCGAGGCGCTGCGGCACGCGGCCTGGGCACAGGATGCGCGGGTGGACATAGACTGGATAGACGCCGAGGAGCTGGAGCGGCCGGACGGCACGGAGCTCCTCAGGGAGCTGGACGGGATCATCGTGCCGGGCGGCTTCGGCTGCCGGGGCACGGAGGGCATGTTCGCCGCGGCGCGGTACGCGAGGGAGAACCACGTGCCGTACTTCGGCATCTGCCTCGGCATGCAGGTGGCGGTAATCGAGTTCGCGCGCGACGCGGCGGGGCTCGAGGGCGCAAACTCCGGGGAGTTCGACCCGGACAGCCCTCACAGGGTCATCGACTTCATGCCCGGCCAGAGCGAAAGCGTGGACAAGGGCGGCACCCTGCGCCTCGGCGGTTACCCCTGCGTCATCGCCGATGGCACGACGCTGTACCGCTGCTACGGCGAGCGAGTGATAACCGAGCGCCACCGGCACCGCTACGAGTTCAACAACGATTACCGGGAGACCCTTCAGGCAAAGGGCCTGTGTCTCAGCGGCCTGTCGCCGGACGGCAGGCTGGTGGAGGCGGTGGAGCTGACGGGCGAGCGCTTTTTCGTCGGCGTGCAGTTCCACCCGGAGTTCAAGTCACGGCCCAACAGGCCCCACCCGCTGTTCGCCGCCTTCACGCGCGCGGCCCTCGAGCGCGCAGAGGGCCTGACATGAGAAAAAGCCGCCTCACACGAGGCGGCTTTTCCGTTGTGCGCTCATTCGTTCGCGGCGATGAGGATGACGTTTTTCGTGAGGTCCACGCTCTTGAGCGTGCCGGAAACGGTCTTGCGCGCGCCGAGCATGTCGGTGAGCGTGACCTTCCCGTCCTCAACGCTGATGCCTGAGACGTAGCTCATGAGGGGCTTTTTCTCCCCGCCGACCAGTTCAAAAGCATCGGAAAGGCACATGGCTATTCCCCCTTTACCAGCCGGAGGGCCTCCTCCAGCCTGTCGTTGCAGTGGCCGAACCAGTGGACAGCCTCCGAGACCAGCTTTGCCGCCTCGGGCTTGCCCTGATGCTCCAGCGCGTGGGCCACCCCGTGCAGCTCCTCGGCGTGGCTGCGGTTGTGCTCGAGCATATAGCTCATGAGCGCCAGAGTCTGCTCCGGCGTCAGCTCGGGCGTGTCCCCGTGCTCGTGATGATGCCCGCTCACATGCTCGTGCGCGTGCTCATGCGCCTCGCCGCCGCCGCCGCTGCCGCCGGCGTGCCCGTGCCCGCCCTCGTGCAGCAGCAATTTCGGGTATGTCATGGCGACGCCACCTCCTTATCTTCCTTAAAATGGCCTTCCGGCCGCTTAAATCATAGCACATAGCTTGGAGACATTCAACAAAAAAATATCTGAATGTATAGTTTATGACTTGTAAAATGGCTCAATGTATGCTAACTTATTGTCAAGCGTTCGTTGCTCTTTAACAAATACGAGAGGGGGTAGTTGATGGGCGAAGGACAGGCCAGGATAATAGCCCTTGCGGGCAAGGGCGGCGTGGGGAAGACGTCGCTTGCGGCCACGATAGTGCGTGTGCTCACGGAGGACAGACCGGGCGCGAGGATCCTGGCGATAGACGCCGACCCGGCCGTCGGGCTTTCGACGGCGCTGGGGGTAAAGGTCACATCGTCTCTGGACGACATCCGCCGTGCGGTGATAAAGAGCGCGGAGGACGGCCGGCCCAGGGAGGCTATCGAGATGCTCAACGAGTCCCGGTTCAGGATCTTCGACACGATGGTCGAGACAAACGGCTTTTCGTTTCTTGCGATCGGCCGGCCTGAGAACGAGGGCTGCTATTGCAGCGTGAATGCGTATTTGAAGGAGGTCGTCAGTATGCTGGCGGGCGACTTCGACTACGTTGTGATAGACGGCGAGGCCGGGATAGAGCAGATCCAACGTCGCGTCATGGAGAAGGTAACGCACCTGATACTCATATCGGACCAGAGCCGGAAGGGTACTCATGTTGCGGAGACCATCAAGGAGGTCGCGGACGAGCTCGTGATGTACGACCACATCGGCGCTATAATAAACCGGGTGACGAACCCGGAGCTGAACGAGTATATCAAGATAGCGGGCGTGGAGATACTGGCGTTCATAGAAGCGGACGACAGCCATGCTGCAAACGACATCCAGGGGAAGAGCGTGTTCGAACTTCCCGCTGGGTCCAAGGTCCTCTACGGAGTGAGGGAAGCGCTCCGAAGAATAGAGATTTTATAAGAGAGGTGTAAACATTTGAAAGATCTTAAGCATCTGATCTACTTTGAGAACCTGCTGGACGATGCGCATAACGAGCTTATACGCAAGGCGAAGGAGGAGGGCCAGCTGGCGCTGGGCTTCACCTGCTATCACATGCCGGAAGTGCTTCTCAATGTAGACAACTGCTTCTCGGTCAGGATGCGCGCTCCCAATACCGGAAGCATAGACGTGGCCTCTTATTACATGTCTAACTACACATGTGAATATTGCCGCGCGCTGGTCGAGAGGGCGATCGAGGGCGGCTACAACTTCCTGGACGGCATCTGCGGTGTTGACGCCTGCGCGCAGATGAACCGCTGCATGGAGAACATCGAGCTGCTCAAGTGCATCGACAAGCCGAACTTCTTCGTCACCCACGCGGACATACCTTATAAGTATACGGATTACACGCTCAAGCACTATGTGACGCAGATGCAGAACAGGGTGCTGAACGTCATGCACGAGAAGCTGGGCGTGGACATCTCCGACGCCGCCCTGCGCGAGGCCGTGCAGAGGCACAATGAGATCTGCCGCATCATCACGGAGATCAGCGAGCTGCGCAAGCTGGACAATCCGCCTGTGACCGGCTATGAGTTCCACATCATCAACATGGTCAGTTTCTGCTGCCCGCAACGGCTGATACTGCCCTATCTGCAGGAGACTCTGGAGGAGATCAAGACCCGCGAGCCGGATGCGAAGCCCTGGTACCGCTGCCGTGTGGGCATCGTCGGCTCCGAGGTGGACGATCCCAACCTGACCCGTATGCTGGAGGATGCAGGGGCGTTCATAGCGTTCGACCGCTTCTGCTTCGGCGTGTTCCCGGGCAGGGAAGTGATAGAGCTGAACGACGAGGAGCCCGCTCTCGTGCAGATCTGCCGCCACTACCTCATCACCAGCGAGTGTCCGCGCTTCATGTCGGACGAGAAGATCTTCCAGAGGCGCGAGACCGCGGACCGTCTGGCGAAGGAGTTCAACGCCGACGGCATCATCTACGAGAACGTGAAGTTCTGCGACTTCTGGGGCTTCGAGCGCGCGCTGGCGAGCCACATCCAGTATGAGGACTACGGTCACCCGGTGCTGACGATCGACAGGCCGTACAACGCAAAGACATCAGGACAGCTCCGCACCCGCTTCCAGGCCTTCGTGGAATCCCTGGAGATTAAACGCATCCAGCAGGGCAAGGAGGTCAAATAAGATGCTTAAAACCAATATTGAGTGGATAAAGAAAAATGTCCCCGGCGACCTCAAGATCTGGAAGGAAATGATCTCCGAGATCGACTGGAAGGACGTAAAGAAAAAGCAGCTCAATAAGCTGCGCATGGACAAGGAGCGCATCCAGAGCGAGTGGAAGGACTTCGTGGCGCTCTCCCCGGCGGAGAAGTGGGACAGGTTCATAAACGGTGAGCGCCAGCTCGGCCGCCTGTACCAGAAGGGCTCCATAGCGTTTACGAGGCGCGAGTGGAAGGGCGTCGAGTCCACTGCCCGCGACTTCCAGAACTGGCTCATCCTCTGGGCGGACATGATAAAGATGGTCATGCGCGACCCGATGAGCATAGCGCTGGGCCTGTTTGAGTACCGCTGGTTCAGCTCCTACCTCGCGTCCGTCGCGTTCTTCGACCGCAACACGCTGGGCTACCGCGGCAGGGCCGTCACGATGAACCGCCTGCTGCTGGCCGACGTGTACCGCTACGTCGAGAACGTCATCGCCACGCTGCTGATGGCCGACCGTCGCATCGGCGGCAACGACAAGATAAACGACAAGCTCATGCTGTTCGACGAGATGACGATGGCTCAGATGATGGCCGGTTTCCCGGGCCTCATCGGTATCCCGTACCAGCTCATCCCGATGTTCCTCGTCTCCGAGCTCGACCAGCTCATCTGCATTCCGTATATCGACGCGGTCGAGAGCTACGGCCTGCCGTCTGACACCTGCCCGGTGCCGACGAGCGAATGCGGCTGCGCCATCCTCGACGCTCTGCCGCACTGCGGCCTCGGCTTTATCTCGACCTCGACGCCCTGCGATGGCTCGGATATGGCGACGAGCTATCAGGACCGCCGCTTCAAGCTGCCGACCTTCCCGCTCACGCTGCCCGTGCGCTACGACGATGAGGACACCGTCGAGTGCGGCGCGCAGGATATGTGGCACTGCATCAAGTGGGTGGAGGAGATCACCGGCGAGAAGTGGGATTGGGAGCACTACTTCACCGTCATCCGCCGCTTCAACGAGCAGACGAAGATGGAGATGGAGAAGTGGGAGATGAACTCCACCCCGTACCCGCAGCTGATCGGCCCCTGCTACGAGCTGTTCCGCAAGTGGAACTACGAGATGGACGGCGGCCTGGAGCCGAGCGTCATGAAGACCTTCTACAAGGTCCGCAAGCTGATGTTCCAGTCCTACGAGGAGAAGTGCGATCCTTACCGTCATCCGATGAAGTACCGCGCGGTGGTCTGGAGCTGCCCGGCCCACTACTACGCGAACTTCTCGAACTGGCTGGCCAACGCCTGGGGCATCGGCGTGCTGGTCGAGATGGAGAGCCTGAACTTCACGAAGGAACTGAATACGACCGACAAGGAAGAGGCCATCCGCGACCTTGCGAGGCTGTACGAGCGCATGGTCATGCGCAAGCACACGAACGGCGGCTACGTCCACGTGCTGGACGAGCTGTGGAAGGTGTGCGAGCAGTTCAACGCGAACTTCATCATCATGTACCAGCACGTGTGCTGCAAGACGATGGCGGGCCTGCAGGGCCTGTTCGACGAGCAGGCACGCGAGCGCGGACTGCACCTCATCTGGGTCGAGCACGACCTCATGGACCCGCGTACCGTTTCCCGCCGCGACATGCGCGCCAAGGTCACGAACTATATGCGCGCCATCATTCAGGCGGAGCCCACGGACGAGAGCCTCATCGAGTTCGAGGACGACATCACCTGGTAAAGTCTCTTGTGATCCAATAAAAAGATTATTAGGAGGAAGATTATATAATGAAATACTACGGAGGATGCGACGTCGGCTCCACCTATACGAAGGCCGTCATAC
>URDJ01000037.1 GCA_900546615.1 uncultured Eubacteriales bacterium | reverse complement strand
GGAGATGTGTATAAGAGACAGGGGAGGGGGCGGGGTCGGACGATTCGGTGGGCGAGACCGTCGGCTCATCCGTCGGGTCATCCGACGGGTCGGTAGAGGGATCGGTGGACGGGTCGGTGGACGGGTCGGTGGAGGGGTCGGCAGTCGGCGTATCCGTCGGGCTGGGCGCATCTGTAAAGTCTGGTATTATCACCGGTATCGAGGGCTGCACCTGCTCTATGCCGGGCAGCTGTACGCTGCCGCCGTTGAGCGCTTCCGCGGCCTCGTCCGCCTCGGCCTGCGCCGCCTCGGCTTCTGCCTCGTCGGAGGCCAGCTTCTCCTGCGCGCCGCTCACGACCCCGGCGACATCCAGACCGGAGGCCGACTCGATGCGCTCCTGCAGGCTCTCGTCCGCGGCTATCTCCACGGCCGCGAAGCCGGGGATGTCGTCCTCGGTGAGCGCAGCCATCTCAGCCGCGCCCAGTGCGACCGTGAGGCTCTCACCTGCCGTCACCGTGAGGCTCTCCCTGCCGGAGACGGTGTTTACCGTCACCGCGCCGTCGTAGATATCGACGCTCGAGCTGCCCGCGCCGTCTGCGCTCACCACGCCCGAGGTGCCGCGCACGCCCGTCACCATGGTCGAGGTGCGGATATTGAGCGTCTCGCTCGACGAGAGCGGGGCGGAGACATTGAAAAACAGCTTGCCCGAAGACACCAGCAGCTCGAGCTTGGAGCCGCTCTTTTTGACCTGCACCTTGGTCGAGGCGTCGAGCTTCACGACCTTGGAGCTGTCGAGGCTGACGTAGGCGTAGCTTTTTGACGAGGTGCTGAGCGTATAGCCGCTGTAGAGCTTCATGCCCTCGCGTATGGAGACGCTCTTGCCGCTGGCGTTCTTGAGGCTGACCGTGCCGGTGGTGCTCTGGAGCCTCATATCCGCGGCCGTGGCGGTCTCGGCGAAAATGGCTGCCGAGAGCAGGCTGAACACCAGCGCGAAGGCCAGGACAAAGCACAGCAGCAGCCTGAGCGTCCCACGGTTCAGGGCCGCGTATTCTTTGGTGTTTTTCAAAGGATGACCTCCTCTCCCTCTCGCCCGAAGCGCAGGCCGGGGACGTTCAGACTGGATTCAAGCTCAAGGAGCTGAGCGTCCGTCCTGCCCGGGTCGTGGTGGACAAAAATCGTCTGTTCCGCGCCGCAGCATCTGGCAATGGCGGCGCTTCTGCCTATCGTGGAGTGGCCGAAGCCCCTCGTGCGCAGGTAGTCTTCGCCGGTGTACTGCGCGTCGAGCAGCAGCAGTGAGCAGCCGCCGGCGAAACGGATGAAGTCCTCCGGCGCGTCGCCCTCCGGCTCATAGTCCGTGGCGTAGACCAGCGATTTTCCGAAGGCGCTGAGCTTATATATTGTCGAGCCGCCGGGGTGGTTAGACTCCATCGTGTCCACCTGTATTTGCCCGATGGTGAAGCCGGCCTCCACGTCGCGAAACTTCACCCGCGCTTTGAAGGCCCCGGTCTTCACCGGCCAGAGGGGCGGCGACATGAGCGCCTCGATCTGTGCGCGGGCGTCCATCCCCTCGCGCGTCTTCAGACGGACCTCGCCCTCGCAGGCGGGGTCAAAGAGCGGCGGGAAGGCTGGAAAGCCCATGATGTGGTCGACATGCGAGTGTGTGAGCAGCAGCGAAAAGCGCTTTGCGCTGCCGAAGAACTCCTGGTATGCGTTCCCGGAAAGCCCCGTGCCGGCGTCGAGTATGACCACCTCTCCGGCCGCTTTTACGAAGACGCAGCTCGTAGCCCCGCCGAATACCCGGCAGTTTGCCCCGTGCACCGGCATGGTGCCGCGCACGCCCATGAGTTTTACACGGATATCGTTGTCCATGGCAGACCTCTCAGTTCGAGCTGACGTTCGTGAGGTTGAGCTTGTCGATGCGCCTGAGGGCGATGATGTTCACGATCACGGCGAACGCGCCCACGATGGCGACGGATTCGAGGCAGGCGAGCAGGTTCGGGTCGCGGACATAGTGCTCCGCGCCCGCCTCGACCATGCGCGTGTCTATGTAGCCGAGGCCGATGCCGGCCAGACAGCCGAGCAGCAGGCCCAGCACCGTGAGTACGACATTGTCGCGCGAGACGTAGGCCCGGGTCTGGGCGAGGGTGTAGCCGTTCACGCGCATGACCGCCAGCTCTCTGGCCTTGTGGTCGATGTGCATGGTTATCTGGTTGAGCAGGACGAGCACGGAGAGCGCCGCCGCAAGGCCGACGCAGATGTAGATGGCGAGGTCCAGCTCGCTGCCGCTGCGCACGAACTCGCTGTTGTCGCGCAGGGAGACAAAGCCCGTCATGCCCTCTGCCTCGGCGCGGATGCCGTCCACGCCGCCCTTTATGAGGAAGACGCTCTCGTCCGGGGCCTCGCCCATGACTTCCTCATAATATCCGCTGCTCATGATGAGGGTGTGGTAGGGCAGGTAGCTCTCGACGACGGCGACAATATCGAAGCTGTGCGCCTCGCCGCTTTCATCCATGACCTCCACCGTGCCGCCGGCCGCAAGTCCAAGCGCCTCCGCGGCCTTGCGGGAGATGAGCACGCCCTCCTCCGGCACGGTGATCTCAGCCCCGCCGTCCAAGTCCTTGAGATACATGAAGTTCTTAAGCGCCTCGGCATCGGAGACCGTCAGCACATGGGCGTTGTCCCAGTCCCCGCCGGGTGCGCGGAAGTTCTCAAGCTTATCCTGGATGAGCAGATTCTCGACCCCGCCCTCGTCCAGCAGCGCTTCGAAATCGGAGGCGGAGCCGGTCGCAGTGTCTATGGAGAGGCGGTAGTCGTAGAGTGAGTAGGTGCCGAACTGCTCGACGGAGGCGTTCTTGATGCCGAGCTTTATGGTGAAGCAGGCGACGAGCAGGGCGGTGCAGCCCATGATGCCCATGACGGTCGTGAGCATGCGGCCCTTGTCGCTGAGCACATTCTTGACGATGGAGCGCGAAAAAAGACTGAGCTTCCTGTATATGCCCCAGCGGTCGAAAAACATCCTGCCGCCCTTTGACGGCACCTCGCCGCGCAGCAGCTCCGTCGCCGGCTCTTTCACGAGCTTCGAGCAGGTGAAGAAGGTGGCGGCGAGGAAGACGGCTATGCAGATGACGGCGGATATGAGAGCTGTGCTCCAGACGAAGACGATGGAGGCGTCCTTGAAGGTGAACTTCGGCATGAAGATGTAGAGCGACATGTACTCGACTATGACGACGCTGAGCAGCCAGCCGACGAGCACGCCCAGCACGGCGCAGACGAGATTGTAGAGCGTGAAATGCCTGAAAAGCTCGCCCGCCGTGAAGCCGAGGGCCTTCTGAGCGCCGATGAGCACGCGCTGCTCGCGTATGACCCTCGTTATCGCGGCAAAGCAGACCAGCACGGAGACGATGAGGAAGACCGCCGACATGGCGTAGCTCAGGCCGAAGATGGCCTTCACTATGGTCTCCACGCCGCGCACGTCGCCGACCTCGTTCCTGCCGGAGATTATCCAGCCGCTCTCCTTAAGTTCAGCGGCGTCGGCCTGCGCGTCGGCGAATTCGGCCTCGCCGTCGGCAAGCTCGGCCTTCGCGTCCTCCAGCTCGGCTTCACCGTCGGCCAGCTCCTGCTCGGCCTCGGCGAGTTCGGCTTCTCCGTCCGCGACCTCGGCATAGGCGTCGGCAAGCTCGGCCTTCGCGTTTGCAAGCTCGCTCCTCGAGCTTGCGAGCGTCGCCTCAGCGGAGGCTATTTCACTCCTCGCGGCCTCAAGCTGGGCCTCCGAGGCTTTGAATTCCTGTATGGCGGCCATGAGCGGCGCGCCCTGTTCGCCGTAGCCCTCGAGTATGACGAGCGCCGCGTCGAGGTCGGTGCCGAGCCCGAGCGCGCCCAGCTGGGCGTCCAGCTCCGCCTTCGCGTCCGCGAGGGCCTGCTCGTTTTCCGCAAACTCCGCCTTCGAGCTGTCCAGCTCCCGCTGGCCGCTGGCGATCTCCGTCTCTGCGTCGGCTATCTCGGCCTCCGCGTCGGCTATCTCCGCCCGGGCGTCCTCGAGCTTCTTACGGTTCTCCTCTATCTCTGTCCTGCCGTCGGCCAGTTCCTGCTCGCCGTCGGCAATCTCGGCCTTTGCGTCGTCTATCTCTGCCTGTGCCTCGTTCAGCGCGTCCTGCACCTCGGCGCTGAGCGACTCATAGCGCAGTGCCGCCCGCTCCTCCGCGAGCGGCTCGAGCGCGGCTATGTACTCGTCCTCGGCGGACTCGTACTCGTCGGAGAAGTAGTAGACGCCGTCAAATTTGCTGCTGTCTATGTAGGCGGTGGTGTAGCAGTCGCTGTAATTGTCCGCGTCGAAGGCGCACTTGTCGAGCGCGACGAAGTACTCGTTCGAGCCGAGACCCGCGTCGGCGGTGCCGCGCGTGTCCTCCAGCCCGGCGCAGACGTAGACGGGCAGGTTCACGATGGCCGTGACGGTGAACTGAGTCTCCAGCAGGCAGCCGTCGTTTTCGAGCGTGATGCTGTCGCCGACCTTTATGCCGCGCTCCGCGGCGAGTCGTTCCTCTATGGCGGCCTCGTCTGCCGCGGTGGGCAGCTCGCCCTCTATTATGACGGGCGTGTTCATGGTCTCGAGCAGGGAGCGGGCCTGCACAAGCACGCGCTCGCTGCCGAGGTCGAGCAGCGCGGAGTCGGTGTAGCCGCCTTCGACGGAGCGTACGCCGTCCCAGCCGGCTATGGCGTCTATGTCCTCCTGGGTGACGCCGTTGGCGCAGCTTATTTCCAGCGTCTCAAGCCTGTTCTCGACAAAATACTGGTCCGCCCGCCTGAGTATGGCGTGGGCGGAGGACTGAAAGCCCTGGAATATGGCTATGCTGACGCCCGCTATGACCGCGACGGCGAGGAAGGACACTCCGCTCTTGCGGATGCTGCGCAGCAGATGTTTAAGACCTGTGGCTTTCATCACCAGACCAACTCCTTCGCGGCGGCGGGATGCCTGTTTACTATGATCTCGGCTACCACCCCGCCCTTCATGCGGATGACGCGGTTGGCCATTTTGGCGATCTCCTCGTTGTGCGTGACCATGAGCATGGTCGTGCCGGCCTTGATGACTTCCTCGAGCACGGTGAGGACCTCAATGCTGGTCTCGTAGTCGAGCGCGGCAGTGGGCTCGTCGGCGAGGATGAGACGCGGCTTTTTCATGAGCGCGCGGGCGATGGAGACGCGCTGCTGCTGGCCGCCGGACATCTGCGAGGGGTAGTTATCCTTGCGCCCCAGCAGGCCGACGCGCTCGAGCGCGGCCTCGGCGTCCATCGGGTCCTCGCACAGCTCGCCGATGAACTCGAGGTTTTCCCTGGCGGTGAGCGTCGGCATGAGGTTGTAGGCCTGGAAGATGAAGCCCACTGAGTGACGGCGGTACATGGTGAGGGTCTTCTCGTCGGCGTGGGAATAGTCCTCGCCGTCAAAGAGGAAGGTGCCGCCGGTGAGCTGGTCCATGCCGCCTATGATGTTGAGCATGGTGCTCTTGCCGCAGCCGGACTCGCCGAGGATGACGAGGAACTCGCCCTCGCGCACGTCGAGGTTCACGCCCTTGAGTATCTGTATCTGCGTGTCGCCCTGGCCAAAGACCTTTGTGACGCCGCGCAGGGAGATGATGGACTTCTTCTCCTCCGCAAAGCCGAGGTTCAGGCCGCGCCCGTCAATGGCGATGGCGGTGAGCATGGCGAGGTTTTCGCACAGGTCAACGTCGGCATCGTCGTAGAGCGAGCCGTCCTTCTTGTTTATGATCTGGATACAGCCGATGGTCTCATACTTGTTGATGAGCGGCACGCAGATCATGCTCTTTGTGACGAAGCCGGTGGCCTCATCGAAACGCCCGGCCCATCGCTCGTCCTTCTGGCAGTCCTTTACGACTGTGGTCTTACCTGACTGCACGACCTGACCGGCGATGCCTTCGCCTTCTGCGAGGCTCATGCCCGTGAGGTCGGCGCCTCCTATGATGAAGGAGGGATAGATGCGCCTGTCCCCGGCTGAGTTGTAAAACCAGATCGTGCCCGCCTCTGCGCCAACTGCTTTAACCACCTCGCTGAGACTTGTGCGCAGCGCATCCTCGAGTGATTCCGCTTCCTGCAGGAGCTTTGTAATCTCCCATACTACCTGCGTGTAATTTATCCTGTTATTTTTCATTTTGACCACCCTCTGCACCTGTATGGACATACAGCAGAAATTATCATATTCTGCCAATAAACTCATAATAGTTTACCACATTGGTATAATAATTTTAAGAATATCAGCGCGACTTGCGGCGCGCGGCGGGAATTTTTTATTCTGGCGGCGCGCCGTAGCGTTTGCTGTTTACGGCGGGGGCGAGACGTTGTATCATGTAGCCAGTACGTGGAAAGGGGCGATACGATGTTCCTGGGGGTCGATTACTATCCCGAGCAGTGGGGGCCTTCGCTGATGGATGCGGATCTGGACCGGATAGCCGAGCTCGGCTGCAACGTTATAAGGATAGGTGAGTTCGCCTGGCGCCTGATGGAGCCGGAGGAGGGGAGATACGACTTCTCGTTCTTCGACCGGGTGATAGAGAAGGCGGGTGAGCGTGGTCTCGACGTCATTTTCGGTACGCCGACCGCCGCACCGCCGGCCTGGCTCGTGTGCAAATGCGAGGATGTGCTGCCGACGCTGGCAAACGGCTCAAGGCTCGCCTATGGCGGGCGGCACACCGTCTGCTACAGCAGTCGGAGCTACCTTGAGCGCTGCAAGGGCATCGTCCGTGCTCTCGCGGAGCACTACCGGGGCGAACGCCGCATCGTCGCCTGGCAGATAGACAACGAGCTGGGGCATGAGGGCAGCGACAAGTGCTATTGCGAAAACTGCCGTAGAGGCTTCGCCACCTGGCTCGAGCGCAAGTACGGCGATACCGCGCGCCTGAACAGCGCCTGGGGCACAGTGTTCTGGGGACAGGAGTACGGCTCGTTCGACGAGGTGCCTGTGCCGACGGAGACCATCGCCGCGCACAACCCGGCGCTGAGGCTCGACTGGGAGCGTTTCTGCTCGGAAAAACTCGTTAACTTCGCCGCGATGCAGGCGCGCATCATACGCGAGCTCATTCCCGGTGCAGTCATCACCCACGATTTCCCGGGCGGCGGGCCGGGAAAGACGCTGGATTATACCTCCGTCGCGGCGCTTCTCGACCGGGTGAGCTACAACAACTATCCCGTCTGGGGCGGGCAGATGACGCCCATGCCGCCGTCGGAGATAGCCTTCGGCCTCGACCACATGCGCGGCCTGAAGGGGGAGAACTTCTGGATAACCGAAGCCATCATGGGCGCACAGGGCCACGACCTGACCGGCTGCCTTCCGAGGCCGGGACAGGCAAAGCTCTGGAGCTGGCAGGCCATGGCCCACGGCTGCGAGGGCCTGCTCTATTTCCGCTACCGCGGCGCGGCAAGGGGCGCGGAGCAGTTCTGCTACGGCATTATAGACCCGGACAACTTGAAGGGCCGGCGCTTTTACGAGGCGCAGAGTTTCTTCAAAGAGGCGCGGGAGTTTGAAAGTGAGCTGAAGACGCCCATACACAGCGACGCTGCGATACTCTATGACTACGACTCGCTGGCTTCCCTTCGCATACAGCCCCAAAGCCCGCTGCTCGACGGCGGGCGCGAGCTGAGGCGGCTGCACGGCGCGCTGTACAGGTGCGGGCTCGGCGTGGACGTCATCCCGGCGGGGCGGGACTTTTCGGGCTATAAGCTGGTGCTATTGCCCAGCATGACGGTGACGGACGCGGATTTCCGCCGGAGACTGTGCGAGTTCGTCGAGGCCGGCGGAGTCGCGGTGCTGACCTTCCGCACGGCGGTGAAGGGCCGGGATAACGAGCTGGTCTTCGGCGAACGCCTGCCCGTGGGCCTCTGTGAGCTGCTTGGCATGCACGTCGCGGGAAGCGAGAGCGCGGACAGCCCCGACGCCTTTGAACTGACCGGCGGCGGGAGGGCCGGGGTCTTCCGTGAGATGCTCGTACCCACGACGGCCCGGACGCTCTATGGCTACGCGGACGAGTTCTACGGCGAATTTGCCGCTGTCACGCAAAACGACTACGGCCGGGGCACGGCCTGTTATATCGGCACGGCGCCGGACGACCGGACGCTCGGCTCCATCGTGAAGTCCGCAGCGCTCCGCGCGGGACTGGAACCGCAAACGCTCCCCGAGGGCGTGGAGCTGGCGCGCCGCGGCCGCCTGAGCATACTCATGAACCACAACAGCCGCCCGGCGGAGGCGCTGGGCCGCAGCCTCGCCCCGTTTGAAGTCAAAACGTTCCTGGACTGACGTGCCTGATACGTCAAGCTTTTTTGGAAGCGCGGCATGGACAAAAAAGCAGCGCCGTGCATACCCAACGGCGCTGCTGGAACTCATTATTCAGGATGTAAAGCCCGGCACCACGCGATCACGCATCCTGAGCCGGCATAAGGCTCTCGATTTTCGCCCAGTCCACGCCGCCGGGGACGTAGTAGACTTCCAGCCGGGACTTGCCCTCGCTCACGGGCTGTATGCACTCCACTGCCTCGTCGTGGATGCCGACAAAGAGCCGCCCTCGCGGCCCGTCGTAGAGCAGGCCCTCGTAATTCCCCTCATCCGCGTCGTACTCGTAGTCGCCTGACAGCTCGAGCAGCTCGAGGGAGGCAAGGTAGGCGTTCAGGCCCGAGACGTCCGCATCGGGCGCGTCCTCGAGCACAAAGAACGCCGGGTCGTCGCCCCTGAAAAGCACCTCCGCCCCGCTTCCACCGCCGTAGGCGAGTGCGACCTGCCCGACGCACATGAACAGCAGGAAGGTCGCGATGCCTATGGCGAGCACGCCGGAGCCCTTCATGCCCGGCTGCATGACGTTCCTGAGCCGGTAGCGCAGCGAGTTCGCCTTCGCCGAGAGGCAGGAGGTGAAGCCGCGCTCGTCCCCGGCGGAGCTTAGAATGAGTTCGGCGTAGCGCCGCCGCTCGTCAGCGCCCGCGCCGAAGGTGACGGCCTCGTCGCAGCAGAGCTCGATGTCCTCGGCGCTCCTGCGCATGGCGAACCAGACCAGCGGGTTCGGCCAGCACATGGCGGCGGTGCTCACGAGGCTGAGCTTGGTGGAGGCGTCATCGTGGCAGATGTGCACGATCTCATGCCGCAGCACGAGCCTCAGCTCGTCCCCGGTATAGCCGCGCCCGGGCAGAACTATCCGCGTCGAGCGGCGCGAAAGCCCTATGGAGAGCGGCGTCTGCACGGCGTCCGAGCGCAGCAGCAGCGGTTTCCGGCCCCTGAAATTCACCCTCGCCAGTTCTTCCTGAAAGAGCGCCTGTTCCCAGGCCTCTGCGGGCGCGGCAGCGCGCAGTATCCTCCGGCGGAAGGCGAGGTGCTCGGCGCATTTCCAGAGCATTATGAGGCAGAAGCCGCCCACCCACAGGCCCAGCAGCACGAAGGCCAGCCCGTCCGGGGCCACTATGACGAAAAGCGGCCTGCCCTGCACTACCCTGTTTATCTGAACGAGATACAGCATGTTCGGCAGCAGCCAGAGCACGGCGCAGGCCCAGGCGCTCACCCTCTCGCGCAGCCAGGGCAGCAGCGGCGTGAGGACGAGGTAGTAGACGCAGGCTGCGGCAAAGGCGTTGAACCACATGCCGAGCAGCTCATCCAGCGCCCGCTCGGGGCCGTAAAAGAGCGCGATGCCCGCCCCGCACAGCAGCAGTACGATGGCGAGCGGCCCCATCATGGGATAGGGCCTGTAGACCTCCTTCCCGGCGCGGCCCGGGGAGTTCTCCTGCCGCATGCGCTCCCAGCAGCCGGCGGTGATGATCGCCGCCAGCACGAGCGAGATGAAAAAGCGTCCGAAAAAGGCCTCCATCACAGCTCATCCCTTTCGAGAAGCCCGCGCAGCTCGGCGATCTCCTCGCGGCTGAGGCCGCTGTCGCACAGTGCCGCCGCCAGCACCGAGACTTTGCCGCCGCAGAGCTTGTCGATGAAACTCCGGCTCTGCGCCGCCAAATACTCCTCCCGGCTCACGAGCGGCGTGTAAAGCGCGCTCCGCTCCGACCTGTCCACGGCCACAAAGCCCCGCTCCGCCAGGCGCGAGAGCAGCGTCAGCAGCGTCGTCGGCGCCATGCTGTGCCCCTCGCCCAGCCCGGAGCCTATCTGCGCCCGCGTGCCCGGCCCGTTCAGCGCCCAAAGCGCCTGCATCACCGCCAGCTCCGCATCCGGCAATCTTCGTATCTCCGCCATCCCCGTCACTCCTTCTACATTTGTAGTAATAACATTCTACACTTGTAGAAGCTGCTTGTCAAGGGGGGTACATGGGAATAGAAAAACGGGGCGTATCGTGAGGTACGTCCCGTTTCAGCATATTGTATCGATTGTGGTTCAGGGCCAGAGCACGGTGCCGCCGACGGGGCGGATGGAGAGGGCCTTGCAGCTGCCCTTGCCGAGCACGGCCTCGACCTCACGCTGGAAGCCCTCGAGCATATCGAGGGGCACGAAGGCCTGAATGGTGCCGGCGAAGCCGCCGCCGTGGACGCGGCAGGCGCCTCGCCCGCCGAGGGCGCGCCCGGCCACGGTGAGCGCTACGGCCATGGCCTGCTCGCGCGAGGCTCCGGTCGGGGTGATGTTCTGCAGCAGCTCCCAGGAGGAGCGCCCGGACTCGCGAACGAGGGCGAGAAAGGCGTCCATGTCGCCGCGCTCGAGCGCATCGGCTTCCTCGGCGGCGCGCCTGTCGTCCGCGAAGAAGTGCAGGGCGCGCAGCACGGCCCTGTCTCCGGCGGATTTGCGCAGCTCGGGCAGGGCACGCAGCAGCGCGGCCTCGTCCACCTCGCGGAGCACCTTTTTGCCGAAAAACTCCGCGACCGCGCCCATCTCCTCGGGGATGGAGGCGTATTCGCCGGTCAGCGCCGCGTGGCTCGCGCCGGAATCTATGATGCACATGGCGTAGCCCAGCTCCTCCAGGTCGACGCGCAGGGAGCTTACGGAGGGGTTGCCGGGGTCGGCAAAGTCTATGGCCACGGCGCCGCCGACGGAGGAGGCGGTCTGGTCGAGCAGCCCGCTGGGCTTGCCGAAGTAGACGTTCTCCGCGCGCTGGCCTAGCTGGGCGATCGCAACGGCGTCGAGCGAGTCGCCGCAGAAGAGCCGGTTTTCGATGACGCCGAGCAGCACCTCGCAGGCCGCCGAGGAGGACAGCCCGGAGCCGGGCAGCACCTCGGACACGGCGTAGACGTCGAAGCCCGAGACCGCGAAGCCGCGCTCCTTCACGAGCCCGGCCATGCCGCGCACCAGCGCCGCGGTGCTCTCCCGCTCCGTGGTCTTGGGCAGGAGCTCGTCCAGCCCGACCTCCACCATTGGCCAGCCCTCGGACTGGAAGCGAATGGTGTTAAGGCCGTTGGGAGAGGCGCAGGCGAGGAAGTCCAGGTCCACGGCCCCGGCGAGGCAGCGGCCGTGCTGGTGGTCGGTGTGGTTGCCGCAGAGCTCGGTGCGCCCGGGCGCGGAGCAGAGCGCGGCCTCGCGCCCGCCGTCTGCGCCGAAGCAGCGCTCAAAGCCCTCGAGCACGTTCCGGACCTTCGCCCGTGCGTGTTCGGTCTCGCCGTATCTGAGCTGTTCCAGCCGCCCGTCCAGCTCGCCGGCCTCCAGCGCGCGCCGGATCTCGGACAGTTTCTGCAATTTCATAGCTAGCCTCTTTCTGCGAAGTTAAACCGCTGCAAGCTGCGTTTTCGCGCCGCGCTGCAGCGGTTTACTGCTTTTTACTCTATGGGTTATTACTTCTTCTGGACGTACTTCAGGCAGTCCAGCATGACCGCGACGAGGATGATGATACCGGAGAAGACGAACTGCAGGTTGGTATCGATGCCCAGCGTGGTCAGCGAGTAGGTCAGCGCGGTGAAGATGAAGACGCCGACGACGACGCCGGAGATCTTGCCGATACCGCCGGTGAACGAGATGCCGCCGACGACGCAGGCTGCGATGGCGTCCATCTCCCAGCCCTGGCCGTAGGCCGCGGAGCCGGAGCCTATCATGCGGATGCACTCGAGCCAGGAGCCGAAGCCGTAGAGCACGCCGGCCATGATGAAGGCGCCGACGGTGACCTTGAAGACAGAGATACCGGAGACGGAGGCAGCCTCAGAGTTGCCGCCGACAGCGTAGAGGTTCTTGCCGAAGGTGGTCTTGTTCCAGATGAACCACACTACGATAACGGCCGCCGCCGCCCAGAGTATGATGGTCGGGAACTTGCCCAGTTTGGGGATTATCATGGCGGGGATGGTGCCGTCGATGCCGCCGAAGGAGACGCCCTTCGTCGAGTAGGTGACGAGGCCGAAGATGACGAGCATGTTGGCCATGGTCGAGATGAAGGGGTGCATCTTGAACTTGGCGGTGAAGAAGCCGGCGATCGTGGTGAAGATGGTGCACAGCACGATGCAGACGACGAGCGCAAAGAACACACGGCCCAGTATAGGCATCCCGGTAAAGTCAAAGACTTTCCCGAACACGGAGCCGGTGTTGGGGCCGTTGTGCATGATGATGGTCGCGGCGGTCATGCCCATGCCGACCATACGGCCTATAGACAGGTCCGTGCCGGCGAGCAGTATGAGGCCCGCGACGCCCAGGGCCAGGAACATGCGCGGCGAGGCCTGGGACAGGATGTTCAGGATGTTGTTCACAGTGAGCAGCGGCACGCCCTTTATGATGGGCGTCACGATGCACAGGCCGATGAAGATGATGATTATCGCTATGTACAGGCCGTTGCGCAGGAAGAAGTCGCGGCGGTTGAAGGTGTAGCGGTAATTCTCCGCTTTCTGGGCCATGCTTTCGCCGAAGCTGAACTTGGACATGCGCAGCAGGTCTATGAGGTGGTACTTGTGGTCGAAGGCGGCGTGGCGCCTGTCCTTTATGCTCTGCTTTTCCTTGAGCAGGGACATCTTCGCGTCGAACAGGCGGTTTTTGTGGACGTACTTCTCGTCCTTCAGCTCCTGCTGGTCGGAGAGCTTGGCCACGGTCTCCTGGTGCTCGCGGTTCAGCTGCTCGACGGCCTCCTTGTACCTCTCCTGAGCTTTAACATTCTCCTCGGCGCAGCTGGCGACCACAGCCTGATAATATGCGCCGTAGTTGGCTTTGAGGTATTCCTCGGCCTCGGCTACGAGCTTTGCGACCTCGGCCTTGTTTTTTGCCTCGACCTCCTTGGCCTTGGCGAGCTCAGCTTTGAGCTCGGCGGCGCGCTTCTGCTTTTCCTCCGCGGTGTAGATGCGGTCGCGTTTGAGGTTCTCTAAGCTGTTCTGAATATCCAGAACCTTGTCCGTGCCGTCGAGACGCAGGGCGTTTATCTTCTCCTGTATGGCGCCCACATGCTCGTCGATCGGCTGCAGCAGCTGAGCTTCCTGCTCAGCTGTCAGGATCTTTGTGTTTTCTGCTACCATAAGCGTTTTCTCCTACCTTACAGGTATTTTGCGCTGAGTCTCAGAAGTTCCTCCTGGTCCGTTTCCCTCGTGTTCACGATGCCGGAAAGGTGTCCGTTGGACATGACGCCTATGCGGTTCGTGATGCCGAGGATCTCGGGCATCTCGGAGGAGACGACTATGATGGTCTTGCCTGCCTTTGCCATCTTGATGATGAGCTCGTATATCTCATACTTCGCGCCGACGTCTATGCCCCTCGTCGGCTCGTCCATCATGAAGACCTGGGGTTCGCGCTCGAGCCACTTGCCGAAGATGACCTTCTGCTGGTTGCCTCCGGAGAGGCTTGTGATCATATCGTCCGGACCCATGCACTTGGTGCGCATGGTCTTGATCTCCTTGTTGGTTGCCTTCACCATTTTAGGGGTGGAGAGCGCGGGGCCGGCCTTGTACTGCCTGAGGTTGGCGATGGTCGTGTTGAAGGTGAGGTCGCATTTGAGGAACAGGCCGTTGGCTTTGCGCTCCTCGGTTATCATAGCGAAGCCGTGCTCGATGGCTTCTTTGGCGCTCGTGAAGTTCATGAGCCTGTTCTTGAAGTAAACGCGCCCGGCGGCTCTGGTGCGCACGCCGAAGATCGTCTCCAGAAGCTCAGTCCTGCCCGCGCCGACGAGGCCGTAGAGGCCGAATATCTCGCCCTCCCTGACGTCAAAGCTCACATCCTGCAAATACGGCGCGTACTTCGTGGAAAGGTGCTGCACGGAGAGGATGGTGTCGCCCGGGGTGTTGTCCACGGGCGGGAAGCGGCTCTCGAGCGAGCGGCCGACCATGGCGGTTATCAGCTCGCCCATATTGGTCTCCGCCGCGGGCTTGGTCATGACCAGCTTGCCGTCTCGGAGCACGGAGATCTCGTCGCAGATCTCGAATATCTCGTCCATCTTGTGAGAGATATAGATGAGCGAGATGCCCTGGTCGCGCAGCATCCGCATCATCTCAAAGAGCTTGTCAACCTCCTGTACGGTCAGGGAGGAGGTCGGCTCGTCGAGCACTATGACCTGCGAGTTGTAGGAGATGGCCTTGGCTATCTCGCACATCTGCCGCTGGGAAACGGACATGTTCCGCATGGGCTGGCTGAGGTTCACGGTCATGCCCAGCTTGCGGAAAAGCTCCGAAGCCTTCTTCTTCATACCGCCCTCGTCCACGACGCCCGCGCCGTTCGTCGGGTAGCGGCCGAGGAACAGGTTGTCGGTCACACTCCGCTCAAGGCACTGGTTGAGTTCCTGGTGCACCATGGCGATACCGTTTTCCAGCGCGTCCTTCGGCCCGGAAAAGCTTATTTCCTTGCCGTTTAGGAAGATCTTCCCCTCGTCCTTCTGGTAGGTGCCGAAAAGACACTTCATCATCGTCGACTTTCCGGCGCCGTTCTCGCCCATAAGCCCCATGACAGTTCCGCGCTTCACGTCCAGATTGATATGGTCAAGCACCCGGTTGCGTCCGAAGGACTTGCTCATACCGCGTATTGAAAGGACGATGTCGTTTTTCGCATCTGCCATTCTAGTTACTCCCGTTCAAGAATTGCCGGATTTTCCCCGGCTTTCATCACAAATTGCTATCAGGGGGATGCGCGATCCCCCCAATAGCAAAGGTTCGGTTAACTGTGCGTTTTACTGCGCCGGACGGCTCACTGGCTGAGAATGCCGGTGTAGGAGGCGGCGTTGTCGGTCTTCACCATGTTGATGGCGAAGGCGTCGTACAGCTCGGGGTTGCCCAGACGGTTGGTGATGTTGGACTCGGTCTGGCCGTCGCCGGCTATGTACTCAACGTTCAGGTTCAGCAGGTCGTCGTACTTCTGGAGCAGCGGCTGATAGGTGGAGCCCAGGAAGTTGTCGGCGGAGTTGTAGATGTTCAGCCAGACGTTCTTGGTCGGGTGGGCCGTCGCGTCGAGCTGGTTGGAGACCGGCTCATAGGTGACGGTGGAATCCAGGAAGCTCTCGTAGTTCTCGGCGGTGACGGCGACGTTCAGGGCGTAGTAGCTGCGGGAGGCCTCGTCGTAGTAGAAGACGTCCTCGGAGAGCGCGTTGCCCGCGTCGTCGGCGGTGCCGATGCCGGTGTCGATGTCCACGCCGTCAAGGGCGTTGCGCAGAACGCGGAGGGTCAGGTAGGCCTGCACGTCGGCGTGCTGGCTGATGGTGCCGCCGTAGCCCTCGGCGATAGCGGCGACAGCGTCGGAGTTGGCGTCGTAGCCGAAGGTGGGCACGCCCTCAGCCTTGGACCAGGCGAGGAACATGGACATGCCCATGCCGTCGTTGTTGGAGGCAACGATGTCGATCTGGTCGCCGAAGGAGGAGGACCAGGTGCCGATGGCGTTGCCGGCGGTGGCGGCGTCCCAGGTGGCGCCGGCGGAGTTCTTCATCTCCTGAGAAGCCAGCTCACGCACGATGTAGGTGGTGCCGTCTATCTCGAGGGTGCCGTCCTTGACGTAGGGGGAGGTGCCGTCGATGTTGGTGCCGACAGGGGTGCTGTCGATGACGCCGTCGACCTCGACGGCGGTGCCGAGCGCGCTGCGCACGCCGCGGGTACGGGCAATGGAGTCGTTGTGGCCGATGTCGCCGACGGCCAGGACGTAGCCGATGATGCCGTCGTTGTTGCGGTCAAGGCCCTCGATGTTGGCCTTGATGTAGTCAAGGATCATCGTGCCCTGCAGCTCGGCGCCCTGGTTGGCGTCGAAGCCGACGTAGTAGGTGTTCTCGTTGAAGGTCAGGGCCGCCATATCCAGCTCACCGGTGGTGCTGTTGGAGGGCTGGCGGTTGAACCAGACAAGGGGCTTATCCTTGTTGGCAACGGTGCCGTCGCCGCCGTCATCGGGGGTATCGGTCACAGTGCCGTCGCCGCCGTCGGGGGCGTCGGTCGGGGTGCTGTCAGTGCTGCCGCAGGCGGCCAGGCAGAATACCATGGTCAGAGCCAGAAGCAGCGCAAGAAACTTTTTCATCGCGATCAACCTCTTTCATTTCATTATTTAGATGGGATTTCCTCAAAGTTCCCATCTGCTCTACCATAATCTTATTAAAATATTTTTTGGAATACAAGGTTAAATTTTACCGAAACGAAGTGTGATTTTTTATTTGATTATGATAAAGCATCAAAATCAAGAGGGATGAATTTGTGCAATGAGCACAATTATCTCTGCTCAAAGGCAAACAGAGCTTTTTGACCGTCGATGGAAAACATGTTTTCGCGGTCGACAGTGAGGGTCGAGGTGTCAACAGTTTTTTCCAATTCGTCCTCCTGACCGGAGAGCAGCCTGCATGCGCTTTCGACGCCGAGGTAACCCATGGCGTAGGGGTTCTGGACGATGAGGGCGTCCACGCTGCCGTCCTGCAGGCCGTCGACGGTGGCGACGTTGGAGTCGAAGCCCACGAGGAAGACCTCCTCGGAGAGTCCCAGTTCTCCGACGGCGCAGGCGGCGCCGACGCTGGTAGGCTCGTTGAAGGCGAGCAGCACGTTTATCTCCGGGTGGTCTTCGAGCATTTGCACGGTGTCATCCTGGGCGGCGCCCGCCTCTGCGAGGGTGTTTATGACGGCGGCGATCTCAGCTCTGCCGCTCTGCAGGAACAGCTCTGTAGCGCCGCGCTCGCGCTCCTGCCCGTTGGCGCTGCTGATGTCATAGTTCACCATGCCGACGACGAGCGGTCCTTCAACCCTGTCGAGGGCGGCCTGAGCGGCCATCTGGCCGGCGGCGAAATTGTCCGTGCCGATGTAGGTGCTGACCATGTCGGAGGCGACGGAGCTGTCGATGGCGACTATCCTGACGCCGGCCTTTGCGGCGTCGTCTATGGCGGAGGCGTTGTTTTCGTAGTCGATTGCCGAGAAGACGAGTGCGTCGGCGCCGTCCTCGACGGCGTCGGCGATCATTCGGTTCTGGGTCTCGTAGTCCTCCTCGGTCTCGGGGCCGGTGATGCTGAGCTTCACGTTGTACTCGGTGGCAGCGGCCTCGGCTCCGGCGAAGACGGAGAGCCAGAATTCGGTCTGCGTGGACTTGGCAACGAGCGCGACGTGATACTGGTCGGTGGAGGGGTTTTCCGCGGCGCAGCCCGTCAGCAGGAAGAGTGCCAGCAGGATGCACGTCAGGCCGCATTTATTTCGTCTCATACTCGCCCTCCCTTATCTTCGGCATCCTGATCTCGACGCAGGTGCCGACGTCCGGCTCGCTCGTGATGTGCAGGCCGTAGTTTTTGCCGAAGTATATCCTGAGCCTGTCGTTGACGTTTCTGATACCTATGCCTGTGCGGTCGGTCTGTTCGCTGTGCATGATGGCCTCTATCTGCTCCTCGCTCATGCCGACGCCGTTGTCGCGCACGGAGAAGACGATGTCGTCCCCGTCCATGCGCACCTGCACGTCGATGCGGCCTTCCTCGACCATGAGGTCAAGGCCGTGGTTTATGGAGTTTTCTATGATGGGCTGGAGGGTTATCTTGTTGCAGTAGAAGCCGAGGCAGTCGGGGTCTGCGTCGAAGGCGTAGGTGAACTGGTTTTTGTAGCGGTACATCTGGATTTGAAGGTAGCTCTCGGCGTGCTCGAGCTCCTTGGCGATTGGTATAAGCTCGTGCCCGCGGCTGATGCTGATGCGGAAAAGCCTCGCGAGGGCGTGTACCATTTTGACGGCGTCGGCGTTTCGGCCCTGTTCGCACATCCAGGCGATGGAGTCGAGGGTGTTGTAGAGGAAGTGGGGGTTTATCTGGGCCTGCAGGGCCTTCAGCTCCGTCTTGCGGAGGTTTATTTCCTCCTCGCGGACGGTGGACATGAGCTGCTGGATGCGCAGGACCATGTGCTCGAAGGAGTCGGAGAGCTCCTGGACCTCCCTCGTGCCGCCGACGGGGCGATAGGAGAAGTGGTCGGCGTCGGACTCGAAGCTCTCCATGGCGTCAGCGAGGCCGCGCAGGGGCCGGCCCAGCAGCTTCGAGAGCAGAAGGCTCGTGAGCAGCGCGACGCAGAGCACCACGGCGGCAAGCCAGAAGGAAAGCCGTATCATCTCGTTGACGTTCCTGTTCACAAGCTCGTCCACGTAGCTGACGCCGACGACGCGCCAGCCGCTGTCGCCGACGCTGTTGAGGCTGTAGATGACGGTGTCGTCGGCCCAGGCGCCGTCGCTGAGCGCGGCGAGGGCCTCGGTGTCCTCGGACTTGAGGCCGGCATAGAGCAGCTGCTGCTGGGGGTGATAAATGATGTTGCCGTCCTCGTCCATGAGGAAGCAGTAGCCCCTCTGTCCGATACTGACGTTGTTGATATAGCTCGAGATGCCGGAGAAGCTCAGATCCAGCGAGAGCCAGGCGGCCTCGCCCCCGGCATCGAGCCTCGACGTCATCGTGACCACCCAGGGATAGTAGCCCTCGAAGATGGTCTCGACGTGCGGCGCGGTGAGGTAGGCGTCCCCTGAATCGCGGGCCTTCCCGTAGTCGAAGGAGAGGTTCCTGAATATGTCGTCCCTGGGCTCCCGGCCTGTAGCCCAGCAGTCCAGCAGCTCCCCGTCCGGTGAGTAGCTGGTCACGGCCACGACGTCCGGCCTGTATCTGAGGAAGACGGAGAGCAGCTCGTCCCGGCTCTCGCCTGAGCTGGAGACGGACTGCTCGACCAGCTCCATGGCCTGGTCCATGTCGGAGAGGTAGCTGCCGACGGTGTTGGAGACCTGGCTGACGGCCTGAGCGCTGCTGGTGCGGGCGCTCTGGACCATGGCGCTGCGGTAGCGGCTCAGAAAGAGCAGGATGCAGCAGACTAGGATGACGGCCACGATGCCCACGACCATGGCGACGAGGATGGTGGTGATGCGCAGCTGGCTGCGCGGAGCCGTGCCTTTCAAGAGACGCCACCTGCCTTTTGGGTCTCCAGTCTGCGCCGCAGGGCGTTGGGTGACTCTCCGCAGTATTTTTTGAAGCAGTAGGAGAAGTAATGCTGGTCGGTGTAGCCGCAGCGCAGGGACACGTCCTGTATCCTGAGCGTGGAGGAACTGAGCAGCTCCCTTGCGGCTTCCATGCGCTTGCGGATGAGGATGTTTATGAAGGTCTCGCCGGCGTATTTTTTGATGCAGGCGCTCAGGTGGTTGGGGCTGACGTCGAGCATGCCGCTCAGGGAGACCAGGGAGAGGTCGGGGTCCATGTAGTTCTGGTCGATGGCCTCGAGGGCGCGGCGGCATAGCAGCTCGCCGCCCCTGACGGCGGGCGCGAGATCGCTTATGAACTGCGCGCCGCTCTCGGAGCGGTCGCCCTGGCGGAGCGCCTCCATGGCCTCGCGGTAGGCGCCGTGCAGCTCGCCGAGGCTGCGGACGGAGCGGCTCACGCCTATGCGGCAGCGGCGGCCGAGTACGCGGTCGGCCATCTGCGGCAGCTCGTCGGCAAGGATGTGCAGGTACTCGTCGAAGTCCGAGGGCGAGCCGAGCAGGACGGTTATGACCTTGCCGGAGGCGAAGAAGCTGACGCTGCGCAGGTACTTGGAGGCCAGCCTGTCTACGGAGGCGACGAAGGAGGGCGCGGTTCGGTTCGTGCCGTCCTCGCCGAACAGGGTGGAGACCATGACGGTGTAGAAGGGCCGGTCGCTTTTTTCGCGCAGGAGGCCGCACTGCCGGGCGTAGGCCTCGGAATGGGAGTCTCCCTCGGGGTCGACGAAGTCGTCGAGCACGAGGGGCATGAGCATGGCGGCGCGCAGATCCGGGCCTTCTGCCCGCGGAGGGGCCTGGCGGAACATGGCAAACTGCGCGTCTATCTTCTGCCGTATTATCCGCAATTCATTGCCCAGGCCCTCCACGGTCAGGGGCTTGAGCATATAACTGATAATGTTGTATTGTATCGCCTGCTGGGCGTACTCGAAATCGTCGAAGCCGCTCAGAAAGGCAATGTTCGTGGCGGGCCGGACCTCGCGCACCTGCCGGGCGAGTTCTATGCCGGAAATGAAGGGCATGCGGATGTCCGTGAGCAGCAGGTCGGGCTCGAGCTTCTCGACGAGCTGAAGGGCATCGAGTCCGTTGCTGGCGCTGCCAACCAGCTGGAAGCCGCAGTCCTCCCACGGGATCATGCTGCAAACAGCCTCACGCAGCTCGTCCTCGTCGTCCGCGACCACGACAGTGTAAAAGGTCTTGTGTTTCACAGGCGGCACCGTCCTTCCATAACAAGCCTTGGCAACATTATAGCAGATACTGCCCGAACTCACAATTTTTTCTTGCACCTTATGGATAGAAGAAAATGTAAATTGCGGCTTCATCATGCCCGGCCTTACGTCGGCCTCGCAGAGGGGGAGGAGGGATGCGGCTGGAATATAATATTCTTGCGCGGCAGATGGACGCATGGTATAATATCAAAGATTATAACAGGTCGTGTTTGATTGTGTGAGCTGAGATTTTTAAGGCATGGGAGCAGGAATAAAATGAATAATAAACTGTTCAGACAGAAAAGCATCGACCGGGTGTCGTCTCCTGAGGCGCTCAATGACTATGTGAAGGTCTCTTCGCCCGGAGTATGGATAGTTCTGGCGGCAGTGGTCGTGCTGCTCATCGGTGCCTGCGTGTGGGGGGTGTTCGGCCGGCTGGAGACCACGGTACCTGCGCTGGTGGTGAGCGAGGCGGGGGAGACCGCCTGTGTTTATGACAGCAGCCTGTCGGCGGAGGTGCAGATCGGCATGAGCGTGCGTGCGGGCGGACAGGAGTTCGAGATAACAGGCGTTTCCACGCGCGGCTTCGAGGCCGGGAGACATGTCTGCGTATCCGAGCTGAACGGGAGCATGGCGGACGGCGTGTACGAGGCTGAGATAGTCATCGAGAGCATTGCGCCTGCGTCCTTCCTCTGGAATTGAGGCGGCCATGGGACAGAACATAAAGGTGAAGCAGCCCGTGAGCGAGGGCTATGTCAAGGTGCCGGTGATCATGCAGATGGAGGCGCTCGAGTGCGGGGCGGCGAGTCTGGCGATGGTGCTGGCGTACTATGGGAAATGGGTACCGCTGGAGCAGGTGCGCGCGGACTGCGGCGTTTCAAGGGACGGCTCAAACGCGAAGAACGTACTCAAGGCGGCCAGAAGTTACGGTTTGGTCGCCAAGGGATACCGCTATGAGCCGGCCACGCTGAAGGAAAAGGGGAAGTTCCCCTGCATCATACATTGGAATTTTAACCACTTTGTCGTGCTGGACGGATTCAAGGGCAACAAGGCCATGCTGAACGATCCGGCCAAGGGCAGCTATGCCGTCTCGATGGAAATTTTTGACAAATCGTTCACCGGCATCTGCCTGATGTTCGAGCCAGGCGAGGGATTCGAGCCGGGCGGCAAGCCGAAGTCGGTGCTCGAGTTCGCGGGCAGACGGCTGAGCGGGGCGGGTCCTGCGGTGGTGTTCATGCTGCTGACGACCTTCATCGCGTCGGTCATCGGCATCATATATAATGTTTTCTCGCATATCTTCCTTGACCGGCTGCTGACGGGTGAGAATGCGGACTGGCTGGGCGGCTTCACTCTGGCGCTCATCCTTTTCGGTGCGGTGAGGCTGGTGGTCGAGTGGATCAAGGCCGTGTACAGCATGAGGATAAACGGCAAGCTGGCCGTTGTGGGCAGCACCTCTTTCATGTGGAAGGTGCTGAGGCTGCCCATGGACTTTTTCTCTCAGCGCATGGCGGGCGACATCCAGCAGAGGCAGAATGCGAACGCCTCGATAGCGGGCACGATGGTGAACGTGTTTGCGCCGCTGGCGATAAACGCGGCGCTGATGCTGTTCTACCTTGTCGTGATGTTCAGGTACAGCGTTTTGCTGACGCTCATTGGCGTGGCGTCGATCGTGATAAATCTCTCGCTGTCGCGGCTCATCTCGAAGAAGCGCATCAACATCACGCGGGTGCAGCTGCGAGACTCGGGCAAGCTGGCGGGCGCGACGGTCGCGGGCATAGAGATGATTGAGACGATAAAGTCGAGCGGCGCCGAGAACGGCTTTTTTGAGAAATGGGCGGGCTATCAGGCGAGTGTGAACACGCAGAAGGTGCGCTATGAGAAGCTCGACAAGTATCTGGGCGCGCTGCCCACGCTGGTCTCGACGATAACCAACAGCGCGGTGATGATGGCTGGCGTGTGGCTGACCATACGCGGCGAGTTCACGGCGGGCATGATCCTGGCCTTCCAGGGGCTGCTTAGCAGCTTCAGCTCACCGGCCATGACGCTGGTGTCGGCTGGACAGACGATACAGGAGATGCGCACGCAGATGGAGCGTGTAGAGGACGTCATGCAGTACCCCGAGGACGTGGTGTACGACACGGAGACGGAGCTGGAGGACGACGTGGAGTACGACAAGCTCTCGGGCAGCGTGGTCATGCGGGACGTCACTTTTGGCTACTCGAGGCTGGGCGCACCGCTCATAGAGCACTTTGACCTCGAGCTGAAGCCGGGCAGCCGGGTGGCCTTCGTAGGCGGCTCGGGCTGCGGCAAGTCAACGCTCTCGAAGCTCATCTCGGGCCTCTACCAGCCCTGGAGCGGGGAAATACTGTTTGACGGCAAGCCGATAAGGGAGATAGACCGGAGCGTCTTCACGGGTTCGCTGGCTGTGGTGGATCAGGACATAATACTGTTCGAGGACACTATAGCTAACAACATAAAGATGTGGGACAGCTCGATAGAGGACTTCGAGATGATCCTTGCGGCGCGGGACGCGAGCCTGCACGCGGATATCATGCAGCGCGACGGCGGATACAATTATAAGATAGCCGAGGGCGGCAAGGATTTCTCGGGCGGACAGCGGCAGCGCATGGAGATAGCGAGGGTGCTGGCGCAGGACCCGACGATAATCATTCTGGACGAGGCGACGAGTGCGCTGGACGCGAAGACGGAGTACGAGGTGGTGAAGTCGATAAAGGACAGGGGCATCACCTGCATAGTGGTGGCGCACCGTCTCTCGACGATAAGGGACTGCGACGAGATAATCGTGCTCGACCACGGCAAGGTGGTGGAGCGCGGTACGCACGAGGAACTGTACGCGCTTGGCGGGGCCTATACGCGCCTCATCTCGAATGAATAGGGGGTGCTGCAATGGGCTGGTTTGACGAACAAATAAGGCAGCGGAAGCTCAGCGATGACGAAGTCTTTGCAGATTGCTTTGCTGACATAGCGGGCGCTGTAGCGGGCCGGAAGTTTTCCGGCGCGCTGCGCGGCGACCGCAGGGCGGCGAGCGATGCCATAGGCGACGTGCTGAGGTTCTACCACATAAAGCTGCGCGAGGCTCCAGAGAGCATCACAGACATAAACGAGCAGCTGGAATACCTTATGCGTCCCTACGGCGTGATGCGCCGGACGGTGAGGCTGGAGCGCGGCTGGTATAAGGACGCCATGGGCGCGATGCTCGGCGTGAGAAAAGACGACGGCAGCATCGTGGCGCTCATCCCGAGGGGGCTGAAGGGCTACAGCTTCTTTGACCGGGCGAGCGGGAAATACGTCAGGGTGAGCGGGAGCAACGAGGGATTGTTTGACGAGGAAGCCATCTGTTTTTACAAGCCCTTCCCGCTGACGAAGATGAACGTGGGCAGCCTGCTCAGGTACATGGCGGAGTGCCTTCAGACGGCGGACCTGGTGCTGATAGCGCTGGCGACGCTGGCGGTGACGTTGCTGGGCCTGCTGGGGCCGAAGCTGAACAACATGGTGTTTTCCGACGTTGTGGACAGCGGGAGCACGCGCCTTGTCGTGGCGATGCTTGTGTTTCTGATTTGCGTTGCGATAAGCACGGCGCTCATGAACTCGGTGAAGGCGCTGCTGATGGCGAGGATAAGCACGAAGCTGGAGGTCTCGGTGCAGTCGGCTGCCATCATGCGGGTGCTGAGCCTGCCGGCTAGCTTTTTCAAGGAGTACAGCTCGGGCGAGTTGTACCAGAGGACGCAGTACATAAACGCCATCTGCTCGCTGCTGGTGTCGGCGGTGCTTTCGACGGGCCTGACGTCGGTGTTTTCGCTGACGTATATCTCGCAGATATTTGTGTACGCGCCGTCTCTGGTGGTACCGGCGCTGCTGGTGGTGTTGGCGACGCTGCTGCTCTCGCTGCTGACGACGCTGCTGCAGGCAAGGATAACGCGCAGGCAGATGGAGGCCGCGGTGAGGGAGAGCGGAGTGAGCTACGCGCTCATTTCGGGCATACAGAAGATTAAGCTCTCCGGCGCGGAGAAGCGGGCCTTCGCCCACTGGGGAAAGCTCTACGCCAAGTCGGCGGAGCTGAGTTACAACCCGCCGCTGTTTCTGAAGGTGAACTCCGTTATCAGCACGGGCATAAGCCTTGCGGGAACGATAGCCATGTATTACCTTGCGGTGAAGAACAATGTCAGCGTTGCGGATTACTACTCCTTCAACACGGCCTACGGCATGGTGACGGGGGCCTTCCTGTCCCTTGCCGGGATAGCGACGACGATGGCGCAGATAAAGCCTGTGCTCGAGATGATAAAGCCGGTGCTCGAGGCAGTACCGGAGATAGCCGAGGGCAAGCAGGTAATAACGCGGGTATCGGGCGCGGTGGAGCTGAACAACGTGTCCTTCAGGTATAACGAGAACATGCCATGGGTACTGGATGACCTGAGCCTCAAGATAAGGCCGGGGCAGTACGTCGCGATAGTTGGCAAGACAGGCTGCGGCAAGTCGACGCTCATGCGCCTGCTGCTGGGCTTTGAGAAGCCGCAGAAGGGCGCGGTGTACTACGACGGGCGCGACCTCGACACGATAGACCTCAAGTCGCTGCGGCGCAAGATCGGCGTGGTGATGCAGAACGGCAAGCTGTTCCAGGGTGACATCTATTCCAACATAGTGATCTCGGCTCCCTGGCTGACGATGGACGACGCCTGGGAAGCCGCGGAGATGGCGGGCATAGCGGACGATATAAGAAGGATGCCGATGGGTATGCACACACTGATATCGGAAGGCTCTGGCGGCGTCTCCGGCGGGCAGCGGCAGAGGCTGATGATAGCGAGGGCGATAGCGCCGAAGCCCAGGATATTGATGTTCGACGAGGCGACGAGCGCGCTGGACAATCTGACGCAGAAGACGGTGTCCGATTCGCTCGAGGGCCTCAAGTGCACGAGGATAGTCATAGCGCACAGGCTCTCGACGATACGGCAGTGTGACCGGATAATCGTGCTCGACAAGGGGAAGATCATCGAGGACGGGACATACGACGAGCTGCTGGCCGAGGGCGGCTTCTTCGCCGAGCTGGTGGCGAGGCAGAGGCTGGACGAGGCTCCTGCGGGGGTGTCGTAAAAATAGTAGCCCTTATTGCTCCGAGTTTGTATAAAGTGTCAGGAGCAGAAGGGAATGGAGGTGCGAGATGACGGCGGACGGGTTCGAGAGCCTGCTTGCGGAGCTGTTTGGATATCAGCGATTCGAGGAAGAACCGGGTCTGGAGAAGCTCATAATGGATACGGCAGGACGGTATCCGAGGCAGCTCGGGGACGAGGAGCTGGAGTTTGTGAACGCGGCGGGCGATACCGGGGTCGGCCCCGAACCGCCGCGGCTGCCGGAGGGTCTGGAAGATGACTGAAGGGCAGAGGGAGCGCGTTTATCTGGAATACAGGGAGAAGGTCGCAGCCTATGTCGGGTCGCGTGTGAGCGATGTGCACACTGCGGAAGATCTGGTGTCGAGCGTGTTTTTAAAGGTGTACCAGAACCTCGACAGCTTTGACGAGAGCCGGGCCTCGCTTTCGACCTGGATATATACGATAACGAGAAACACGGTGATAAATCATTTCAGGCTGCAAAAGCCGTCGTACGAGCTGGACGAGGGTATGGACTCTCGCGCCGAAGGGGTGGAGGAGGAGCTGATAAACCGGGATATGCTCGAGCGGCTGGCCGGGGCGCTGGGCAGGCTTGAGCAACGTGAGCGGGACCTCATCATCCTGTACTACTACGAGCGGCGCAGCCTGAAGGAGATAGCGCAGGAGATGGGCATCTCCTATTCCGGCGCGAAGCTCATACACAGGCGTGCTCTGGGGAGCCTGCGGCTTATGATAGCGTGAAGATTTTTGAAAAGTTTTAGCCCTCTGCGCCCGGCGCTTGTATAAAGGAATGAAAACACTTGAGCATGGGGGCGACGACAGATGGCGATGCTCGTCAGGGAACGACTGAATTTGCCGGC
>URDJ01000036.1 GCA_900546615.1 uncultured Eubacteriales bacterium | reverse complement strand
TACGAGCGTCCTGCCGCAGCTTTGGGCTATAAAAGCCCCGTTCAGTACAGGTCTGTACGGGGCTTCCCTTAAATTACTTTCCTGTGTCTACTTTTGCTTGACAAGTGCATTGCGACACACCATTCGAAAGGAGACAGCAAACCATGTCTGAGAAGATTGTACAGCTAAATGAGGAAGTTATCAAAGGGCAGCTCAAAGAGCTGGTACGAGGCAGCGTAGAGGAAACCCTCAACGAACTGCTGGAGGCCGAGGCGGAGAAACTGACCCAGGCTGCCCGGTACGAGCGAAATGAGCAGCGGCAGGGGTACCGCAGCGGCCACTACAGCCGCAACCTCACCACCACTTCCGGAGAGGTCACTCTCAAGGTGCCTAAGCTCAAAGGGATCTCCTTTGAGACGGCTATTATTGAGCGGTATCGCCGCCGGGAAAGCAGTGTGGAAGAAGCCCTCATCGAGATGTACCTGGCAGGAGTATCCGTCCGGCGCGTGGAGGACATCACCGAGGCTCTGTGGGGCAGCAAGGTCTCTCCTTCCACCATCAGTGAACTGAATAAGAAGGCGTATATCCACATTGAAGACTGGCGGAATCGTCCTCTGCAAGATGGGCGGTATCCGTATGTCTATGTGGATGGGATCTACCTGCGCCGCAACTGGGGCGGAGAGTTTGAAAATGTAGCTATTCTGGTGGCGATTGCAGTCAATGAGGATGGATATCGTGAGGTTCTGGGCGCTGCTGAGGGCATGAAAGAGGACAAGGCCAGCTGGGTCAGCTTCTTCCAATGGCTGCGTGGCCGTGGTCTGGATGGCGTAAAACTCATTGTTGGAGACAAGTGTCTTGGTATGCTGGAGGCCGTGGGCGAAGTATTTCCCGAGGCCAAATACCAGCGGTGTACCGTCCACTTCTACCGCAATGTGTTCTCTGTTACGCCTCGCTCCAAGGTGAAGCTGGTAGCCAGGATGCTCAAGGCGATCCACGCTCAGGAGAGCAGGAAAGCCGCCCGGGAGAAAGCCAAAGCCGTGGTGGAGGAACTGCGCTCCATGAGGCTGAAAGAGGCGGCCAAGAAGGTGGAGGACGGCATTGAGGAAACGCTGACATACTGCGATTTTCCCAGCGAACACTGGACCCGCATCCGTACCAATAACGTCATTGAACGGCTCAACCGGGAGATCCGCCGCCGTACCCGCGTGGTAGGCAGCTTCCCGGACGGCAACTCCGCCCTCATGCTGGTCTGTGCCCGGCTGCGCCATGTGGCCGGTACCCAGTGGGGCAACAGGAAGTACATGAATATGAAGCACCTGGAGGCTGCCCTTGAGGGCGCCTCCATTGCCGGCTGACTTCATTCATGCCAGAGCCTGCAAACCATTTTGCGAAAAATCCTTGGCACTACCTATCAGGCTCCGGCCCCTTAAAAAGCTTGCCGAACAGTCCCATGTCTGTTCCTCCTTAATAAAGATGATTTTAGTAATTTGTCTTTATTGTTATCAAAAGAAAAGCCGCTCAACTGCGCGGCTCTCTCAGTCGTTCGAGGCAGTCTGCTATAGCGTTTATCTGGAACTCAACCGTCCGGTCGGCCGCCTCCGGCACGAAGAACGGCAGCGTTTCCGGTATCGCTCGGCGTACTACCAGCACCGTAAGGACCAGGTTCGTGACAAGCTCCACACGCTCCCTGTCCGGCTTGACGCCGAACACTTCCAGTATCCCGCCGAACAGGAGCCTCTGTTTCTCGCGGAACCTGCGGCAGCTCTCCTCCGGCAAACGGCGGAAAAGGCGGCGCTGTTCTTCCACCGTCATCACCGCGATACCATACCTCTCTCCATAGCAGCAGGTGCGCAGAAAGCGTGCCAGCGACTCCCTCCAGCTAAGCGACGGGTCTTCGGCCAGGCTCCGAGCGTATTCCAGTATCTTCGGCTGCTGCATGTACAGCGTCTCTACTACCAGATCCTCCTTAGTTGGAAAATAGCTGTAAAAGAAAGTGCGAGAAATACCGACCGCGCGATAGACCTGCTCCACGGTAGTGTGCTGTATTCCCTGGCGCGACATGAGTTCCAGCGCCACTTTCACCAGCTCGTCTCGTATACGCTCGCGCTCCTGCTCCGTATAGGCCACCTTCGGCACCCGCCTACCCCCTTATAAAGACAAATCACGTAAAACGTATTTATTTTAGCACCTCCGTCGCCGGACTGCAAGTCCTGTTTTGACCTCTCACAGAAACAGAGACACGGCGCAGTACACGAGCGACGAAGCCATGACGAGATTCGTCAAAAACGTCGGAGCTGGTACGGTGCTGATGAGCATGATACCAAATAACGTACGCCAACCTAAAGCGGCTCAACGTTATTTGAGGAATCGACGTACGCTCAATTGGTCATATTATAGGAAACCTGGTATCAAAATCCTTATAGAGGCTTTCTATTTCCCTGGAATTGAGATTGTATTTTCTGATAATATCACTGTAAGCATTCAAAGTGTTTTTTGATACGCCCTTGAAACTTAAGCCCAAACAGGCAATAAACAGGGCCTCCATAGGCCATTTTGAGATATCAACGTAATTCTCAAATACAATTGATAATGGCTGAAACCTTTGGTCCTTAATCTTTATCAACACGGTTTTTAAATAAATGTAAAGCAAATAGTGCCTGTAATGGCACATATCCATAAATGTGTTTGATCTATGATACTCCTTTAATGAGGCAAAATAAATTTTACTGTAGATAATTTCATATACTTTACGTTGGTATTTGTATTTATCGTAACCTCGCTGTACTCCTAAGGTTCTTAACAGCTGCATCTCAGGCGTTGAGTATCCACGCCTGATGATTCTGCCTTTTACTGTTTGTATTTTTGCTCCTTTCCCGAAAATGATCGCTATGAATGTTCTCAGAAAACTTTTAACAGTATATCCTTTTAGTTCGAGGTAGCACGAGAAATACTCACATGAAATACATGAATATGAGTTTTTGCGGATAAAGTATGTATTATCCTCAAAATCACACAGCATCTGCAACCTCAAAAACATCTCATCGTTAAGTTTAAAGCTATATGGCGGATCTTTTTCGAATCTTGCGTTAACTTCGCTAATAGTGTGCACTTTAAATGGTTGCGAAATAGTCAAGTGTGCTCCAATACAAAGGCACAATATTGACCATGCATACGACAACAACCGCAAATCAGGTATTTCGTCAAAATAGTGTGCCAAGTAAAGAGAGAAGAATGATATTATGATCCATAAAACATGATACTGGAAAAACATCATGAACAAATAGTCATATATTTTATAAAGAAATCGTGTTATTATTCGCAGCTTTGCGGAATCTTCTGACAAGTACTCTAAGAAAACAAATGTCATGATTAAAAATAGAAGCAGAATAATTGAAACACTAAGAATATTGAAATAGCATATTGAATAAGAAAAGATATACAACAGCACAATTCTTTGATTCTCTTTAAAATTGTTATATGAAATTACTGCCAGGCATGCAATAATATACAGTGCAAATATGTTTTGGCTAAACAGTTCCTCCATTTGTTATCCCTCAAGCTTTCTACCAATCTAATACAATAAGGATATTATAGAGTATCGCTTGACAAATAACAACAACATACTACACAGTTCGAAAATATAAATGATTAATCAGCGATGATACTGTAATTAGCACAGCCCTCATTGCAGTATCATCGCTGATTTTTCCCGCCCCTGTAGAGCACTACCGGCACAACAACTGCAATGAGCGCGGCGGCGATCGCGGCCGCAGCAGCTCCGGTGGTCATTGACGGCAGCAGGGAGACTGCAAGCAGGGCCACTCCCGCCAGTATCATGATACGCCCCGCGTAGCGCTGTGTCCTTTGCCACGCTTCATCGCTCGACATCGAGTATTTCGTCCGCGCCCCAGATGTACCGTTCCGCCTCAGCTTTGGAAGCTGATTGCCCGTGACTATGAGCACCAGCCCTATTACCACACCTCCCAGCTTCATGATGAAGTCCGACCCAGGCGTTTTACTTAAAGTAATATGGTTTACATAATACAGCGACATGCTCGTAAACAGCAGGCACATGAACGCCTGCGTCCACTTCATAATCCGCTCCACTGTTGCCGCGTTCTGCTGTGACTCCGATTTGGAGATTGAGCATATCAGCCTTCTAAGCCCAATGCCAAACAACAGTCCCAAATAACCTGTAACGCTTGTGAACAGCATATCAAACGAAAACCGGCCAGCAAACCTGTCCGCTTCGCCCGAGGCATTCCAGTGTACCGGAACCGTCTCCGGCATCAGCGGCAGGCGCAGGAGGTAATATGCCAGCGGCAGACCGCAGAAGATAAGCTCGAGGATAAGTATGTCCCGCTCCGTCAGCTTTCTCATGTCCGCACCTTGCTCTCCTCCCCTCTGCCAAGCCCGAGGCTGCTGACGAAAACCAGCACATCCTCCAGCACGCTCGTATTAAGCTCGTAGAATATGTACTTCCCTCGCCGTATGTCGCGCACCAGCCCGGCCTCCTTCAGCACCGCAAGATGCTTCGATACCGCCGCGTTTGACATCGGGAATCGCTCGGAGATCTCCCCCGCCGTCAGCTCCCCATCCCTGAGCAGTTCCAATATTCCGCGCCGCGTGGAGTCTGCCAACGCGCGCATCGTCTCCTGCAAGCCCATTCTATACACCTCATTTAACCTTTTGGTTAAATATAGCTTATCATATTATCGCTACCTGCGTCAAGCCAGAGCGTACTTATTACAGTTTATCTTTCAGTATCCGCACCAACTGTTCCGCCAGCTTGTCCGGGTCAAGGCCACGGTCTCCGCAATGCTCGAACAGAACGCCCGCCAGCCCGAAGCTCAGGAATTCCAGCGCCAGCTCAGCGTCCTGGTACTCTGTACGCAGCTCTGGCGGTTTGCGTCTGAGTACCGTCTCCAGATATGTACGCACCGCCTTGAACAGTATCCTCTCCACCTGAGCTCGCCTCTGCGATTCTATCAGCTTGTGCAGCAGGACACGGTTCTCCGCAGTGGAACGTATAAGCTCAGCAAGCGCCCCCCTATACGTCCCGGCTTTCAGGCTTCGCTCTACCATTAGTTCCGCCGCCTGGTTTGCGGACCACTCTACGACATCCATAAGGTCCTGAAAGTGATAATAAAATGTCTGACGCGAGATGCCGCAGTCCTCTATGACCGCCGTCACCGTCACCTTGTCTATACCCCGCTGCCTCACAAGTGCGTCGAAGTGCTCAGCAATTATCCTTTTCATATCAGCCGCCATCGAACTGCCTCCCATCTGATTTATATTTTATCACATCACTCGTCCTTAAGCACCCGTGACTTTGCGCCGCGCGGGAGTGCTTTTGCAGGAGATGGCGTAATAAAAAACTGACGCGGCCGAGACCGCGCCAGTTTCTGTTCATCAATGCGCTTAGATCTTCATGCAGACATCCCACGCGCGCCAGATGACGGTACGCAGGTTGCCTATTGCGATGCAGTCGCCTACCAGGTGGACGTTCCGGCCCTTCTTCGCGACCGGAGTCGGGATGAAACCGATGGCGTTCACGACATTGTCGTACTCGACCTCGGTAATAGTGCCATCCTTGCCCTTTACGGTCAGGGTCTTGTCGCCGATCTTTGTGATCGTGGACTCGAGATAGATGGGCACCTTGTGGAACACCAGCGCCTCACGCAGATAGGACGCGTTCGGCAGAGGCACGTTCGCCGCCGCGACAAGGTCGACAGCATACTCGACTATCGTCGGGTGCTTGCCCTGCAGCACCAGCTCCAGAGCCGCCTCGCAGCCGGACTGACCGCCGCCGAAGATAACGACCTTGTCGCCGACTTCCTTCTTCTCCGCCAGCAGCTCGGTCAGAGTCATCGTCTTGTCGAAGCCCGGTATCGGCATCTTTCTCGGCACGGAGCCGGTCGCGACTATGATCTCGTCAAAGTTGCCGATCGTCCTGATGTCGTTGATCTCGGTATTGAATCTGACCTCGATGCCGTTGCGCGCGATCTCCTTCTTGTACCACTCGATAAGCTGCTTGTCGTTCTCCTTGAAGGACATCGACGAGGCAGTTATGAACAGGCCGCCCAGCCTGTCGGTCTTCTCAAAGATGACCGGCTTGTGGCCGCGCTTCTTGAGCACCAGCGCGCATTCCATGCCGCCTATGCCGCCGCCAATGACCGCAACCGTCTTCGGCTTCGTGGTCGGCACTATCTTGTACTTGTTGTGCTGCATCGTCGGCGGAGTCAGCGCGCAGCGCGCAAGGTGCATCGAATCCCACAGAGGCTGCAGGTTGTTCGTGCCCTTGTACTTCGCCATGTTGAAGCAGCCGTTATGACACCTTATGCAGGGCTTGATATCCTCCTCGCGGCCCTCCTGGATCTTGATGATCCACTCGGGGTCGACGAGATTCTGACGCGCTATGGCGACAGCGTCCAGCCTGCCGGCCTCTATCTCGGCCGCGGCGACCTCCGGCTCCATCTTGCCCGCGCAGACGACCGGGATGTTGCAGAAGTTCTTGATGTGCTCGACTTCCGCGAGGTTGCAGTTGTTCGGCATGTACTGAGGCGGATGCGCCCAGTACCAGGCGTCGTAGGTGCCGTTGTCGCAGTTGAGCATATCGTAGCCGGCTTCCTCGAGCAGCTTGACGACGCGCTCGGACTCTGCCATGTCACGGCCGAACTCCGTGAACTCCTCGCCCGGGACTGCGCCCTTGAAGAAGTCCTTAGTCTTCGACACGACGGAGTAGCGCAGGGACACCGGGAAGTCCGCGCCCGCCTCGCGCTTTATCGCCTTGACGATGTCGGTGGCGAAGCGCAGACGGTTCTCCAGCGAGCCGCCGTACTCGTCGGTACGGTAGTTGAAGTTCGCAATGGCGAACTGGTCGAGCGTATAGCCCTCATGCACGGCGTGGATCTCAACGCCGTCGACGCCCGCCTCGCGCAGCAGCTTCGCAGTCTTGCCGAAGGCCTCTACGCTCTCCTTGATCTGCTCAATGGTGAGAGGCTTGGACTTGTAGTCCTCCTTCCAGCGGTTCGGGGTGTCAGAAGCCGAGGCACAGAGATACTCCGCGTCCATGACCGGGCTGGCCAGCTTGCCGATAATCGGGTGGTCAAGGCACAGGCCGATCATGTCGGTGACGGCCATCGAACGGCCGCAGCCGGCGGCAAGCTGGATGAACAGCTTCGAGCCGGTCTTGTGGAACTCCTTCATGTACTCCTTGAGGGGCTTATATATGCTCTTGTTATTGTACAGCCAGCGGTTGCCCATGACGTCGCGCACCCACTGCATGCCGGGGAGCACCAGACCTACGCCGTTTCTGGCTTTCTCGAGCAGGAAGTACGCGGCTTCCTTATCGAAGTGGCTCGGCTCCATCCAGCCAAAGAGCGAGGTGCCACCCATCGAACACATGACTATGCGGTTTTTGATCTCAACATTGCCGATCTTCCAGGGTGTAAATAGAGCATTGTACTTTGGATCCATTGAATACATCCTTTCATATCATCTTTGTGAAGCTTAAGCGATGCCGTCGCGCTGCAAGGCCGCGGGCATCAAACCGCAGGTTTGGACTGCGCCCCGGCGCTGCGGCCCTGCGTCGGCAGGGACCGCATCGGACTGCAGCCGGGAGGCGCTTTTTGACCTGTGGCACACATTGTTTGTAGTATAACATACATTTTCACAAATTGCAACCGGATAAATGAACTGCAAGCCATCAAATTGTTGAAACAAAACAAATCGGAAGGGCTGACCAGGCCCTTCCGATCCGTTTCGCCGTTGGAATGTATTGAGAATTAGAGGATAGTTTTGCTAAAGCGCATAAAGAAGGTGGCCGCGTGCGCGCGGGTGGAGTTCGCCGTCGGGTTCAGAGCGCCGACGTCGTCGCCCTCGATGAGGCCGACCTTGACAGCCCACGCCATGGCGTCAGCCGCCCAGTCGCTGATGGAGGCCGCATCGGGATATCCGCTGATGTCGGCCGCGCCCGCAGGCTCACCGGCGAAGCGGTAGAGCATCGTCACGAGCTGCTCGCGGGTGACATAGCCCGTCGGGTCAGTGCCGTCGGACACGCCGCTCTCGACCGCCCATGCCTGAGCCTCGGTCATCCAGCTGTCGCCGGAGATGGTCTCGCCGTCAACGCGGGCCAGCACCGCCCAGACCATAGCGCGGGTCAGCGGGCTGTTCGGGCTGAACTGGTTCACATCCGTGCCGTTCATCAGTTCGTTCTCCCAGACGTAGTACACCGAGTCGTAGAACCAGTCGAGCACGGAGACGTCGTTGAACGGGAAAGTCACGACCGGCTCGTCGTCGCCGCCGCCCGGAGTGCCCGGCGTAACGTCAGGCATGTTCGCCCAAACCGCGTAGAAGATCATGTTGGAGGTTACAGCGACAGGCTCGCCCGCGCCGTAGGTGGTGTCGCCATTGCGCCAGCCGAGGAATATGTAACCCGGCTTGGTGGGAGCAGTGGGGAGCTTGTAGTCCTCGCCCTGGGGAATGAACACGATGTCGTTTTTTGTACCGTTGCCATAGACAATAGTGATGGCGTACGACGGCCCAACAACGACATTGCAGGTCTCGGTCTCGAGCGTGACGACGCCGTCTTCGCTGACGATGCTGACGCTTATGGTCGTGGAACCGGCGTTTTTCGCAGTGACTGTGATGGTGCCATCAGACAGCTCCGCAGCAGCAACGCTGTCGTCGGAGTTCGTCATGACCAGCTTATAGCCATCAGGGACGTCGGCGGTAACAGTGATCGTGTCGCTGTCCACGTCAAGGAGGTTGAGGCTGGCCGGATCAAGGCTGAGGGAGTAAGTTGCATCAGTCTTGATCCACCGGGCGGTGAAGGTGGTGTTCCCGGTGATAGGCACATTATCCTCCGCTGCGTAGAGGTCAGTGCCGTCATACCAGCCTTGGAACGTGTAGCCGTTCCGGGTGGGCGCTGCAGGGAGAGTATAGCTGCTGGTCGTGATGGTCACGCTCTTCAGCGGGGTACTGCCGTCGTTGGTGTCTATGGTAACCAGATAGCAGTTGTCGCCCATGGTGATGGCTGTATCGCCAGCCGCCGGCGTAAGGACCCCTATCTGGCCGATGAAGGTGCCGCCGTTGATCGTCATGGTGCCAACAGACTTATCTCCCTCGTTGTTGTTTGCTATCGCAAGCGCGTAGCCATTGAGCGCGTTGACCAGTGTGTCGTCGCCGGAGATGGTCGCGTTGGTACCCATCACAACGATGCCGTGCGCGCCGGTGATCTCACTGCTGGTCACGTTCAACGTGTGGTTGCCGCTGGCGACGCCCTCGTTGCTGGAGATCAATATTGAGATCCCGTTCGCCGCGGTGGTCTTGATATTGCTGTCTGTGATAGTGATGTTCGAGGGGGCACGGTCTTTGCTGGCAGTCTCATGGTAAGCGTCCTGCCGTACTGCCTCACCGCCGGCAACGATCTCCGCACCTTCAATTTTAATCGTGTTCGTGGGCCCAAAGCCGTAGACGGCTACATTGCCGCTCTCGATCTTGCCGTAGACGTTGACGGTGGTGTTCCCATCGGCGACTATGCCGTCCCAAGCAGCCTTGACAGTCGCGTTCGCGGCTATGGTGATAGTGCAGCCATGATTAAGGGGTGATCCGTACTTGGTGCCCTCTATCGCCGTACCGTACTCATCCTTACCAGCTGTGTGTTCATAAATGCCGTTCTGTATGGTGAACTTCACATAGGGATCTACCGCAAAGCCTGTCGGGTCATCGCAGGTCAGGGTCTTGCCGCCCAGGTCAAGCGTGAGAGTCTTCTGGATATAGGTTATATGGATTTCTCTGCCAAGCGAATCTTTAGCTGTATGTATGCCCACCAGCGTGGCGTCTTTCAGCAGTGTGACCGTGCCGCCGCCGTTTTTATTAGACGCATCGATGGCATCACCGATGGTCTCATAGTAAGTCGTACCGCTTGCGTTGGTGTATGTGGCCACAGGGTTGTTGACGGGCTGAGTGCCGTCAATCTTTCCGGTTATAGTACCGCCATAGTTCAAGATTTGGCCGTTGTTGGTCAGCGTGCCATTGACCGTGAGCTTCTTGCCCTCAGGGACAGTGAGGCTGGAATCCGCCGGCACGGTCAGGGTCTCGTTTTTCTTGACGGTGAGAGCCTTGCCCAGCGTGACATCGCCGTACACTTTGCCGTCATTGCTCTGGAATACAACGGCGTTCCAGTCGTCGGTATCAGTATCGGTGATTGAACTGGCGTGGATGACAGCCTTGCCGGCGACGACCTCGCCGTTGACCGTTCGGTCAGTGGAGAAGTCACCGCTGCTGCTGCCAGCACCACTGCCGATGCCGGCCGCTCCTGTACCACCGGTAGCCGTAATTGTTCCGGCGTTGATGACAATGGTATTGGAGGTGCTTTCGGACACGAAACCGCCGCCGCTGCCAATGCCCGCGCCACCAAAGTTGTAACTGCCCGTCGAGCCATTACCGCCGGTGGCCTCAACAGTACCGCCGAGAATAGTAATATTACCAACCTTGCCGCCGTCTCCGCCGCTGCCAATGCCCGCGCCAGCACCAAGAATGCTGCTGGCAGAATCGCCGCCGGTGGCTTCCACCTTTACATTGCCGCTGATCTGGATGGCGCCGGTAATTTCGCCTTCGTAGCTGCTTCCGATACCGGCCGCGCCCGCGCCGCCCTGGGCGGTTACATTCGCGCTGCCGTTTATCTTGATGACGCCGATGCTTCTTTTCACCATGTCGTCATAGCCGCTGCCGATGCCCGCACCTTTAGAACCGCCGGTGGCATTTACGATGCCGCCGGAAATGGTGATGCTACGGCCGGGGGTATTCCTGGCCATTTTACCGCCACCGATGCCTGCGGCGTCCTCGCCGCCCCGGGCCGTCACGTTGCCGCCGGCAATGACAATATTGCCGCCGGCAACACGGTTCTGGTCCCCGCAGCCTATGCCCGCGCCTTGGTCACCGCCGGTGGCGTTTACAGTGCCGCCGTTGATGGTGATAGTGCCGTTTTCCTTTGTGTCGTTAAGATTGGTACTGACGCCGCTGCCACCGCCGATACCCGCGGCCCATTCTCCGCCTTGAGCCGTTACGCTTCCACCGTTTATTGTGATATCGCCGTGGACGTAAACGCCGGTATTGCCCTTGACACCGCCGATACCGGCATGACCTGTCTCAATAGTGCCGACAGTGCCGGCAATCAGCGCGCCGGTGCCCGCGATCTGCCCATAGATGGTCAGGCTGTTGCCGCTGGTGACGGAGATGCCCTTATTGGCAGTAAGCGTGTATCCATCCGCCAGTATCAGGTGCACGTCGCCTGTTACAGTGATTCGGTCAGCAATGGTCACGCTGCTGTTGACCACGTACCAAGTCGTCTGACCAGCGCTGCCCCAAGAAGTTCTTGTGTCTGTCACCGCTGTGTAGTCGCTGCACGTAAGCTGATTGTTTTCAGCGTCAACGTACGGCACCGAGTTATCCGCCGCGGCTCCGACAGCAAACAATGATACTGTCAATACAACCGCCAAAAGTATCGCGAGCACGATTCTTTTCATCGGTCATCCTCCTAGTTCTCACGCAATTTTTAACTATTATCTGGGGGCTGGTAAAGCCAGCCCCCAGCAAAAAAGGGGTACCCCTTTTGATACATCATGATTGTATCACTAAATTCCACTAATTGCAACCGCAAAATACTATTCTTTATAAAACTTTCGTAAATTTCTGGTTCTGTAGATACGCTGGCCCGGGAAGGCGACATCCTCCCCGGGCCAGCGTATGCGTTTCCTTTTTATCTCAACCGATCTCTCAGCTCGCTCAGGCTCAGGCCTGTCTCCTGCGACAGGCGTTTCAGGTCCTCGAACTCGGGTTTTGACTTCCTGACGCCGTGGCCCTCCGCGTATTTTACCGTGACCTCGCCCAGCACGGTCTCCCGCTTCTCCGTCCTGCGCGCCAGCGTTATCCGCTCCGGGCGGTACACGCGCAGGCCCAGCGTCGGCGTGTGTTTCAGCATGAGCCGCGCAAACTCCTCCTCGCGCTCCTCGGCGCACAGGCAGCTCAGCATCACGCCCATCCGGCCCTTCTTCATCCCCAGCGGCTGCGTATACACGTCCAGCGCCCCGTGCTCCAGCAACAGCTCCTGTGCATACGCCAGGTCCTCCGCCGTGATATCGTCCAGATTGCATCTCAACTCCGTCACCCTAGGCAGTCTGGCCTTCGCCTCGCCCACGATTGCACGCAGCCCGTTCACGCGTTCATAGTCCCTCGTGCCCATGCCGAATCCAGAGCGCTCCACGATCATCTCCGGCATGGTTCCGTACTCGTCCGCGAAGTATTTAACCAGCGCCGCGCCGGTCGGAGTGCACATCTCGCCCTCGATATCACCCGCGTACACCGGCACGCCCTCGAGCAGCAGCGCCGTCGCCGGAGCGGGCACCGGCATGACGCCGTGCGCACACCTCACCGTGCCGTACCCGACCCGCACCGGCGACGCCACGACGCGCTCTGCGCCCAGCTCGTACATCAGCAGGCACACGCCCGTCACGTCCGCCACCGCGTCAAGCGCGCCGACCTCGTGGAAGTGTACCTCGCCCGCTTCGCGGCCGTGCACGCGGCCCTCCGCCTGCGCAATGAGTGCATACACCGCCTTGGCGTCCTCCCGCACCTTCTCCGGCAGCTCGAAGCCGTCTATCATCCGGCAGATATCCCCAAGGCTGCGGTGCTCGTGGTGAGGGTGATCATGATGCTCGTGATGGTGCTCGTGCGGCTCGGCCTCGTCCTCCCCGTGCACCGTCACCTTTATATGCAGCCCCGCGATGCCGTTTTTCAGCACGGTCTCCGCGCTGGCTCTGACGCCTGTCAGGCCGAGCCCTTCGATCTGTCCGCATATCTTTTCGCCCTCCGGGGCTACCTGCGACAGCGCGGCCATGAGCATATCGCCTGACGCGCCCATGCCGCAATCAAGATAGAGCGTTCTCATTTCTCGGCCCCCAGGTGATTTATCATGCTTGCAAGGTAACCCGCGCCGAAACCGTTATCGATATTGACGACCGACAGTCCGCTGGCGCAGGAGTTGAGCATCGACAGCAGTGCCGCAACGCCTCCGAAGGCCGCGCCGTAGCCCACGCTCGTCGGCACGGCGATGACCGGGCAATCCGCCAGCCCGCCTATAACGCTCGGCAACGCGCCTTCCATACCCGCGACGGCCACGATGCAGCGCGCAGTCATTATATCCTCCGCGTGGTCAAGCAGCCGGTGTATGCCCGACACGCCCACGTCATAGAGCCGTTTCACCCTGTTCCCGAGCGCCTCAGCGGTCAGCGCCGCCTCCTCGGCAACGGGTATATCCGTCGTACCGCCCGTGGCGACCACGACAGTCCCCACGCCGTCCGGCTCAGGCATATCGCCTATCCTTCCGACTCGCGACACCTCGTCGTACACCAGCTCAAAGCGCTCGCCGACGTACTGGGCAGTCTCCTTCGACATCCGCGTTATAAGCACGACCCTGTCGCCGCCGCGCCTTAACGTCTCGCTTATCCTTGCGATTTGCTCAGGCGTTTTGCCCTGACCGTATATGACCTCGGCAACGCCCTGCCGCATCTCGCGGTGGTGGTCCACCTTCGCGAAACCAATATCCTCGAACGGTGCGAGTTTGAGCTTCGTGAATGCCTCGTCCGAACTCAGTCTGCCGCTCTCGACGGCTCTGAGTATCTCCATCACGTCCTGTTTTTTCACTCTTTCCTACCTCTCAGATCCAGTGTCACATTGCCAAAGCCGCCGAGTATATCCAGCAGCATTTTGCGCTCCTTCACGGCGCGCTCCAGCATGCCCTCAGGCAACTCAAGCCTCACGCCGCCGTCTATGACCCTTGCTCTCAGGTCAACATAGCCCAGCCCGCGCAGTTTATCCTCCGCATTCTCGACCATCGACAGGGTATTGCCGTCTATGCGCCGCCCGGTCGGTATCCTCGTTGCGAGGCAGGCATACGACGGTTTGTCCGCAGTGAACAGACCTGCCTCCCTCGACAGTCTGCGCACCTCAGCCTTTGTTATGCCGCAATCCCGCAGCGGCGAGAGCACATGCAGTTCCCGCAGTGCCATCGTTCCCGGCCGGTCGCAAGGATCATCAGAGGCGTTGGTACCGTCAATTATCTCCGTACAGCCGTCGGACGCCGCCCGCTCGCTCAGAAGCGTGAACAGCGCCCTCTTGCAGTGATAGCATCTGTCAGCCGGGTTCGCGGCTATCAGTTCCTCTGACAGCACGTCGGCTTCTATTACGCAAAGCTCCGCACCCAGTTCGCCGCACAGCCGCTGCGCGTCTGAAAGCTCGAACCTCGGCTGGAACTGCGTCTTTATGTAATACGGCCTCACGTCCGCGCCGCACTTTCGCCCGGCGTACAACAGGTACGCCGAATCAGTGCCGCCGGAGAAGCCGAGCGCGGTCTTCGGGTGCCGCGCAAAAAATTCTTCCAGCGTCATCATCAGCAGCGGCAGAAGCAGAATCTAAGCAAAAACTGCGCAGCGCACAGGCCAAGGCATAGCTTGCCAGAGGTCCAGTCCCCGGCCGGGAAACCGGAGCTGTAGCTGGTATACACGGTGCCGCCGTGCTGCAGCTCGTCCAGGAACCTCCTGTATTCCTCGTTATCCGGCTCAAGCTGCACAGCCCGCTGCGCAAATTCCATGGCGGTTATCTTGTTGCCCAGTCCCGAGTTCGCGATGCCCGCGAGGAAATACCACCTCGCGTCTCTCTCAGACGCCGGCACGGACGACAGCACGGTCATCGCCTCCTGGAAATGCCGCGCCCTAATATAATTCTCTGCTGCGCGGTACTCGTTGCGCTCCTGATACTGCTGCCCGCCGCCGTAGCCCCATTCGGTCTGCTGCCAGCCGCCCCAGGCTCCCCAGGGGTCCCACTGCTGCTGCCCGCCGCCGTAGCCCTGCTGCCCGCTGCCGTAGCCATAGCCATAGCCGCCGCCCTGCGAATAGCGTTCGGCTTCGCCGCTCTTTATCGCGTCATAGGCCGCGTTTATCTCGTTCATCTTCTCCGCCGCCGCTTTATTGCCCGGATTCCTGTCCGGGTGATACTTCTTCGCCAGCGTGCGGTATGCTGTCTTTATCTCCTCATCCGTCGCGTCCCTCGAGACGCCAAGGACCTCATACGGGTCACGATTCAACCGGCCTTCCCCCTTCTTCGCCATGCCTGCGGGCCATCTCCGCATTGTAACGGAGCCATACGCCTGAGTAGAGTATATTCCTCATAATGTCCGCGTCCCTTACGACGGGCAGCCGCTCGAACACCGCGGCGCACTCGCCTATCAGCATGGTCAGGGTATAGCGCAGGTCGTCCTCGGTTTTCCCTGTGGCGTAGGCGGCTACGGGATTATATCTGCCCGCCGCCCTGTCGCCCTCCAGATCGAGGACCGCGTCCATTATATAAATAAATTCGCCCAGCTCCTGCCCGAAAAGCCTCAGCCGCTCGCTCCAGAGCCTGTCCGGACCCTCGGCAAATATCTCGCCCATGAGTCTGCCGAAGCATCTCGCCCCGGCATCGGGATCAGTCTCTCCCCGGCGTTCTATCTCCGAAAGCTCATCCAGGCAGTCGTTGATGAATTTGCATTTCTCCGGGTATTTCTGCGTCACGTAAAAGTATTCTTCGCTGAGCACAGCGGCCTCGCAGCGGCTTGTGAACCTGCGCTCGTCCTTCCAGTCGTCCATGCATTTGAGATATGCAAGGGCGAGGTTCATGTCCGCCGCATACTCCGTCACCCAGCTCGAGACCCAGTCGTGCCGTCTCACCGGGTGCATAACGCACCTGGAGCTGCCCTCGGCCTCCTCCGGCTCGTACATGGAGTTTAACAGCAGCACAAGAAAGGTCATGTCGTAGGTCAGCGTGACCCTTGAGAGCGAGCCGTGCCGCCGATGCAGGGCATGACACAGGCCGCAGTAGCAGGCGCGGTATCTGGCCTCCTGCTCCTCGGTCATTATATCTTTGTTCGCGATGACGTAGCCAAACATATATCAGGTCTTCTTAATGAACGACGTACCGCATTTGCGGCACACAAGCTTTATCTTTCCCTTGCCTCTCGGCACCCTCAGCAGCGTGTGGCAGCTCGGGCAGCGGTAGAATTTATAGTCCTTCCTCTGCGACCACCTCTCCCGAAGTCCCCTGAAATAGCCACGCACCCCCGAGGTCATGCGCAGATACTTCTGGTTCTCCTGTCGTCTCTTGTACACGTTCCTCGAAAAAATGCGGAAATAGGTATAGACCATGCCCAGCACTGCAAACACCCACAGCACTCTCGAGACCCGGGCGTCGGTGAAAAACCCGACGACCAGAAACGCGATGACCACGAATGATACGGCCCTGGATAAATTGTCGGCGCCGTTGCGCCCTGTCATGAATCTTATCAGCTTTTCCCGCATACCGCTTCACCTTTTCAATCTTGCTTCAGATAATAATAGCACCCCACGCCGCAGAATAAATCAATAATTTGTTAATTCCCCTCAGTTTTTGCATCAGGGGCACAGTAATTGAACTCCCCTACCAGCAGCTCAAGCAGGTCGCTGAGGGTCACGATCCCCGTCACGCCGCCGTATTCGTCCAGCACGACCACAATGCGCAGCCGCTCGTCCCTCATCCGTTTGAACAGAACGTCGGCCTTGATGCTGTCAGGCACGAAATACGGCTCCTTGACCGCCGACTTCATCGCCGCCTCGGCGCTCCTGTCGGGCAGGGCGAAATAATCCTTGATATCCAGCATGCCCACGACCTTGTCAGTCGTCTCCCTGCACACCGGATATAGCGAGTGACGGGATGTGAATATCTCACGCTCCCAGTCCTCAGTCGTACCGTCCGCCCAAAGTACGCTCATCTGCGTGCGGTGCGTAGCGAATTCCTCCGCCCTCAGGTCGTCAAACTCGAACAGGTTCTGGATAAACTCGTTCTCGTCCTCCCCTATCGTTCCCTGCTGGCTGCCCGCTATCGCCATCATGCGTATCTCCTCCTCAGAGTATACATCCTCGTCCGAATTCGGGTCAACACGGAACAGCCTCAGCATCCCGTTCGTCGAGGCAGTGAGCAGCGACACTATCGGCTTGAACACCACCGAAATGAACGTCACCAGCCCGGACACGCCCAGAGCCAGCTTCTCCGCGTTCTTCATAGCCAGCCTCTTTGGGACCAGCTCCCCGAACACCAGAGTGAAATAGCTCAGCACCAGCGTTATCAGCACCACCGCAATGGTGTCCAGCAACTTCGGGTCGACAACAGCTCCAAGCCCGACCATCCAGTCAACCAGAGCCTCCGAAAAGTTATCTGCCGCAAAGGCGCTGCCAAGGAAGCCCGAAAGCGTTATGGCCACCTGTATCGTCGCCAAAAACCGCGCAGGCTGGTTAGTCAGCCGCTCGAGCCTCACAGCCCTTTTGTTCCCCTCCTTTGCCAGCGCCGCTATCCTCGCGTCCTTTATCGAGATGACCGCGATCTCAGCACAGGCAAATACAGCATTCAGTGCGATGAGCACGACCTGGAGTATCAACTGCCAAGCCAAAGTCGTCACTTTATAACCCTCCCAAACAAAAATGCGGACGCGCCCATCTGCTACTCCAGTGGGCGTGACCGCGATCTATACAATATTTATGCTGTTTACAGGCGCCGTCGTCTTCCATGTTAAATGGCATTCTCCTTTTACGATATTACACCACATTTCCGCGCCTGCGTCAATAGCTGCCTCAAACACACGGGTCCGGCAAATACCCGGATGGATATCTGCCGGACCCGCATTTTTTGGAGGGGATATCATACACGCTGCACTTGGCCGCGAGATGATCAGATTCATTTGGTTTTCTGCTGGCTCAAATATATCACAGTATTACGCATTTTTCAATCGCGCATTTTGCATATTTTTGTAGCCTTCGGCTTGTCGATTTCCGCAGTATTTCTACCCAAAGCATGCTTGAACTTACTGTTTTGCCCACTTATCTGCCCTCTAAATCTACCAGAAACGCAATATTTCAAACTAATTGATATAATGCATAACAAATTGGAAGGACTGCAACTTCTGCCTGATTTTTGTCATTGTTATGATCTGGTATCAAATGAAGCTCTGCAAAAACGCACGGCGTTGCGCGTCATTTTTTCATGTCATCCTGCCGCGAGATATAAAAGCGGCAAACCGCATGGTTTGCCGCTCTGTCTTCGGACTTCAATCTGGATATTTTCGTTTGGCCGTCCTACAACTGTTGATCCTGCAAAGTATCTCGCCAAATCGACTATTTTTGTCTGATAATAGGAACCTGTTTCACTTTCTTGCCAGCCTGCCTTCTTTCCAATGCAAACATCATATCTCGAGTCCGTTCAAAAAAGCCGATATCGCTTTTCCAACTAACCCCGCATTTGCAGTGGAACAAACCGATAAACTGCTGCTTCATCTTCCGGCCGCAATTTGGGCAGACCCGTTTGCTGCTCATCTGTGTCCCTCCGGCTGGATAATGGAAGCGTCAGAACAGGAAATTCCATACTTCCGGAGCAACTCCCGAGCCCGAGTTTCCCCCTCTTGGGTGATCTGAATGGGCGCTTTCCCGCAATCGTTGAAGACCAGTCCAGCCGAATCCAGCCGAGTCAGCGCGCTGCGGTCGTGTCCCTTCCAGGTCAGGCGGAGCTTTTCGGCCGTCCGGATCGGTTTATGCCGAATCCCCTCTGTGGGATACTCCTGCCAGGAGGTCAGATAGAGGAGAATCAAGGTCAGTTCGTCAATGGTCTTGTTCATATCCTCCATTCACTTGGCCCTCCAGCATTTCAATTCGGTGACCCTGTGTCAGTACCTGCATCTGGCTGATGGCAATGGCATTCAGTCTTGCCAGCCGTTCTGCCTGGGGCATCCCCTCACTGATAAATACGGCGTTCAGGTTTTCCAGATTGGCGAGGCAGACCAGTTGAGAGACGTTTGCGTAATCCCGGATATTCCCCTTCAGCTCCGGATGGCTGTCACGCCACTCTTTTGCAGTCATACCAAACAAAGCCATATTCAGCACATCCGCTTCACTGGCGTACACCAAAGAGGTCTGTTTGGCAGACAGCTCCGGAGGGATCAGATTCTCCTTGATGGCGTCGGTATGGATGCGGTAATTGATTTTAGCCAGATTGCGCTTGATGTCCCAGCCAAACCGCCGCATCTCCTCTGCCTTGAGCCGTTCAAACTCCTTGACCAGGTATAGCTTGAATTCAACTGATATCCAGGAGGCAAACTCGAAGGCAATCTCCTTGTGGGCATAGGTCCCGCCATAACGACCCGCCTTGGAAATGATACCTATCGCGGCTGTGGAATCAATCCATTTCTGCGGAGTCATTACGAAGCTGTTCAGACCGGCCTGGCTTCTAAACGCATCGAATTCGACACGGTTAAAATTGGGGTTGTAGAGGGTCTCCCAGACACCAAGAAACTCGATTGTATTCCGGTTCCGCATCCAGTTTTGGATAATGTATCTGGGGTTATCGCTGTCTTTCACCTTTGCGATATCAGTCAGGCTGATATAGTCATCCCGCTCCACGTTCCATTGGATGTTGACTTCTGTGCCACGGACAATCAATTTATCCATCTATCGTTCGCCCCCTGTATATCAATTCGTCCAACAGCCCCTGACACCCCGCCAGTACATCCCGCCAGGTAGCGTCGAAGTCGCCGGTGTACCAGGGATCAGCCACCTCGTCGAAGCAAAGTCTGCTTTTCTCCGTTTCCGCCTGTGGCGAAAACTCCGAACGCTTCCTTGCTTCTCCTCTCCCCACGCGGCCCGCTCCGCCGGGCTCCCGTGGGGGCCCCTTCCGGCGGTCGGCATATTCCATCAGCAGGTGTATCTTGCCGTCGGGGTCGCCACCGCATGCGCGGTACATGTTGCGGAGGTTGGCCATGTCCATCCCAATAAGCAGGTCGTATTCCTCGTAGTCGCTGCTGCGGAGCTGCCGGGCGGCGTGGCCGTCGCAGGAGATGCCGTGCTCCGCCAGCTTCCGCCGGGCCGGTGGATATACCGGGTTGCCGATCTCCTCCCGGCTGGTGGCCGCCGAGGCGATTTGGAGCTGGCCCTCCAGGTCCGCCTTCTTCACCAGGTCCTTCATCACATACTCGGCCATCGGGCTTCAGCAAATATTGCCGTGGCAAACAAAAAGGATCTTCTTCATGCTCCAGACACCCCGCTGATACTGTGTTGTTCTCAGTATAGCAGGTATTGTCCGGTTCGTCGAGTCCTTCCCGTAGCCATGCCCCGGCCTGGATCTGCCCCAACAGCTCCGCTTTGGTCCAGTGGTGCTCCAGCGCGGACCGGAGATACCAGGCAAGCTCCCGGCTGTCCTCACATTCTTCCAAAATGACCGCATTCTGCGTCCAGCCCAGTTTCAGGGCCATCGCCCGCAGTTCTGAATTGTCGGCATAGGAACGGTAGAACTCCCGCATCCGGCGCAGGTTCCGGGGAGAGAAGCCTTTGCACTCAGGGTAGTTGGCCTGGAGATATTCGGCGGCCATCACCGCCGCGCCCTTCTCCGGGCGTGCGCAAACGGCCCTGCCGATTTCAAAATACAGCTCTGCCTCCGGCAGATCAGTTTGCAGCAGGGTGTCCAGGGCTGTGTACATCGCGGTATAGTCAACTGGCTTTCTCTTGTTCATTTTCTCATCCTTTCCGACGTGTCGCCTCAGCCGGAAAGCCGCAAAGGAAAAGGCGGCGGAGCCGCCGCCCTTTCCCTTACGGCCTTCGCTATAAAATCTGCACGATCTGTTCCCACAGCACAATGTGCTTCTGGTCTATAGCCTGATTTAGATGGTAGTGCCCAAACAGCCAGTAGTGGTATTGTGCCCGGTCCTTGACCTTCTGGAGGAAGTCTGTCAGGTGATCCGCCACATTGTGCCGGGAGAACTGGAGGGCGACGCTGGTAGGGGCACAATGTGTGAGGATATAGTCCACCGCCCAGCTATGGGCATCCAAGTTTTTACGCGCCTCCGCATATTCCTCCTCTGACGGCAGTTCCTCCTTCCACCAGGACATGTGGTCGATCCGAAATCTGGCCCGCTCTTTCCGCTTCAGCATCCGGTATTTCCGCTCAAAATTTGGGTCATCCAGGCTGAGGATGCCGTCCTCGATATCGTGAGAGGCCGCGCCGCCCATGGTGAAGAAGGTGAACCCAGCCAGTTCAAAGACCTGCCCCCGCATCAGGTGAAGCACGTGGGGCCGGATGGACTGAACCCTGCCGCCGTGCCAGGTCTCCACAGGGTATCGGGCCAGGGCATCGTAGTTTTCGTGATTCCCTGAGACAAAGGCCACTGTGAAGGGCAATCCCTCCAGCCAGTCCAGGGCCTCATCATCCCGTTCATCCCCGAACCACACGCCTCCAAAGTCCCCCAGCTGGAGTACCACATCATCCTTGGTGAGTCCCTTGCCCTCCGGGAAGTATTCCGGCCGGAACCGCTCAAAATTCCCGTGGGTGTCGCCCGTTGCGTAGATCCTCATGTCAGCTTCCTCCTTTTTGGTTGTGCCACATATTGTTCGATCTCCTGGCCATCCCGGAAGGTCACCCGGATGCACTCCCGAGAGAGCACCGTAACCTTCTCCAGCAGCTGGTGGATGACCTCATCATCCCACTCTGTCAGCTCCGCCGTCATGCCCTTCATGGCGGCTGATACCGCCCGCAGGCGTTGATCCACCTTCTGCTGTTCCTAGCAGATGCCCTCCAGCCGCGCCTTTTTCTCCTTGAGTCGGGCGGTGGACTCGGACAACTCCCGGAACCGCTCCGTGTAGTCCGCCTCCGGATTGGCGGAGGCCTCGGCCAGCAGAGCGTTAAACCGTCCGCTCAGTTCCTCTAAGGCCCGGTCCATGTCCGCCAGGCTCATACCCTCTCCCGGGATAGGGCCCAGTTCCCGCTCCATAGCAGTGGTGAGCTGCCGGGCCAGGGCGTCTTGGTCGGCCATGGCGGCGTTGACGGCGGCCAGGATGGCAGTTTGGAGGGGTTCTTCATCCAGTGTGGGGGAGTGGGTGCAGAACTTTTTCCCGTAGTCCAGGCGGCTGACGCACCGCCACACAGGCCGCTTGACTCCGTGCTGGGTCCATACACAGCGGCGGTAGGCAGTCCCGCACTCCCCGCAGAACAGCAGGTTGCTGAGGGCATATTTCCCGCTGTACTTGCCCCGGCCGGTGGGGGCGCTTTTTCTTGTGCGTCCCGCCTGGGCACGACGCCGGGCCATCTCCAGCTGGACCGCATCAAAGGTCTCCCGGCTGACGATGCCCTCATGGTGGTTCTGGATCAGGTATTTGGGAAGCTGCCCAGTGTTGGTGATCACCTTTTTGCTGATACAGTCCTGAATGAAGGTCTTCTGGAGCAAAGCGTCCCCGCAGTATTTCTCGTTGGTCAGGATACTCCGGATATGGGAGGCCATCCACTCCGATTTTCCGGAGACTGTGGGCGCTCCTTGAATCTCCAGGGCTGTCTTGATCTCCCGGACAGTGTCCCCGGCCAGGTAGCGGTCGTAGATGAACCGGACTGTCTCCGCCTGCTCTGGGATAATTCTTGGCTTGCCGTCCGGTCCCTTCTCATAGCCCAGCAACTGCTTGTACTGCATGGTGACGTGGCCGGACTTCATGGCTTGGCGCTTGCCCCACCGCACACGGCTGCTGGTACTCTCGCTCTCAGCCTGGGCGAAGGCCCCGTGGAGGGTGATGAGGAACTCGCTCTCCGGGTGGATGGAGTTGATATTTTGTTCCTCGAAGATCACCGGGATCCCCAGGCCCCGCAGCTCCCGGGTGAAGTTGAGGGTGTCCACTGTGTTGCGGGCGAAGCGGGAGATGGATTTGGCCAGGATCATATCGATTTTCCCCTGCCGGCACTGGCGGATCATCCGCAGGAAGTCCTTTCGTTTGCAGGTAGAGGTGCCGGTGATGCCTTCATCCGCGAACACGCCGGCCATGGTCCAGCCCGGCTCCTTCATGATCTTCTCGGTGTAGTAGGCCAGCTGGTTCTCATAGCTGGAGAGCTGCTCCTCGCTGTCGGTGGACACCCGGCAGTAGGCGGCCACCCGCAGGCTGCGCTTCCTCTCCTGGTCCTGAGGCGTTTCCGTGCTGACTGGGATAACGATGACGTTGGGCGCGGTATCGTTCATGTACCATTTCCTCCTTCCAGAGTCTGGTTGTTTTTCAGCAGGACGGTTACCCTACCTCTGCTGACGCTGATGCGGCGGACGCTGTCATGGAGCGGTCCCCGCTCCAACTCCGCCATAGGCTGCCGGTTTTGAAACAGCCTCCGAAGGCGGAGGGTTTCGTACTCCTCCGGCCCAATGGCGTCCAGCCGCACCCTGGCAAGCCGGGAGGCCATGTCTCTTACCACGCCCTCATCTATCGGCGGGGTGCGGAGAAGGGTGTCCAGTTCCCGGCGCAGCTTTTCTGCCTCTTGCGGAAGCCCGTCTGCCAACGCCGGGCAGGTGATAACCTCCGGCTGCTGGATCAGGCGGTTCAGGATACCCAGCACCTGCCGCTCCACCCAGGCTGGCGGGCTGCCGCCGCACAGCTTCCGCAGTTCCTTCTGGGCCGCCGTCTTTTTGTGCGGACTTGTCCGCCTCTGGCGCTGTGCCTGCGCCATCTGGAACTTCGCCTCCGGGATGATAGGAGGGAAACCGGCCCCGCCGGTGTACCGGCAGTCCGCCAGGATACGGGCCGCCATATTCTTGTTCCAGGGCTTGTCCTCGTCGTAGGGGATGCCCCGCTCCCCGAGCTTGACCACCAGGGCGCTGTAGCTGTCTCCGGCCAGATAGCTGTCGTAGATCCAGCGCACCGTCTCAGCCTCTGTCGGATGAAGTACGACCTCCCCAAACTCCATTTTGTAACCGTAGGGCCGCTTCCGGCTGCTTCCCATCATCTCACCGTCCGTTCTATAGGCTCTGCCAGCTCCAGTCCGTTGGCCAGCCGGAACCGCAGGCGATCATTGCTCTCCGCGATGATCTTGTCCACGAGCTCGCGGAACAGCTCCCCATCGAAGGCATCCAGGAATTCCGGACCGGCCTCCAGGGCTTCTATCAGCTCCTGGGTCCGCCGGATCGTCTGATCCTCCTCGGCCTCCAGGAACCGTTCCTTTTCCAGTTTTATGGCACGGAGCTGTTCCGCCAGCTCGTTCCGGCGGGAGATAAAAATATCAGGATCAACAAGCCCTTGCTGCTTGAGCTGGGCCAGCAGTCGATCCTGACGGGTGATATCCGCGATTTTCTGGTTGAGCTCCACAATGTCCAGGCTCCAGAGCAGCTTGCCCTTTCGAGCCGCCTGAAGGTCTGCAAGCATCTGGCGAAGAATGGGCAGACCTTGGTGGCGGAGCTTGTGGTATAGATGGAGCGCCGCCGATACTGCCGTTTCCTCGGTAATGGGCAGAAGATCGCACAGCTCCGTGGACTCTTCATGTCCACGGCATGCCATATACCATTTCCCATTGATTCCTTTTGGACGGAGTACTTTCCCACAGCATCCGCAATGGAGCCAGCCATTGGCAAGAGGACGCTGGTCCGCGATCCCAGGCGCCTGGCTGGCCCCACGCCTCCGCCGCAATTCCTGTGCTTTATCAAATACCTCTTGAGGAATTGCCGCCTCGTTGATCCCCTCCACAAAGTACATGGGTTTTTCACCATGGTTACGCTTGATTTTGCGCGGAAGGGTATCTGTCGTATATCGCTTCCGCAGGAGGGCGTTGCCGCTGTACCGCTCATTGGTGAGAATATAGTCGATCCGCTGCGGCTTCCAAGGGCTTCCGTCAGTAAACAGGTTCAGCGTTGCCGCAATGTCCCCGGCTGTCTTGCCCGATAAATAGGCATCGTAGATGTACCGGATGATCGGGATCTGCTCGGGGATCAGCTCCAGCTTCCCTTCGACCAGGTGGTATCCGAACGGCGCTGTGCAGGTATTATATTTACCCGCCCGCATCCGCATGTCTATACTCCACCGGAGGTTATCCGAGATATTCTCGCTCTCCTTCTGGTCCATCATGGCGAAGATGGCGGTCAGCAGTTCGCCGGCTAACTCAGAGGTGTCGATGCCTTGCAGTTCGAAGCACACCCCGATCCCCAGGGTCTTGAGCTCCCGCACGGCCTCCAGGCACTCCTTGGCATTTCGGGCGAACCGGGAGGAGGATTACACCAGGATCTTATCGATCCGGCCCCGGCGGCAGTCCGCCAGAAGCCGCTGGAAATCATCCCGCTTCTCTGCAGAAGTGCCGGTGATGCCCTTGTCTGCGTACACGTCCACAAACTCCCACTCCGGGTTGGCCGTGATAAGCTCTGTGTAGTGGGCGTTCTGGGCGGCGAAGGAGTTGAGCTGGTCCTCCGAGTCGGAGCTTACCCGGGTATAGGCCGCAACCCGCAGCTTCCGGGCTCTAACCGGGTCGCTGGGCGGGATGGTGATCACCTGGGGCGCATTGTTCAATGCCAGGGAACCGCTGGTTTTCATCTGCCTGTCCACTTCGACATCCTCCTTTCAGCAACACACAATACCAGTACTGCCGCAAAATATCCATATCCAAACACAACAAAAATCAGAGAGAAAATATGACGTCTGCCCCGGTTTCCGCCCGGAGCCGGGCAGCAATTTTTCCGGCCTCCCTCTGGTTGATAAGTCCGGCTTTCTGCAGATGCCGGAGAAAGTTCACCATCCCGATGTAATTGATATTCTGGTTCATATCCAATCCTCCGTTTCTATTTCTAAAATCTTGGCAAATCACTGTGTGATCCCACGATAACAAAGAATTCGGTATGATAGCACAACTGAAGGCACAACTGCGCATGCCCCCAGTTCTGTTATCAACGCGGCGGGAACTGTCCATTGGTCGGAAGAATAATTATATCCTGGTATGGTACAGCTCCCGCCGCATTTATGTTTCTTATCTCTGCTGATCCTATTCGACACTACTTCCCGGATCATGGGCGGCTGCACTAACCAGCGGCTGGCGCCGCCCTCCGGGAATCTCACCCCTCCGAGGATCTCTCCGAGCTGCCCCCATTGCTTGAGACTGTGGCTGGACAGTGAGTACAGGATGGTGGTGTCATTGCGAAACAGCTTGCCATAGCTGCTTTTGGCTGGGTGGGGACCGCTCGTCACCTTTCTTGGCCGTCTTTTATGCGGAGCATCCGCACAGGTGAGTCTTCGCGCACCCGCCGCATCGCTGTTCCTCCTCGTCAGGGGCCACCAACCGACGTTGTTAGCTGCCGGATATGACCCGCCCGTCCGGGCGGCATTTGTCAATGTACACGGGATCCTGAATTTACCCCTCTACTTATTCCTCTACACAAAACGGCCCCTCAGTTGAAACACCTGACAGAAAGTTTTTGATAAATTCTTCGAACTGACGCTTGTACTTACACATTGTCTGCGCCGATACACCATATTTCTCGGCCATCTTTCCACAGATGTGTTTCTGATCGGCCAAGTATAGGTCAAGGAGTTCGTTGGCCCAGGGCCTCCATGCCGCCAGCCGGTCCCGCAGATCCCAAATCAGGATACGGTCGAAGATCTGATCCTCCACGCTGTATTCCGCTTTGTTATCCATTTCCGGATAGCCGCCCCCGTTTTCGCGCGTAATGACATCCTCCAGGGAATAGAATCGGAAGCTTTTCGCCAACTTCCGGTTCCGCTCCGTCCGCGCGTGCTCCCTGTTCCACTCGCTATATGCCTCAAAGGTGGTCTCTATGACCATGCGGTCGATTCTGTCCCGCTCCGCGATGTAATCGACGATGAAGTACCGACGCTGGTCCGCAGGGATTTTCTTGTTCCGCCTCGCCACGGCGGACCATTCCGTGGAGGATACGACGGACAGACGGACACTACCATCTGCATGGACCTTGTTGATCAGGTATGTGGTTTTTGTCTTTTTCATTTTGGTGATCTCCAATCTCAGATTTTCCGGGGTATGCGGTCTGAGATAGGGATCAAGGATATTTCGCTATATAACAGAGCCAGTCTGCAGCCATAAAATAATCCTTTCCCGAGCAGACAGGAGAGGACTATTTCATGGCCGTATGAAGTGAAAACCGAGCAGCAAAAAAGCGCCGATGAAAGGCGGGGGGCATGGTATTCCCATGTGCACCTGTAAAATGAAAGTAGACACTCACAAAAGTGTGGGTGTCTACTTTTTTC
>URDJ01000035.1 GCA_900546615.1 uncultured Eubacteriales bacterium | reverse complement strand
GCGGTAATCCTCCCGTCAGACCGTTACCCTGTGTAGTCCCTTGTAAACTGTACTTAAGCAAAAAAGCAACTTCATACCTATCCCATGGTTTCTGTTTCATAGTAGTTCATTCATCCTGACTATATTGCGCTTCCATATTGTCCGTTATCGCAGACAACTAAGACTTCAGCCGATAGGTTCTGTTTCGATTACTACCATCGGAGACAACGATTCCTTCCGCAATCAGTTCATTCAGATAGTCTCTTGTGCGGGATGGCTTCAGCCCGATATACTCAGCAATCGAGGAAGCCTTCGCCTCGGCATGGTCCGTAAGATACACAATGATAGTTTCCTTCATTTTTGTATTTATCGCCGATTTTTTATCGCCGATTTTTATCGCCGATTTTTTATCGCCGATTTTTTCAAATGTGAGTTCCAACAAAGTTCTCTCTGGCTCAAGCTGTTCTGTGATAGCGGGCATTGCCCAGCCTTGCTCATGCCAAGCACCGAAAATGCGGGGAATGCCACTGCCGGAACGTTCACCAATATCAATCAGGTTGAACATCTTCAGCATTGTTCCGTTCCGGGGGTCGGACACACCGCCGCTTTTCGCAGCATCGACCTCGATGCGGAAGCCACCGGGATTGGCCATGGTGATGGAATCCCGCTTTTTGATAACTACCAGCCCCTGCCGACCGTAATAATCGGCATGAACCAGGCAATTTGCCAATGCTTCCCGGAGTGCCTGATGCACAGGGGTATCATCCACTCTGGTGCCGCCATCCATTTTAAACGGCACCTTAATATCCTGAATCAGCTTGTTATAGACGCGGAAATAGAAGTCGTACACATTGCCGCTCCAGTCGCCGGATGAGGAAATAATCCGGTCGGTCCATCGCGTGTCGGCGTCATACTGCTCCTGGTAATCCAGAAAGTAAGCATTGAATTCACGCACAATGTCATACTCGTTGCCGAACATGAGAAGTCCTGCGGAGGTGGGATGCTTTTTCCCATCAGAGCCGATACCGACAGCACCCAGCTTCAGGAGGAAATCTTCATCCTCCAAGGCTTCCCACACATGACCAGGGCGGGAGAGGCGCATTCTCTGGCGATAGCTGCGGATGCTTTCTTTGTTGAACACCGTCAAGTCCATTTCATTCAGAATGAGCATGTCTTGCGTTTTCACGGATGCGTCGCGCACCATAGCCTGATATTCCTCCTTGGTGCAGCGATAGTCGCCCTCACCGTTACGGCGGTATGTGCAGAGCGGATTGCCGTCCACATACACCGGTTTATAGGAGCGTTCCGCGCGGGGAACGTTGATGACCACGATATGATTGCCGTCGACCTCCTGCACAAATACATCCTTGGATGACAGCACATTCACGCTGGTCTTGTTGGGATTGTTGACGATGTCCCAGAACTCCTTGATGAGTCTGTCAGGATCTGGCAGATCTACCGTGTGCAAAGATTTATCTGCCCATTCTTCCACGCCCAACAGGATAATGCCGCCGTGGGTATTGGCGAAGGCAGAGTAGGTTTCCCAAATGCTTTTGGGCAGACCGCCAAGGGCTTTCTTCGCCTCAATACGGTTGTTCTCCCGATACTGCTCGATTTTGGAAAAGTCAATCATGGTTTTCCTCCTTTACGAGCTCTATGATATCGCAGAAGTCGCAATCCAACACGGTACAGATTTTCGTCAGGATTTCTGTACTGACATGCTGGTTCTTGCCCAGTTTGGCAAGGGCGGTCGTAGACATGCCGGTAGCCAGACGCAGGTCCTTCTTTTTCATGTTTTTATCGATCAGGAGCTTCCACAGCTTGTTATAACAAATCGTCATTGTAACACCTCGTCCCTGGAGTATACACTGATACAGGTTAATTTTAGCATGGAAGCGCCATTTTGTCTATCAAAAATCCAGTTTTTAGATTGAAACTTCTGTTTTCAGAGAGAAGATTTCGAATCAAATTGACACACAAAAGGCTGTGGGAATGCTGTTGACACTCCCACGGCTATTTCATTGTTTATGCGGCGCAGTATTTGAGGTCAGCCCATGATGCCGATTTTGTTGCCGTTTTCGTAAATGTCCGCGCCGTATTCGCAGTGATTTGGCCCTTGGTATTCCAGCCAACCGAAGCCCTCCACATAAACCATATCGCCGGGCTGTAGGTCAGTGATCGCCTGCGCCGAGGCGGGTACGGGAGTAGGTTCCGGAGCATGCTCCGATTCAGACATTGGTCGTGCGTTGGGAGCTGCAGACGCTTCCACTGGTGCAGGCTCCCGTTCATTGGTGGTTTCATAGGGAGGCTCCGGCTGTGGAGTCGCATCCTTTTCTTTCTCTGTTGGCAAATCGATTTCTGTTCCTAATTTGACCTCTGCGATAATCGGCTCTGGGGCGCTTACGGCGGGTGTTTGGGGCGGTGCGGGTGTTTCGACCGTTTCGGCTTGCGGCCACACGGCGGCACACAGGGCCAGACATGCGGTGAATGTAGCGGCGATGATAATACGCTTTTTCATGTTGGATCCTCCTTCTCAGATGCAAAACGAGTGCCCAGTCTCCCGGTCCGGCAGGAGGCTAAGCGCTCGTTTTTATAGTTGTTCAGTTCCATAGAGAGCTGCCACGCCTGCTCAAATCCGGAGATGAAACTGTCGATGGAAGTGTCTTCGACAATGCGGTCCTTAGCATCAATGATCTGGAGCACCAGCCTGCGTTCGGGTTTCTCCAGCACCTCAATCAAAGCCTTGTGGCACTCCTCTATTTCTTGCCGGGGTGCCGAAAGCTCCGGCGGAGTGTAGAAGCAGTCATATAGTTCTTTGATCAGCTTGTATTTCATGGGCTTCGCCTCCTTGTGACACAAACATATACCACACCTTTTGCGGAATAGCTATCAGAATTTCAGAAGATTATCCAGAATATTTGCCGCCTGTTGCAGTTCGCTCTGGGTGGCCTCATTTAACATATCTTCGTCCTTTTGTACCTTGTGGGGCAGATAGGGTTCATAGTTCTGCCTGGTGATTGTCGGGCGGTAGTGTCCAAGCATCTGCGCCAGCTCTTTGGCATCCGTGCCATTCTTCAGAGCAAGGATGGCGCAGGTATGGCGGAGATCCACATACCGAATGTGGTCGATTCCCGCTTCCTTGATGATCTCATTGTGCATCCGGCGCACCATCTGAGGCGAGTAAGGTTTCAGCGTGGCCGGGTGCATAAACATGAGCGGGCTGCTGGGGTGCTTGCTGTGCTCCATGATGAGAAGGTTGACCACCTCCGGGGTCAGCCTTATTGACCTCGTCTGGCTACCGTACTCCACCAGCTCACGCCGTTCCACGGCACGTTTTTCTGCGATGGTCAGCGTCCTTTTTTCATATCCAGGTCACTCCATTTCAGGGCGATTAGCTCGCCTTGGCGTAGGCCTGCCGTCAGCGCCAGCATGAACATGGGCAGATAGCCCAGACGCTCGGCGGTATCCAGATAGTCCTCCATTTCCAGAGGCGTCATGATATTCGCTTTTACCGTCGTGGACTTGCGGTAGCGGAATGCCTTGGCAGGATTCTCTGTCAGGAGACCGTCCCGGATGGCCTGATCCAGACACTGCTGGAGCAGGCGGTGGATGTGCCGCATGGTTTCCTCACCCAATCCAAAACCGCTTCTTCTGTGATTACCGAAGCGCTTCTGTTCCTCCAGAAATTCTCCGACCATTTCTGATGTCAATTCAGAGAGCGGTATATCACCCAAACCGGGGAGAATGTGGTTTTTGAACACATAGTTGTGTGCCGCATAGGTGGTCGGCCTGCTTTGGTGCCTGTCGTAGGTTTCCTGCCAGAAACTAATGTATTCCCGAAGTGTCATATTCCCACCTCCATGCACTGCCGCTGCAGATCCCGGAAGGCTACCCACGGAAGCTTGGCTTGTTTCAATATCTTCTTGTGCAGATAGTAGAACTCATGGAGCTGGTATGGCGCTCCGGTCTTGGCATTTAGGAACACATAGGGCGAGCCGGTTTCCGGTATTTGTTCCAGAAGATGTGCCGCCTTTTCATTGAGCGTCAGCAGGCGCTGGCTCTTGAGAATGTACCGGCAGCGGACATGAAAATCGGCCCACGACAAGGTGATCAGTTCACATTGCCGCAGACCGCTTGATAGTCCTGTATAGACGATGGGAAGTACGCCGAGCTGTTCCGCTGTGTTGAGGTAACGCTGAATTTGTCCCAGGCGCAGAGGGGCAGGCTTGTATTCCTCTGTCTGCGGCTCCGGGCAGAGCCGCACCGGGTTGAATGGGATGAGCTGATCCCGCGCCGCTTCGTCCAGGCATCGCCGCAGGAGCAGATGAACGCACCAGACACTTCTGGCGCTGAGTCCCTGGCTCCGCAAATCGTCGTAGAAGTCGGTGACCGTCTGTTCAGTCAGGTCAGTCAGTTCGATGCTTCCGATGCCGGGGAGGATGTGGCTGTAGATTAGATTACGATACCCTCCCTCGGTGTTGCCGTTCCACTTGCTGCGGTTGCTGTTGAACCACTGGCTGCACCATTGCCCAACCGTCAGGTTGTTTTCTTTCTGCATATCATCGCCTCCTTTTTGGCAAACGAACAATATCACAGAAAGCAGGAAATAGCTACTGGAAAGAACGAAATATTTTCAGAAGAATGACTGTTCCAGGCGATGCCGCATGTTGCCGTTCTTGTCATTCTTGTCAGTTGCTGATCAAATGACAAGAATCTGGTTCGGCATCAGATATTGGCTCCGGCCAAGTAGTGTTTCAGAAGGAACGCGCAGAAATAAGGGAAGGTATAGATATCATCACTATATCCGATGTTCCCGCCGGTGAACTTAATACCGCAATGAATATCAGCATACTTCTCGCTGCTGATTAGGGTTCTCATGGACTTGGCAGTTCCTTTTTTGGCCTTCACCTCAACCGGGATCAGGGCACTTGCCGTTCTGACGAAGAAGTCCTGTTCCAGGGAAGAGTCATCCCGTTTATAGTAATAGAGTTTGTATCCCGCTTTGACCAGCGCTTCGCCAACAACATTTTCGTAAAGCGCTCCCTTATAGACTCCGAGGTTTTTGTTGGTCCGCAAATCCTCCTGGGCTTCTTCATCCAGCATAGCCACAAGCAAGCCGCTGTCGGCAAAGTAGATTTTATACTTCGTATCGTCATAGTTGCCCTGAAGCGGCAACTCCGGGAAGTTCAGGCAGTAGCAGACATTGACCATTCCCGCATCGTCCAGCCATTCAACGCATCCTCTATAGTCGCGGAAACGAGCGCCGGAGGCAACTTTAGAGATTTGGAACTTTTTATTGTCCTTGGCAAGCTGCGCAGGAATATGGTTAAATACATTCACAATTCTGGTCTGATCTATGCCTTCAGCATATTTGCGAATGTCCTCTTTATAGTCTGCGATAAGCTGTCTCTGTACTTCAAGTGACCCCTCAAAGGTACCTTTTACAATGAACTCACGAACAACAGCGGGCATTCCGCCCAAGATGCAGTAGTCAAGGAAGAGTGAGCTGCATACCGACATCTGTACCTCGTTGAAGGGCGTGAGATTTCGCATATGCTCCAGCATATCTTCGACGAAGCTCTCGTCATAGCCCTTGGCCCACAGGAATTCCTCGAAGTCCAGAGAGAACATTTCATAATCAGTCTTATAACCTACACTGTTGCTCTCAATTTTCCGATAATTGATGCCCAGCATGGAGCCGCTACAGATCACATCGAATCTGCCATCGATTTTGAAGAATTTCAGTGCTGTGGCAATCTCCGGGAACTCTTGCAGTTCATCAAAAAATATCAGTGTTTCGCCTTCAATAAACCGTTTGGACGGGTCCATTCTGGAGATATTCCTAATAATATCATCTGCCTTATATCCATCCGCCGTAATCATTTTGTATTTCGGTTCTTCCACGAAGTTGATGGTGATCACGCTCTGGTAATTCATATCTCCAAACCGCTTGATCGACTCGGTTTTGCCTACCTGTCGAGGCCCCTTGACGATTAACGGCTTTCTGTCAGGATTGGCTTTCCATTCGGCCAGGAAAGCATCGATTTTTCGTTTCAAGTAGAGCATTTCACTCGCCTCCTTCGCTATTATTATAGCGATACCCGATGGAGAATTCAATCGAAATCACAAAAAACGAGCGAGTTTTTTCTTTGTTCACACATTTTATGAGCGAGTTTTAGCAGTCACAACACATTTTTCGTTTATCGAGAGGGTATGTAATGTCACGCTAGGGCTTATTTCTTTGTTTATGCGGCGCAGTTTCTGAGCTGCTCGCCGCGACAAAAATGCCCACCACCAGAGCTAATCCCGGTCGGAAGCACTTTTAATATACAGAATTCAATCCCACACAAATCCCAAAAGACGAAAGCGGTGCCTGAAACGAACAGGGCAAAAGAGTTTCAAAGAGGAACTGCAGGAGTGCCGGAAAGCACCAAAGAGGGCGCAACAGGGCTTCCTGAAGGTTCAGACATAGGTTTGGGAGCTGGAGGCCGTGAGTTCGAGTCTCACCACTCCGACCACCGTTTGTCGCCCGCGCTTTAGTCGTTAGGCGGTCAGAACATATTATCAGAGGGCCTGCGTCGGTTTCGCAGGCCCTCTGGTCTCTTTTTGCTCTCTGTACGAGCTGTCCAGGCTGCTTCAGTTTCTCCTTCGGCGGGAAATTTCGATCGATATCCTCCCTTGTCAGATTCTCCTCGGTGACACAGCCTTCCGGCGGATAATAATATCGTCTCGTTCCACACTCAAGCCCCACTATACACCGTCTGCTCACTGGTGCCGTTATCCATAGCACTTCTTGCACGGCCCGTAGTCCCAGGCCTCCGCCTGCTCCAGCGTGACCTGCGTAGGGTCCCGCATGTTGCTGCAGCTCGGGTCGCTGTGGTACTTGGAGCCGCTCTGGGGTATCCACACCATCACATCCCCCGGCGCATCCGTGGCCTCGGGAGTCGGTTCAGGCGCCGGCTCAGGCGTCTCCGTCGGCGTCGGTTCAGGTGTCGGCTCGACCGTTGGCTCCGGCGTCGGTTCAGCGATCGGCTCTGGCATGGCAGTAGCCTCCTGCGTTGGCGCCGTGCTCTGCATCGGCGCATCGTCCTTCTCCATTGCGCTGCCGACGGCGCCTATCACTACGAATGCCACTATTGCCCAGAACCACCAGCGCTTATAAAACGGTTTCTTCATTTTTCCACCCCCAAGGTGGATTGTGACATATTTCGCCAAAAATTGCAAGCGCAAACCATAAAAAAACAGGCCTCCTCTTGCTGAGAGGAGGCCTGTTTGGGGTGTTTATCAATACATGCCGCCCATGTCAGGAGCAGCAGGGGCCGGGGCAGCCTTCTCGGGCAGGTCGGCCACGAGGCTCTCGGTGGTCAGTACCATGGCGGAGACGGAAGCGCTGTTCTCGATGGCGCTGCGGCAGACCTTGGTCGGGTCCACGATGCCCATGGCGATCATGTCGCCGAACTTGTCGTTCGCGGCGTCGTAGCCGAAGGTGGCGCTGCGGTTGGCGGAGACCTTCTCGAGGATGACGGCACCCTCGACACCCGCGTTGGAGGCTATCTGGCAGATGGGGGCCAGCAGGGCCTTCGCGACGATGTCGGCACCGGTCTTCTCGTCACCACTCAGAGTGCGGGCGAGCTTCGCCGCAGCCTTCGACGCCATCACGTAGGCGCTGCCGCCGCCGGCCACGATGCCTTCCTCGACGGCCGCGCGGGTCGCGTTCAGGGCGTCCTCGATGCGGAGCTTCTTCTCCTTCATCTCGGTCTCAGTGGCTGCGCCGACCTTGATGACCGCCACGCCGCCGGAGAGCTTCGCAAGACGCTCCTGCAGCTTCTCACGGTCGTAATCGCTCGTGGTGACGGCGATCTGGTTGTTGATCTGGGCTATCCTGTCCTTGATCGCACTGCTCTCGCCTGCGCCGTCAACGATGATGGTGTTCTCCTTGGTCACCTTGACCTGGCGCGCGCGTCCCAGCATGGTGACGTTGGCGTCCTTCAGCTCCATGCCGAGGTCAGAGCTGATGACCTGGCCGCCGGTCAGGATGGCGATATCCTGCAGCATCTCCTTGCGCCTGTCGCCAAAGCCGGGGGCCTTGACGCACACGCAGGTGAAGGTGCCGCGCAGCTTGTTCAGTATGATAGTCGCAAGAGCCTCGCCCTCAACGTCCTCGGCGATGATGAGCAGCTTCTTGCCCGCCTGCACGATCTGCTCGAGCAGCGGCAGTATCTCCTGAATGTTCGAGATCTTCTTGTCGGTGATGAGGATGTAGGCGTCGTCGATGACGGCTTCCATCTTCTCGTTGTCGGTGACCATGTAGGGGGTGATGTAGCCGCGGTCAAACTGCATGCCCTCGACGACCTCGCTGTAGGTCTCGGCGGTCTTGCTCTCCTCGACGGTGATGACGCCGTTCTGGCTGACCTTCTCCATCGCCTCGGCGATCAGGCGGCCGATGAGCTCGTCGCCGCTGGAGATGGTGCCGACACGGGCGATATCCTGGCTGCCGGAGACCGGCTGGCTGTTCGCACGGATCTCGGCGACAGCGGCCTCAGTGGCCTTCTGGATGCCGCGGCGCATGACCATCGGGTTCGCGCCGGCGGCGAGGTTCTTCAGACCCTCGCGGATCATGCTCTGGGCAAGCAGGGTGGCGGTCGTCGTGCCGTCGCCGGCCACGTCGTTGGTCTTGGTCGAGACCTCGCGGATGAGCTGCGCGCCCATGTTCTCAAAAGCGTCCTCAAGCTCTATCTCCTTGGCGATCGTCACGCCGTCGTTCGTGATCAGCGGGGAGCCGAACTTCTTGCCCAGGACAACATTCCTGCCCTTGGGGCCGAGGGTTATCTTCACTGTATCGGCGAGCTGATTCACGCCGCGCTCTATGGCCTTTCGGGCCTCTTCACCGTAAATTATCTGCTTTGCCATTGTCTATTCCTCCAAACTAATTACTCGACTATGGCAAGGATGTCGCCCTGCCTGACTATCGTGAGTTCCTCGTCGTCGATCTTCACCTTGGTGCCGCTGTACTTGCCCACCAGCACCGTCTGGCCCTTCGCCACGGACATCACTACCTCGTTGCCGTCTACCATTCCTCCGGGGCCTACCTCAATGACCTCGTAAAGCTCCGGCTTCTCCTGCGCGGACGAGGCAAGGATGATGCCGCTCTTGGTCTTCTCCTCCGCTTCCTTCTGCTTCAGAACGACCCTGTCGGCCAAAGGCGTGAGTTTCATTATATATTACCTCCTGTGTAATTTAATACAGCTTTAGCGGGTTAGCACTCAATTGCCTCGAGTGCTAACCCGCTTATAAACATACCACAATTCTGAAAATTGTCAAGGCTCTATATATAAAAACTTGAGAATTTTCTGTTAACATTCATCCTGGGAAGCTGCGGTCGGGAGCAGCTTCAGTCGAAAAAGGCCATATCTCTGGGGAATATGAAGTTCACTCCGCCCGGTATGAGGTCGAACTCGATGTGCTTTCCGTATTCCGCCTCGCCGTCCACGTTTATAACCTCCTCCTCAGCGGTGTCGATCTCGAGGTGCCGCGTGCGGACGAAGGTTATGTACTGCGGGCAGGACTTGTACTTGGCCGTGGCGTAGCTCATGAGCACGCCAACCAGCGTAAGCCGGGAGACGCCGGAGGCAATGAGCACATCCATGTATCCGTCGTCCGGCCGGGCGTCGTTCGTAGGATTGAAGCCTCCGCCGTAGAACCGGCCGTTGCAGACGCAGACGAGGTTCAGCTCCGGCCCGCAGGTGAGGCCCTCAGCCTTTGCCGTCATGGCGGTCTTGATGCCCTTCACGTAATTCACGACCAGAGACACGACATAGCCCGCCGCTCCGCCTATTACGGGCATCCCGCTGTACTTGTGTACGTCCGTGCCGATGCGCGCGTCGAGGCCCATGGAGCAGATGTTCACGCTATAGCGCCCGTTGCACTTTATGACGTCTATGGGCCGCACCTCGCCGTTTATAAGCTCAGTAAGGTCAAAAAACCGGTCCTTGTCCTTACCGAACATCTTTATAAAATCGTTGCCCGTGCCGCAGGGAAAGTGGGTGACCGCGACGTTCGGCAGGCCAGCCGCGCCGTTCACGCACTCGTTGAGCGGGCCGTCGCCCCCGCAGGCGTAGACGCGCAGCTCCTTTTCGCCCTTCGCCGACTCCTTTATGTGCCCGCAGGCATCCATTGGGGATGCGGTAACGTATATCTCAAACTCGTCGGCCTCGCGCTTTTCTGCCGGAAGGCGGTCTATGGCTTCGTTTATCAGTCTCAGCTTGTCCTCCGGCTTCTGCTTGCCGGCGACAGGGTTGACTATGAACAGGTGCTTCATCTGCGGCTGCCCCCATCTTTATATATGTATAGCTCACAGCGTATCATTCCATTATACAGCCTGCGGCGCTTTCCCGCAAGGGTACCGAGGCATCGCTCAAGCTCCGTGTGTGAACTGAGCAGGTAGAGGTCCCAGCCCTTCACTCTCGAGAGCGCACGGCCGAAGTCGGTGTAGAGCCGCTCCGCCTCGCGCTTTTCCATGAGCCGCTCTCCGTAGGGCGGGTTTGTTACGATGACCCCGCGCTCCGTTGACCGGTCAAACTCTCGCGCGTCCGCGACGGAGAACTCCACAATGTCAGCTACGCCCGCGCGCTCGGCGTTCGCCCTCGATATCTCCACGGCCCTGGGGTCAATATCCGAGCCGAAGATGCGATATTCGCCGTTATACTCCCTTGCACGCGCCGCTTCGCGCTCCTGCGCCCATATTTCCCGGGAAAGCACCGACCATTTCTCGGCCGGAAAACTCCTACCAATCCCCGGTGCCCGGTTTTTTGCGGCCAGCGCAGCCTCGATAGCTATCGTGCCGCTGCCGCAGAAGGGGTCACAGAACTCGCCTCGTCCGCGGTAGCCCGCGATGTCCACCATAGCGGCGGCAAGCGTCTCGCGCAGGGGCGCCGCGACCTGGGCTGGGCGGTAGCCCCGCTTGTGCAAGCCCGTGCCCGTCGTGTCGAGGTATATGTGCGCCTCGTCCTTCATTATCGAAAACTGTAGCTGATAAAGCACACCCGTCTCAGGCAAGCGCTCCATACCGTAGGCCTTACCCATGCGCACGGCCGCGGCTTTCTTTATTATGCTCTGGCAGTCAGGCACGGAGTGCAGCTGCGACTCCAGCGCCCATCCCTTCACCGGAAAGGCGGCGTCACGCGGCAGCCAGTCCTCAAATGGGATGGCACGCACGCCCTCGAACAGCTCCTCAAAACTGCGCGCGGGGAAACTGCCCAGCTCGAGCAGGATGCGCTCGGCAAAGCGGGAGCGGATATTTGCCCTAGCGAGTCCGTGTTCGTCCGTCTCAAAGAGCACGCGCCCATTTTCGGGCGCGACAGAGTCCATCCCCATGTGTCTGAGTTCGTTGCCAAGCGGCCCCTCCAGCCCGAACAGGCAGGGTGCACAGAGCCTGAGTTGCCGCGCGTGGACAGGTCTATCCATATGAGATCACCATCTGAGTCATTAGTCCGCTTATTATCCTTAATAAAATACAATAACACAAAGACATTGTAAATAGTATACTTGACGGCAGACAAATTTCGTTCACAAATTATTTTCAAATTTTAAAACACTATGCTTTGTTTTGTGCTGATATCAATCACTATCTACCTAGTATGTTCACAATTAAAATTAATTTGGTATTGATTTCTTTGGACAGTCGAGTTATATTATGGATAGCTTTAGGCAAGAAATCAGCGAGCGCATGATCCGGGGGTATGATCGTTGGCATGGGACAGGGCCAAACTGCTTGAAAAGCTGAGGGAATCCTACGAGTACTATTATGATATCGAGGATGGGAACGCCGACTCGGGGCTGCCGCTTTTATACACGGCAACATTTCATGTGCGCAGCGAGGGTTACGTTCTCATAAAGAAGGCGAAGATATGGGCGGCTGAGACTAATGAGTATGCCTATATCTTCTCTGTGCCTGTTTTGGACGCTGACACGGCGTCCAGGTGCATGGATTTTGCGCTGGAGGATGGGCTGCCCAAGATTAAGCCCGATCCGGAGCACCGTGAATCGTACATCATCGCTCTCTTCGTAGCGGATGTAATAGAAGACGAAGCAGCCAAAATCATACGCAGCCGGAAGTTCTACAAGAGCTTCAAGCTGGGGCTTTGGGGCTGGACAGCCCTGAGGACAGCGGCTGTGGGTTTGGAAAAGGAGTTGATCGCGACAAACAAAGCTGGCAGCAATCTTGTGAGTTTTTTCAGGAAATTGTTAAGGAGTGAAAAAGTATGACCGCAATTCTCATTCTGGTTGTCGGCATAGTTCTTCTGGGCCTGGGCTACATATTCTACGGCTCCTGGCTTGCCAAGAAGTGGGGCGTGAACCCCGACCGTCCGACCCCCGCGCACACCAAGTTTGACAACAAGGACTTTGTCCCTGCCAACCCCGCCGTTCTGATGGGCCACCACTTCTCGTCCATCGCCGGCGCCGGCCCCATCAACGGCCCCATTCAGGCGGCTGTGTTCGGCTGGCTGCCCGTCTTCCTCTGGGTCGTCATCGGCGGTATCTTCTTCGGCGCCATGCACGACTTCGGCGCTCTGTTCGCCTCCATTCGTCACGGCGGCCGCTCCATCGGTGAGGTTATAAAGGACAACATCGGCCCCAAGGCCTACAAGCTGTTCGTCATCTTCGCGCTGCTGGTCCTCATCCTCGTCATTGCGAGCTTCACCTCCGTCGTTGCCAGTACGTTCCAGTCCACCGTTGATGCCAACGGCAACCCCTACGACTTCATCACCGTGGGCATGGACAACGCCTCCGGCAACGCCTCCACGGCGACCACGAGCCTGCTGTTCATCGTCATAGCCATCATCTTCGGCTACTTCGTCTACCGCAGGGGCGCCAAGGTCGGTCCCGCGACCGTCGTCGGCGTCATCGGCATCATCGTCATCACCTTCATCGGCCTGAACGTCGGCATCAACCTGCCGCGTACTCCCTGGATAATCTTCATCGCCGTGTACATCACCCTGGCCTCCCTGCTTCCGGTCTGGATACTCCTCCAGCCCCGTGACTACCTGTCCAGCTTCCTGCTGTACGGCATGATGATCCTCGCCCTCGTCGGCGTCCTCGGCGGCTCCTGGAACAGCAACTTCGAGCTCGAGGCCTTCACCGGCTGGCAGTCCAGCAGCGGCTATCTGTTCCCGACCCTGTTCATCACCGTCGCCTGCGGTGCCATCTCCGGCTTCCACAGCCTGGTCGCCTCCGGCACCAGCTCCAAGCAGATCAACTCCGAGAAGGACGCCAAGGTCATCGGCTACGGCGCCATGATCGTCGAGTGCATCCTGGCCATCCTCTCCCTGATCGCTGCCGCCACCGTGTGGCACCTCGTTCAGGGCGGCGAGAACAGCCTGGGCCTCACCATGAGCTCTCCTCCGACCATCTTCGCCGGCGGCCTTGCCACCCTCGTTGCCAACATGACCGGCACCGTGGCGGACTTCTCCAACCCGCTGTTCAACACCGTTTACACCCTGCTGACCCTGGCCGTCTCCGTCTTCGCGCTGACCTCCCTGGACACCGGCACCCGTCTGGGCCGCTACATGTTCACCGAGCTCTTCGTGCGTGAGGGCGAGGATCCCTCCAAGATCTCCGGCTTCCGCGGCTTCCTTGCCAAGCCCATGGTCGGCACCATCATCCTTGTCGCCATCGGCTGCTCCCTCGGCTACGCCAACGTCACCGCCATCTGGGCTCTGTTCGGCGCCGCCAACCAGCTCCTCGCCGGCCTGGCTCTCATGGCCGTCGCCTGCTGGCTCGGCAACATCGGCAAGAGCAACAAGATGTTCTACATCCCCATGGTCTTCATGATGATCGCTACCCTGACCTCTCTGGTCATCACCGTTACCCAGAGGCTCAACTCCGTCATGGCCGGCGGCGCTGACTGGACCATCTGGTTCCAGCTCATCTTCGCCGTGGCGCTCATCGTCCTCGCCGTCGTCGTCAGCATCAGCGGTATCCAGACCTTTGCCAAGCAGGCGAAGGGCGAGATCACCGGCGACGCCAAGGCTGTCGAGGCTACCAAGTAATTTCGCTAAAACCATTTTTAAAGCTCCGCTGTTCGTCAGCGGAGCTTTTTTATTACTTCCTCATATTTAATTAGAGGGGGGAACCCCTTGGTAGGGTTCCCCCCTGTCCCCCCTCCTGACCTGTTATGGGCAGTGGGGAATTTCGCGCTCTGCGGAGCGCGACCAGGGGCGCCACCCCTGGACCCTGCCCGCTTTTTTGTAAAAAAGCGGGGCAAAAAACTTTAGTTTAGGAAGTCCCTAAGCTTCTTCGAGCGGCTCGGGTGGCGCAGTTTCCTCAGCGCCTTGGCCTCGATCTGCCTTATGCGCTCCCTTGTAACGTTGAACTCCTTGCCAACCTCCTCGAGCGTGCGGGTGCGGCCGTCTACTATGCCGAAGCGCAGCTCGAGGACCTTTTTCTCTCTCGGTGTCAGCGTATCGAGCACCGTCATAAGCTGCTCCTTCAGCAGCGAAAAGCTCGCTGCCTCGCTCGGCTCGCTCGCGTCCTCGTCCGGAATGAAATCGCCCAGATGGCTGTCCTCCTCCTCGCCTATTGGCGTCTCGAGGCTCACCGGCTCCTGCGCTATCTTGAGTATGTCGCGCACCTTGTCCACGGCCATGCCCATCTCCTCGGCGATCTCCTCCGCCGAGGGGTCGTGTCCCAGCTCCTGCAGCAGCTGTCTCGACACACGGATGACCTTGTTGATGGTCTCGACCATATGGACGGGTATGCGTATCGTCCTCGCCTGATCCGCTATCGCGCGGGTTATCGCCTGACGTATCCACCAAGTCGCGTAGGTCGAGAACTTGTAGCCCTTGGTGTAGTCGAACTTGTCCACTGCCTTGATGAGACCGAGGTTGCCCTCCTGTATCAGGTCAAGGAACAGCATCCCGCGCCCTACGTATCGCTTCGCTATGGAGACGACCAGACGGAGGTTAGCCTCGGCCATGCGGCGCTTGGCCTCCTCGTCGCCGTCGGCCATCCTGCGGGCCAGCTCCTGCTCCTCGTCCGGCGTGAGCAGCGGCACCTTGCCGATCTCCTTGAGGTACATACGCACGGGGTCGTCCGTCGAGAAGGTGTCGGCCAGCGAATCTGTGTCCGCTATCTCCTCCTCCGTGACCTCCTCGATCTCCTGCAGCTCCTCAAGCTCGGGCAGGGCCTCGTCGTCCAGCGGCGGCACTATGTCCTCCCCCGCCGTGTCGATGCCCAGATTCTCCAGCTTGTCGTAGAACTTGTCAAGCTCCTCCGGCTCGAGGTTCATGTCGTCGAGCACATCCATGAGCTCCTTCGAGGTCAGCTTGCCGGATTTCTTGCCTTTTTCGATAAGGGCGTTAAGCTTTTCCTCCTTCTGCTTTGCGAGAAGCTCCGGGTCCTCCGGCACGGGCGCTTCCTCAGCCTTGTGCGAATTGCGCTTTTTCGCTTTCGTCTTCGCCTCGGCAGCTTCCTCTGCCGCCCTGCTCTCGATCGTATCCTTCTCAGACATGGCTCATCCTCCGTAACTCTTTGTCTTTAGTTGCTGCGCCTGAATATCCAGAAGACTGTTCTCCTGCTCGCCGCGCCGCCTCATGATCGCTATGTAATCCTCCAGCGCCTGCCTCGCGTTCGAGGAATTGACCGGCTGCTGGATGATGCTCGTGAATAGTGAAAACTCCTCCGGTGACAGCTCCCCGCTCAGCGCCGCGGGTGACGCTCTCAGGCCCTCGTCAGTGTGCTGCTTCAGCGCAGAGTAGATGTCCCAAAGCTCCGGCGAGGAGAAATCCTTCTCTCCCAGCTCAAGGCCCCTGAATACTGCCGGGTCCAGGCTCAGCAGGCGAATGACGCCCTCCTCCGCGGCCGCGGAGCGCGGGTCCTTGTACCGTATGCCGCGTTCCCGCGGCTGAGACATGCTCGCCGGGCGCATCTCCTCTTTTTGCAGACGTTTCCTGGCGGATGCCAGCTTGCGCCGCCGCACCTGCCGTACCTCGTCCTGCACCGCCGCCGCCGAGACGCCGCAGACCTCCGCCGTCTTCAGCGAGTAGACCTCCCTCGACGCCGGGTCAGGCAGCTCAGCTATCACCTCTGCCGCACCCTTGAGAAAGCTTACCTTGCCCTCGGACGTACCGAGATCACACGTCGCCCTGACCTGCTCGAGCCGGTACTCGATATGGTTCTCACTGCCCGACAGCAGGTTCCTGAACGCCTCCGCGCCCTTGGCCTTTATAAACTCGTCCGGGTCCTTTGCCCCGCTGACCGTCAGCACCCTGACCTTCAGCTCCAGCTTCTCAAGTATGCTTATCGCCCGCTGCGAGGCCTTGCGCCCTGCCTCGTCTGCGTCGTAGGCAATGACCACCTCGTTCTTGAAGCGCGAGATGAGCCGCGCCTGCTCCGGCGTCAGCGATGTGCCGAGCGAAGCCACCGCATTGTCAAAGCCCGCCTGGTGCAGCGATACCACGTCGATATTGCCCTCAACGAGGATAATGTACCCGGATTTCGACTTTTTAGCCAGATTTAAGCCGAAAAGGTTGTGACTTTTGCTAAAAACCAGTGTTTCAGGCGTGTTCAGGTACTTCGGTTCGCCGTCTCCGAGTATCCTGCCCGAGAACCCGATGACGTTGCCCCTCACGTCAATGACGGGGAACATCAGCCGGTCCCTGAAGGTGTCGTAGCAGTTTTTCTTCTGCCCTCGTTTCACGAGGCCGGCGTCCGAAAGCTCCCACTCAGTGTAGCCCTTGTCCAGCATGGCGTCCATCAGCCTGGACCAGCTGTTTGGCGCACAGCCCAGGCCGAAGCGCCGCGCAGTAGAAGGGCTGATGCCTCGCCTTGCCATGTACTCCGACGCGCGCCTGCCATCCTCGGTGCCGAGCTGCTCGTAGAAAAACCTAGCCGCGTCGCGGTTGAGCGCATACATCCTCTCGCGCTTTTTGCGTCCGGTGTCGCCCTGGCGCTCAGGCACGGCCATTCCTGCACGCCTCGCCAGGAATTCCACCGCGTCGCTGAAGCTGAGGTTCTCGATCTCCATTATAAAGTTTATCACGCTGCCGCCCTTGCCGCAGCCGAAACAGTGATATATCTGCTTCGACGGCGAAACCGAAAACGACGGCGTCTTCTCGCTATGGAAGGGACAAAGCCCGAACAGGTTCTGACCCGACCGCTTCGACAGGTTCACATACTCGCCCACCACATCCTCTATGGGATTGCGGTCGGACAGCTCCTGCAAAAACTCAGGCGAAAATGCCAATATCGGACCCCCCCTCAGCGCACCTGCCACGACTTCGGAATGAACAACTCCGAATACACGTCCATCACATACTTGTCCGTCATGCCGGAAACATAGTCCGTCACCGCACGCTCCAGTCCGTCCTCCTCCGCTATCATGCGGTAGTCCTCCGGCAGCTTCTGAGGTTGGTTGACATAATATTCCCATATGCTGTAAAGTATATTCCCGACCTTACCCTCCTCGCCCTTGGCGACGGGGTTTTTGTAGACGCAGCTGTACATGAAGTCGGTGAATTCCTCCACGGCGGCGGACATCCCGCTGGACATTTTGAGTTCTTCGGCGCTGTTTTTGATGACGTCCATGACGATGGTGTTGATGCGCTCGCTGTTGCGGGTGCCTATTTTATCGCGTATGACCTGCGGCTCGTCGCCGGGTGCGAGGATACCGGCGCGTTCGGCGTCGTCGAGGTCGTGGTTTATGTAGGCGATCTTGTCGGACATGCGTACGACATCTGCCTCAAGGCTGCCGCGCGGCTGGCCGGTGGTGTGGTTGAGGATGCCGATGCGCGTCTCGTTGCAAAGGTTGAGGCCCCGGCCGTCCTTTTCGAGCCTGTCCACTACGCGAAGGCTCTGCTCATAGTGGCGGAAGCCGCCGGGGAATATCTCATTGAGCGCCCGCTCGCCCGCGTGGCCGAATGGCGTATGCCCGAGGTCGTGCCCGAGCGCTATGGCCTCCGTGAGGTCCTCGTTGAGCATAAGAGCCCTTGATATCGTCCGGGCTATCCTTGCGACCTCGAGCGTATGCGTGAGCCGCGTGCGGTAGTGGTCGCCCTCCGGCTGTAGAAAGACCTGTGTCTTGTGCTTGAGCCTGCGGAAACTCTTGCAGTGGATGATGCGGTCAATATCGCGCTGGAAGCAGGTGCGCACCTCGCATTCCGGCTCGGGTCTGGGCCTGCCTGAGCTGTCCGCGGCCCGAACGCCTCTGGGCGAAACGAGCAGTTCTTCCATATGCTGTCTTGCTTCTCTGGGCATTTCCATGTGCGCTCCTCCTTTCCTCATCTATATATACGACGCAGTCTTCAAAAATCCTCTAATTTTCCGAAAAAATTTTTTGCGGTCTGAAAACGCTGCCTGAGACGCGACACTGTGCGCTCCCTGCGGTCACGTCGGTGAGCCTTGAGGCGAAGGTACCGGCGGCGTCGGCGGGCAGCAGGGCGGTGACTGCGACATCGGCGGCGAAGGAGGCCTCCAGATCGGCGGCGCCGAGGTCGGCGAGCAGGCGGCGGACGCGCTCGTACTGGGCGTAGCCGCAGACGGTCTCGACAACGCTCCACTCTGCCATGCGCGCCCGGCCGGCGGCCTCGAGCGCCATGGATGCTGCCTTGGAGTAGGCCCTGACCAGTCCGCCGGAGCCGAGCAGTATGCCTCCGAAGTAGCGCGTCACGACGCAGCAGACGTCACAGACACCGGCGGAGCGGAAGACATTCAGCGTGGGCTGACCCGAGGTGCCGCCCGGCTCGCCGTCATCTGACCAGCGCATCGCGCCAGAGCTGAGGACATATGCCCAGACATTGTGGGTCGCGTCCGGGTACTTTTTGCGCACGCTCTCAACGAAGGCCATTGCCTCGGCCTCCGACCCGGCATGCTGCACCTGCCCGATAAAACGCGATTTTTTATCCACATACTCAGCCTCGCCATACCCGGCCGGCACGATATACTCCGCCATCCCGACACCTCATTTCAAAATCATTCAATTTTACAACATCCCCGCAAATTTGGCAATCCCCCTACGCTCCCCGCTTCCATCCCGGGCAGCGGCAAAAGTACGGGCCGGAGCATATCGCTCCGGCCCGTCGGGTATTCAGGCTTATTTCTTCTCTTTTCTGAAGCACATGAACCAGTCGAGGCAGTACTGGTCGTCGGTCTGGTTGTCCATGCGCTCCTTGGCGGTGCCGCAGCTGCCGGCGGTGGGGACGATAACGTCGTCGCCGGGGCGCCAGTCGGCCGGGGTGGCCACGTTCTCCGTGTCGGCCTTCTGCAGGGCCTGGATGATGCGCTTTATCTCGTCGAAGTTGCGCCCGGTGCTGAGAGGGTAGTAGAGGATGAGCCTGATCTTCGACTCCGGGTCGATGACGAACACCGCGCGCACGGCCTGCGTGTTGCTCTGGCCGGGCTGTATCATGCCGTACTTATTCGCGACCTCCATGCGGATGTCCTCGATGAGCGGGAACTTTACCTCGACGTGTTCCTTGCCGTTCCAGCTCAGCTCCTGAATCTTGCGCAGCCAGGCGATGTGCGCGTAGAGGGAATCGACCGACAGGCCCACGAGCTCGGTGTTCATCGCCTTGAACTCGTCCGCCATGGACGCGAAGGTCATGAACTCGGTGGTGCAGACGGGAGTGAAATCGGCGGGATGGCTGAACAGGATGACCCACTTGCCCTTGTAGTCCTCGGGGAAGCTGATGTTGCCCTGCGTGGTCACGGCCTTGAAGCTGGGGGCTATATCTCCAATGAGAGGCATGCGGTTCCGAACGTTGCTTTCCATTTTGAATACCTCCTGAAGTGTTTTGTGTTTGTGTGAGCTAACTGTACCTCAGGATCTTCTCACTGTCGGTAACAAAGTCACAGAGGGAATGTGCTTGCTATCGGAGGGGAAATCTGTTATACTGTGTCCTGTTAGGAGATGATGCCGGTGAAAAAATCTCTTGGTACGATACTTACGTCGCTCAGGCGGGAGGCCGGTCTGACCCAGCCGCGGGTCTCCGAGCTGCTCGCGGCCGAGGGCGTTGATATAAAACCGGCGGGCATCAGCAAGTGGGAGAAGGACATGACCATGCCGAACGCGGCGCAGTTTTTGAAGCTGTGCGAGATATACGGCGTGACGGATGTCATGGGCACCTTCACCGGGCGGGGCGGCAGCACCGCGGGGCTGAACGCCGAGGGACGGCGGCTCGTCGCAAATTATATAAGGGTACTGCTGGCGAGCGGGCTGTACGCGGAGGCGGACGAGACGCGCGGGCGGGTGCTGCCGCTCTATACGCTGGCGGCCTCTGCGGGCACGGGCCAGTTTTTGGACGGGGACGACTGCGAGCCGGTGGACGCTTCGGCCGCGCCCGAGGAAGCCGACTTCGCCGTGAGGATAGCGGGCGACAGTATGGAGCCTGAGATTGAGGACGGGCAGATCGTCTGGGTGAAGCGGCGCGAGACGCTCGAGAGCGGGCGCGTCGGCATCTTCGTCGTGGGCGGCATGGCCTACTGCAAGAGGCTGCATGTGGACGAAAGCGGGGCCTGCCTCATGTCGGCAAACCCCGCGTATGGTCCTATAGAATTGACGCCGGAGACGGAATACCGTGTCTGCGGCGAGGTGGTCGGTTAAACGCCCGAGGCGAAGCGGCAGACGTGGCGGACACAGCAGGCCTCACACTTCGGGGCCCGCGCCGTGCAGACCGCGCGGCCGTGGAGGACTATGCGGTGGCAGAAGTCGGAGCTTTTCTCCGGCGGCAGGACCTCGCGCAGCGCGGCCTCTATCTTCGGCGGGTCCTTCGTGTCCACGAAGCCCATGCGGTTCGAGAGCCGGATGCAGTGCGTATCCACAACAACGGCGCCGGGTGCGTGGAATACATCGCCAAGGATGAGGTTTGCCGTCTTGCGTCCCACGCCGGGCAGGGCGAGCAGCTCGTCCATGCTGTCGGGCACCCTGCCGCCGTGCTTTGCGAGCAGCATCTGCGCGCAGGCCACGATGTCGCGCGCCTTCGTGTGGAAGAAACCGCAGGAGCGTATGTAGCCCTCGACCTCGGTGACGTCGGCCTCGGCAAAGGCTTCGAGGGTCGGATAGCGCTCAAAGAGCGCGGGCGTTATCATGTTCACTCGCTCGTCCGTACACTGGGCGGCGAGGCGGACGGAAAACAGCAGCTCGTAGTCCTTGCCCCAGTCCAGGGTGCAGTCAGCGAGCGGATATTCAGCTTCAAGGCGCGAGACTATCTCGGCGGCCTGTTCGGGAGTTCTGATAATATCACCGCTTTCGATGTTTTTCACCAGTTTAGCAGATTTTGAACGTGATTTCAACGATAAACGGAGGCATACTATGCGCAGACCGCTGGCAGATGAAATAAGGCCGCAGGAGCTCGATGAGGTCGTCGGTCAGAGGCATATACTGGGCGAGGGCGGGCTGCTCAGGCGCGTCATCGAGTCCGGCAAGGTGCCCAACATGGTGTTCTACGGGCCGTCCGGCACGGGTAAGACCACCGTGGCAAACATCATCGCGAGGAAGACCGACCGGAGCCTCAGAAAGCTCAACGCCACCAACGCGGGCCTCTCGGATATAAAGAACATCATCGCCGAGCTGGATACCATGCTCACACCCGGCGGCGTGCTGCTCTACCTCGACGAGATACAGTACTTCAATAAAAAGCAGCAGCAGAGCCTGCTCGAATTCATCGAGGACGGACGGATAACGCTGATAGCCTCGACGACGGAGAACCCCTACTTCTACGTCTATAACGCGCTGCTCTCGCGCAGTACGGTGTTCGAGTTTAAGTCCGTGCCGGCCGCCGAGGTGGAGCCGGCGGTGCTGAGAGCAGTTAACATAATATCCGCCAGAGAAGACATAGAATCGCAGCTGGAGCCGGGGGTCGCGGAGCACATAGCGAGGAGCTGCAATGGCGATGTACGCAAGGCTTTGAACTCGGTAGAACTGCTGTTCACGGCGGCGCCGAGGCGAGAAGGAAAGGTTTGCATAACATTGGATGATGCCCGCAATGCGACGCAGGGCGGGTCCATGCACTACGACCGCGACGGGGACGAGCACTTCGACTCGGTATCGGCTCTGATGAAGTCGCTGCGGGGCTCGGACCCGGACGCGGCGCTGCACTATCTGGCGCGGACGCTGGAGGCGGGCGACCTCATAGGGGCCTGCCGCAGGCTCTTGTGCTCGGCGTCAGAGGACATCGGGCTGGCTTATCCGCAGGCGGCGGCGATAGTGAAGGCCTGTGTGGACTCGGCGCTGCAGCTCGGTCTGCCGGAGGCGCGGCTGCCTCTGGCTGAGGCGGCGATACTGCTCGCGACGGCGCCGAAGTCGAACTCGGTGGTCACGGCGATCGACCGGGCAATTGCGGACGTGAGAGCCGGCAAAGCGGGCCCAGTGCCGAGAGAGCTTCAGAACGTACATGCGGACGGCGCGGGCTTCGAGCGCGAGCAGGGCTACAAGTACCCACACGAGTACCCGGGCCACTGGGTAAGACAGCAATACCTGCCGGACGTGATAAAGGACGCACGGTACTACGAATATGGCGATAATAAGACGGAGCAGGCGGCAAAGGCGTATTGGGAGCGGATAAAGGAGGGACGCTGATGGACATCCAAGTAGGCGACACGCTGGTGATGAAGAAGCAGCACCCCTGTGGTTCGAACCGCTGGCTCGTGCTGAGGATAGGCGCGGATTTCAAGCTGAGGTGCGAGGGCTGCGGCCACGAAGTAATGGGCGCCAGGTCGAAATTCGAGCGGAACGTGAAGGAAATATCGCGGCCGGAAACGGAGGGAGAATAGTTGTCAGTATATGACGAAAAGCTCAGGCGGCTGTACGAGCGGATTGCGAGGAAGGCAAAGCTCGAAACGATGCTCAGGGAGCTGAGAACTCAGCGAGAAGAACTCAGGGCGAAGGTTGCCGAGCTGGAGGAACTAAAGCTCGCGGAGCAGGCTGACGTAGACCGGCTGGAAGGCGGCAGCCTTTCGTCGATCATCTATTCGCTGCTCGGCAAGAGCGAAGAAAAGCTCTCAAAGGAGCGGCGCGAGGCGGCGGCCGCGGCGGTGAAATACGAGGCTGCCGCGCGTGAGCTTGCAATTGTCGCAGATGAAATAGGGCGATATGAGGCGGAGCTGTCGGGGCTGGAGGGCTGCGAGCGTGAATACGAGGCGGCCATGGAAGCCAGGAAGGAGGAGCTCAAGCGCAGCGGAGGCGAAGCTGCGCAGAGGATTTTACGGCTAGAGACCGAGGCTGCGTCGTGCGAGAGCAGAAAAAAAGAGATACTCGAAGCCATAGCCGCCGGCAGCGATGCCATGGTAACAGCTGACGAGATACTCAATGAGCTCGGAAGCGCCGAGGGCTGGGCTACCTGGGACATGTTCGGCGGCGGCCTCATCTCGGATCTGGCAAAGCACAGCCATCTGGACGAAGCCCAGTATATGGTCGAACGGCTGCAGGCACAGCTCGGCAGGTTCAGAACCGAGCTTGCGGATGTAGGCGGCATCTTTACCGGCTCTCAGGTGAACATCGACGGCTTCCTGAGATTCGCGGATTATTTCTTCGACGGCATATTCGTGGATGTCATGGTTATGAGCCGGATAAGTGAATCGATCGAGCAGGTCGAGAGCACCCGGGAGCAGATAGACCGCGTGCTGAGCAGGCTGCATGAGCTGCTGCATGATACCGAAACGCAGCTGGCTGAAAAAAAGAGCAAACTCGAAGAAGCCGTGCGTGGATAGTAGTGACCGACGACAACTGCCCCGGGACATCGTGTCCCGGGGCAGTTGTCGCTGTAAAGAGCCGTTCAGGTCTGTATGCCGAACCTTCGGTTCAGCTTTTCAAGCAGCTGCGAAAGCGGAAGGATGAGCAGCCCGGCGGCAAGGTTGCCGGCGGCCTGTATAAGGTCGAAGGGGAAGCCCGCAGCTATCCAGACGAGCATACCGCGCCAGTCCAGACCGTACATCAGCGCCTGCAGCGGAGCGTAGAGCGTTCCGAAGGCCAGCCCGTGCAGCGCGCAGACCGTGGGGTATAAGACTGCGGCCCAGCGCTTTGGCATCTCCCTCGGCAGCAGCATGACTGCGCCCCAGAGCACCGTCCAGATATACAGGTACGGTATCCACCAGGACAAAAAGCCGTTATACGCCCCCGTCAGGAACACGAAGATATAGATGGGATACAGCGCCCGCTTCCGGTACACCACCGTCAGCAGCACCGTGAACATTCCGATGAGATGTATGTTCGGCAGGCCCTCCATCAGCAGCTTCGACGTGAACATCATGACGCCGAACATGGCGTAGACCGCCATCTCGACGACGCTCAGCCTGCGCCGCGCCGCGTTAGCCCTTCGTGCAGACAAGCTCGTACTGCTCGCCGTCGGCGATCTCTGTCGTGTCGACGCCGGTCATGAGGTACTCCCCGGCCTTGTAGAGGGCCCAGTAGAGGCCGTCGTTATCGTAATCCGCCGTCATGCCGTTCACGGTCTTGACATACAGACCGAACTCGCTCTCGTCTCCCGCGATGAGGCCGTGCTCCTCCAGCGCCTCGCGGAGCGTCGCGCCGTCCGTGTGTATGGTGAAGGTGACGGTCTTCTCCTCCGCCGTGACCTCGACGGTCAGGGTCGTCGCGCCCTCGCCAAGCTCCGTGTCATCAGTATAGGTCGCCGAGTCCCACAGCCCGCCGCTCTGCTGCGCCCCGCAGGCCGCAAGGCTCAGTATGAGCGCGAGGGCAAGCGCCAGCGCCGCTGTCTTCTGCATGTTCTTCATCATTCTTACCTCTTTTCTAAATTTTGCACCTGAAAAAAGGCAAAGCGCCCTCCCCCACACGGGAAAGGACGCGACAAAACTGCCCCTGTCCCCCATCCGCCCGGGAACGGTTTGCAACTCGCAGAACGCAGGGCATTCCGACTCGCGCCCGCATCGCAGGCACACACGGCAATGGCTGTTGCGGCGGATTCTCACCGCCTTCCCCCTGCCCCTCCCGCCGGGTCATCCCGCCCGACGTTCAGGCCCGCTCTCGCGGAGAACTGTGTTTTTCTCAAACTGCCACTATAAGTTACAACATTTTGCCTCCCGCGTCAAGGCCGGGACGCAGTATTCCTCTCACGGACATTTGTGCAGAGTGAACATACATTTCGTTTTTTATCGTTGGAGATTGTGATTGCTAATCGGGGTCAGGTGGTGGTATAATACAGTATCTTTGTGCATTGCATGGAGTGGGAAAAATATAGGCCGAGGAGCTGTTTTGTCATGAATTACGAGAACCTGCGCCGCGCCGATGCGGAGATCTTTTCTGCAATGGAGCAGGAGCTTACCCGCCAGCGCGACCATATCGAGCTTATCGCCTCCGAGAACTTCACTTCTCCGGCTGTGATGGAGGCCGTTGGCAGCCATCTCACCAACAAGTACGCCGAGGGCTATCCGGGGAAGCGCTTCTACGGCGGCTGCGAATATGTCGATGTCGTTGAGAACATCTGCCGCGAGAGGGCGAAGGAACTGTTCGGGGCCGAGCATGCCAACGTGCAGCCGCACTCCGGCTCGCAGGCAAACGTCGCGGTATATCTCGCGCTGACTAAGCCCGGCGACGTGCTCATGGGCATGGATCTCGCCTGCGGCGGACACCTCACCCACGGCTCGAGGGCGTCCATCACCGGCAAGTACTTCGACGTGCGCCCCTACGGCGTGAACCGTGAGACTGAGCTTATAGATTACGATGAGATGCGGAAAATGGCCCGTGAGCTGCAGCCGAAGATGATAATCTCCGGCGCGTCCGCCTATTCGCGCATCATTGACTGGAAGGAGATACGCAGCATCTGCGACGAGGTCGGGGCCTACATGTTCGTGGACATGGCGCACATCGGCGGCCTGGTCGCGGGCGGCGCGCATCCCTCGCCGGTTCCCTACGCGGACGTGGTAACGACCACGACGCACAAGACGCTCAGAGGTCCGAGAGGCGCCATCATCCTCTGCAAGGAGGAACTGGCCAAGAAGATCGACTCGGCCATCTTCCCGGGCACTCAGGGCGGTCCGCTCATGCACGTCATTGCGGGCAAGGCAGTGTGCCTTAAGGAGGCCATGCAGCCTGAGTTTGCCGAATACCAGCATCAGGTCGTCCGCAACGCGGCCGCGCTGGCCGACGTGCTCTCGAAGGGCGGCGTGAGGCTCGTCTCCGGCGGCACGGACAACCACCTGCTGCTGGCGGACGTCATGAGCATGGGTGTCACTGGCCGGGATATGCAGGAGCGGCTCGACAGGGCGCACATCACGGCGAACAAGAACGCCATACCCTTCGACGAGCAGCCGCCGCATCTGGGCAGCGGCGTGCGCTTCGGCTCCCCTGCGGCGACCACGCGCGGCATGAAGGAGGCCGAGATGCGCAGGATAGGCGAGCTCATCCTTCGGCTCATGCAGGAGGGCGAGAGCGCCGTGCCCGAGGTCAAGGCCGAGGTCATGGAGCTGTGCGAGCGTTTCCCGCTCTATCCGGGCGTCATCTGAGAGATGTACCGCGTATTCGTCGTTGAGGACGACCCGGTCATCTGCGGGGCGATATGCGCGAATATGGACAGCTGGGGCTTCGAGGCCCGCGCCGCCGAGGATTTCGGGAACATCATGGCGGAATTCGCGGCCTTCGACCCCCAGCTCGTGCTGCTGGATATCTCCCTGCCGAGGTATTCAGGCTACCACTGGTGCGCCGAGATACGCAGGGTCTCGCAGGTGCCGGTGATGTTTATATCGAGCGCGTCGGACAACATGAACATAGTCATGGCGATGAACATGGGCGCGGACGATTTCATAGCCAAGCCCTTCGATCTGGAGGTGCTGACGGCGAAGGTGCAGGCGCTGCTGCGCAGGGCCTATGACTTCGCCGGCACGGGCCGGATGCTGGAGTGCTCGGGCGCGGTGCTGGACGTGAACGCCGGAGCGCTCAGCTACGGCGGCGAGCGGGTGCAGCTCACGAAGAACGAGCTGCGAATATTGCAGGCGCTCATGGAGAAGCACGGCAGCGTCGTAACGCGGGACGAGCTGATGCTGCGGCTCTGGCAAACGGACGATTTCGTCGATGAAAACACGCTGACGGTTAACGTCACGAGGCTGAGGCGGCGGCTCGCCGCCATTGGACTGGGCGAGCTGATAAAGACCAGGAAGGGTCTGGGCTATATCATTGACTGAGGGGGAAACCGAATGTATATCCTCTCATATTTCAGGCGGCACTGGAAGATCCCAGTGCTGTTCCTGCTTTGTGGGCTGATATGCGCGGTGGTGTTCTCGCTGTACGAGCTGCCGACGGAAGCCGTGCTGTATGCGGCGGTGCTGTGCGCGGCCGTGTGCCTTGCGGCGATGGCGGTGGACATCGTGCACTATGCCCGGCGGGTACGAGCTCTGCGGGACATGCGGGACAGCATCTGCGTGTCGATAGAGCGTCTGCCGGAGCCGAAGCCAGGGGTCGAGGCGGAGTACGACCGGCTGCTGCGCGAGCTGTGGCACAGCATGTCAAAGCTGGACGCGGAGTATGGAGCGTCGCGGCGGGAGGCGGAGGACTATTACGCCATGTGGGCGCACCAGATCAAGACTCCGATAGCGGCGATGCGTCTGCTGCTGCAGCAGGACGGTGATATGGACAGGCAGGCGGTCTCGGCGGAGCTGTTCAGGATAGAGCATTACGTGGAGATGGTGCTGTCCTATCAGCGGCTGGGGAGCGAGACGATGGATCTGGTCTTGCGGAGGATAGAGCTGGACAGGGTCGTGCGCGGCTGCGTGCGGAAATACGCGGGGCTGTTCATATTGAAGAAACTGCCGGTAGAGCTGACTGAGACACATCTGACGGTGCTGACGGATGAGAAGTGGCTGTCGTTCGTCATAGAGCAGCTGCTGTCTAACGCGCTGAAGTATACAAAGTCGGGGCAGATACGTGTGTATTCAGAGGGCCGGAGTCTGGTGGTAGAGGACAGCGGCACGGGCATAGCGGCGGAGGATCTGCCGAGACTCGGCGAGCGCGGCTTCACGGGCTACAACGGCCGTGCCGAGAAGGGCTCTACGGGCCTTGGACTGTATCTCTGCAGAAGGATCTGCGCCAAACTGGGCCACAGCCTGAGATTCGAGTCCGAGCCAAACAAAGGCACCCGCGTCATCATCGGCTTCTCAGAGTATGAGCTGAAAACTGAGTAGGGACAGACGGGCAAAAACAACAAAGCAGCGGAGCGTACCATCCGGTACGCTCCGTTCAGCTTGTCGAAAAAGGTCACCAACTGGTGGCCTTTTTCTCGTATTGAGAGAGGAAATGTGGTACAATGAGTGTGGGGTGAAAA
>URDJ01000034.1 GCA_900546615.1 uncultured Eubacteriales bacterium | reverse complement strand
ACGATCTGCTCATATATCGGCACCCCGCCCGCATTGCTGATTTTGATATCCAAGTATGATCACCCTTGTATATTGTGTATATTGATTATATACAATATTCTCAGTTTGTCAAGAGGGTTGTGAAAAATTCCCGCCGGCTCCGGCGTCCGCATTTCTGCACCAGTCTGGCGAAAAAACAGGCCCTCCTCGCAGGAGGGCCTGTTTTGCTTTTCCGGGTCAGGATATGATGCCGTGCTCTATCTTCAGCTCCAGTATCCTCTGGACGCTCTCGTCCAGGCGTTGCTCCGTCAGGCAGCCCTCGGACACCGCCGCCTCTACCGCGCTCACCGCCGCGGCCAGGTCGGGCACGCCCAGCAGGATGTCCCCGCCCGCCTCGATGAAGCGCACGCAGACCTCGCCGTTGTCGTATCCAGCCATGGCGCCCATATCCAGCGAGTCGGTTATCACCACGCCGTCCCAGCCCAGTTCTTCCCGGAGCAGGCCGGAGATGACCGCCTCTGAGATGGTCGCCGGCACCTCGTCCAGCGCCGTCACCGTGATGTGGCCTATCATCACCATGTCCGCCCCGGCCTCTATGCCCGAAATGAAGGGCAGCAGTTCGCCCGCTCTCAGCTCCTCGAGGCTCTTGTTCACCACCGCCGCGCCCTCGTGCGTGTCCGTGTCCGTGTCGCCGTGGCCCGGGAAGTGCTTGAGGCAGCACACCACGCCCGCGTCAGTGAAGCCCTGCACCGCAGAGGCCACCAGCTCCGCCGCCTGCTCAAAGTCGTCCGAGTAGGCCCGGTCGCCTATGACCGTGTTGGCCGGGTTCGTCCACACGTCCGCAACCGGCGCGTAGTCCGTGTTGAAAAGGCAGCTCACCATATCCGTACCGATGGTCAGGGCGTTCTGGTAGGCCGTCTCCGGGCCTTCGTCCTTGTAGCTGTACATGGAGTGGATGAAGGTCGTGCCCAGCTTGTACATGAGCCGGCCCACGTTACCGCCCTCCTCGTCTGCGCTTATGATGAGCGGTATCTTCGAGTACGACTGCGTGTTCTCTATCATTTCCCGCGTCTGTTCCTGCGTCACGAGGTTGTCCACGCTGTAGATCAGGCCGCCTACGGGGTAGTTCTCGAGCGCCTGCTGCGTCGCCTCGCCCGCGACGGTCACGGGCGACAGGCCCGTCAGCTCCTCCGGCCGCACCACGAACAGCTGGCAGACTTTCTCGTGCAGGCTCATGTCCGCCAGCAGCGCCTCCGCCTTGGTCTTCACAGGGTCTGGCGTAGGCGTCGGTTCCGGCGTCGCCGTGGGCACAGGCTCCGCCGTCGGGTCGGGCAGCTCCGTGTTCGAAGCCGAGCCGCAGGCAGAGAGCATGAGACACAGTACGAGTATGAGGCTCAACGCCGGCCTTTCAAGTTTTTTCATTTGTGATTGACCCCCTTTGCCGTTGGTGGTAAAATATATTGGTTATGATTATAAACCGATGATACCTAAATTACAATCAAGAAGGAAGCGCAGAAAATGACTAAGATCGATATATTCTCGGGCTTTCTGGGAGCCGGCAAGACCACGCTCATCAAGAAGCTCATCGCCGAGGCCTATAAGGGCGAGAAGCTCGTGCTCATCGAGAACGAGTTCGGCGAGATCTCCGTCGACGGCGGATTTTTGCAGGACGCCGGCGTCGAGATAACCGAAATGAGCTCCGGCTGCATCTGCTGCAGCCTCGTCGGCGACTTCGCCGAGGCGCTCAAAAAGGTCAAGGCCCAGTTCGCACCCGACCGCATCCTCATCGAGCCTTCGGGCGTCGGCAAGCTCTCCGACGTCATCCGCGCCGTGCAGGGCGTGGGCGACCCGGAGCTCGTGCCCGGCTCCTTCACCACCGTCGTAGACGCGACGCGCGCGAAGATGTACATGAAAAACTTCGGCGAGTTCTGGTGCAACCAGGTCGAGAACGCCGGCGCCATCGTGCTCTCGCGCACGAAGGGCATGAGTGAAACTAAGCTCGCCGCCTGCGTGGACATGCTCCGCGAGCACAATAAGGACGCCGTTATCGTCACCACGCCCTGGGACGAGCTGGACGGCAAGACCCTGCGCGCCGCCATGGAGCACGAGGACAGCCTCAAGGCCGAACTTGCGCGTCTCGCCGCCGAAGCCGCCGAGGATGACGACGACGAGGGCGAGTGCTGCTGCGGCCACGACCACGGGCACCATGACCACGAGCACGAGCATGAGCACCATCACGAGCACGGTGAGGAATGCTCCTGCGGCCATGACCATGAGCATGACCACGAGCACCATCATCACCATCACCACCACGGGCACGACGCGGACGAGGTGTTCGTGAGCTGGGGCGCGGAGACGGCCCGGAAGTTCACGGAGGCGGAGATAGTCGAGGCCCTGCAGGGACTGGACAGCCTGCGCTACGGTCAGGCGGTGCGCGCGAAGGGCTATGTGGCCTCCGATGGCGAGGACTGGATATATTTCGACTACGTTCCCGGCGAGCGCGAGCTGCGCCGCGGCGCCCCGGCTGTGACCGGCAGGCTCTGCGTCATAGGCTCGGGACTGGACGAGGAAGGTCTGAGGGAGCTGTTCAAACTTGGCTGAGCAAAGGCAGATACCCGTCTACCTCTTTACCGGGTTCCTGGAGGCGGGCAAGACTAAATTCATACAGGAGACGCTTGAGGACAAGCGCTTCAACAACGGCGAGCCGACGCTGCTGCTCGTGTGCGAGGAGGGCGTCGAGGAGTTCGAGCCGGAGGAGTTCTCCGGCCACAGGGTGAAGCTCAAGGCCGTGGAGGAAGAAGCCGACCTCACGCCCGAGAACCTCACAGCCTGGCTTGAGGCCGCGGGCGCGGAGCGGGTCATGGTCGAGTACAACGGCATGTGGATGCTCGACTCGCTCTACGGCGCGCTGCCCGACGGCTGGCTCGTGGCGCAGGAGTTCATGTTCGCAGACGCAGGCACCTTCCTCACCTATAACACCAACATGCGCCAGCTATGCTACGACAAGCTCAAGAGCGCGGAGCTGGTGGTGTTCAACCGCTTCCGGCCGGAGATGGACAAGATGGAGTTCCACAAGGTCGTGCGCGGGGCCTCGCGGCGCGCGGATATCGCCTACGAATCGGTGGACGGCAAGGTCGCCTACGACGATATCGAGGACCCGCTGCCCTTCGACCTCGACGCGCCCGTCGTGAACATCGAGGACCGCGACTACGCGCTCTGGTACCGCGACGTGGCGGAGGAGCCGAAGAAATACGCGGGCAAGACGGTGAAGGTCAAAGCCCGCTGCATAAAGCGCAGGGGCATCCCGGCGGGCAGCGTCATCGCCGGACGTCACGTCATGACCTGCTGTGAGGCGGATATTCAGTTCGAGGCCTTCATCTGCAACTGTGCGGACGCGGGCGAGCCGGAGAACGACACCTGGGTCATTCTGACGGCGAAGATGGACTACAAGTTCCACCGGGCCTACGGCAGAAAAGGCCCCGTCCTCACCGCCCTCAGCTGGGAAAAGACCGCGCCGCCCGAGCAGCCCGTCGCAACGTTCTATTGACAAAAGATCCCCACCGCACTGCAAAAGGGTCCTGCCAGTGTGACGAATGTCGGTGAAACGCTCGAATACAGCTATGACAAGCTCATCGTCGCCATGGCCTCGTGCCTGACCGTTGAACTCCAGAGCACAACCTAAGATAATCTCGAACCGCTGGTCAAAGCAGTCGAGGCCGTGTGCCTCATCACCGGCGGAGCCACCTGCTGAATCCGTTTGAGGCCGGACTTGTAATTTGTCCGGCCTCGTTTTATTATATTGTAGAATATGTTTGGGAGTTTTGTTATGAAACGGTCATTTTGTCTTGTCCTTGCGCTTGTACTGCTGCTCTCCGGCTGCGAGGATGTGGAGCCTGCGGCCTCTGAGACCCCGGCTTTCCTCGAATTCACCGACGACCTCGGCCGCAGCGTCTCGGTTGCAGAAAAACCCGCGCGCGTCGCTGCCCTCATCGGCAGCTTTGCCGACATCTGGTGCCTCGCCGGAGGCAAGGACTCGCTCGTCGCCGCCGCCGACGACTCCTGGACCTCCTTTGACCTCGGCCTGTCCGACAGCGTGGCAAACCTCGGTGCGGTAAAGGAGCCAAGCCTCGAGACCCTGCTCGCCGCCGAGCCCGACCTTGTGCTCGCGAGCTGCAACACCGCCGCCGATCTGGAGCTCAAGGATGTCCTTGAGGACGCCGGCATCACCACCGCCTACTTCGACATACAGAGCCTCGACGACTACCTCAACATGCTCGGCATCTGCACACAGCTCACCGACTGCCCGGAAAACTATGAGACCTACGGCTCCGCCGTCCGCGAGCAGGCCGACGCAGCCATCGCACGGCAGGACGGCTCCGCGCCCACCGTCATCTGCATGCGCGCCACGGGCGTTAGCGTAAAGGTCAAGGGCAGCGAGGACTTCGTGCTGGGCGAGATGCTCCGCGACCTCGGCTGCGTAAACCTCGCGGACTCCGGCGATATTCCGCTCGACACCCTGAGCCTCGAGTACATCATCGCCGCCGAGCCTGAGTACATCTTCGTCGTGCTTCAGGGCTCCGACCCCACGAACGCCATGGAGACCCTGCAGCAGACCCTGCTCTCCGACCCCGCGTGGGCCGGACTTGAGGCCGTGCAGGAGGACCGCTTCTTCACCCTCGAGCACTCGCTCTACAACCTTAAACCCAACGCCCGCTGGGGGGAGGCCTATGAAAAGCTCGCAGACATCCTCTATCCGGCCTGAGCGGCCGCTTGCAAGAGTATACATCCCACTCGCCCTCGCGACGTTCGCCGCTGCCGCGCTCAGCCTCATGCTCGGGCCGGTGAGCCTCAGCCCCGGCGAGGTCATATCGGCCTTTTTCAAGTCCGAGGCCGTGACGAGCGCCGACCGCATAGCGCTCTACGCCCGCCTGCCGCGCACCTGCGGCTGCATCGTCGCGGGAGCGGCCCTCGCCGTCTCCGGCGCGGTCATACAGAGCGTGCTCTCGAACCCGCTCGCCGCGCCGAACGTCATCGGCGTGAACTCCGGCGCGGGCCTCGCCGCCGCCATATGCTGCGCCTTCTTCCCGGGCGCCTACGCCGCGGTGCCCTTCGCCGCTTTCCTCGGCGCACTGCTCAGCGTCCTGCTCGTGCTGCTCATTGCCGAGCGCACGGGGGCGTCGAAGATAACCCTTGTCCTCGGTGGAGTGGCCATATCCAGCGTGCTCTCCGCGGGCGTGGACGCCGTCGTCACCTTTGTGCCGGACGCACTTGTCGGCTACTCCGATTTCCGCATCGGCAGCCTCTCCGGCCTCACGATGCAGAAGCTCGCGCCCGCCGCGTGGGTCGTGCTCGCGGCGCTCGCCCTCGCCTTCTCGCTCACGCACGAGCTCGACCTGCTCATGCTCGGGCGCGACACTGCCCGGAGCCTCGGCCTGAGGGCCGGGAGGATGCGCGTCCTCCTGCTGGCAGTCGCGGCGGCGCTCGCGGGCGCGGCGGTGAGTTTTGCGGGGCTTTTGGGCTTTGTCGGCCTCATCGTGCCGCACATCATGCGCAGGCTTGTCGGCGACGAGAGCCGTCTGCTCCTGCCCGGCTGCGCCATGGGCGGGGCGGTCATGCTGCTCATATGCGACCTCGCGTCGCGGATGCTGTTTCGGCCTTACGAGCTGCCCGTGGGCATAGCGCTCTCCTTCATCGGCGGGCCGTTTTTCGTCTGGCTGCTGCTAAGGCAGAGAAAGGGGCGCAGGCATGATTGAGATGCGCAGGCTCGCGGCCGGCTACAACGGCAGGGCCGTGTTTACGGATGTAACGCTTGACTTCGTCCCCGGTGAGGTGCTCGTGCTCGCCGGGCCGAACGGCTGCGGCAAGAGCACGCTGCTCAAGGCCGTCGCGGGCATTGAGCCGGTCATGGCCGGGGAAATACTCTTTGACAGCGTACCCATGGGCAGGCTCACCCCGCGCGAGACGGCGCAGAAGGCGGCCTACATGCCGCAGGAGCGTGGCGTGCCCAGCATCAGCGTCCGGCGCATGGCCCTGCACGGGCGCTTCCCCTACCTCTCCTATCCCCGGCGCTATCGGGAGGAGGACTACGCCATCGTGGACGCGGCGCTCGAGCGCGCGGACGCCTCGGAGCTGGCCGCCCGGCCCGTGCCGGAGCTCTCCGGCGGGCAGAGGCAGCGGGCCTACCTCGCCATGGCCCTGGCGCAGGACACGGGAACCATCATGATGGACGAGCCGACCGCCTTCCTCGACATCGGCCACCAGCTGGCCGTCATGGACACGGCGCGGGCCCTCGCCGGCGAGGGCCGGGCCGTCGTGCTCGTGCTGCACGACCTCTGCCTCGCCATGAAACGCGCCGACCGGCTCGCCGTCCTCGCGGACGGGGGCCTCGCCGCCCTCGGCGCGCCCGAGGACATCTTCGCCTCCGGCGTAGTGGACAGGGTCTTCGGCGTGCGTCTCCGGCGCGTGGAGACCGAGAGCGGCTGGCAGTATTATTTTGCTTAGGTGGTGAGGATATGGCGCTGTTTCCACTGTTCATAGAACTGGATGACGCGGACGTGCTCATCGTCGGCGGCGGGCGCGTGGCCCTGCGCAAGGCCCTGAGCCTCGCAGACTACGGGGCAAGGGTGCGCCTCGCGGCCCCGGAATTCTGCCCGGAGCTGGAGGGCGACCAGAGGTTCGATCTGCACCGCCGCGGCTTTGAGGACGCGGACATCGAGGGCGCGCGGCTCGTCGTCGCCGCAACGGGCGACCGGGCGCTCAACTCGCGCGTCTCCGCCCTCTGCCGCGAGCGCGGGGTGCCCGTAAACGTCGTGGACTACCCGGGCGAGTGCAGCTTCATCTTCCCCGCCCTGCTCCGGCGCGGGTCGCTCTCTGCCGGCGTCACGACCGGCGGGGCCAGCCCGACCGCCGCGGCCTGGGCGCGCGACAGGCTCGCGGAGGCCCTGCCCGAGGGCTTTGAGGATATGCTGACGGCCCTCGGCGAGGCCCGGCCGCTCGTCAAAGAGCGCTTCCCGGACATCTCCCGGCGAGGCGGGGTCTTCGCGCAGCTGTTCGGACTGTGCCTCCGGCTGGGCCGAGCGCCGGACGAGGCGGAGCTTGCGGCGTTTCTGGAGGCTGAGGATGAACGATAGTTACGGCAAAGTATATCTCACCGGCGCGGGCTGCGCAGGGCCGGAGCTGCTGACGCTCAGGGCCGTGCAGCTCATCTCGGGCTGCGACTGCCTCGTATACGACGACCTCGTGGACGAGGGCATCCTGTCGCTGGCCCCGCCGGAGGCCGAGCGCATCCGCGCCGGCAAACGCGCCGGGCGGCACTCGATGCGTCAGGAGGAGATAAACCGCCTGCTCATCGACTGCGCGGGCAGGCACAGCCGTGTCGTGCGGCTCAAGGGCGGCGACCCCTTCGTCTTCGGGCGCGGGGGCGAGGAATTCGCGGCGCTGAGTGAGGCGGGCATATACTGCGAGCTGGTGCCGGGCGTCAGCTCCGCCATAGCCATACCCGAGCTGGCGGGCATACCCGTGACGCACCGGGGTCTCGCGCGGAGCTTCCACGTCGTCACGGCGCACACCGCCTCGGACGAGCTGCCCGAGGACATCGACACGCTTGCGAGGCTGCACGGCACGCTGGTGTTTCTCATGGGCCTCGGCAGGCTCGGGGCGCTCTCGGCACGGCTCATGGAGGCCGGAATGGACGCGGGTATGCCCGCCGCGGTAGTCTCTGGTGGAAACGCGAGAAAGCCCCTGTGCGTTCGCGGCACGCTCGCCGATATCGCGCGAAAGGCGCGCGAAGCGGGCGCGGAGGCCCCGGCAGTCATCGTCGTCGGAGACGCGGCGGCGCTCGAGTTCAGGGCCGGGACTGACGGGCCGCTGGCTGGCGTTCGCGTAGCGCTCACGGGCACGGAGAGCTTTCGGCGGCGGCTGTGCGAGCGGCTCCGGCCTCTGGGCGCTGAGGTCCTCACGGCAGCGCGGACAAGGCTCGTGCCGCTGGACTTCGGGCTTTCGCCCTCCGAGCTGCACGGCGGGCGCGGCTGGCTGGTCTTCACCTCGGCAAACGGCGTGGAGCTGGCGCTGGGACGGCTGCTGGAACGGGGCCTCGAGCTGCGGCGGCTCTCCGGCTGGGGCATAGCCGCCATCGGCCCCGCTACGGCGCAGACGCTCCGGCACTTCGGGCTGAGCGCCGACCTCGTGCCGGAGACATACACGAGCGAGGCGCTCCGCGACGCGCTGGCGGAGCGCACAGGCGACGGCCCGGTGCTGCTCCTGCGCTCGAAGCTGGGTTCGCCGGTACTGCGGGAGCTGCCCGGTGCGCGGGATATCGCGGTCTATGACCAGCGCTTCGAGGCCAGCCCGGTGAGCTGCGATTACCTCGTCCTCGGCAGCGCGGCCGCGGCGCGCGCGTACTTCGCGGCCAGCCCCGACAGGGATTTCACCGCCGTCTGCCCCGGCCCCGTCACCGCCGGCGCCGTCCCGCAGGAGGTCAAAAAACTAACGGCCCAAGCCGCCTCCGCCGACGCCATCGTCCGGGCGATAGTCGAGGCGCACGGGCAGGAAAGATAAAAACGGCCTCGGGGCATCCTCAGTTTTGAGGATGCCCCGAGGTTTTTCTTTTCGGACTCAGGCCGTGGCCGCCGTGATGGGGGCCTTGCGGGTCAGGAGCCAGTCGAACACCGCGAACACTACCGCCACGCCCACTAGGAACATGCTCAGGTTCAGCGGGGCCTCGCCCAGCCAGCGGAAGAAGCTCAGCACTGCGTCCATGAACCCGCCAACTATCAGCGTCGCGTTCATGAGCAGCAGCAGCGCGGCGCCCATGCCCAGCGACACTATCCAGCGCCACAGCTTCGTGAGCCGCCAGTACAGCAGCGACAGGAAGCTGCCCACGAATACCGCGGAGCCGCTCCACACAAAACTCAGCAGGAAGCTACGCAGCTGCCCTGACAGGCTCAGGTCCTCGCCGTAGATCATGGCGTAGAAGCTCATGAGCGCCGCGTTCGTCGTGTCCTGCGTCGCGACCGACAGCCATTCAACGAGCGTCACGCCCAGCGCCGCTACCATCGACGCCACGACATTGGCCGTGAAGCAGGCTGCAAGGCTCGTGCCGCGCGAAACACCGTTCTGTATGCCCAGGCGCAGGTCCTCGCGCACCGTCACAATGCCCAGGACGAACGAGAACACCGTCAGGGCTATCGAAAAGTTTGAAATCACCCGGCCGTTTATCTCCGAGACCATTATCATGATGCCGTAGATGACCAGCACCATGCACAGCAACGTAACTATCAGGAACACGCCCACGGCCTTGAGGTCGTCCTTCAGCCGGTATTTGAAAATTGGCAGGAAGTTCATTTCGCATCCTCCTCGTTCATGAGACTGATAAAGTAGTCCTGCAGGCCCATGGCGCTGACCTCGAGGCCGGCGGGGACGCGCGCGTCGGGCTCGCCCTCGACGCAGGCGGTCTTGAGCCCGCCTATGGCCGTAGTGTTCAGCACCTGCCGGCCCGCGATGTAGCTGTCCACCAGCCCGGCGGGGCCCGTCACCGTGTGCGCCGCGCCGGTGAGCTCCTCAGCCGAGGCGTCGCGCAGGATACGCCCGCCCTTTATAATGACCGCATGCTCTATGAGCGGCGCGGCCTCCTGAATGAGGTGGGTCGAGAGGATGACCGTCTGCCCGCCGCCGCCGCAGTGCTCCATCAGCAGGCGGTAGAACATGTCGCGGTGCTGCGCGTCCAGGCCCAGCACCGGCTCGTCGAAGATGACGTAGGGCGTGCCCGCCGAGAGCGCCAGCACCAGCCGGAGTATGCTCGAGTAGCCCGTCGAGAGCGCCTTCACCTTCTTGTTCATCGGCAGGCCGAACTTTTGCGCCAGCTCCATCGCCAGCTCAAGGTCAAAGCTCGGGATGAAATCCGCCGTTATCTTCAGCGCGCCCTTCACCTTCATGCTGTCCGGGAACAGGTTCTGCTCCGCCATCATGTACACCTTGCCGAGTGCCCTGTCGCGCCCCGGGGCGGATTCGCCGTCTATCAGCACCTCGCCGCAGTCGGCGTAGAGGCGGTTCGTTATTATGTTCAGCAGCGTCGTCTTGCCCGCGCCGTTCGGGCCGAGCAGGCCATATATCTTCCCGCCGCCGAATGAGAGGCTGACGTCAGAGAGCGCATGGACGCCGCCGAAACTTTTGGATACGTTTTTAAGCTCTATCGCCATCTTTATATCCTCTTTCCATCATTTTCTGAAGCTCCTCAAGCGAGAGGCCGAGCGCTCTGGCCTCCTGCGCCGTGGGCCTTGCCAGGTTTACATAAAAATTCTCGCGCCGCTTGTGCAGCAGTTTTTCCTTAGCGCCAGTGGAGACGAACATGCCGACGCCGCGTTTCTTGTAGACGAGGCCATCCTCCACGAGCAGGTTGATGCCCTTGAGCGCCGTTGCGGGATTGATCTTCAGCGCGGCGGAGTATTCCGTGATGGAAGGTATCTGCCCCTCCTCCGGAAACGCGCCGGAAATTATCCCGTCCTCCAGCATCTCCGCAAGCTGAAGGAAGATCGGTCTGGACTCATCAAAGCCTGCCATTGGCTCACCTCCTGGTGTGTCGGTTAGTTACTTGAGTAATTAACTAACTGTGGCTGAACTATACCATGCCATCATGGCTTTGTCAAGGGGGAGAGCGCAAAAATTTTTATCAGTTCTTCCGGCGGCGCGCGGCCCGTGCCGGCGGTGAGGGCCGGGCTGCGCAATGGCGCTTTAATGGTTGCGGTTTTAGCTAATTTTTCGGCCATTTCAGGTATTTTTGATTCTTTTAGCTCCATTTTTGCCCCCACGCTTCGCCGTCTGCTCCCGCTTCCGTCACAGCCACTCTTGTCTCCGTTTTAATTTACTTCTTTTCGCACAAAATGTATTTTGTTTCTTTTTAAAAGCATCTTCCGCACCAATGCCACGGGGCGCCGGAGACTGCATCCGGCCGGTACACGGGCTGCAAAACCCGCATGAAATCAGCGATTTTTCAGCCTTGTCATGGTTTGTACATTTTCTCAGACGTCCTTCAGTTTTGCTTTTTTGAAAAGCATTCCTTTTAGCTCAATATCCCTGCATTTGCCGTAATTGTGCGCATATCTTGATAATTGACTGGGAATGTGGTAAATTGATGGTGGATATCAGCTTGGTTTTTTGTGCAAATGGACGGCAATGTCGACGTTTTTGGGCCCGAGGTGATTTTAGTAATGAACCGGGAAAAACTGGAACACTATCTTGAGAGCAACCCCTTCGCCAAACTTAGCGAGGTGGTCACTCAGATACTCTACGACCAGATCGTGGTGCTCGACATACCGCCGGCGTCGAAGCTCAACATCAACCAGATCGCCACCGATCTGGGCATCTCCCGCACGCCCGTGGTGGAGGCCATAAACAGGCTGCAGGCCATAGGCTTCGTCGAGACCCGGCCCAACACCAGCGGCTTTTATGTCACGGACATGAACCTGCTCGACATGATAGACCTATACGACGCCCGCACCGCCATCGAATGCGAGGCCGCCGCCCTCTGCGCCGACAAAGCCTCGCCCGAGGCCATCGCCAAGCTGGATTCCCTCGCCACCGAGTTCAAAAAAGCTGTGCCGAGGATGGACGGCAAGCGGCTCAAGGAGACCGACATGCCCTTCCACAAGCTAATAGTGGAGTCGTCGGGCAACAAGTACCTCATACGCAGCTACAACGAGCTGCTGCCGAATCTCACGATGTACCAGGGCTCCTGGTCCAAATTCATCAGCCCCGAGCAGTCGAATCCCTGGTCCAGCCAGGTCGTACATCAGCACGGGGCCATAGTTTCGTCCATAAAGCTCCACATCCCGGCGCTGGCGAGGCAGGCCATGGCCGAGCACATCAAGGCCAGCCTCAACTTCGTGGCCTACTCTGACAACACCGACGACCCCTTCTGGATAGTTAAGCGCTCGTCGGAGAAATCGGACCGGTCGGGGAAGTAGCATGAGGGTCGCGATGATAGGCTCCGGCGCCGCGGGCAGCGTCTTCGCGGCGTATCTGCGCCGGGGCGGCGCGGAGATGTACCTTGTCGACAGGTACAGGGCGCACATGGAAGCGATTGCCTCGCGCGGCCTTGAGTTCAGGTGCCGGGGCGCGGTGGAGCGGCTCGAGGGCTTCTGCACGGCGGAGTCCGCGGCGGAGCTGCCGGTGATGGACATCGTCATCCTGATGGTCAAGGCCACGCAGACGGACATGGTCATGCCGGAGGTCATGCGCTGCGTCGGGCCGGAGATGGTGCTCGTGTCGCTGCAGAACGGGCTGGGCAATGAGGAGCGGCTGGCGAAGTACCTGCCCGCGTCCCGGATACTCTACGGGGCCGGGGTGATAGGTACTGAGCTGCACGGCCCGGGCGTGTGCGAGGCAAAGCCCGAGGGCGGTGTGCAGATGTTCTTCGGCGCGGCGGAGAAGTCTCCGCTGACCGAGAGGGCCGGGCGGTATCTGGCCGACACCTTTACGGCGGGCGGCTGCCGCGCGAGCTTCGAGGAGGACGTGAGGCTTCTGCTCTGGAAGAAGGCCGTGACCAACTGCGGCTACAATGCGGCCTGCACGCTGACGCGGCTGCGCGTGCGCGATGTCATGGACGACGAACAGGGCTTCAGGCTCATGAAAAACATCTGGCTCGAGGGCTGCGCCGTGGCGAAGGCACTGGGCATCGGCGATATCTGGCCGCTCATCGAGGCGGACATCGGGAATCTCAGGGAGAACCTGGGCGACTACTACCCCTCCATGGCACAGGACGCGGTGATACACCGCAGGCAGACGGAGGTCTCCGTGCTGAACGGGGCGATAGCGGAATACGGCCGCAGGCTCGGTGTGCCGACGCCGTACAACGACGTGGCGGCCTGCGTGATAGCGGCGATGGAGCGGAACTACGAAAAGCAATATCGCGGCTGAAGGAAGATAAGGACTCGGAGGTCTGTGAAATGAAAGAGGTCATAGTTCTCATAGGCAACTACGGCAGCGGCAAGACCGAGCTGGCGCTGAACTTCGCCTTTCAGGCGGCGCGCGCCGGCAAGAAGGTGGAGCTTATAGACCTCGACATGGTGAACACGTATTTCCGGCTGACTGACAGGGGCAACCTGATAAAGTCCCGGGAGATACGGCTGGTGTCGCCGAACTTTGTACACTCGAGCGTGGAGACGCTCTCCCTCCCGGCGGAGGTAGCCTCCGCCTTTGCGCTTGACTGGGACACCGTCATCTTCGACGTCGGCGGCGACCCTGCCGGCGCGACGGCTCTGGGACGCTATCACGAGGACTTTGCGGCGCTGCCGGAGGGCAGCCTGAAGGTCCTGAACGTGGTGAATACGCGCCGTCCCATGGCCGGGACGCCGGAAAAGCTCATCTCTCTCATGGAGGGCATGGAGCGGCATTCACGCCAGAAGGTAACAGGCTTTGTAAACAACACGAATCTGGCCAGGCTGGCCTGTGCCGAGGACCTCAGGGACGGCTACGAGGTGGTGCGCGAAGCCTCGGAGCGCTCGGGGGTGCCCGTGCTGTACACGACCGGCAGGCCGGACCTGCTGGAAGGATTCCTCCGCGAGGGGCATGACCCGAAATACATCGGCACTCCCATGGCGATAGAGACCTTCATGCATCGCGACTGGGAGACATTTACGAAAGAGGGGCTGTGAAGGAAGAACGCCGCGCATTGTGAAATTTATCATAATAAGAAATGAGGTAGAAGCATGGTAAAACTCACGATCAACGAGGAGCGCTGCAAAGGCTGCGGGCTGTGCGTCAGGGCCTGCCCGAAGAAGATATTGCAGATCTCCAAGACCAAGCTCAACGCCAAAGGCTACCATCCGGCCGAGATGACCGACATCGAGGCCTGCATAGCCTGCGCGTCCTGCGCCCGCACATGTCCGGATGTGGTCATCCACATTGAGAAGGAATAGGAGGAACGAGATATGGCATTGACTCTTATGAAGGGCAGCGAAGCCATAGCGGAGGCCGCCATTCGCGCAGGCTGCCGTTACTTCTTCGGCTACCCGATCACGCCTCAGACTGAGATACCCGAGTATATGTCGGCGCGCATGCCCGAGATCGGCGGCTGCTTCCTGCAGGCCGAGAGCGAGGTCGGCGCCATCAACATGGTCTACGGCGCTGCCGGTACCGGCGCGCGCGTCCTGACCAGCTCCTCCTCCCCCGGTGTGTCCCTCAAGCAGGAGGGCATCAGCTACATAGCCGCCTCCGAGCTGCCCTGCGTCATCATGAACGTCATGCGCGGCGGCCCGGGCCTTGGCTCCATCCAGGCCGGCCAGGGCGACTACTTCCAGGCCACCAAAGGCGGCGGCCACGGTGATTACCGGCTCGTCGTCCTCGCCCCCGCCTCCGTACAGGAGGCCATCGACCTCATGGAGGTCGCCTTCGACACCGCCGACAAGTACCGCAACCCCGTCATGGTCGTGGCCGACGGCATGATCTGTCAGATGATGGAGCCTGTCGTCCTGCCCGAGATGAAGGAATACAAGATCGACTACACCAAAAAGCCCTGGGCAGCTAACGGCCACGGCGCCAAGGATAAGCCCAGTCGCGCCATCATCAACAGCCTGTATATAACTGTCGAGGAGCTTGACGGCCTCAACGAGAGGCTCCAGGCCACCTACAGGGAGATAGAGAAGAACGAGATCCGCTTCGAGGCCTACAACATGGAGAATGCGGAGATCATCGTCACCGCCTTCGGCACCGTGGCGCGTATCTGCAAGTCCGCCATCGACGACCTCAAGGAGGAGGGCATCAACGTCGGGCTGATCCGTCCCATCACTCTCTGGCCCTTCCCGTACAAGGCGCTGCACGACGCCGCCGTCGCCCCGGGCGTAAAGGCGGTGCTCGACGTCGAGCTTAACGCGGGCCAGATGCTCGAGGACGTGAAGCTCGCCGTGAACGGAGAGCAGAAGGTCGATTTCTTCGGTCACTACGGCAGCCATATGCCGACGCCTGAGGAGATCAAAGAGAAGCTGCTCAGCATGAGGGAGGTACTGTAATGGCCGTAGTATTTGAAAAGACCAAAATGCTCACCGACACTGTATTTCACTACTGCCCGGGCTGCAACCACGGCATAGCGCACAGGCTCGTCGGTGAGGCGATAGAGGAGCTGGGCCTGGCTGATAACGTCGTCGGCGTCGCCCCGGTCGGCTGCTCCGTCTTTGCCTACAACTACTTCAACTGCGACATGTACGAGGCCGCGCACGGCCGCGCCCCGGCGGTCGCCACCGGCGTCAAGCGCGTGATGCCGGGTACCTGCGTGTTCACCTATCAGGGCGACGGCGACCTCGCCTCGATAGGCACGAACGAGATCGTCCACGCAGCCCACAGGGGTGAGAAGCTCACCGTCATCTTCATAAACAACGCCATCTACGGCATGACCGGCGGCCAGATGGCCCCGACCACCCTGATCGGCCAGAAGACCACCACCAGCCCCTACGGCCGCAGCGAGGAATGGTCCGGCGCGCCCATCAAGATCTGTGAGATGCTAAGCCAGATCCCCGGCACCTACTACGCCGAGCGCGTCGCGCTCAACACCACGGCGAACATCATGAAGGCCAAGAAAGCGATTACCAAAGCCTTCAAGTACCAGATGGAGGGCCACGGCCTGAGCATCGTCGAGGTGCTCTCCACCTGCCCGACCAACTGGGGCATGAGCCCGGTCGAGGCGCTCAAGTGGCTCGAGGACAACATGATACCGTACTACCCGCTTGGAGTCTACAAGGATAAGGGGGCCGAGTAATATGAAAGAACAATGCATATTCGCCGGATTTGGCGGACAGGGCATGCTGCTCATAGGCAAGTTCCTTGCAGAGGCCGGCATGGAGTCCGGCAAGCACGTCTCCTGGCTGCCGTCCTACGGCCCTGAGATGCGCGGCGGCACCGCCAACTGCTCCGTCGTCGTCTCCGACAAGCCTGTCGCCTCTCCGCTGATCTCGGTCGCGGACACGGTGCTGGCAATGAACCTGCCGTCCATGCTGAAGTTCCAGAGCGAGGTCAAGCCCGGCGGCCTGCTGCTCGTGAACAGCAGTATTATAGACGAGAAGTCCAACCGCGACGACTGCGACGTCGTCTACGTCCCCTGTAACCACATTGCCGAGCAGATCGGCAACCCCAAGGGCGCGAACGTGGTGTTCCTCGGTGCGTATGTCGCCAAAAAGCCCGACGTCATCGACGAGGACACCATCATCGAAGCCATACGTGTCGAGCTCGGCGAGAGGAAGGCCCGCTTCCTCGAGGGCAACATCAAGGCCCTCAAAGCCGGTATCGAATACGTAAAGAACCTCGGCTGATCCCGAGCCGGGAACAAAACCCAACAAAAAAGGGCGCGCTGTGAATATCCCCTCAGCGCGCCCCTTTTTTGTGAATATGCGGTTGACAAACGTTTACCTGTCTGATATCATCGTGGTAGACAAACGTTGACCGAGGAGGTGCTGGCCGTGACGGGCGCGATAGTGGGGTCGTCGGTGCTGATAGTGGTGATCGCGGCGCTCAGACCGCTGCTGAGGCGGCGGGTGAGTGCGAGGGTGGTCTATGCGCTCTGGGCGCTGGTGCTGCTTCGGCTGCTGCTGCCGTTTTCGATAGAGCTGGGCGCGCCGAGCGCCGAGGCCGCGGTGCGGACGGTGTACGAGCGCGCGGAGCCTGCGGTACAGGCCGTGCCCGCGCAGGCTGCACCTGCTGCGCCGGATATTGACTTCACCGGGGTGCAGACGGACAAGCCGTCCGTGAGCGCTCCCGTTCAGGCGGGAACGGTAACGGAGGCTGAGACTGAGACGGGCACGGCGGCTGCGAGGCCCGCGGGCGAGTATCTGAAGCTCGCGTGGGTCTGCGGCTCTCTGGCGGCGCTACTGCTGTTCGCGGGCATCAACCTGAGCTTTTATCTGCGGCTGCGCAGGTCGCGCAGGCCCACCGGGAAGTCGGAGGCCGGGCTGAGGGTCTTCGAGTGCGGCGCTGTCGCGTCGCCCTGCCTGTTTGGGCTGTTCCGGCCCGCAATATATTTCCGCGCCTGTGACCGGGAGCACTTCAGGTATGTGCTCGAGCACGAGGACTGCCATTACCGGCACCTCGACCATGTCTGGGCGATCCTGAGGTCGGCCTGTCTCATCGTGTACTGGTGGGACCCGCTGGTATGGCTCGCGGCGGCGCTCTCGCGGACGGACTGCGAGCTGGCCTGCGACGAGGCCGTGCTCGCAAGGCTCGGCGAGGGCGAGAGGCGCGCCTACGGCGAGACGCTCATCTCCCTCGCGGCGAAGCCCCGGCCCGCCGAACTGCTGTGCGCGAGCAGCCCAATAGGCGCGGGCAAGCGGGAGCTGAGGCAGAGGATAAGCGCCATCGCGCGGGGACGCAGGAAGCTCGTCATCCCGGCGCTGCTGGCGGCGGCGCTGTGCCTGTTCTGCGCCGCCTGCGCCTTCTCCCCCGCCGGTGAGGAGGAGGCCCCGGGTGCGGCGGAGGGATACATAGCCGACGGCACGGCCTTCTCGCGCCCCGGCGGCACGGCGATGGACTGGAGCTGCTGCGGCGAGGTCGTGAACGATACCGATGGCAGTGGAGTCACGCTCGGCTGGCGCAGCGGCGAGAGCGCGCATTTCTCATTTTTGAGCGATGAGGAGCGGCAGAGCGCAGGCTACTTCCTCTCCGGCACGGTGAACGCCCTCGCCTATGTGGACGCAGACCGCATCGTGGTGCGCACAGGCGAGGGCATGGAGCCGGAGGGCTGGGCCGAGAGCCTCATAGAGCCGGGCATGGAGGACGCCTCCGGCTGTCTTCTGGGCTTCACTGGTGCGCAGGACGGCTGGCTTCTCATAACGGACGATGCCGCCGTGTTTGAGGTATATGTGACCTCCGACGGCGGGACGAGCTGGGAGCTTCTCTGCTCCGGCGAGGCGGACAGCGCCATCAGCGGCGCGCTCTTTGTCCCGGACGGGCTGGGCATCCTGTGCCTTTCCAAGGACGCGGGCGAGGCTGCGGAGCTGAGGCTGACGCGCGACGGCGGCGAGAGCTGGGAGCCCCTGATCCTGCCATCCGCGGGCAGCAGCGTGCTCGCGCCTAGGCTGACGGAAGACGGCATCGTGCTCGCCGTGCAGAGCGCAGACGGCGCCGTGCGGGACTATCACACCTACGAGTACGGCGGGGAGAGCTGGCGCGGGCTTTCGCCCATGGAGCAGGACGACTTTGACAGCCTCGCGTACCGCTTCGGCGACCGCTCCGGCAGCACCGCAGGCAGCGATACCGTCGCCGCGGCGCTGGATATCCTGAGTTTTGACGAGTGGGAGCCGTCGGATACCGAGCTTGCGGAGGATGGCAGGCTCATGCTAACGCTGACCGGCCCCGGCGCTCCGGCGAGGCTGGAAACATGCGCGCAGGATCTGGCGCTGTGTTTGGACACGGGCGAGGTCTATGCCATGCCCGAGGGCAGCCATGAGGCCCTGCTGGAGCTGCTGGGCGCGGGCGGCGTGGAGCCGTCGGACATACAGGGCCTGGCCTCCGCGACGCTTGACGGCATGTTCGGCCAGAGCATAACGCTCACGGACGCGGGGGTGCTCGCGGATATTGAGGCCCTGCTCTCGGCCTCGCAGCCCTGCCAGCCCACGGACGCCGTGTTCGGCGCGCGGCTCAGGCTGGAGCTGGAGGGCGGCGGGATGCTGGAGCTTGAGCTTGCCGGGAACCGCAGCGCCGTCTGGCGCTCGGAGGGCGAGTATTACAGCTACGAGGGTGAGGACGACTTCGCGCTCATGGCCCCCTTCGCCCAGTTCGTGCTGGCGGACGAGGACACGCCGCTCGAGACGCACGGAGGGCTTGTTGACTACCTCGACTGGACGCAGTTTTATCAGACCTACGGCAGCGACGCGGCCATGGCGCTCATCGACCGGCTCTATGAGAACGCGCTGGCGGGCGGCGAGGGGGTCTACCGGTACGTGTCCGCCATGCGCGGGCTGGACGGGGCCATGGCGGAAAACTACGCCTCTAAGCTCGTTGAGCTCTACGACGCTGAGAGCGCCCAGGTCGCGACGTACATCATGTCCCTGCCCGAGGCGGAGCGGGAGGATGCCGTCGGGCTTCTGGCCTACGGCCTGTCATATTTCGACGAGGTGGAGCGCTCGGAGCTTGAGACGCTGCTGGGATATATCTCAGGCACTCTGGCCCCCGAGACGCGGAACGTGTATCTCGCGGAGGGCTTCGGCCGCGAGGGCTATGCCCTGCTGCTCACCGGCGAGGCCGTCGATGGCGAGATACTGGGCTTCCGGCTCTACTGCAGCCAGCTCTGGGACGAATGCTCCGGGCAGGGGGACGTTCAGAACGCCGTCGAGGCGACCTTCATCTCCGGCGGCGGCAGGCTCACGGGCGGCGTCTGCGAGTTCAGGGCCTCCTACGGCTCCGCGACGCTCACGGGCAGGCTGAGCCTCACGGACGGCGCGGCGGAGATAAGCCATGCCTCCCTCGTCACCGGGCAGGACGGCGCGAGCCTCAGCTGCGAGGACGGGGAGTTTGAGTACAGCCTGACTCTGCCCACGCGGTTTACGCAGCGCGGCACGGGCGAGCTTACCGCGCTGTGGCAGGAGCTGCCGTACTTTTCAAACGAGACGGTGCAGCCCGTGCCGCTCAGGACCACTCAGGCGGAGCTGGAAGGTATCCTGGGCCTGCCCGTGGAGACGCTCGGCGATGGCAACTACTGGACGAACACATACGCGGGCCTGACGCTGAGCGGCTGGACTGCAGTCACCGGCGACAGGCTTTACGTCGGGAGCATCACCAGCAGCGACCCGGAGCGCCTGCCCTCGGTGCGCGGCATCACCCTCGGCATGAGCGCCGACGAGGTGCTGGCGCGTTTCCCGAGCCGCGTGGGCAGCTATGCGGAGCTCGTCGCGGCCTATGAGGCCTACGAGGTCGTGTTCTACGGCAGCCAGAGCGCGTTTTACGGCGGCTACGGCTGTTTCCGGCACAGCGGCGACTACGAGCCGGGCGAGGCATATCTCCAGGTGTACCAGGGCGGCGAGTTCGTGAGGTTCTACCTGGACAAGGCGGGCCTTGTCACGACCATACGCTGGTCCGAGGCCGACTGAGGCAGGTTTTCACAGATCCCGCCCCGTTTCTCCGTGAAAGGCCCGGAGAAACGGGGCGGGACTTTTTTAGCGCTGTTCAGCTCTTGTCCTTTGGCTTGAATATCAGCGACACCAGAAAGCCGAAAAACACCGCGGCGGCGATGCCGGCGGCGGAGGCGGTGATGCCTCCGGTGAAGGCGCCCAGCACGCCCTTCTCCTCCACCGCCTCCCTGACGCCCTTCGCAAGCGTATTGCCGAAGCCCGTCAGCGGCACACAGGCCCCCGCGCCCGCCCAGTCGGCGATCGGCTGGTACGCCCCGACCGCCCCGAGCAGGACCCCCGCCACCACATAGGCCGTCAATATCCGCGCCGGAGTCAGCTTAGTCTTGTCTATCAGTACCTGGCCTATCACGCACAGCAGGCCGCCGACCACGAACGACTTTATACAGGCCGTTAATATCTCCATCTCAGCACCTCGCATTCTCTATCGCCACAGCGTGGCATATGCCCGGGATACTCTCACCCTGCAGAGTTGTCGTCGGACTCATGAGCGCGCCCGTCGCGGCAAAAAGCACCCGGTTCCACACCTTGTCCCTCAGACAGCTCAGGATATGACCCGCGAGCACCGAGGCCGAGCATCCACAGCCCGAGCCGCCCGAGCAGGTGCCTTGCGCCGCGCTGTCGAAAATCAGCACACCGCAGTCCGTATACCCCGGCCCGAGATCCACGCCCTGCATGCCCAGCAGCTCGCGCGTGATATCCCGGCCCAGCAGGCCGAGGTCCCCTGTGATGACAGCGTCGTAATATGACGGCGCGCGGCCCGTGTCCCGGAAATGGGCGCTCAGGGTGTCGCAGGCCGCAGGGGCCATGGCCGCGCCCATGTTGTTCGCGTCCGTAATGCCTGCGTCAACGATCCTGCCGGGCGTCACGCAGGTCACGTATGGCCCGGGGCCCTCGTCGCCGAGGATAAGCGCGCCAGCGCCCGTTACCGTCCACTGGCTGGTCGGCGTGCGCACGCTGCCGTACTCCAGCGGGAAGCGGAATTGCCGCTCCGCAGAACAGAAATGCGAGCTGGTCAGCGCTGCAACTTTTTTGCCGCAGCCTCCGTCTATGAGTAACGAGGCGAGCAGCAGCGACTCCGCCATCGTCGAGCAGGCACCGTAGAGGCCGAGATACGGCGGCGTCAGGCCCCTGAGCGCATAGGCCGAGCCGGCGCACTGGTTCAGCAGGTCCCCGGAGAGGATGAAGTCCAGTTCCGAGGGCGCAAGCTTAGCCTTGTCGCAGGCGAGGTCGAAACACATCCTCAGCATTGCGCTCTCCGCCTTCTCCCAGCTCGATTCGCCGAAATATGCGTCCTGACTGATATAGTCGAATCTCCGCCCGAGCGGCCCCTGTCCCTCTCTGCTGCCGACGACCGCAGCGCCTTCGAGTATCGAGGGCTGCTGGTCCAGCATCTGCGTCTGCGCTCCGACGCGCCTTGACATAGCCAAACACTCCTTTCACAATGGCAGTGTTCCGCAGGAGAGACAAAATAATTCACTCATCGCATAAATGTGGTGACTTTTTCGCCTGTCTTTGGTAAAATACCCTGTACTACGGCAATGCGCCGAGAGGAGGAACTTTATTATGACCGAGCCGACGCTTGTTATCCTTGCCGCAGGACTGAGCAGCCGCTACGGTAGCCCGAAGCAGATAGACCCCGTCGGTCCTGACGGGGAGTTCATAATAGACTACTCGGTGTTTGACGCGATACGGGCTGGGTTCAGGAAGGTCGTGTTCCTGATAGCGCCGGGGATGTTCGAGGATTTTGAGGAGGCCATCGGCCGGCGCGTATCCGGTCATATCGAGACGGCATATGCGTTCCAGAGTCTCGACAGGCTGCTGCCGGAGGGCTATGCCGTGCCGGAAGGGCGCGTGCGGCCCTGGGGCACCTCTCACGCCGTGCTCTGCTGCCGCGAGATGGTGGACGGGCCGTTTGCGATGATAAACGCGGACGATTTCTACGGCCCGGGTGCGTATCGTATAATTTACGACTGGCTCCGTGGCGTGGACGCGGACGTGAGACCCATGAGGTTTTCGATGGTGGGCTACAAGCTGGGGAACACCGTGACGCCCAGCGGCAAGGTCTGCCGCGGTATCTGCAGGACGAGCGGCGGCAGGCTCGAGGCGATAAAGGAGCACACCTATGTCGTGCGGACAGCCGAAGGCCCGGCGTATAGTCTTGACGGCGGACGGACGCTGATACCTCTGCCGGAGGACTGCACGGTATCGATGAACTTCTGGGGATTCACGCCGGCTATATTCGAGGAGATCGAGAAGCGGTTCCCGGACTTTCTGCGCGAGGGGCTGAGGGACGACCCGCAGGCCGAGATGCTGATACCGAATCTGGTAGGCCGGCTGCTGAGGGAAGGCGTCTGCACAGTAGACGTCATGCGCAGCGGCGACGTGTGGCACGGAATGACCTACCGGGAGGACAAACCCGGCGTAGTCAAGGCGATAAGAAAGCTCACGGCCGAGGGACTCTACCCGCCCTCGCTCTGGGGAAAAGAATAAAACACAGCCCTGCTTCCTTTCGGAAGCGGGGCTGTTCGCATCCTTGCCCGGCCGCTGACGTGGGCCTTGTTCGATGCACTCTCCCACATTTGAGCAGTCAGCTGATGTACACTCCGCCCTTGCACGTGCAGTGTTCCATGCCATCAGGGATCTGGGTAACAGATAGTGCAAGGACATGGGTTACAGTTGCCGTATCTTCCGGTCCATCAGCTTCTGCGTCGATGCGTCCATCGTTCCAGCTTCGTTATCCCGTTCCTGAAGGCCACGAACTGCGAGCCGTCGTACAAAAGCATGGCATTGGGAAACTTTGAGCAGGGGAGCTTTGCCTTTTATTCCCAATTACAAAAACGTGAACGGATGCGGCAGGCGTATCCGTTTCCGAAGGCGCTTTACCAGCGCGCAACGTCCTCCAGCGTGCGCCGGAAAGCCGCCGACCTCGGCAGGAGCTTTAATAGCGGCAGACCGATGATATACATGACCAGCGCTTCCTCACCGGCTATCTGCAGGGCATTCAGCGGCAGAGCCGTCCAGAAGGCTCCCGTGCTGTAAGCTATCACCGCGCCCACGATGGGGCCATTCCAGACTACAGGCATAAGGCACACGGCTATCGCCCGGCCAAGGCCCAGCGGATGCTCGTGCCCCTTAGCCAGCCTCGCCATACACAGCGAGGCCCCCAGCGTCGCCAGCGAGCCGAACACGATATCCGGCAGCCCGTAGCCGCCCGCAAGATTCGCGATGGCGCAGCCCGCCCACAAGCCCCAGGCCGTGCAGGGCACGAATGCCGGTAAAATACAAAGCGCCTCCGACACGCGGAACTGCACCAGTCCAAAGGATATCGGTGCAAGTACCAGGGTCAGGGCGGCATAGGCCGCGCCGACCACCGCGGCGGCGGCGAGTTTTCTCGTGCTGATTTTCATTTTTCTGTTCCTCCCATTTTGATTCAGGTTTATAACCCGGCGGGGTGTGGAAACCCGCCCAGTCAACTTATTTATCCGCCGGCTTCGAGTACAGGCAACCGCAGTAATCCTGCCGGTACAGCCCGTATTCCCTCGAAAGCTCGATGCTCCGCTTATAGCCCTCGCGCTTCTTGAAGTCCGAGGGCAGCCATTTCACGCCGTATCTCTCCGCAAGCTCCGTGCCGATGCGGTTGAGCCGCTCCGCGTCCTTGTGCGGCGAGACCGACAAGGTCGTACAGAAGTACTCATAGCCCAGCTCCTTTGCGAGCCTCGCCGTTTCCTCCAGCCTCAGCCGGAAGCAGACCGTACATCTCGCGCCGCCCTCCGGCTCCGCCTCAAGCCCGCGCACGGCGGCCTCGTACTCCGCCCCGCGCCAGCCGTACTCGTGCAGCGCGATATCCGGGTAATGCTCCAGCACCCGGCGCTGGTTCTCCAGACGCAGCTCGTACTCCGCCTCGGGCTGGATATTCGGGTCATAATACAGCAGCCCCAGCCGGAAATGCCGCGACAAATACTCGAGCACGTAGCTCGAGCAGGGGCCGCAGCAGCTGTGCAACAGCAGGCCCGGTTTCGAGCCTTCAAGCGCCTCCAGCGTCCTGTCCAGTTTTTTCTGATAGTTCTCCATGCGCCACAGTATAGCACATTTGCTCTTGACTTAAAAGAGGCCAGAAGCTAAACTTAAATAAACTGAGAACGCGAGGTATATGCAATGGATACAAGACGAGGCAAGGAGGACTACTATCTCGACATCGCCGACGCGGTCCTGAACCGCTCGACCTGCATGCGCCGCAAGTACGGCGCGATAATCGTGCGCAACGACGAGATACTCTCGACAGGCTACAACGGTGCGCCGCGCGGCCGCCGCAACTGCACTGATCTCGGCGTCTGCATGCGCGAGAGCCTGGGTATCCCCTCCGGTCAGCGCTACGAGCTTTGCCGGAGCGTCCACGCCGAGGCCAACGCGATAATTTCCGCCGCGCGGCGCGACATGCTCGGCGGCACGCTCTATCTGGTCGGCCGCGACGCCAAGACGCACGAGCTGCTCGAGGAGACGATGCCCTGCTCCATGTGCAAGAGGCTAATCATAAACGCGGGGTTGACGCAGGTCGTCGTGCGCACGGGGTCGGAGAGCTGCCGGGTCATCCACGTGCGCGACTGGGTGTTCGGCGACGATTCTCTGCCGGAGGGGGCTGTGGAATGAAGCTGCTGACCGCGTACTTTTCCCACAGTGGCATGAACTACACCCCGGGCGGTATGGGCCGCAGTGAGGCCGATATCCGCCGTCTCTGCCCCGAGGCCGAGGTCGAGGACGGCCTGTCCGTCAGGGGCAGCAAGGTAAAGGACTCCGCCCCGGAGATCGAGGCCTGGCTCAAGTCCCACGGCGTCATCTGAACGGTATACAGTAAAAACTCAGCCCCGGGCCTTTGGCCCGGGGCATGGTCTTTTTTATTATCCCTTAAGCGTCAGTCGGTGACGTAGGGGAGCAGAGCGATCTGACGGGCGCGCTTGATGGCCTCGGTCAGCTCGCGCTGGTGCATGGCGCAGGTGCCGGTTGTGCGGCGCGGAAGGATCTTGCTGCGCTCGGAGATGAACTTCCTGAGCTTCGCGGCATCCTTATAATCTATATAGGTGCACTTATCCACGCAGAACTGGCATACCTTCTTGCGCTTGCGATTCTTCGGTCCCTTGTTATCGAAAGCCAAGATTATACCTCCCTTTTAATTCTCAGAACGGCAGCTCGCCGTCCCCGTCGTCCAGCTCGGCAAAGGCCGACGGCGCAGGGCCGCGCGGAGCGCTCTCCTGCCTGTCCCTCTGTCCGTAGCCGTCACGGGCTCCGTAATTGTCGCGTGAGCCGTAGCTTTCACGAGCCCCGTAATTGTCACGTGAACCGTAGCTGTCCCTCGGGCCATAATTGTCCCGGGGCTCGCCCTCGCGGCGCTTCGATTCGCCAAAATACACGTTGTCGGCGACGACCTCGGCGCTGGTGCGCTTGTTGCCGTCCTTGTCCGTCCAGTCCCTCATCTGGAGCCTGCCGCTAACAACGGCCATGCTCCCCTTTTGGAAATACTTTGAGACGAACTCGCCCGTCTGCCTCCAGGCAACGCAGTCGATGAAATCGGTCTGCTTCTCCTCTCCGCGGCCGAAATCCCTGTCTACCGCCAGACGGAAGCTGGCCACCGGGATCTGGCTTTGCGTGTATCTCAGCTCCGGGTCGCGCGTGAGCCGACCCATGATCACAATGTGATTGAGCATCCTCGTACCCCTTACTCCGGCCTCTTGGTGATCAGGCTGCGGATGACGCCGTCCGTAATGCCGAGGATACGGTCGAGCTCCGCCGGGAACTCAGGGCCGCTCGTGAACTTGACAAGCACGTAGTAACCCTCGGTGAGATAGTTGATCTCATAGGCCAGCTTCCGCTTGCCCATTTCCTCCATCTCATCAAGAGTGCCGTTCTGCTCGACAAGCGCCTTGAACTTCTCTACGAGCGCTGCGGTCTCCTCCTCCGAGAGATTCGGATTCAGAACGTACATCACTTCGTACTTCTCGCTTGTTTTCGCCAATTTGTGCACCTCCTTCTGGTCTAATGGCCTGCGCTCTCTGCGTGCAGGCAAGGATATTGGCCTGTCCCTAAGGGCAGGCCAATAAATTATACCTTATTTTTTAGAATTGTCAAGGATTTTTCCTTATCAGACCTTGAAATTCACGCTGGTGTCACCCTGCAGGTCGGCGCCGAACTCGTAGTCCTTGCCCGGCAGTATCGCGTTGAGCACTATGCCCACGATAGCCGCCGTCGCAAGGCCGGAGAACTTGATCTGGCCTATCATCACGCCGCCCACGCCCGAGTAGGTGATACCGATTGTCAGTACGAGGATGAGGGCCGCGATGATGACGTTGCGGCTCTTGGTGAAGTCCACCTTGTTCTCGACGACATTGCGCACGCCGACGGCGCTGATCATTCCGTAAAGCACCAGGCTGACGCCGCCTATTGTCGCGGTCGGCATAGCATGCACGACCTCGGCGAACTTCGGGCAGAAGGAGAAGATGATCGCCAGCACAGCCGCGATGCGGATAACGCGCGGGTCATATACCTTCGAGAGCGCGAGCACGCCGGTGTTCTCGCCGTAGGTCGTGTTCGCCGGCGCGCCGAACAGCGCCGCAAGGCTCGTCGCAAGGCCGTCGCCCAGCAGTGTCCTGTGCAGGCCGGGGTCCTGTATATAATTCCGCTCGCAGGTCGAGCTGATGGCGCACATGTCGCCTATGTGCTCCACCATGGTGGCGAGCGCTATCGGGATTATCGTGACCGCCGCAGTGCCCAGCATTGCGGTGTCCACATTGCCGCTGCCGAACAGTCCGAACACGGTCTCGCTCCACACCACGGGCAGACCTATCCAATCGGCCTCCTTCACGGCGGTGAAGTCCACCTGCCCGCTGACGGCGCCCACTATATACGACGCGATGACGCCCAGCAGGATGGGGATTATCTTTATCATGCCCTTGCCCCAGATGTTGCAGACGATGACTACCAGAATGGCGACCAGCGCTATCGGCCAGCTGGCCTGGCAGTTGTTCACGGCGCTGGAGCTCAGGCTCAGGCCGATGGCTATGATGATGGGCCCGGTCACGATGGGCGGGAAGAAGCGCATTACCTTCCTGACACCGAAGACCTTGAACAGCAGGCTCAGCACCAGATACACGAGGCCCGCGCAGGCCACGCCGAAGCAGGCGTAGGGCAGCATCTCGGTGTTGGGGATGTTGAAGACGCCCGGCGCGTCCGGGTTCTCCAGCATCGGCGCGATCGCCGAGTAGCCGCCGAGGAAGGCAAAGGACGAGCCCAAAAAGGCCGGCACCTTGCCCTTGGCCAGCAGATGGAACAGCAGCGTGCCCAGGCCGGCGAACAGCAGCGTTACAGAGACGGACAGGCCCGTCAGCGTGGGTACCAGCACGGTCGCGCCGAACATGGCGAACATGTGCTGGAAACCGAGCACGAGCATCCGCGGCGCGCCCAGCGTCCGGGCGTCGTAGATCGGCTCGTTTCCGATGGTTTTCTTGTTCATTCCCGATTTACCTCTCTCCGTAGTGTATTTTAATTGGGATAGACGCACAATGTTATTTCAAAGCTCCATGAGCCAGACGCCGGTCTCTCCGTCGTACTCCGGCAGTCTTACCTCTATAAGCTCCGTATGTGAAGTAGGCACGTTCTTGCCGACGTAATCCGCACGTATCGGCAGTTCCCTATGGCCCCTGTCTATCAGCACCGCCAGCTGTATCGCCTTCGGACGCCCGCAGCTGAGCACCGCCTCCATCGCGGCCCGCGCCGTCCGGCCCGTATACAGCACGTCGTCCACCAGAACGACTGTCTTGTCCCTCACCGCGAATTCCAGCCTCGCCCGCTCGACTATCGGGTCGTCCGCCAACCGCTCCAGATCGTCCCGGTAGAACCTCACGTCCACGCTGCCGCAGGGTACGCGCACGCCCTCTATCTTCTCTATATTGTCCCGTATCCGCTCCGCCAACGGCTCGCCGCGACGTCTTATACCTACCAGGCAGACGTCCTCCACCCCGCGGTTGCGCTCCGCTATCTCGTGCGACAGCCGCATCAGCGCCCTGCCCACCGCGGCCTCGTCCATGAGCTTTGCCTTTTCCCTCACTCCGCAACTCAGCCCTTCCTGCAACAAAAAAGTGCCCTGCCGCTCACCGGCAAGACACACCAAAGCCCCGCGCCCACAGCGCGGTATTCCCAGCGGTTTTGCCGGTCTCTCTGTACCGGTCCTTAAAAACTCACTGCGCAAACTATAGCAGATTCCGTCCCCTTTTGCAAGGACAATTAAATTTAGCTGTTCAAAAAATATTTACGCTTTTAATGATATTCTAATCCTGCGCTAACGACTCGTTAATATTCTCCTGCTATCCTTATACCCGTCAGCAGAAAGCAGTATTCAAGCATCGTTATTAAAATAACTTTTTCTTTTAACGTTACTTTAATAATCGCCCTTTACAATGGGCACATAAACTAAAAATGAAAAGGAGCTAACAAATATGAAAAAGAACATTCTCTATATAAGCCCGATGCAGGCCCGCACCCTGTCTCTCGAGGCCGCCAACGTCAAGAGCGCCCGTTTCGATTCCCAGAAGCTGCTCGATGGCGGCAGCCTGTACGAGCTGGAGTTCACGACCGACGAGATGCACTACTGCTGCTATATCGACGCTACGAGCGGCGAGGCCCTGGGTCTCGACTTCTTCCCCGTTCCCGTCGAGAGCTATCCGTCCTACTACGAGGCGCCGCAGGAGCTTCCCAAAAGTGTGAGCGCCTGAACAGAACGGAGAGAGCCCCGATGGTGAGAGTCCCCCTCTCTCACCATCGGGGCTCGTTTTTTTATTTATCCAGCCTGGCCTTTCTCAGCACACCGATGCCCAGAGGGTACGGCCCGGTATGCACGGCAATGACCGAGCTTATGAGCCTTATGGGTATATCCGGTTTTGACAGCCCTACCTCGTCCAGCAGGGCGCTGATACGGCCCTGGAACTCAGCGGCCTCGTTATAGTCATAGCCGTAGCCCACGGCTATGGACAACTCATCGGCGGAGCTGAATGTCTCCTTCAGGTATTCCCTTGAGACGTTTATGACCTTGTCGAGGCTCTTACCCCTGCCCCGGCAGACGCCGGAGGGGAAAATCTCGCCCTCCTTCAGCGTGATGATCGGCCGGATGCCCAGCACAGTGCTGACCTTGCCAGCAAGCTTTCCTATCCTGCCGCCGATGCTCAGGTATGACATGCTGCCTATCGTAAAGAATATCCTGCCCGTCGGTCTTATCTCCATGAGCCTGTCGACGGCCTCGTCCAGCTCAAAGCCCGCGTCGCGCAGGTCGCAGGCCTCGAGGACGTAGAGTCCCTGCAGGACCGTATTGACCATCGAATTATACACCGCGATCTTCGCGTCCGGGTAGTCCTCGTGCAGCAGCTCGAGGGCTATTTTCGCCGTCTGGTACGAATTCGAGAACTTCTCCGTTATACAGATGCAGATAGCCTGCTCACCGGCCTCCGCGACCTCCCTGAACACCTTCAGAAAATCCTGAGTCGAAGGCGTCGAGCTTTTCGGGTACACGCCCGGGTGTGACACCATCCACTCATAAAACTCCCTTGTGCCGATATCCACGTCCTGCTTGAGATAGTCCCCGCTCCCCAGCATAACGTAAAACGGCACGACGGTGATATCGCGCTCCCTGATCAGCTCCGGTGTCAGGTCTCCTGAGCCGTCAGTGATGACCCTGAACTTTGACATTATCATCCCTCATTCTATAGCAAGATTGTATATAAATATACCCTCCACCGTACCAACACCCTACAGCGGAGGGATATGATCCTCAGCCCAGCGGATATACCCTGGCCCTGTCGAAGACCTCGTCGCTTAGCTTGAACACCGTCAGGCCCGCAGGCGATGACCCAGTGCCCCGCTGACCAGTGGCCGGCGTAATCCTCCGCCGTCATGTGCTCCTTCCAGCTCAGATCGAACAACCCCGTATACTCGGGATAGTCCATGATCCCCTCTGGCGGTGTGCCGTTTTCCTCTGAGGTGCCACAGTCCTCCATGAGATACTGGTCGTTCACGTCCCAGTCATAGGACCTCATCTGAGCAGGCTGTGCAGCGCCGCTATGCCGCAGCTGTACACTGTGCCCTGCCGCGCATGAGCGGCAGCACTATACGGTTAGGAAACGTTTCAAGGCTGTCCTGCGCCGGGACGCTTTCCGCTGCCCCACAGCCCTCAGTCTTATTTTGGCGGAGAGGATGGGATTCGAACCCATGGCCCGTAGCCGGGTCACCGGTTTTCAAGACCGGCTCCTTAAACC
>URDJ01000033.1 GCA_900546615.1 uncultured Eubacteriales bacterium | reverse complement strand
AGCTTCGCCGTGAGCTGGCGCAGAACGCCGTGCAGTACAGCGTCGTGAAGAACACTCTCACGAAGTTTGCCGTCGACAAGGTCGGTCTGGAGGGTCTTGATCCCATCCTGAACGGCACCACGTCCATGGCTACGAGCGAGGGCGATCCGATCGCGCCGATACGCATCATCAGCGAGTACTCCAAGAAGATGGGCGACAGGTTCAATATCAAGGCCGCGTTCATGGACGGGAAGATACTCGACGCGCAGGCGATCGAGGAGATCGCGGCGCTGCCCTCGAAGGACGCGCTGTATGCGAAGGTGCTTGGCACCATGCTCGCGCCCATCACCAGCCTGGCCGTTGTTCTGGGCCAGATAGTCGAAAAGTCCGGCGGCTCTGTCGAGTCCAAGGACGAGAGCGCGGAGGCCGAGGCCCCCGCCGCCGAGTGATAACGCTCGGGTAACAAAATAATTATCAGGAGGAAATTATAATGGCCAGCGAAAAAGTCACTGCCATGATCGAGGAGATCAAGGCTCTCAGCGTTCTCGAGCTCGCGGAGCTCGTACATGAGCTTGAGGATACCTTCGGCGTATCCGCCGCCGCTGTTGCGGCTCCTGCCGCCGGCGCCGCCGCCGCTGCCCCGGCTGCCGAGGAGAAGACCGAGTTCGACGTCATCATGAAGAGCTTCGGCGCCGAGAAGATCAAGGTCATCAAGGAAGTCCGCGCCATCACCGGTCTGGGCCTCGCCGAGGCGAAGGCTCTCGTCGAGAAGGTCCCCGCGAAGATCAAGGAGCAGGTCTCCAAGGACGACGCCGAGGCCCTCAAGAAGCAGCTCGAGGCCGTCGGTGCCGAGGTCGAGCTTGCCTGAGTACCCCCAAACAAGCCAAAACGGAGCGTATCCTTCGATACGCCCCGTTTTTTATTGTCTATGATCCTCTCAGCCCACCGTATAGCCGCCTCTTATGAGCAGGGTGGAGTCGGCGCCGGCCGTGAGGGTCACCGTGCTGGAGGCCAGGCAGAGGTGATTCATCGTCAGCTCCGCGCCGGTGTCCGTGCCTCCCGTGACATCCGCCATCGTGCCCGTCACCGCGCAGGCTCCGCTCCTGAGCACCACTTCCGCGCCCTCTGATAGCGTCACGCTCTGTCCCGCGCCGAGGTTCACCACCGCAAACGACGCGTTGCCGCCCGAAATCCCCTTCGCCGCCTCCGAGATCTTCGCGTCCACGCTGCTCTCGATCTTCGGCTGCAGCACGTCCTCAAGGTAGCTCATCGCCACCAGCGGGTCCGACTGCGTGCCGTAGTTCGACGCCGCGTATGCCCCGATGCCCGCGGCCAAAACCGCTACCGCTATAACCAGTACTGCTATCTGCCACTTCTTCATATGTACCTCCCGGCTCTCGTCCCCCCGGCCATACGGCCGGGGGGCTTTATCTCACTGCGCCAGCCCAAAGCTCACGGCTATGGCGCTGTTCACCCTGTCCATAGTCGGGCCATCGAGCTGGCCCATACGCTCGCGCAGTCGGGACTTATCCAGAGTCCGTATCTGCTCGAGCAATATCACACTGTCACGGCTCAGGCCGTAATTGCGCGCCGACAGCTCTATGTGCGTCGGCAGTCTGGCCTTTCCCGTCTGCGAGGTTATCGCCGCGGCGATCACCGTCGGGCTGTGCCGGTTGCCCGTGTCGTTCTGCACGATCAGCACCGGCCTCATGCCGCCCTGTTCGCTGCCCACTACCGGGCTGAGGTCGGCATAGTAGATGTCTCCGCGTCTTACTGGATTTTGCATTGCCTTCACTCTCCGTATAGTGCCCGTTCATATTATATGTAACGATACGGGCAGCGGTACTTATACCGCCATTTCTATTTTCACACGGAGAGCTCCGTTTTATTCATTTGTCATCCGATATACACGCGCGGCACCCTCGGCGAGATCGCGCATAGCAGCTCGTACGAGATCGTGCCCGCGATCTCCGCAAGCTCCGTCGCCTCCGGCTCGTCGCCGAACACCGTCACAATGTCCCCGGCCCTGACCTCGGGCATGTCACTCACATCGACCATGCACATATCCATGCATATCCGCCCGACCTGCCGCGCCCGTTTCCCGTTTATCACAACGTCGAATTTGCCGGACAGGCTCCGGTGCAGGCCATCGGCGTAGCCCACGGGTATGACCGCGAGGCGCATGTCCCGCTCACAGGTGAAGATGCGCCCGTAGCTTATCGTGTCGCCCGCGTGGTGCTCCGTCACCTCCGCGACCCTCGTGAGCAGCCGCATCACCGGCTTCAAGTCCAGCCCGCCGTGCTCCCTGCCCGGGTACAGCCCGTACAGCAGCAGGCCCGGTCTCACCATGTCGAGGCAGGTCTCCCTGAAGTTTACCACAGCTCCGCTGTTGGCGCAATGCCTGATGCCCAGACTCCGGCCAGTTTCATTTTCCAGTGCGTCCACTGCTGAGGTAAATCTTCCGAACTGTTCCAGCGTGAAGCTCTCCTCCGGCTCGTCCGACACGGCAAAATGCGTGAACGTACCCGTGACCTCGAGTCCGGGCAGGCAGAGCAGCTCCCTGATCCCGGCCATTTCCGCCTCGCTCGTCACGGAAAAGCCCGTGCGGCCCATGCCGGTCTCCAGCTTTATGTGGCACTGGAGTCTCAGCCCCGTGCCTTCAAGAGCACGGCTCATGCCCCGTGCGCAGTCGATATCCCCTATCGTCTGCGTCGCGTCCAGCCGCGCCATATCCGGCGCAAGGAAGGCCGGGCTGGGTGCGAGTATCAGTATCGGCATTTTCAGCCCCGCCTGCCTCAGCTCCGCCGCCTCCTCGTAACAGGACACGGCGATGCAGTCCGCGCCAAGCTGCTCGAGCCTTTTGGCCACCGTCACCGCCCCGTGGCCGTAGCCGTTGGCCTTGCACAGCCCGGCAAAGCGGCAGCCCTCCGGCAGTGCGCGGCGTATCTCGTTATAATTGTGCTCCAGGCGGCTCAAATCTATCTCCGCCCAGGTCCTCTTGTCTTCGTTCCTCATAGTCTCGCCTTCCGATCAGCCGAGGGCAAAGCCCTCTATCCTGCACAGCATGAGCGTCTCGCCGCTGCCGCTGCTTGTAAACTCCGCAGACACCGGACAGCCGTTTCCGTCCAGCCTCAGCGTTATTGCCGTCTCGTCCTCCGGCACGAGGCTCACGACGCTCTCGCCGCCCTCCGTCCAGGCCAGCTCCACGTGTGCCGTACGTATAGCCTCACAGAGTTTCGGCAGCGCCGTCACCGGAGACAGGCCCTCCGAGGCCTCGCCCGCGTCCAGCATCAGGCCCTCGTACTCTATACTCGCACTCCCGGCCTCTATCCTCGCCCGGACGCCCGCTATCAGCTCCGGCGCCGTGGTCTCCACCTCGCTCGCTTCCGCGTCCGATTCACAGCTTATGCCGTACTCCGTCTGCTCGCCGCCGGCCCCAAAGGCCGTGACCGTCGCCGTCAGCTCCGCCCTGCCGTCCTGCATTGAGACCCTGAGCGCCTCAAACGCCTCGCGCGCCGCGTCCTTGCCGCAGGCCGCGAGAGGGAGCAGAAGGAGCGCTGTCATTAGTGCGGCCATTATCCTCCGCCGCATGCTTTTTATTCCTCCGTCAGTGTTTTCAGCGCCGCCGGAAGCAGCCTTATCATATCCGTGGGCGTCATGCCGTACTCGCCAAGCTCCGCGGCCGCGAGGTCGCCCGCGAGGCCGTGGATGTACACCGCCGCCTTCACCGCGTCACGGAACGGCAGCTGGCACAGCATTGCCGCCATGATGCCCGTCAGTACGTCGCCCGAGCCCCCGCGCGCCATGCCGGGGTTACCCGTCGGGTTCACTACGCAGTCCCCGTCCGGGAAGGCTATGACGCTGCCCTGGCCCTTGAGCACCACCGTACAGCCCCAGCGCTCCGCAAACCTGCGCGCCGAGCTCTCTCTGTCCCCGTTCAGCAGCCCCCCAAGGTAGGCGAACTCGCCCTCGTGAGGCGTCAGCACCGTGGGGCAGGCGGCGTTCTCCAGCACGCTCATGTCCCGCGACAGCGCCCAAAGCGCGTCCGCGTCCACCACCGTCGGCACCCTCGAGGCGGCGAGCGCGCCCTGCACCAGCTCCGTTACCCCGGCGCTGCGGCCCAGACCCGGGCCTATCGCAAGGCAGCTCATGTGCTCCAGTCTTGCTTCGACCTCCGGCACCGCGTCCGCAGAAAGGCGGCCGCGCTCGTCGCAGGGCAGCGGAAAGGGCATGGCCTCATCGTTCTTCACCGCAGTAATCTCATAGATGCTCTCCGGAACGCCCAGCCACACCAACCCGGCGCCCGCCCTGACTGCCGCCCTAGACGCGAAGGTCGGCGCGCCGGTATAGCCCCGGCAACCGCCCAGAATGAGCAGCCGACCGTAGTCACGCTTCGAGCTGTCCCGCGCGCGCTTCGGCAGCTTCGGCGTCTTGTTCAATTTTTCTCGCTCGCTTTTCATGGCATAACATTATACATTTTTAAAATAAATTAGTCAAATCATTTGACTTCCGGCTTTGGCTGTGCTATAAATGTATTCCAGTTGAAGATATTTTATTGCTGTGAACGGGAAAATGACCTGGACATGCGCTCCAGAGACTGGGGGTCGGCGGCTGGAAGCCCCCTGCGCAGTTAAGGGTCTGGTTCGCCCGGGAGCTCCGGCCAATCACCGGCGGGTCAGCCCGTTACAGCTTCAAGAGCGGCCTTTTGGCCGAAGTACGGGTGGTACCGCGGAAGATCGGGTCTTTCGTCCTGTGTGGACGGGGGCCTGTTTTTTGTTGTGCCGATACTGAAAGGGGAAGTCAGAAGCAAAATGAAAGAAATGCTGGAAAAGCTCAGAGAGGTATCCTCCGCCGCCATCGCCGAGGCAGCCAGCACCGAGGCACTCGAGCAGCTCAGGGTCAAATATCTCGGCAAGAAGGGCGAGCTCACCGCCATACTCAAACAGATGGGCAAGCTCGCCGCAGAGGAGCGCCCCATCATGGGTCAGCTCGCCAACAGCGTGCGCGCCGAGCTCGAGGAGAATCTTGAAAACCGCAGGGCTGCGCTCGCCGAGGCCGCAATGGAGGCAAAGCTCCGCGCCGAGACCGTCGATGTCACGCTCCCCGGCAAAAAGGAGCGCGCCGGCCACAAGCACCCGATGAACGTCGTGGTCGATGAGATAAAGGAGATCTTCATCGGCATGGGCTTTGAAATAGACGACGGCCCGGAGGTCGAGCTGTCCACCTACAACTTCGATCGCCTCAATACAGACGAGGGCCACCCTGCGAGGGAGTGGACGGACACCTTCTATCTGGACGGGGCCAGCCGTACCCTGCTGCGCACCCACACCTCGCCCATGGAGCCGCGCATCATGGAAAGCCGCAAGCTGCCCATCCGCGCCGCCGTCTTCGGCCGCTGCTACCGCAAGGACGAGGTCGACGCCACGCACAGCCCCATGTTCCACCAGATGGAGGGCCTCGTCGTCGATAAGCACATCACCTTCGCTGATCTCAAGGGCGCGCTGCACAACATGGCCGTCCAGATGTACGGCCCCGGCACCGTGACGCGCTTCCGCCCGCACCACTTCCCGTTCACCGAACCGAGCTGCGAGATGGATGTGCAGTGCCATAAGTGCGGCGGCGTCGGTTGTCCCACCTGCAAGGGCGAGGGCTGGATAGAACTGCTCGGCGCCGGCGTCTGCAACCCCAAGGTGCTCAAAATGAGCGGCATCGACCCCGACAAGTACTCCGGCTGGGCCTTCGGCATGGGCCTCGAGCGCGCCGCCATGCGCCGCTTCAAAATAGCCGACCTGCGTCTGCTGTTCGAGAACGACGTCAGGTTCCTGGAGCAGTTCTGAGGAGGTAAGCGAAGATGAAACTTTCGAGAAAATGGCTCACTGAATTCGTCGACCTCAGCCTTGAGGAGAAGAACGACCGCGAGTTTGCCGAGGCCATGACCCTCTCCGGCTCAAAGGTCGAGGGCACAGAGATTCTCGGCGAGAATATAAGGAACGTAGTAGTCGGCAAGATAGTCGAGATGGTCCGCCACCACGACTCCGACCACATGTGGACCTGCCAGGTGGACGTCGGCGGACAGAGGCTCCTGCAGATAGTCACCGGCGCGCAGAACCAGAAGGTCGGCGACCTCGTGCCCATTGCGCTCGACGGTGCGGTCCTGCCCGGCGGCGTAGAGATACACACCACCGTCTTCCGCGGTGAGCTCTCCGAGGGCATGATGTGCTCGCTCAAGGAGCTGGGCCTCACCCTGCACGACTTCCCTTACGGCTGTGACGACGGGCTGTTCGTCCTGCAGGAGGAATGCAAACCCGGCGACGACATCAGGCCCATCATTGGCCGCGATGACCATGTCGTGGAATTCGAGATCACCCCGAACCGCTCCGACTGCCTTTCCGTCATCGGCCTTGCGCGCGAGGCGGCTGTCACCTTCAACAAGCCCCTCAAGCTCCACGAGCCCGTGGTCAAAGGCTGCGGTGGCGGCAAGACCGTGGCCGACTATGTGCGCATCGACATTAAGGACCCCGTCCTCTGCCCGCGCTACACCGCGAGGATGGTCAAGAACGTCAAAATAGCCCCCTCGCCCAAGTGGATGCGCGAGCGCATCGCCGCCATGGGTATGAGGCCCATCAACAACATCGTCGATATCACGAACTACGTCATGATGGAGTACGGCCAGCCCATGCACGCCTTCGACTTCGCCTGCGTGGACGGCGACCACATCATCGTCAGGACGGCCCGCGAGGGCGAGGTCATCCGCACCCTTGACGGCACCGAGCGCAAGCTGAACACCAGCATGCTCTGCATCTGCGACGAGCACAAGCCCGTCGGCGTCGCCGGCGTCATGGGCGGCGAGAACTCCGAGATCGAGGGAGACACCGCCTTCGTCCTCTTTGAGAGCGCCAACTTCAACGGCACCTCCATCCGCCGCACCGCTGCCGCGCTGGGCATGAGGACCGACGCCTCGTCCCGCTACGAGAAGGGCCTCGACCCCTACCTCACCATGCGCGCAGTCAACCGCGCCTGCGAGCTGGTCGAACTGCTCGGCGCCGGCGAGGTCGTGGACGGCTATGTCGACGTGTTCCCCGCGCCGCCCGAGCCGCTCAAGCTGCCGCTCGACGTAGCGAAGGTCAACTGGGTGCTCGGCACCGACATCGCCGGCGGCACAATGCGCAATATACTCAGGCGCCTCGGCTTCACCCTCGAGGGCAACATCGTCACCGTGCCCAGCTGGAGGCTCGATATCAGCCGAGAGTATCACAACAACGACTTTGCCGAGGAGGTCGCGCGCATCTACGGGTTCAACAACATCCCCGGCACACTCATGGAGGGCGCGGGCACGACGCAGGGCGGCTTCACAAAGGAGCAGCAGGTCGAGCGCCTGTTGGGTGCGGTCTGCCGCGCCGACGGCTTCGATGAGGTCATCACCTACTCCTTCTACAGCCCAGCCGGCTGGGACATGATAAGGCTGCCGCAGGATTCGCCGCTCAGGGACGCCATCCGCATCCTGAACCCGCTCGGCGAGGATACGAGCTGCATGAGGACGACCATGCTGCCCTCCATGCTCGAGGTGCTGGCCAGGAACTGGAACTACCGTAACAAGGACGTGCGGCTCTACGACTTCGGGCGCATCTATAAGAAGCGCGCGGATGGCCTCGCGGACGAGCCGAAGCAGCTCACGCTGGGCGCCTACGGCGAGGATATGGACTTCTACGCCATGAAGGGCGACGTGGAAGCCCTGCTGGACGCGCTAAGGATAGAGGGTGCGGAGTACAGGGCCGTGACGGACAACCCGAGCTACCACCCGGGCCGCTGCGCTGAGGTGAGTGTGAACGGGCGCAGGCTCGGCATCTTCGGGCAGATACACCCGCTGGTGGCAAAGAACTACGGCGTGGCCGACGAGCTGTACACGGCGGAACTGGATTTTGCCGCTCTGTTCGAGAGCCGCGTGACCGAGGTCTACTACGCCCCGCTGCCGCGCTTCCCCTCCGTGAACCGCGATATCGCTGTAGTGTGCGATGATGCGCTCACCGCGGGCGAGCTGATAGGCTGCATCCGCGAGGCCGGAGGCGAGTACCTCAAGAGCTGCGAAGTCTTCGACGTCTATAAGGGCAAGAGTATCCCCGATGGCAAGAAGTCCATTGCCTTCTCTCTGGTACTGCGCTCGGACGACCAGACTCTCACCGACGCGCACGCGGACGAGGCGGTACAGGCGATACTCGCGGCCCTGCACGAGAAATACGGTGCGGTCATCCGCTGAAGCTTTTGTAATCGAAAAGTAATATTGCAGAGCTTTACACTTCCGTGAATTTTGGTATAATGTTTCTCAGTTGAGGCAATCATACCAAACGACCGAGGAGGGGTTCGACATGGAAGATGTAACGAGGAGATTCACAGCTATTGACAACCGGAACGAGACACGCGAGATCCTGTCATCCGTGTACGACTCTCTGAAGGTCAAGGGCTACAACCCAATAAACCAGCTGGTCGGCTATATCATCTCTGAAGATCCGACCTACATCACGAACTACAACAACGCCCGCAGCCTCATCTGCCGTCTCGACAGAGACGAGCTGCTGCAGGAACTGCTCGTGAGCTATCTGGGCAAGTGAATCAATAATATGTAAAGGGCGGGGCCAAACAAAGCCCCGCCCTTTTCGCGCGCCGATGGGCCCTACAGGCCTTGCGGCTATGCTGGGGGTAACAATTATGGGTCTCCACAGCCTGTGCCTTGCGGTTTCTATTCCGTCCTCAGCACTCGGGCTGAGGATTCCTCGGCAAACTGTTTGCTGTACAGCTCGTGGTAATAGCCGTGCCGGAGCAGCAGATCGCGATGGGTGCCCCGTTCGACGACCTTCCCGTCTTGGACGACGAGAATGAGATCGGCCCGGCGGATGGTCGAGAGCCGATGGGCGATGATGAAGCTCGTGCGGTTCTTTAATATGTGCCCTATCGCGTCCTGGATGAGCTGTTCAGTCTGGGTGTCGATGGAGCTGGTGGCCTCGTCGAGGACAAAGATGCGCGGGTCGGCCAGCACCGCCCGAGCGAAGGAGACGAGCTGCTTCTCGCCGGTGGAAAGCCTGTCGCCACCCTCACCCACGTCGCTGTCCCAGCCGTTCTCGAGCCTCTCTGCGACCACGTCGGCGGAGACGGCGCGCGCGGCGGCCTCGACCTCCTCATCCGTGGCGTCCAACCGGCCGTAGCGTATGTTTTCCCGAAGCGAGCCGGAGAAAAGGTGCGGGCTTTGAAGGACGTAGCCAAGCGAGGAATGCAGCCAGAGCTGGCTCCGCTCGCGGTAATCCACGCCGTCTATGAGTATCTGACCGCCCGTCGGTTCGAAAAAGCGGCAGGCAAGGTTCACGAGCGTGGACTTGCCCGCGCCGGTCTCCCCCACGATGGCCACAGTAGTGCCGGCAGGTATCTTGAGGTCGAAGTGCGAGAGCACATCCTCTCCACCGTCGGGATAGCGGAAGGTCACGTCGCAAAACTCGATGTCGCCGCGTATCGGCTCCCAGTTCTCACGTTTCGGTTTGAAGCTGTCGCCGTACTTTTCAAGCACGGCCTCGGAGTCCTGGACGCTGGGCCGGGTATCGAGCAGGCCGGTAACGCGCTCGATATTGGCCTGCAGGGAGATGAATTCCGCGAGGCCTTCGGCGAGGATCTGCACAGGCTCGAAGATCCCAACGGCATAGGCGACAAAGGCAGAGAGAGTGCTCAGGCCGAGCAATCCGTCGAGGCTCATGCGCCCGCCCTGATACAGCACGATAGCTACGGCAAGGGTAGAGCAAAAGAGAACAAGCGGTATGTACACTGCTCCGAGCTTCGCTGCTTTGATCGCGCTCGCGCGGGTATCTGAAGTGAGCGAGATGAACTCGGCGTCATTAGCGTCCTCTATCACGAGTGTTTTTGAGGTCTTTGCTCCTGTTATACCCTCGTTGTAGGAGCCGGTGACACGAGAGAACAGCTTGCGTACGCGGCGGTTCCAGAACAGTATACGGTTCTGGAAATAGGCCGTCAGCAGCGCGACCGCCGGTACCACCAGCGCGACGACGACAGCCAGCTTCCAGTTGAGCAGCAGCATGGAAGCAAGGACAAAGATGAGATAGCAGAACGCCCAGAGCATGTTGGCGAGGTTCCAGGCAAACATGCCCGCAATTTTGTTTGAGTCGTTCATGACGCGGCTGATGAGGTACCCAACCGGAGTTACGTTGTAGAAGGAGAAGGAAAGCTCCTGCAAATGGACGAACATCCTGCGTCTCAGGTCGCGGCCCAGGTTCATTTCTATGGCCATGGAGCAGGTGGTGAAGCCCATGACAGCCAAGGACTGTATGAGAATGGCAGCCAGGTAAACGAGTGCAAAGGGCCATAACCCGGAGAGCGAACCTGCTTCAATAAAATCGGAGACGGCATAGCGTTGAAAAAGCGGCAGCGCGGCGTCAACAAGCGCAGTAAGCAGGTTCATGCAGACAAGCAGCAGGAATTCACGGCGACGGGGACGCAGATATGGGCCGAGGCTTTTCCAGGTCCTTAAGTTGAAGGACTGTGTATATTCCTGCTCGTCATATGCCGGCATGGCCTGAACCTCCTTCTTCGATCAGCGTCCGGTCATCGCTGTTCATCTGGATATTATAGATGTCGCGGTAGATTCCGGGGCGGGAGATCAGCTCCTGATGGGAGCCGAGGTCGGTGACGCGCCCGTTCTCGAGCACCAGGATACAGTCTGCCTGCATGAGGGTAGTGATACGATGCGAGATAAGTATGACCGTTGCGTTTTTGAGGTATTTGCGCAGGGAACTGCGAATATTGGAATCGGTCTCGGAATCGACGGCTGAGAGCGAGTCGTCAAAGACCATGACAGGAGGATCCGCAAGCAGCATACGTGCGATGGCTATACGCTGTTTTTGGCCGCCGGAGAGGGTCACTCCGCGCTCGCCGACCAGGGTGTCGTAGCCATCCGGGAACTCGGAGATGGCCTCATCCACGCACGCGACAGCCGCAGCGCGGCGTATATCGGCTTCGGAGGCGCCGGGGCGTGAGATGGCGATATTCTCGCGTATGGTGCGGGAAAAGAGGAACGGCTCCTGCAGCACGAGGCCAATGTTCCGCCTCAGGTGCTCGCGTTTTATGAGCCGGATATCGAGCCCGCCTATCGTGATGTTTCCCTGACCATCACCTAGGTCGTAGAGCCGGTCGAGCAGGTGGACGAGGGTGCTCTTGCCCGAACCGGTGCCGCCGAGAATGGCGAAAGTGGAGCCTGCGGGGATGGTAAAGGAGACGTCGTGCAGTATGTCCTTCCCATCATAGCCGAAGCTGACGTGGGCAAAGGCAATGTCGCCGTCCATTGGTGCATCTTTCGAGTCCGGGAGGTCACGTTCTTCCCGGGCGCTGAGAATGTAAGCGACCCGGTCCATAGATACGCCGGCCTTACTCATGTCGGAGATCACCTGGCCCATGCTCCTGACTGGCCAGGCAAGGGTAGAATTGTAGCTGACGAAGACGAGAAAACCGCCGAGGGAGAGCTGCCCGTTCACAGCCTCGACCACGCCGAGAATGAAGATAACCATGACCTGCAGGCAGGTCAGGAGTGTGCCGGTAGCCCAGTATACTGAGAGCACGTAGCCGAGCTTTATCCAGAGCTCTGAGAAACGGTTGTTCCTTATATCGAACTTGCCCAGCTCGAAGCTTTCCCGGCCGAAGGCGCGGACCACTCGTACGCCTGTGAGATTTTCCTGCACCATGGTGGTGAGCTCTCCCTCTGCCTCGTCTGCGACCTTGAAGCGGGAACCGATCTTGCGGTAGAACAGGCCGGAGCTGAGCGCGACTGCGGGCATAAAGGCAAGTGAAACCAGTGCCAGCTTTGTGTTTATGGCGAACATGGCCCAGAGGTAGACACAGATGAGTATAAGGGTGCGCATGACCTCAACGAGCTGGTCGCAGACGAAGGCGCGGACGACCTCGACGTCGGAGGTGCAGCGCTGGATGATTTCACCGGTCGAGTGCTCGGAGTGCCATGCAAAGGGCAGGCGCTGAATGTGGGAGAAGAGCTGGTCGCGGATACTCTTGACAAAGCTCTCGGAGCCTTTGGCGAGGAAAATACGCTGGCCAAAGATAGCAAGGCCTCTGAGCACAGCGAAAACGGCAACGGCGCAGGCGGCCCAAATGAGCGCACGTGCCGGTTCGGAGCGCAGGGCCTCGATGGGCAGCAGGGAACTGATGATGCTCGGCAGCTGCGGTTCTTCTATACCGAGCACAGAGTCCACGGTGACACGGACGATCTGCGGTATAAGGGCGTTGAATATCTGGCTGAACAGGGAAAACAACAGACCAAGTGCAAATGCCCACAGTACCGGCCGCAGGAAGCGGCAAATGAGCCTTGTCTTATCTCTGCCGGAGAGTTTACCTTCCTTCATATATCCTCCAAAAGCAAAAAAGCGTGCCCCGGCCGGAAACCGGGGCACGCTCAGAAAATCCAGAAAGCGCAATTACAGCACAGTCAGAGACACGCAGAACGCGACGGCCCGCCGGAAAATGCGGATGAATTGACATTGATGACATGGTTCATACGGGTCTTCGCCATTCTGTTCGCCTCCCTTCACTGATCTGTGCGCTAGCGCAAAAGAAGTATATATCAGAGGCGGTGCAATGTCAAGAGCGAAGAAGGTTCGGTCTTGTTCGTGGTCCCCGGTATTTTCGGTATCTGAAACCTGGCCATTCCGCACCTCCCCCGGACATGGAACGCCCCCGCTCGGCTAGAGCGGGGGCGTTTACGGTCTTATTTCGCGACGGCGTCCTTCAGGGCCTTGCCGGCCTTGAACTGGGGGATGCGGGAGGCGGGGATCCAGATCTCCTCCTTGGTCTTGGGGTTGCGGCCCGTGCGTCCCTCGCGGGTCTTGACGTCGAAGCTGCCGAAACCGACCAGCGAGACCTTCTCACCGGCGACCAGCTCGGCGGTGATGGCGTCGATGGTGGCGGTTATGACCTTCTCTGTGTCCTTCTTGGACAGTCCGGCCTTCTCGGCCACGGCGGAGATGAGTTCTGCCTTATTCATTGGTATTCCTCCTGAAAAATGAGATCGAATAATATATCGAGATTTGCTCCTATTCCACAATTCGGTGCAAATTACTCACAGTGTTTGACCGGAACAGGCTCCTTGCCCTCCAGCTCATGGCGCGCCTGCTGGTATATCTCCTCCATCTCGTCGAGGCTCATGTCCTCGAGCCGGCGGCCGAGCTTCGCCGCGCCCTCCTCGATGAAGCGGAAACGCCTTATGAACTTCTCGCAGGCCGCGTGCATGAGCTGCTCGGAGTCAAGCTTATAGAACCTCGCCACGTTCACGGCGGAAAAGAGTACGTCACCCAGCTCTTCCTTAATATTCTCCAGGTCGCCCGCATCTATACCATCCTGCAGCTCGCCGACCTCCTCGCGGAGCTTTTCCATCGCCCCGCCGACGCAGGGCCAGTCGAAGCCGAGCTTCGCAGCCTTGTTCTGGATTTTCTCCGAGCGCATCAGCCCCGGCAGCCCGTGGGAGATGCCGTCCATGGCCGAGGCGGCGGTCTGCTGCGCCCTGTCCGCGCGCTTTATCGCGTCCCAGTTCTCGAGCACCTTGTCGGGCGTCTCGGCGCTCACGGTGCCGAAAACATGCGGGTGCCGGTGTACTAGCTTCTTGCAGGCCATGTCGGCGATGGCGTCCATGTCGTACTGGCCCTCGTCCTTCGCCATGCTCGCGTGGAATATGACCTGCATGAGCAGGTCGCCCAGCTCCTCGCAAATGTGCTCGGGGCTGCCCTCGTCGATGGCCTCGCAGACCTCGTAGGCCTCCTCCAGCACGTTGCGCCGGATGCTCTCATGCGTCTGCTCCCTGTCCCACGGGCAGCCCCGGGGCGAGCGCAGATAGTCGATAAGGTCTATAAAGTCCTTGAGGTCATAGCTGTCTTTGCACACAAAATCTACCACACTATAACCCCTTCCGCAAGTGTATTTTTCTCAGAAAAGGCCCGAAAAACCGGGCTTTTTTGTTATGTCACCCGTCAAGGCTTTATCCTCAGGAGCTTTGCCAGCTTCTCGCCCTTCGGTATGAGCTTCATGTCCTCATATGTGACGGCCTTCGTCAGCACAACAAGGACGAGATAGACGAGGGCGGCGACGGCTATGGCGGCGAGCATGCAGACGGCGAGCATAAGCCTTCCCGGCTCGGGACCGCCTATGAAGCGGATTGCAAGACCGTAGACCGCCCAGGCGGACAGACCCATGGCCGCGCAGCTGAGGACCGGCCTTATGAGTATTCTGCCCAGCCGGGGCCTGTCGGCCATGACCCGACAGAGGAAAAGATAGTCGGCAATGCACATGACGGCGTAGCTGCACAGGGTCGCGATGGGCGCGCCAAGTATGTTCAGGCCCGGGTCGCCTATGAGCCACCAGTTGAGCGCGATCTTCACCGCGCCGCCTATAAGCATGGAGTAAATTGGGTAGCGCTCATTCCCGCTCGCCTGCATGATCGCGTTCATGATAAGAGCCATGCAGACAAAGAAGGAAGCGATGCCCATCCATGCGAGCAGCTCCGGCCCCGCGGCGTTGCTGTTGGGGTAGAGCACGTTTATGATGGGGTAAGAGAGCACCGAGAGACCCACGCCCATGGGCAGGGCAATGACGGTGGAAATACGCAGGGAATTCTCGGCTATCGCCGAGGCCTCGCGCCTGCGCCCGGTGACGCGGCAGGCGGCGATCGCGGGCACGACCGATATGGTCAGCGGGGTGATAAAGGCCGATGGGAGGTTGTAAAGCGTCTGGGCCTTGCCGTAAATGCCGTAGAGCACGGTGGCGTCGGCGGCGCTGAAGCCGGCGGCGTCCTGCAGCCTGCCGAGGCAGAGCGCCGAGTCCACGACGTTGAGCAGCGAAAGCACGGAGGAGCCGAGGGTTATCGGTATGCCTATGCGCAGCAGGTTCTTAAATATCTGCCAGCTGCTGTCCGGCGCATCAGCTGTTTCTATGACGGCTGTGTAATTGCGTCTTTTATATATGAACATGTAGGCGAGCGCCGCCAGAGAACCGACCGTGACGCCGAAGATGGCGCCGGCGGAGACTATGGAAAGGCTCTTGCCGATGTTCTTAAGCCAGATGGCAAGTGCAAGCCCGGTGAGGACCTTAAAGAGCACCTCAAATATCTGGCCGACTGTGGTGGGCTTCATGTTCTCGTGGCCCTGGCAATAGCCGCGGTAGGCGCTGGTCAGGCAGACGAGCAGCAGCGCCGGGGCGAGGGCCTTAATGCTCTGCGAAGCGCCCGGGTCGCGGAACAGCACCGCAAGCTCGGTGGGGTAAAAGAACATGACGAGCGTGCAGACGAGGCCCAGCACGAAGAATGTACACCACGCTACGGAGAAGGTACGCTTCACCTGCGCCGGGCGGTGCATGGTGTTGGCCTCGGATATCATCCTCGAGAGCGCCACGGGCAGGCCCGCGGTCGCAAGCGTGAGGAAAACACCGTAGATGTTGTAGGACACGAGAAAATGCGACATACCGGTATCGCCGAGGATATTCCCAAGCGGTATCTTGTATATTGCGCCGAGTATTTTGATGATGACAACGCCGGCCGCAAGTATCGCAGCGCCGTGCAGGTAGTTTTGCTTTTTGGGTTCTGACAAAGATATACCCCCAATCGGGCGCTTCAAGACGCCGAATGACTACTCTACACTAAAAATATGAAAAAATCAAGGGTTTATGCCGCTTCCGGGGCAAAAAGCCGCTTTGAAGGCAAAAGCCTTCACCATGCAGCGACACAGCCGTCGGCGCGCGGCTCGGTACCTCCGCAGAGGACGCCGTACTCGTCCCGCCAGATGATCTGCCCGCGCCCGAAGTTTATGGGGTCGCCGACGGCGACCTCGTGCCCGCGCCGCCGGAGTTCCGCGGCGAAGTCGGAGGGGAAGGCGGGTTCCAGCTCTATCTTTTTGCCTCCGACCCACTGCCAGCGCGGGGCGTCGAGCGACTCCTGCGGGTTCATGTGGTAGTCGATAGCGTTCATGATGACCTGCACATGGCCCTGCGGCTGCATGAAGGCGCCCATGACGCCGAAAGGTCCAACTGCCTCGCCGTCCTTAGTGAGAAAGCCGGGGATTATCGTGTGATAGGGCCGCTTGCCGGGGGCCATGCAGTTGGGCGAGGCGGGGTCGAGGCTGAAGTTGCAGCCTCTGTTGTGCAGGGCGATGCCCGTGCCGGGCACGACGATGCCGGAGCCGAAATCCATGTAATTCGACTGTATCCACGAGACCATGTTCCCCTCACCGTCCGCGGCGCAGAGGTAGACCGTGCCACCGGAGCGCGGGTCGCCCGGCTCGGGCTCGAGCGCCGTGTCGCAGATGAGCGCGCGCCTCTTTGCCAGATAGCCCTCGTCCAGCAGCTCGGCGGGCGAGACCTCCATGCACTTCGGCTCGGCTATATAGCGAAGGCCGTCGGCGTAACCGAGCTTCATGGCCTCTATCTGCCTGTGGCAGTCCTCGGCGGAGCGCGGCCCCATGTCCAGCCCTGAGAGGATGCCGAGCGTCAGCAGCGCGACCATGCCGTGCCCGTTCGGCGGCAGCTCGTGGACGGTGTAGCCACGGTAGTTCACGGACAGCGGCTCCACCCACTCTGGCCGGAAGGCCGCGAGGTCCTCCGCGCGCAGCCAGCCGCCGGTCTCGCGCGAGTGCCTGTCTATCTTCTCCGCCAGCGCGCCGCGATAGAAGCTCTCGCAGTCCGTGCGCGCCAGCTCGCGCAGGCTCGCGGCGTGGCCGGGCAGATAAACAAGCTCTCCGGCCCTCGGCGCGCGGCCGTTTGGGGCGAAGCAGTCGAACCACGGCTGAAACAGCCCGGCCTCGTCCTCTATTTTGGAGTAAGCGACAAAGGAGTTTTCCCAGAGCCGCGAGGTAACGGGCGAGAGCGGGTAGCCCTCCTCCGCGTAGGCTATGGCGGGCGATAGCACCTCGGCCAGCGAGAGCCTGCCGAAACGGCGCGAGGCCTCGGCCCAGCCTGCGGGGATGCCGGGCACATCCACGGCATACCAGCCGTACTTGGGCACGCAGCCGAACCTCTCCCGCAGGAAGTCCGGGTCCGCCAACGCCGGCGCAGGGCCGGAGGAATTGAGGCCGTGCAGCCTGCCGCCCGACCAGATGAGGGCAAAGGCGTCGCCGCCAAGCCCGTTCGAGGTCGGCTCGAGCACGGTGAGGCAGGCCGCCGCCGCGATGACGGCGTCAATGGCGTTGCCGCCGCGCCTCAATATGTCCAACCCCGCCTGGGCCGCGAGCGGCTGTGTAGAGCAGACCATGCCCTTTTTGCCGTATATCACTCTCCGCGTCGAGGGAAAGCGGGCGGAGAGAGGATCAAACACAAGTCCCATGAGACACCTCCATATACAATAAAAACAATATATCCCGCCCCGCAGGGCCTGTCAAGCAAGAGGAACCTTGAAAAAATTTACGCAGCCTCTTGACAAGCACGCCACTACTGAATATAATTCACTAGTGTAAGAATTACAGAGGGAGGCCGGACATGAATCCACAGTATAAGAAGGGCGTACTTGAGCTGTGCGTGCTGGCGATGCTCTCGGCGCGGGACTGTTACGGCTACGAGATATCCGACCGGCTTTCGCAGAGCATCGACATAGCGGACGGCACGGTGTACCCGCTTCTGCGGAAGCTGAAGGCGGACGGGCTGCTGACGACCTATCTGCAGGAGGAGAGCGGCGGCCCGCCGAGGAAGTATTACAAGCTGACGAGCCTGGGTGCGGAGAGCTTTGAGCGCGACCGGGCGGAGTACCTGCGCTTTGCAGCGGAGGTTCAGAAGATCTTGGAGGCGAAAAAGGATGACGAGAACTGAATTCATCGTCTCGCTCGCGGCGCTGGTGGTCTTCGCCGCGGCGGCCATGGTCACGTCAATGCTGACGGCCGGGGCCGTGGAATACTGGCGCACCTGGGATTGGTTCGTATGAGCGTCGCCATGGAGGACGCGGAGCTTGCGAGGCTCCTCTACGCTCTGAACGCCCGGCTGGACCTGCCGAAGAAGCAGAGGTCTGCCATGCTCACGGACTTCCGAATGGCCGCTGAGCGTCTTACCCGGGACGGCCTCGCGCCCCGGGAGGCGTCGGAGCGCCTCGACCCCGCGCGGCTGGGCGAGTTCTATTTGAGGCGGCCGGACCGCTGGTACCCGCTGGACGACGCGGCGAAGATCTATCCCATGTCGATGACGGACGGCTGGATGTCGGTGTTCAGGCTTTCGGCGTATCTGGACGGCGAGGTGGAGCCGGAGCTGCTGCAGGCGGCGCTGCACTTCACGCTCCCGCGCTTCCCGTTTTTTGCGACGCGGGTGAGGTGCGGCCTGTTCTGGCACTATATCGAGGACGTGAACAGACGCTTCGAGGTCAGTCCCGAGACGGAGCTGCCCTGCGCGCCCATGGACATCTCGGGCGGCGGCTCTCAGGCTTTCCGCGTGATGTATTACAAAAACCGCGTTAGCGTGGAGTTCTTCCACATCCTCACGGACGGCACGGGCGGGCTGAGGTTCCTGACGGCGCTCGTCACGGAGTACCTGCGCCTTCGCGGGGACATCAGACAGACGCCGGTGCCGCAGGAGGCGGAGCCGGACGGCGAGGAGAGCGAAAACGCCTTCAAACGCTTTGCGGCAGAGTGCGGGCAAGCGCAGGGGGGCTTCGCGGGAAGGCCGGCGGTGCGGCTCCGGGGAAAACAGGCGAAGCAGCGCCCGGCGCGGATACTGCACTTCGGCCTCGACGCCGGGGAGCTTAAGAAGGCGGCGCGGGAGCGGCAGGCGAGCGTCACGGCGCTCATTCTGGCCTTCATGACCGAGGCTGCGCACGACGCCTCGGATGAGAGCCGCGGGGATATCCGCATACAGGTGCCTGTGAACATGCGCAAGTTCTGCCCTTCAAAGACGCTGAGGAACTTTTCCATGTACTGCGCGGTGAGCACGCCCTGGCAGGAGGCGGGCCGCGCCGGGGACATCCTGCCGCAGATATCGGCGCAGCTGAGGGAAAACGCCTCGGAGGGTGCGATGCGCGCCATGCTGGCGCAAACTGCAGCGACGGTGCGCGCGCTCGGGGGCGTGCCGCTGCTGATTAAGCGCCCGGCGGCGCGGTTTGCCTACGGCCTGCTGGGCGAGCGAGCCTTCACGAGCACGCTGTCGAATCTGGGCCGGGCGGAGCTGCCGCCGGAAACGGCAAAGCACGTGGAGGCGCTGGACTTCGTGCTGGGCACTGGAGAGCAGAGCCGCGCGGCCTGCGCGCTGGTGACTCTGGGCGAGCGCGCGACGCTGACGATAACGAAGTTGACAGAGGACCCGGCCTTCGAGACGCGGCTGCTGGAGCTGCTCGAGGCGGCCGGCCTGAGCGTTGAATTGAGCGGGAGCATGGTCTATGGCGCCTGATGTGAAGATAAGCTACCCCGTGCCGGGGCAGAAAATATTGAACGCCCCGAAGCTGCGCCGGGCAGCACTCAGGGCGTTCATGTTCGCGGGGGCTTTGTGTGTAATGATAAACCTCTGCACCAGTGGGAGGGCCTGGAGCCTGATAGTCCTCGCGTCCCTCCGTCTGGCCTGGAAGGGCATATTTGAAAAGGTACCGGTCGAAGACGGCCTCGCGGCGCGGGCGACGAGGCTGCTGTTCGGCGTCTGCCTCCTGCTGCTGACGACGGAGCTTGTCTGCGGCGGCCGATATACGGTGATAGTCGTACCCATACTGCTGGGCTGCGCTGCGGCGACCTGGGCGCTGGACCTGTGGATAAGGCAGGGCACGCCCCCGCGCATGAGACGCGAGCTGGAAAGGCGCCTGCACAGATGAGCCTCAGATGCCCTCGAGCCGCTCGGCAATGAGACGCAGGACGCGGTAGAAGACGGCAAGATCGTCCTCGGGGATATCGCCGCTGACGCTTCGGAGCTTGTCGCAGACGATGCCGGCCATCTGGGACGCTGCCTCGCGCCCCTCGTCGGAGAGCAGGAGCGGCGAGCGGTAACGGCGCCTCTGGCCGCCGGCCTCGCCGGAGATGAGGCCCATCTCGGTAAGCTCCGACACGACGCGGGAGACCTGCGCCCTGTCCACGCCGCAGACCGAGGCCAGCTCCGTGGCGGGAAGCCCCTCAGGCCGTTCGTAGAGTGCAAGCAGGCACGACACATGCACCCCGCGCAGCCCATAGCCGCGTACATATTCAGCCTTCGCCTTCTGCAACGCCTTCTCCGTTCTCGAAATAAGGGAGCTGAACTCCCTGAACCTGTCCATGTACATAAAAAACACCCCTTGCCGAGCACAGCTTACAGCAAAGATGTTGACAAGTCAACAATTTTGTGCTAAGGTTTGTTGACTGCTCAACATCTGCGGGAGGAAAAAGGCAATGGGAATAAGGATAGTTACTGATTCGACTTCGGATTTCGGGCCGTGGGAGGCCGTAGGTCTGGGGCTTGGCATCGTGCCGCTGAAGACGCGGTTCGGGACGGAGGAGTACATAGACGGCGTGACGATAACGCCGAGGGAGTTTTACGAGAAGCTGGTCGAGAGCGACGTGCTGCCGACGACGAGCCAGCCCTCGCCTGCGGAGTTTGAGGCGAAATTTGCGGAGGCGGTGGACGCGGGCGACGACGTGGTGGCGGTCACGATATCGGCAGACCTGTCCGGGACGTACCAGAGCGCGATGATCGCGGCGGAGCGGTTCGAGGGGCGTGTGCATGTAGTGGACAGCCGGAGCGCTTCGATAGGGGCGCAGATACTGGTACGGCTGGCGATGCGGCTGTCGGCGGGTGGCATGACGGCGCCGGAACTTGCGGAGCGGCTTACGCGGGAGCGCGAGCGGATAAGCGTCATTGCCCTGCTGGACACGCTGGAGTATTTGAAGCGCGGCGGGCGCATCTCGTCGGCGGTGGCCTTTGCAGGCGGTATCCTGTCGATAAAGCCGGTTGTGACGATAAGGGAAGGTCAGGTACAGCTTGTCGGCAAGGCCAGAGGCTCAAAGAACGGGAACAATCTGCTGACGGAGTTCATCACAAAGAGCGGCGGGGTAGATTTCACAATGCCGCTGATGCTGGGGTATACGGGCCTGTCTGACGCGCTGCTTCAGAAGTACGTGCGGGACAGCTCGCACCTCTGGGCGGGCCACGCGAGCGAGCTGCCGGTGAGCGCCATTGGCTCGGTCATAGGCACCCACGGCGGCCCCGGCGCCATAGCCGTGGCATTTTTCCACAACTGAGCAGGAGCCGGCCGCTCTGTTGCAGAAAGCGAAAGGCTCCTCTGCGCAAGGGGAGCCTTTGTGGCTGGCAAACCCACGATTCCGAATTGGTAAAAAAGCCTCCCTCCGCAGGGAGGCGGCGTACCCGACGATCCTGCCGCACGCCTCCGGCGCGCGGATTTTTTCGCATTGTACCGACGCTGCGCAAAACCGCAGCACCGGACGGGAACGACGACCCCCACAGCGTGTCTGTTATCGTACCTCCAGCGAAACCGCAGGGGCGTCAGCTGTGCTCTGAGAGCCAAGTCTTGGCGCGGTCCTGCATCCTTGCCGCCGCCTCCTCTGGTGTGCAGCCACCAGCAAAGCATGCCTGGGCCTCCTCTATGAGCATCGAAGTTATCGTTGGCGGACAGTTCTCACTGGCAAGGCCAGAGTTCAGCAGGCCGTAGAGCCTGTCGGCGTCCGAACTCTTGTGCAGGCCCGTCAGCACCGCCGTCTCCTGCCGCTCGTCCAGCTCGCTTTGCAGCATTGGGAAGCTCTCGCACTGCTCCTGAGCCTTAGGGCCAAGGACGAAGCGCAGAAACTCCATCGTGCCCTCGGTATAGCCCTCTGCTGTCGCGTAAAAGCACATGCCCGTCGTGAGCCAGCTCTGCGCTCCGTCCTCCTGCCCCGGGAAACCCATGAAGCAGCAGTCCTCGCCGCAGGCCAGCTGTATGCCGCCGCCAAACCAGTTTTCTGCTGTCAGCAGGCAGCTTTCCAGAAGACAGAGCCGCTCCTCGGGATAGGGCGAGTCGTCCGCGCGCTGTTCCATGCACAGCTCGAGCAGCTCCAGAAAGCCCTCGCTCTCAAAGTCGCAGCTTGACGTCTCCCAGTCTATGTATTTCCCAGCGGCAAAGCTCACCACCCGCTTGAACAGCTCCGTGCGCGTCATCCACTGCTGAAACACTTTGGCGCCCTCGCCCAGCCGCGCGGCGTACTGCTCCGCCTCCTCCATAGTCAGGCTCTCCCGGCCGTTCACCCGGCTCGGCTGCGTCAGGAAAGTCCAAACCTCGAACTCATAGGGCAGCGCATACACCGCGTCCTGCGCCTTGAGCGCCTCATACATGCAGGGCACGAGCTCCGGCGCAAGCTCGTCCAGCAACCCCGAGAGCTCCACAAACATACCAGAGGTCTGTGCGCTCTCAAAGCTCTTGTCCGTCTCCGTCACCAGAATGTCCGGCGCTTTCCCCGTCGCAAGCTCCAGTGTCAGGTCGTCCGGCGTTTTGCCCGAGCCGCCGTACTTGTATTCCTCTATCTTGATCTTGTACTCCTTATTCTGCGCGTTGAACAGACTCGCAAGCACCCGCGCCTCGGGCACCGAGTTCACAATGCCCAGCGTCAGTATCCGCCTGCCGTCCGACGCAAGCTCCGGCGCCGTCTCCGGCTCCGCACCGCAGCCCGCCAGGCCCGCGAGCATGGCCAGCGCCAGGAGAAATATCAGCCGTCTGCGCATGTCTCCGCCTCCCATCGCCTTTCCTGCACCTGATTTTACAGCCGCCGTGTATCATTTCTGTATCACGGCGGCTGTTTTTTCGGTCTTTAATTGTAAACTTACTGTGAACAGGCGTCCCGTTCACTCCGTCCTCGCGCCCACGACTTCCAGCGTCAGGCCGCTGTATATCGGGGCCTCGACCGCCTTTGTCTCGCCGGAGGCCAGGCCGCCCTCAAGGCGCAGTTCTATCGCCCCCGCGCCGAGATAGTTCCCGCCTGCGCTCACGCGGCAGCTAATGACGATGTCTTCCTCGATATCCGCGCCGGTATTCGTCACCTGTATCTCGCCCTCGGCGTACTCGTATTCGAGGCTCTCCGGCCCCGGCCCGTCGGCGAACACCGCGCTCGTCAGCCCGGCCCCCGCAAAACTGCCGCCCGTGCCGATGTCTCCGCCCTCCGCGGCGCAGATATCCGCCGACGCTCCGGCGGGCAGGGCTTCGACCTCGAAGCTCGCCGTGCCCTCGCTCGTCGTCACCGTGAACTCCGCCCTCGTCAGAGGCAGAGCACCCGAGTTGCGCACCGTCACCGCGAAAACGTCGCGCACCTGCTCCTGCTTCCCCGAGCTGATATTCGCGCCGCTGTATCTGCCTATCCTAGTCAGCTCCAACCCTTCGCCCAGAGAGTACGGCAGCTGCGACGTCATGTCCGTCGACGAAGCCGGGTACAGTGCGCTGTACGACAGGTTAGTCTCCGACGAACCTGGAAGCACCTGCGGCAGGGACGTCTCTGTCGGCTCCGGAGTCTGTGTATCCGCACCCGTCACTACAGGCACGGGCAGGGCGCTCTGCTGCGCAGGCTCCGCCCCGCAGCCCGTCAATGCCAGTGTCAGGAGCAGCAGCCCCGCTATCCACGCTTTTTTCATCCCATCACTCCCCCTTACAAGTTTCCAATAGATTACCACCTCCCCTAAGACGCTGTAAAGTCCTCCGTTTTAATTTACAGCTTTGTACCGCATATCTCCCGGCAAATCCGTCAAAATCAACGATTCGGCCGTCTTGAACATCCTAAACATTACAGACGTTTTGTGCATTTCGTGCGAAATTTTCTAAGAAATTTGTGTATTTTTTGTACTTTTTATTTGATTTATTCGTCAACTTGGTTTAGAATGTTTTAGAGGCCGGTCACACGGCCTGTTTAGTACTTTCTTTAGGAGTGATGGACGTATGGAGAATTTCTTCTGGATAGGCGTTGTCGGAGCGGTGATTGCGCTGCTCTTTGCCTACAGCCAGGCCAGGAAAGTTAAGCAGTATTCTGAGGGCACGCCGACCATGCAGAAGATAGCGGCGGCCATTCGCAAGGGCGCTAACGCTTACCTCAAGCGCCAATATAAGACCGTAGGCGTCATCTTCGCTATAATCGCGGCCGTGCTCGCCGTGCTCGCCTTCGTACCGCTGTACAACGGAGCGGGCCTCGTCTCCAAGTTCGTGCCCTTCGCCTTCGTCACCGGCGGATTCTACTCCTGCCTTGCGGGCTTCATCGGCATGAGAATAGCGACGTCCTCCAACGCCCGCACCGCCAACGCCGCCAGCGAGAGCCTCAACCGCGGACTTCGCGTCGCGATCTCCTCCGGCTCCGTCATGGGCTTCACCGTCGTCGGCCTGGGCATCCTCGATGTCTCCGTATGGTTCCTCATCCTGAAATACGGCTTCCAGTGCGACTCCACCACCATTGCCAACACGATGGTCATGTTCGGCATGGGCGCTTCCTGCGCGGCCCTGTTCGCCCGCGTGGGCGGCGGCATCTTCACCAAGGCCGCCGACGTCGGCGCTGACCTCGTCGGCAAGGTCGAGGCCGGTATCCCCGAAGACGACCCGCGCAACCCCGCCACCATCGCCGACAACGTAGGCGACAACGTCGGCGACGTCGCCGGCATGGGTGCCGACCTCTACGAGAGCTATGTCGGCTCCATCCTCGCCACCTTCGCCATTGGTGCCTCCGCGGGCTACGGCTGGAACGGCATATTCCTGCCCCTCGCCATCGCCGTCGTCGGCGTCATCTGCTCGCTCATTGGCTCGTTTATGATAAAGACCGGCGAGCAAGCTTCCCAGCGCGAGCTGCTCAAGAGCATGCGCACCGGCACCTACTTCGCCGCCGCGCTCTGCGCCGTGCTCTGCATTCCCCTCACCTGGTTCGTCATGAAGGACGTCGAGGGCGCGAGCTGGGTCGGCATTCTCATCTCCATTTTCTGCGGCCTCGCCGCGGGATGCGCCATAGGCTATGTCACCGAGTACTACACCTCTGACACATATAAGCCCACGCAGGCCCTTTCCGACGCGACCGAGACCGGCGCTGCTACTACCATCATCGGCGGCATTTCCCTCGGCATGGTCAGCACCGCCGCCCCAATTCTCATCGTCGGCGTCGCGGTCATCGTCAGCTTCATAGCCGCCGGCGGCTCGCTCGTGACCAACTCCGAGGCCTACACTCTTTCCTTCAACAACGGGCTTTATGGCATAGGCATAGCCGCCATCGGCATGCTGGCCACCCTGGGCATCACCCTCGCCACCGACGCCTACGGCCCCGTCGCCGACAACGCCGGCGGCATCGCCGAGATGAGCGGTCTCGGTGAGGAGGTCCGCGAGCGCACCGACGCGCTCGACTCCCTCGGCAACACCACTGCCGCCACCGGCAAGGGCTTTGCCATCGGCTCCGCCGCGCTCACCGCGCTGGCGCTGCTCGTCAGCTACGTCGAGGTCGCCGAGAGCGCCATGGGCGGCGCACAGATAGACCTCTCTGTCACCAACCCCGCCGTCCTCGTCGGCCTCTTTGTCGGCGCAATGCTGGTCTTTGTCTTCGGCGCGCTCACCATGAGCGCCGTGCAGAAGGCCGCCCAGCACATAGTCATCGAGGTCCGCCGCCAGTTCCGCGAGATCGCGGGCATCATGGAGGGCGAGGCCGAACCCGACTACGAGAGCTGCGTCGACCTGTGTACCAGCGGTGCGCTGCGCGCCATGGTCCTGCCCGCGCTGCTGGCCGTCATAGTGCCCATCATCACAGGCCTCATCCTCGGCGTCGAGGGCGTCGTGGGCCTGCTGGCCGGCACGACCGTCTGCGGCTTCGGCATGGCCGTGTTCATGTCCAACTCCGGCGGCGCCTGGGACAACGCAAAGAAGTACATAGAGGCCGGCCACCACGGCGGCAAGGGCAGCGACTGCCACAAGGCCGGCGTCATTGGCGACACCGTGGGCGACCCCTTCAAGGATACCTCGGGTCCGAGCCTCAACATCCTCATCAAGCTCTGCTCCACCGTCTCAATAGTCTTCTCCGCCGTTATTGCGAACGTCCATCTGTTCTGAGTTCCCTATAAAAGTTCACGACCCGTCCGGGCTTCCGCCCGGGCGGGTCTCTTTTTATGAAAAATTTTTTTGTTTTTGCACTTACGCTTTGCGCGAAAGTCTGTATATTTGCACACAGGCTGGAGGTGAGGCTGTGGCATGTGACAGGAGAGAATCCGCAAAAAGGTTCAGGGAACGCATAGAGCGCTACTTTGCCGGGCGAGAGGCCGAAGGGCGCTTCCCCACGGAGGCCGGTCTGCTGCTTGAGCTCGGACTGACCGAGGAGGAATACGCTGCTTATCTCGCCGACGAGCGCTACCGCCCCGAGCTGGAACGCGCGAGGCTCAGGCGCATGGACTGGCTCGAAAATCAGATGGTCACCGAGTCGGGCCGCGCCACGGGCTGCATGAACGCACTCAAGCAGGAGAAGAACGGTGGATATGCCGACAAGGCCGGTCAGGGCGCTGAAAAGCGCCTCGTTATCAGGCTCGAGGGCGTCGGAGACGGGGCCGCAGAATGACGGGAGAATATGTCTGGGACCCCGGCGAGGCCAACCCCAAGCAGAAGCTGTTCTTCAAAAGTCGCAAGCTCTACACCGCCTACGGCGGCGCAAAGGGCGGCGGCAAAACCTGGGCCGTGCGCACCAAAGCCCTGCTCGGCGCTTACAACTACGCCGGCATCCGCATCCTCATCCTCCGCCGTACCTATCCCGAGCTCCAGTCAAACCACATAGAGCCGATGCTCAAAATGATAAACACCGAGTTCTGCTCCTACAACGGCTCGCTCCACTCCATCTACTTCAAAAACGGCAGCCTCATCCACTTCGGCCACTGGACCGGGGAGGCCTCCGAGCTGGAGTACAACGGACAGGAGTACGACTGGATCTTCATCGACGAGGCCACGCAGTTCACCTGGCGCGCCTTCCAGTTCCTCGGCGGATTGCTCCGCGGCGTGAACGACTTCCCCAAGCGCATGTATATCACCTGCAACCCCGGCGGTGTCGGCCATCGCTGGGTCAAGCGCCTGTTCATCGACCGAGACTTCATCAGCGACCCGGACAATCCCGAGGCCAGTGAGGACCCGGAGGACTACGTGTTCATCCCCGCCACCGTTGAGGACAACACCGTGCTGCTCCGCTCCTCGCCTGCCTATGTGCGTATGCTCTCCTCCATGCCGGAGAACCTGCGCCGCGCCTATCGCTACGGCGAGTGGGACGCGCTCGGCGGCAACTACTTCCCCGAGCTGGCCGGCACGGGCAACCTCGCCGAACCCTTCCCCATCCCGCTTTCCTGGAAGCGCTACAGGGCCTTCGACTACGGCCTCGACATGTTCGCCTGTGCCTGGTTTGCCGTGGACGCGGACGGGCGCAGCTGGATGTACCGCGAATACTCCGCGCCCGGCCTCATAGTCCGCGAGGCCGCCGAAGCCATGCTCTCACACACCCTGCCCGGCGAGCGCATCGAGGCCACCTTCGCCCCGCCCGACATGTGGAACCGCCAGAAAGACACGGGCCGTACCATGGCCGAGATATTCATGGACTCGGGCGTGCCCATCGTGAAGGCCGACAACAACCGCGTGCAGGGCCACATGCTCATCCGCGAGGCCCTCGCAAAACGCGGGGACGAAAAGCCCATGCTCATGTTCTTCAAAAGCTGCCGCGAGACCATCGAGGACCTGCGCGACATCCAGGCCGACGAGCGCGACCCCAATGACTGCGCGAAGGAGCCGCACGACGTCACCCACCGCGTCGACGCCGTCCGCTACTACTGCATTAGCCGCACACTCGCCGCCGAGGACGCCCCTGCCGCACCCGCTCGCGACGACGAGGGCGAGCCGCTTGAGGACTACGATGAGTTCATGACCGGCGGCGACCCCAAACGGAGCTATCTAAAATTTTGATCATACAGGAGGTAAACATGGAGATCATTCTGCTCATCGCCGCACTCATATGCGCGGCGGCCAGCGTGACAGCCGCCTTCTCGCTCTCGCGCTGTCTCAGGGCGCTCGAGGACTGCGAAACACTCAGGCCGCCCGCCGCCCCGCCCGAGGCCGAGCTGAACGAGCTGCGCGAGCGCGCCATGCGTGAACAGCGCCGCTTCGAGGAGGCCCTCGCCGGTATCCTCAACTACGGCCAGTCCGACATGCGCCGCAGGCCCGGAGAGGAGGTCTGAGCATGAAGCCGAAGGAGCTGACCGCAGATTCGGTCTGGCGCGAGTACGAAAAGATGCTCGCCTACAACGACAGCATCCAGCTCGACGACACCGTCAGGGTCAATGAAAACTTCTTTATCGGCAAGCAGTGGGAGGGCGTCGAGTCCAACGGTCTGCCCACGCCGCAGTTCAACTTCCTCAAGCGCGTCACCCTCTTTACCGTCGCCTCCATCACGAGCGACAAGCTGCAGCTCAAGTGCTCGCCCCTGCCCTCCGGCGCAGGCGACCGCGGCCTCAAGCGCGCCTCCGACGTCATAAACGCCGAGTTCGAGGCACTGTTCGAGCGCAACAAGCTGCCGTGGCTGCTCAAGGAGTACATGCGCAACGCCGCTGTCGACGGCGATAGCGCCACCTACACCTGGTGGAACCCCGAGGCCGACGCCGGAAACGGTCAGAAGGGCGCCATAGTCACCGAGATAGTTCAGAACACCCGCATAGGCTTTGGCAACACCGCCGACCGCAACGTCCAGAGCCAGCCCTACATCCTCATTAAACATCGCGAGATGACAGGCGCCCTGCGCGAAAGGGCGCACCGTCTCGGCTGCCCTGACTGGCAGTCCATCAAGGAGGACACCGACGAACAGCTCATGGACGCCTACAAGGACACGGGCGAAAAGACCACCGTCATCCTCCGGCTCTGGAAAGACGAAAAGACCGGTACCGTCTGGGGCTGCGAGTGCGCCCGCGGCGTCATGATACGCAAGCCCTGGGACCTCGGGCTCAGGCTCTATCCCGTCACATGGCTCTGCTGGGACTATGTGCAGGACAGCTATCACGGTCAGGCCATGATAACCGGCCTCATACCCAACCAGATATACATCAACAAACTCTTTGCCATGAGCATGATATCCCTCATGGCCACGGCCTACCCCAAGATAGTCTACGACAAGACCCGCATCCCGCGCTGGGACAACGGCATAGGCCGCGCCATCGGAGTCAACGGCGGCGGCGTGGACAATGTTGCCCGCATGCTCGGCCCGGCGCAGATCTCCCCGCAGATCGCGCAGTTTATCGAGCTGACGCAGAGCCTCACGCAGACCAACCTCGGCGCGACCAGCGTCGCACTAGGCGAGGCGAAGCCGGACAACACCTCCGCGATCATCGCGCTCCAGCGCGCCGCCGCCACGCCCAACGAGATCACAAAGCAGAACCTCTACCAGAGCATTGAGGACCTCGGCAGCATCTACATGGATTTCATGAGCGGCTACTACGGACTGCGCCCCGCCGAGATAGACCCCGTTGCAGAGGTCTCCGAGGAGATACTCGATTTCGTCGGCGACAAGCTGCCCCGCACCGAGAACGGAAAGATCGCCGTGCTCTTCGACTTCTCGAGTCTGCGCGACCTGCCGCTCCGGCTCAAGCTCGACGTCGGCGCCGCCGCCTACTGGAGCGAGATCGCCGCGACGCAGACCATGGACAACCTGCTCGCGCAGGGCCACATTGACGTGCTCGAATACCTCGAGCGCGTGCCCGACGGCTACATTACCGACCGTCAGGGCCTCATAAACGCCATCACCGCCCGCCGCGCCGCACAAAACGCGGCTCAGGCCGGGACCGTCTGAGAAAGGAGCGCAATATGGAGGAGATCACCGTCCAGTCCGGCACTGCCGAAGCCACCGAAGCCGGGGAATGGGAAATAAACGTTGCCGAAATGATGCAGGGCGTCGTCGATGAGGCCGAGCCGGCCATGAACGCAAAGCCTGAAAAGCCCGCCGGGGCCGAGAGTTTCACGCTCCGGCATCTGGGCGAGACGAAAAACGTCGGCCGCGAGGAGGTGATAGCCCTCGCGCAGAAGGGCATGGACTACGACCGCATACGCTCCAAGCTCGGCGACGCGAGCCGCGAAATAGAGTCCCTGCGCTCAGGCGGCACGGGCGAAATCAGCCCTGAGGAGCGCCGCCGCCGCGACTGTGAAAGCTTTGTGAAGTCCTTCCCCGAGGCTGCGGCGCGGCTGCGCACCGATCGTGAGACCATCCCCGCCGAGGTCTGGGACGAGGTCAGGCGCGGCGTCAGCCTCACCGATGCCTACGCCGCCCATCTCTCGCGACGCGAGGCCGCCGAGCGTGACGCAGAGCTCTCCCGGCTCCGCTCCGAGCTGGAACGCGAGCGCCGCGAGCGCGAAAACGCCCGCCGCAGCGCCGGCAGCGCCGTCTCCGTCGGAGGCGACCCGCCCTATGACCCCATCTCCGCGGGGTGGAACTCTATCTGAAGCTGATCTACCGCGGGCTGAATATATAAATGCCACCCCATTTCTTTGGCCCTTGCCCAAAGAAACGGGAGTGGCGCCCCAAAG
>URDJ01000032.1 GCA_900546615.1 uncultured Eubacteriales bacterium | reverse complement strand
TGGAGAGAAAGCCGGACTGGCTGCCCGGCTTTCCTGTCCAAATTTATTGTAATAGGAGTGAGACGGATGAACGGGCGTGCGGACAGGTTCAGGCTGCTTTTGACGGTGCTGCTTGCTGCGCTGCTGGTTATCTCCGCCGCGTTCCTGCTGTGGGGCTGGCTGACGGGCCGGTTCAGCTCAGTGGAGGGCATGAGGGAGTACATAGGCGCCTTTGGGCTGTTAGGGCCGGTGGTGCTGACGGTGATACAGGCGCTGCAGGTGGTGCTGCCGGTGCTGCCGGGCTTTTTCGGCTGCATAGTCGGGGCGAGCCTGTTCGGGGCGGCGGGCGGTTTCTGGTGCAACTACATCGGCATAAGCGCGGGTTCCATCGCGGCCTTCCTGCTGGCGAAGCGCTTCGGCGTGCCTCTCGTGAAGAAGATGGTGCCGATGGAAAAGTACAGCCGCTGGGTAGAGTGGGTGAACGGGAAGCGGAGCTACACGGCGGTGCTGTTTCTCGCCATCCTGCTGCCGCTCGCGCCGGACGATTTCCTGTGCTACTTTTCGGGGCTGACGGGCATGTCCACGCGGCGCTTCACCTGGATAATCGTCTCCGGGAAGCCCTGGTGCATCCTGGCCTACAGCCTGTTTTTTGCGTATATCATAAAATGAACGGGAGTTGAGAAAAATGCTGGGTATATATAACTATACGGTCATCCTGACCTACCTGGGCATGCTGTCGTCGTTTCTGGGCCTGAGCTTTGCCATCGGCGGGAACATGCAGTGGGCGCTGCTGTGCCTCATGGTCTCGGGGGTCTGCGACATGTTCGACGGGAAGGTGGCCTCGACCATGGAGCGAACGGAGCGGGAGAAGCGCTTCGGCATACAGATAGATTCGCTCAGCGACCTCGTGTGCTTCGGGGTGCTGCCGGCCGTCATCGTTTACGAGCTGGCGGGCAGGGGGCCTGTGAGCCTGTGCGCCGGGGCTGCGTACCTGCTGTGCGCGCTCATAAGGCTGGCGTGGTTCAACGTGGACGAGGAGGAGCGCCAGACGCGCAGCACCGGCGCGAGGGAGGTGTACCTGGGCCTGCCGGTGACGACGGCGGCGCTGCTGCTGCCATTGCTCGTGGGGCTGTCGAAGCTGTTCGGCTGGCCGGCGGGGAAGCTGGCCGCGGCGCTGCTCGTGCTCATGGCGGCGGCGTTCCTGACGCCGTTTAAGCTGAAGAAGCCCGCGCTCCCGGCGAAGATAGGCATGCTGCTGTGCGGCGGGGCGGAGCTTGCGCTGCTGCTGCTCATGCGGGTGGACATATGAGCGCGGGGGGCAGCAGCGCCGCCGTGCGCTTTTTATACGGCACCGGGCCGGGGAGATGCCTGCTCCGGCTGCTGCAGAAGGGCCGTGCCGACAGGCTGATGGTGGCCTTCCTGCGCTCGCGGCTCTCGAGGCCGGTCATCGGCTGGTACGTGCGCCGCCACGGGCTGAGGATAGGCCGTGAGCAGCTGCGCTCGTACAGGAGCTTCCGCGACTTCTTCGCGCGGCCGCGCCGAAACCGCCTCACGGACATGGAGCCAACGCACCTCATAAGCCCCTGCGACGGCTGGCTGAGCGCCTTCCCCGTGGAGGAGGACAGCAGCTTTCTCATAAAAGGCTCGCGCTACGCGCTGGGCGACCTGCTGGGCGACGCGGAGCTGGCCGCGCGCTACCGGGGCGGGGACTGTCTCATCTACAGGCTCTGTGCGGCGGACCACCACCGGTATTATTACATAGACGACGGCTATCAGGGCCGGAACCACCACATCCCCGGCGAGCTGCACAGCGTCCAGCCCGCTGCCTGTGCGAGATACCCGGTGTATACGCTCAACCGCCGCTGCTGGACCCTGCTGGCGACGGAGCACTTCGGCCCGGTAGTCCAGACCGAGGTCGGGGCCTTTGCCGTGGGCGGAATAGTGAACGAGCGGGAGAGGGCGCGGTTCCGCCGGGGAGAGGAGATGGGCCGGTTCGAGCTGGCCGGCTCGACGATCGTGCAGCTGTTCGAGCGCGGACGCATGAGCCTGCTGTCCGAGGTGCGGCAGTATATCGAGAGGAACGGGGAGTTCCGGGTCATCCAGGGCATGTGGGTGGGCCTGAGCGGGAGTGAGGCGCGTGACTGAGGAAAGGGTATACAGGCGCTGGTACCTGCTGCCCGCGGCGGCGCTGCTGTGGAACGAGACGGTCTATTACGCGGGGCGTTTTCTGGCGCAGGGCAGCGCGCATACGGACATGAGCACGTCGCTGGACGGGCTTATACCGTTCATGCCCTGGATGGTGACGATATATGTGGGCTGCTTTGCGTTCTGGGCGGCGGTGTACGTCGCCTGCGCGAAGCGGGACAGGGCGCAGGCGCGGAGGTTCTACCTTGCTGACGCCCTGACGAAGGGCGTCTGCCTTGCGTTCTTCCTGCTGCTGCCGACGACGATGAGCCGCCCGGAGGCTCTTGGGGGCGACATCTGGAGCGCCGCTGTGCGGCTGCTGTATGAGATAGACGAGCCGACGAACCTGTTCCCGTCGATCCACTGCGCGGTGAGCTGGCTGTGCTGGGCGGGGCTGCGGGGCCGGGAGGATACTCCGCGGGGCGTGAGGGCGGCGGCGCTGGCACAGGCCGTCCTGGTCGCTGCTTCGACCCTGACGATAAAACAGCACGTCCTCGCCGACGCCGCCTCCGGCATCCTCCTCGCAGAGCTGATGTGGCAGGTCTCGGGACGGCTGATCAGGCAAAACTGACAAATGTTAAGTGTCCTCTCCGTTGACGTTTACGGTTTAACGTGGTATCCTGCTGGATATGTATCCAAAGAAACGGAGGGAACCGGCTATTATGAGAGTTGCAACCGACATCGGAGGCACGTTTACCGACCTCGTCGCCATAGGCGAGGGCGGCTCGCTCGTGCAGGAAAAGGCCCACACCACCCCGCCGAATTTCGAGGCGGGCGTCATGGACGTGCTCGAAAAAAGCGGCGTCAGGCCCGAGAGCATCACCGCCTTCTTCCACGGCACGACCACCATTATCAACGCACTCACCGAGCGCAAGGGCGCGAAGACCGCCCTGCTCACCACAAAGGGCTTCCGCGACGTGCTGGAGCTTGCCCGCGGCAACAGGCCCGACCTGTTCAACACGGGCTTTTCAAAGACCATGTTGAACAGGCCCGACCTGTTCAACATGGTCTTTGAAAAGCCCGTGCCCTTTATACCGAGATCCCTGCGCCGCGAGGTCACGGAGCGCATCTCCTACGACGGAAAGGTCATAACCCCGCTCTGCCGCGAGGACATAGAGAAGGCGGTGGAGTATCTCAAGAAGGAGGGCGTCGAGGCCGTCGCCGTCTGCTTCATAAACAGCTACGCCAACGAAGCGCACGAGCGCGAGACCGCGGCCTATGTCAAGGAGCTGTGGCCCGAGGTCTTTGTCTGTCCGTCGGTTGACATAACAAAGGAATGGCGCGAGTACGAGCGCACGTCCACGGCGGCGCTCAATGCCTATGTCATGCCCACGGCCTCGTCGTATATTGACCGGCTGGGCACGCGGCTGGACGAGGACAGGGTGTCCGGCGCGCGGTATATCATGCAGAGCAACGGCGGCACGACGACCTTCGAGCAGGCGAAGCTGACGCCGATTAACGTCGTGGAGTCCGGCCCCGTGGCGGGCGTGTTCGGCGCGTCGATACTGGGCAAACTCATAGGCGAGCGGAACGTCATCGCCTTCGACGTCGGCGGCACGACGGCGAAGTGCTCGCTCATAGATGACGGCGAGGTCAAGGTCACGACCTCGTATTATATCGAGAAGGACGAGCGCAGCGCGGGCTATCCCATCATGGCCCCGGTGGTGGACATTGTGGAGATAGGCAACGGCGGCGGCTCGATAGCGTGGATAGACGAGGCAGGCTCGCTCAAGGTCGGCCCCAAGAGCGCGGGCGCGCTGCCCGGCCCGGTCGCCTACGGCAAGGGCGGCACGGAGCCGACGACGACGGACGCGAACCTGATAGCGGGCAGGCTTTCGGCGAAGAACTTCGACATGGAGGTCGACCTGGACGCCGTGCGCGCGGCCCTGCGCGAGAAGGTCGGCGCGGCGCTGGGCACGGATGACGAGGGCGCGGCCGAGAGCATCATCAGGGTGGCAGACTCGAACATGAACAACGCCCTGAAGCTCATCTCCGTGCGGCGCGGCTATGACCCGAGGGATTTCACGATGGTGGCCTTCGGCGGCGGCGGGCCGATGCACGGGCCGACGCTCGCGAAGGAGCTGAATATACGCAAGGTCATCGTGCCCGTGGCGGCCTCGGTGTTCTCCGCCTGGGGCATGCTGATGACGGACATCAGGCACGACTTCATCCAGACGAGGATAACGAGCTTCTCGACGGCCCCGATGGAGGAGCTGAACGCCATGTGGACGGAGCTTCTGGACGAGGCGAAGGCGGTGTTCGCTCAGGAGGGCGTCGCAGAGGAGCAGGCGGTGTTCACCTATATAGCCGACATGCGCTACATGGGACAGGAGCACACGGTGCAGGTCGCGGCCCCGGCGGTGCCCTGGAAGGAGGAGGACCGCTCCGAGATCATGGCGCGTTTCCACAGGACGCACGAGCATTTCTATACCTTCAGCCTGCCGGACACCCCGGCGGAGATAGTGAACCTGCATCTCGTGGCCTACGGGCGGCTGCACAAGCCCGAGCTGCGCGAGATAGCGCCTCACGAGGGCGATATAAGCTCAGCGCTCAAGGAGACGCGCAGGGTGTTCTTCTCCGGCGAGGGCTGGCTCGAGACGCCCATCTACGACAGGGCGAAGCTCGGCGCGGGCGCGAGCGCGGCCGGCCCGCTGGTCGTCGAGGAGCCGACGACGGCGACGGTGGTCTGCCCCGGCCAGAGCCTCAGCGTGGACAAATTCGGCGACCTCGTCGTCACCATGGAGGTGGAGTAAATGTATGAGAAGCTCAATATCGATCCCGTAACCCTGGACATCGTCAAGGATTCGCTCATAGCGGTCAGCAACGAGATATTCTACGCCTTTGCGCAGACCTCGATGAGCCCCATCATATACGAGACGCTCGACTACGCCAGCGGCATCGCGGACGCGGAAGGCCGCCTGCTCACGCAGGGAAACGGCGTCTCCGGCTTCATCGGCATGATCTCGCCGATGATCTGCGCCGTAGTGGACAAGTACGGCAAGGAGAACCTGCACCCCGGCGACGTGTATATCATAAACGACCCCTTCATCGGCGGCGGCACGCACATGTCGGATGTGGGCATGGTCATGCCCATCTTCCACGGGGACGAGCTTATCGCCTTCGCGGGCAACAAGGCCCACTGGAGCGACATCGGCGGCATGGCGCCCGGCTCCTTCACCACGGACGCGACGAACACCTATCAGGAGGGCCTGTGCTTCTCCGGCGTCAAGCTCGTCGACCGCGGCGAGCTGGTCGAGCCGGTCTGGGACCTCATGCGCAGCAACATGCGCTATCCGCAGATCTCGCAGGGCGACATGTGGGGCCAGATATCCTCCCTCCGCACGGGCGAGAAGCGGATAAACGAGCTGTGCGAGAAGTACGGCGTCGAGGTCGTCAAGGGCTCCATGGAGCGGCTAATCGCGCAGGGCGAGCTGGTGGCGAGAAAGCGCCTGGCCGAGATGCCCAAGGGCACCTGGGAGATGGACGAGTACATGGACGACGACGGCCACGGCAGCCCCGTACATTTGAAGGTCAAGGTAACGATAACGGACGACGAGTTCCTCGCGGACTTCACCGGCTCCGACCCGCAGGTTGCGGGCTGCGTGAACACGGGCGCGACGGCGGCCTACGCGGGCGTGAAGGTCATCTTCATGTCGATCATCGGCCCGGAGCTTGCGGTGAACGACGGCGTGTTCGCGCCGCTGCGCATCGTGTGCGAGGAGGGCAGCGTCCTGCAGGCGAAGCGCCCCGCGGCGACTTCCTGCTATTACGAGAGCATGATCTACGCCATCGACCTCGTGTGGAAGGCGCTTGCGCCGGTGTTCCCGGAGTCGCTGGGCGCGGGGCACCTGCTGTCGGTCTGCACGGTGCTCATGGCGGGCACGCATCAGGACTTCGGCAACGATTATCTCATCATAGAGCCGACGGTGGGCGGCTGGGGCGCCTGCCGGGGCCACGACGGGCAGGTGGGCCAGTTCTGCGTCGGCGACGGCGAGACCTATAACGTGCCGGTCGAGATGGCCGAGACAAGGTACGGCATCCGCGTGGACGAGTACAGCCTGCATACGGACGGCGCGGGCGCGGGCGAGTACCGCGGCGGCTCGGGCTGCGTGAGGACCTACAGGTCTATGAACGACAATCAGAGCTTCACGGCCTCCTTCGGCCGCAACAAGTGGCCTGTCTGGGGCGCGGCCGGAGGCAAGGACGGTTCTATCAATTACTTCGAGTTCCACGACGCGGACGGCACGGCTTCGGGGCCGATGGGCATCGTCGCGCGGCGGGTGATGAATAAGGACGACGTGGTGCGCATGGTGACTGCGACGGGCGGAGGCTACGGCGACCCGATGAAGCGCGACCCGGCGAAGGTGGCCATGGACGTGAAGAACGAGTATATCACCGCGGAGCAGGCGAAGGCGGACTACGGCGTCATAGTGGACCCGGAGAGCTTCGAGGTCACGGGCCTGACTGCCGAGAGGGAGGCCGCGAAATGAAGGTGACGAGCCTCAAGGCGGCGGAAACGAAGGTGCGGCCGGACGGCGTGGCGATGACGGAGTTTTTCGCGGCGGCGGACGGCGCGAAGGTGACGATGGGGCACGCGGTGTTCCCGGCGGGCACGGTGGTGCCCTGGGCGGCGCATGACGCGGACGAGTACGCGTTCATTCTCTCCGGCAGCGTGAGCTGCGAGACGGAGGAAGACGGCGTGCTGCACATGACGGCGGGGGGCGCGAGTTACATCCCCGCCGGCCAGCGGCACTCCAGCCGCAACGACGGCCCGGACGAAGCAGAGCTCATCTGGGCGCTTGTGGAGAAATAAAAAAAGAGCGTGAGGGAACCGCACAAATTGCGGGACCCTCACGTTTGTTGTTTTGCCATATAAAAGGCTCCCCTGCGCAAGGGAAGCATTTATGGGATGCCGAAACCGCGCGCTGCTGGGATTTGTAAAGAGAAACGACCGGTCATCAAAAGCGATGACCGATCGTTTTATGGAAGTATCTCTTCCAGCGCGCGCAGGAAGAGATACTTCCTGCGCGCGCTGGAAGAGATACTTCCAGCGCGCGCAGGAAGTTTTCCTCACCGACGGTGTTGATCTTGAAGAAGATCGCCTGACTGCCGCCGGAAGTTATGGCAGAGAGCATGACGAGGCCTCCGACGGGCTGGAACAGCGTGACATTCAAGCTGACGCGGTTGCCGCCGAAGGTGCTGTAGCGCTCAAATACCCTGACGCTGCACCTCGAGCCGTCTTTGGAGAAGTCGCTTGAATCCTCCAGTGTGGCCGAGCAGCTGCCATGGAGGACACCGTCCTCGATGAGCTTCAAAAGCTCGTCAAAGTCCATGTTGACGCGGCGTTCCAGTTTGGCCATTTTAAGCGCCTCCTTTCCCCTTGGCGGGTATATTATAACATGCCAGGGGCGGGGGCACAACAAGGCGGGAAGAAAAAGGCCGGGCTGCGCAAAAGCGCAGCCCGGCTGGCGCGGAAGGAGGGATTTGAACCCTCGCTCGGCTCATCACCGACTACTCCCTTAGCAGGGGAGCCCCTTCGGCCTCTTGGGTACTTCCGCAGGTCAAAGCTCACATATATTATCACAGGTTTTGCGTCTTGTCAAGGTTGACATGTGGGGGGAAATGGACTATTATTTTTCTGTTATGAAGTATGATGTTGTGATATTCGATCTGGACGGAACGCTGCTGGATACGCTCGACGACCTGACGGACGGGGTGAACCACGCCCTGGCTGAGTTCGGCTATCCTCTGGCGACGCGGGACGAGATACGCTCGCGGCTGGGCTACGGCTCGGGCTGCCTCATTGCGAGCAGCGTGCCCGGGGGCAGGGACTGCCCCGTGTATCAGCAGGTATTCGACTGCTATTTTGAATACTACAGGGCGCACAGCGCTGACAAGACGCGGCCGTATCCGGGCATCATGGAGCTGCTGGCGGAACTGAAGCGGCGCGGCGTTCGCCGGGCGATCGTGTCGAACAAGCCCCACCTGGCGACGCTGGACCTTGCGAAGGAGTATTTTGACGGCTTTGTGGAGAGCGCGGTGGGCGACCAGCCGGGCGTGGTGGAGCGCAAGCCCGCGCCGGATACGGTGCTCGCAGCCATGCGCGAACTGGGCGGTTCCAAAGAGCGGAGCGTGTACGTGGGCGACTCGGAGGTCGATATTGAGACCGCGAAGAACGCGGGCATCGACTGTATCTCGGTGGACTGGGGCTTCCGCACGCGCGAGCAGCTCGCCGAAAGCGGGGCCGCGCGCATCGTCTCGGACGCGGCGGGGCTGCTGGCGGCGCTCGAGTGACTAATTGAAATTGGGGGATAGCTGTCCATGTCCGACATCGGCTGGGTAATAGTGATAACGGCGATCGCGGGGGTCGGGGGCACCGGCCTCGGCGGCGTCGTCGGTGCGCTTCTCAAGAGGGACTCGAGCAGGATAGTCAGCCTGCTGCTGGCCTTCGCAGGCGGCATCATGACGGGCGTGGTATGTTTCGACATGATCTCCGGCGCGCTCCAGCCGGAGGGTACGACCGAGCAGGTGGACGTGTTTTTCGTGGTGTTCGGCGTCATGTTGGGCTACGTGGTGATTTGGCTGCTGAACGTCTGGATAGACAAGAAGACCAATCACGAGCTGGAGCACATCGACGAGGACCATCCCAAGACTGCGGACGATCTGGACGAACTTATCCACAGCGACCACTATGTGAGACACGAGACCTGTTCGGAGGACGGAGGCCCGGCTTCGAGGTATCAGCTGTTTATCGCGGGCGTGGTCATGGCCTGCGCCATAGCGCTGCACAACATGCCGGAGGGCATGGTCATAGGCGCGTCCTATGCGGGCAATCAGGAGGCGGGCCCGCTCGGCGGCGCGGGAATGATAATGGCGGTAATTATCGGCCTGCACAACATACCGGAGGGCATGGCGGTGTCCGTGCCGCTCATAACCGGCGGCTCGAAGCGGCTGCGCGCGGTGGTGATCACGGCGCTGTCCGGCGCGCCCACGATAGTAGGCGCGGTGCTGGGCTATTGCCTGGGCGCGCTCTCGCCCATGTGGCTGTCGCTGTCGCTGAGCTTTGCAGCGGGCGCGATGTTTTATGTCGTGTTCGGCGAGCTGCTGCCGGAGGCTATACTCATGTGGCGCTCGAAGCTGCCGGCCTTCTCGACGGTGTTCGGCATACTTGTGGGCCTTGTGCTGATATATATCTAAATTATGCTTGACAAAGCGGAAAAATCGGATATAATAACTTTTGCGCATAGCGGGATTGTGTAAAGGTAGCACAGCGGACTCTGACTCCGTATGTGAGGGTTCGAATCCTTCTCCCGCTGCCAGCGGGCGTCCCGAAAGGGGCGCCCGCCTTTTTGTCGTCCCGGATATGGAGGAATTATGAAGAAAATACTGTCAGTGATAATAGTGTCGGCCATGCTCTGCGCGCTGCTCGCGGGCTGCGGGGCGGAGCCGGGGCCGGAACAGGAGCAGGAGGACGGGAGACTGTCCGTCGTGGCGACGGTGTTCGCGCCCTACGACTTTGCCAGGCAGCTCGTGGGCGAGCGGGGCGAGGTGACGCTGCTGCTGCCGCCGGGGAGCGAATCGCACTCCTATGAGCCGACGCCGAAGGACATCATCGGCATCCAGAACTGCGACCTGTTCATCTACGTCGGCGGCGAGTCGGACGCATGGGTGGCGGACGTGCTCGAGTCGGTGGGCGAGGGCGTGAGCACCGTGACTCTCATGGACTGCGTGGAGCTGCTCGAGGAGGAGCACGTCGAGGGCATGGAGACGGAGCACGAGCACGAGGACGGTGAGACCGAGTACGACGAGCACGTCTGGACCAGCCCCAGAAACGCGAAGCTCATCTGCGAGAAGATAGCATCGGCGCTCTGCGAGGCCGACCCCGAGGGCGAGGCGGAATATAAGGCCGCGCTCGAGAGCTACTCACAGGAGCTGGACGAGCTGGACGCGGCCTTCAAGGAGGTTGTGGCAAACGGTGTGCGGGATACGATCATCTTCGCCGACCGCTTCCCGCTGCTGTACTTCGCGAAGGCCTACGGGCTGGAGTATTACGCGGCCTTCCCCGGCTGCGCGGACGAGACGGAGCCTTCGGCGGCGACGGTGGTCTTCCTCATCGAGAAGGTGAGAGAGGAGGGCATACCCGTGGTGTTCCACATAGAGCTGTCGAACGAGGACATGGCGGACACGATCTGCGAGGAGACGGGAGCGGAGAAAATGCTGTTCTCGGCCTGCCACAATGTCACGAAGGAGCAGTTCGAGGCGGGCGTGACGTATCTCGAGCTGATGTGGGCGAACGTGGACGCGCTGAGGGAGGCGCTGGGCTGATGGCGCTCATAAGCTGTAAGGATCTGAGCTTCGCCTACGGAGGTGACACGGTGCTTCGGGGCGTGAGCTTCGAGGTGAACCCGGGGGATTACCTCTGCGTCGTGGGCGAAAACGGCTCGGGGAAATCGACGCTCATGAAGGGACTTCTGGGGCTCAAGGAGCCGGACACCGGCACGATAGAATACGGCGACGGCCTGAAAAGGTGCGAGATAGGCTACCTGCCGCAGCAGACGGCATTGCAGAAGGACTTTCCGGCCTCGGTGTTCGAGGTCGTGCTCTCGGGCAGGCTGAACAGCCTCGGGAGGCGGTTCTTCTATTCAAAGGAGGACAGGCAGGAGGCCGGGCGCAACCTTGAGCGCATGGGTATGCTCGAGTATAAGAAGCGCTGCTACCAGGAGCTCTCGGGCGGTCAGCAGCAGAGGGTGCTGCTGGCGAGGGCGCTGTGCGCCACGACGAAGCTGCTCATTCTCGACGAGCCTGTCGCCGGCCTCGACCCTGTGGCGACGGGGGAGATGTATAACCTTTTGAAGCTCATAAACCTCTGCGACGGCGTGACGGTCATCATGGTCTCGCACGACGTGGCGGCGGCGGAGCGCTACGCGACGCATATATTGCAGCTGGGGCACTCGCAGCTCTACTTCGGCACGGTGGCGGGCTACCGCGGCAGCGAGGCGGAGCGGAGACTGAAAGGGGGCGGCTGCAAATGATACTGCTGGAGATGCTGTCCTTCCCGTTTCTGGTGCGGGCCTTCGTCGTGGGCGTGCTGGTGTCGTTGTGCGCGGCGCTTTTGGGCGCGTCGCTGGTGTTAAAGAGGTTCTCGATGATAGGCGACGGGCTGAGCCACGTGGGTTTCGGCGCGCTGGCGATAGCCTCGGCGCTCGGGGTGGCGCCGCTGGCGGTGGCGGTGCCCGTGGTCGTCGCAGCGGCGGTGCTGCTGCTGCGGATATCGCAGTCGGGCAAGGTGCGCGGCGACGCGGCCGTGGCGCTCATCTCGAGCGGAGCGCTCGCCGTGGGCGTGCTGGTCATCTCCCTCACGAGCGGCTCGAATACTAATATCTCAAACTACATGTTCGGCAGTATACTGACGCTATCCGAGTCGGACGCCGTGCTGAGCGTAGTGCTCTGCGCCGTGGTGCTGGCGGTGTTCACGCTGTTCTACCCGAGGATATTCGCCGTGACCTTCGACGAGACCTTCGCCCGGGCAACGGGCACGAGGGCCGAGGGCTATAACATGCTGCTGGCCATCCTCACGGCCGTGACTGTCGTGCTGGGGATGCGGATGATGGGCGCGCTGCTCATCTCGAGCCTCATCATATTCCCGGCGCTGTCGGCCATGCGGGTATTTCGGAGCTTCAGGTCGGTGACGGTCTGTTCGGCCGTGCTCGCCGTCTGCTGCTTCGTCGCGGGCATGACCGCCTCCTACGCGCTGGAGACGCCCTCGGGAGCGAGCGTCGTGGCCGTGAATATACTGGCTTTCTGCGCCTTCGCGCTCGCGGGACGCCTCGCGGGAAAACGGTGATTTATCTAAATTGCACAAGTGATGATGACGATGCCTCCGAAATATTCGCTTTCGGAGGCATTATTCATTCGATTTTGAATATTTTTGGACGTAAAAGGGGCAAGAATCGGGTTTTTAGCATAAAATATCAATGTTTCGTTGACAAAAGGGTGGAGGATGGTGTATTATGTACGTCGTATCAAACCGGCGGAAAGCCGGCATATGGAAAGAGGATAAAAAAGATGAAGAAGATAACAGCACTTCTGCTTGCGCTCTGCATGGTCTTTGCGCTGGCTGCCTGCGGCACCCCCGCGGCTGACCCGACCGACGCTCCGGCGACGGACGCGGCCGACACCGATGCTCCCGAGGCTACCGACGCCGTCGAGGAGACCCCCGAGGCGACGGAGAATCCCTACGCGGACATGACGAATGAGGAGCTGCTCGCCCAGCTCGAGACCGTCGTTCCCGGCACCCTGACCGTGGCTACCAGCCCGGACTTCGCGCCCTATGAGTTCTACGCTCTGGACGAGAACGGCAGCCCCTATCTGGCCGGCTTTGACCTGGCTCTGGCCGAGTATCTGGCGGACTACATGGGCCTCGAGATAGATATCATCCCGATGGACTTTGACGGCGTTACCAGCGAGCTGGGCGCCGGCTACGTCGACATCGGCCTCGCCGGCCTCAGCCCTGACGCCGAGCGTCGCGAGAGCATGGATTTCTCCGACCTGTACTATCTGGGCGGCCAGAGCTTTGTGACCACTCAGGACAAGATCGACCTGTTCCCGGATCTTGAGAGCGTGAACAACGCCGAGTACAGCATCGGCGCTCAGAACGGCTCCATCCAGCAGAAGCTTGCTAATGAGTACTGCGATCCCGCCAGCGTCGTCATCCTCACCAAGGTCACCGACATCGTGGCTGAGCTGGTACAGGGCACGCTGGACGGCGCTTTCATCGAGACCGCCGTTGCTGAGAATTACGCCGCTGTGAACCCCGAGCTGGCTGTTGTGCTGGACGTCCCCTATGAGGAGGCCGGCAGCGCTGTCGGCGTCGTTAAGGGCAATGCGGTGCTGCTCGAGCTTGTCAACCGCGGCATAGCCGCCGCGATTGAGGACGGCAGCATGGCCAGGTTCGTGACCGAGGCCAACGAGCTTTCCCTGGGCGACAAGTACGAGGGCCTGCTCGATTCCGAGGGCAATATCCCCAGCGCCGGCACCGCCGCGGACGACGCGGGTGACGCAGCCGATGCGGGCGACGCGGCCTGAAGCGGCTAAATAGAAACATAAGATAAAGCTTTGAGGACCCTCCCATGCAGGGAGGGTCCTTGACGCTGAAAGGAGTGGCGCAAAATGTTCACACAAGCCGGATTTGAGGCCGCGTTCAGCTATTGGCAGCTGTTTTTGCAGGGCGTGGTGTGCACTGTCCTGCTCAGCGCGCTGGCTGTGTTTTTCGGCTTCATAATAGCCCTGATACTGGCCCTGATGCGCATGGGGAGGATACCGCCCCTGCGCTGGTTGGCTACGGCTTATGTGGAGCTTTTCCGCGCCACGCCGATGGTCGTGCAGGTATGGATAGTCTACTTCGTGGCGTCCGAGCTGCTGAACCTGCCGAGGTATATGATCTTCGGCGTCATAAGGTTCGAGCGCTTCCTGCCCGGCGTCATCGCGCTGAGCCTGAACTCGGGCGCGTACCTGTGCGAGATCATCCGTTCGGGCATAGGCTCCATCCCGATAGGCCAGACTGAGGCGGCGAGATCGCTGGGCCTGCCGAGCGGCAAGACCATGAGGCTCATCGTCCTGCCACAGGCCATGAAGAACATCCTGCCCGCGCTGGCAAACGAGTTCGTCACGATCATCAAGGAGTCTTCCATTACATACGTCATCGGCGTGCAGGAGATAATGAGCGCCGCGAACTCCGTCAAGGGAGCGACATACCGTGCGCTCGAAGCTCTGGTCGTGGCGGCGGGCCTGTACTTCTGCCTCTGCTTCCCGACCTCCAAGATAATCGCCCACTTTGAAAGGAAGATGAGCCGTGGCTACAAGAGATAAGAAGGCAATGGAAAGGACCGCGGCCTGGCTCGCGGAGCATCCCGCCGACCCGAACGCGCTCATCAGCGTCAGGGGGCTGAAGAAGTACTATAACAAGGGCGTCATAAAGGCGCTCGACGGGATAGATACGGATATCCACAAGGGCGAGGTCGTGGTCGTCATCGGCCCGTCCGGCGGCGGCAAGAGTACGTTTTTGCGCTCGCTCAACCTGCTGGAGGAGCCGACGGAGGGCGTGGTCGTGTTCGAGGGCATCGACATCACCAAGAAGCGCGGCGAGGACGGCAAAAGGGTCGATATCAATACCGTGCGCCAGAAGATGGGCATGGTGTTCCAGCAGTTCAATCTGTTCCCGCACAAGACGGTCATTGAGAATATGATCCTCGCGCCGGTGCAGCTGGGCAGGCTCAAGGAGGCTGAGGCCCGGGACAAGGCTCAGAAGCTGCTCGACAGGGTAGGGCTGGGCGACAGGGCGGACGCATACCCCATCCAGCTCTCGGGCGGCCAGCAGCAGCGCGTGGCGATCGTCAGGGCGCTGTGCATGGACCCGGACGTCATGCTCTTTGACGAGCCGACGAGCGCGCTCGACCCCGAGATGGTCGGCGAGGTGCTCGACGTCATGAAGCAGCTCGCGCACGAGGGCATGACAATGGTCGTCGTCACGCACGAGATGCACTTCGCCCGCGAGGTCGGCAGCAGGATACTGTTCCTCGCCGACGGCAAGCTCGTGGAGGAGGGCAGGCCGGATACCATCTTCGACCACCCGCAAAGCCCGAGACTACAGGATTTTCTCAGTAAGGTGCTCATATGAACGCAGAACAGAAGAACGCAATAGAATACATAGACGAAAACGCCGGTATCTTCACCGGCGTTTCCGATGCGGTGTGGGCGAAGCCCGAGCTGTCGCTCAAGGAGTTCGAGAGCACGCGGCTCTACTGCGAGACGCTGCGCTCACACGGCTTCGAGGTGACCGAGGGCCTGTGCGGCATCGCCACGGCCTTCTGCGGAAGTTACGGCAGCGGACGGCCCGTCGTGGGCTTTCTCGGCGAGTACGACGCTCTCTCGGGCCTCAGCCAGCGCGCGGGCGGCGTAGAGCGCGAGCCGATAGTCCCCGGCGCGCCGGGCCACGGCTGCGGCCACAATATGCTCGGCGCAGGCTCGCTCGCCGCGGCCTTCGCGGTGAAGGACTACCTCGAGCGCACGGGCCGGGAGGGCACGGTCGTGTTCTACGGCTGCCCCGGCGAGGAAGGCGGCGCGGGCAAGGCATTCATGGCCCGCGAGGGGCTGTGGCGCGGACTGGACTTCGCCCTCAGCTGGCACCCCTCGGACGTGAACGAGGTCGTCACGGGCACCAATAACTCCTGCATACAGGTGCTCTATAAGTTCCACGGCCGCAGCGCACACGCGGCGGGCGACCCGGAGAACGGCCGCAGCGCCCTCGATGCGGTGGAGCTTATGAACATCGGAGCGCAGTTCCTGCGCGAGCACATGACCAGCGACTGCCGCGTGCACTACGCCGTGACCGACTCCGGCGGCGTGTCGCCGAACGTCGTGCAGGCCGAGGCCGCCGTGCTGTACATGGTGCGGGCCAATAAGGTCAGGGACAGCGTGGCGCTGCAGGCGAGGCTCGACGACATCGCCAAGGGCGCGGCGCTCATGACGGGCACGAGCTTCGACCGCATTTTCATAGACGGCACGGCCGAGCTGGTGCCGAACTTCACGATGGAAAAGCTGCTCTACAGGCTATTTCTCGAGACAGGCACGCCGGAGTACAGCGAGGACGAGAGACAGCTCGCGCGGGCGCTCCGGGCCACCTACGAGGTCGGCACCACGCCGGGCATCGGCCCGGCCTTCGACGCGGATATCGAGCGCGAGGTCAGGCAGAGAACGAACGGGCTTTCCGACGCGCTGTGCGAGTTCATCCTGCCTGAGTACCACGGCACGGGCTTCGTTGCGGGCTCGACGGACGTGGGCGACGTGAGCTGGCAGACTCCGGCGGCGCAGATACACACGGTCACCTTCCCCTTCGGGGCGGCGGGCCACTCCTGGCAGAACGTGAGCTGCGGCGGCACGAGCATCGGGCATAAGGGCCTCATAAACGCCGCCAAAATACTCGCTTGCGCGGCCATAGAGCTGATGGAGGACCCGGCTCTGCTGGCCGAGGCCAGAGCCGAGTTCGAGCGCCGCACCGAGGCGGGCTACACCTGCCCAATCGAGCCGGACGCAAAACCGATAGCGATATGAGAAATTAGCACTCCAAACATTGGAGTGCTAATTTTAATAGTTTGTTCATAATTTGTTCATGTATTATTAAAATCTGTATAGTATTTTTATATACGAAAAGAGACGAGAACAATAAGTCTCCTGACAAAGTATATTAATACATGGAGGTTTTGATCATGTTTGAACTTATGCCTTATGCCACCCGCAGGACCATTATGAATCCGTTCACTTTCTTTGACAGCGACTTCTGGGGCGCTGCCGGCGAGATAAAGACCGACATCACCGATACCGGAGACGCCTTCAAGCTGGAGGCAGACCTGCCCGGCTTCAAGAAGGAGGACATCAAGATCGGCCTTGAGAACGACCGCCTGACGATCAGCGCCGAGAGGAAGGACGAGCACGAGGAGAAGGGCAAGAACGGCTACATCCGCCGCGAGCGCAGCTACGGCTCGTTCACGAGGAGCTTTGACGTGTCGGGCATCGACACCTCGTCCATCAACGCGGCCTACAACGACGGCGTGCTGACCCTGACCCTGCCGAAGCGTCCGGAGCTGGTGCCGGAAAACAGGCAGATAGAGATCCAGTAAGTATAAAAATAGACGCCCGGAGCATCTGCTCCGGGCATTTTTGTTTGTCGGCAAAGCCGCATACCGCAGGACGCCGCTTCATAATATGAGGTGGAGGTGTGGCGCATGTTTGGTAAGTTTCCGGTTTTGATCGACGGGGAGGACAGGGGCGAGCTGTTGGTATCGCAGTCGGGCGCCATGGTCCTGTTCGAGGCAGTCGCCGAGTATTCCGGCCCGGTGCTGAGGCTTTCGGTGTACGGCGAGGGGCGCGAGGGTTACCTTGGCGTCATGTCGCCGGGCGCGGAGCAGGGAAAGGTGGCGCTGAAAAAGCGCCTTTCGAGGGCGCAGCTGCGTGCCTTCCCGCAGAATATTGAGTTTGCCGCGCCCTCAGGCCGGACGGAGCTGAGACACGAGCCGGAGCCGGAGCAGAAGACCGAGAGCGAGCCGCAGCCTGAGCCAATGACACCGGCGGATGACGACACGCTCTGGTACTCGTCTCCCGACGGCACGCTCTCGAGCTTTGACGGGGAGCGCCTGCTCATTGCGCTCCCGGCTGCCGACCCCAGAGTGCCGAGCTGGGCCGGCGACCTTGTGCGCGTCATAAACGGGCGCAAATACGTTGTATTTCCGTGGTGAAAATGTTAAACTGTAGGGTATCAAGTAATCAAAGGAGAGATAGCCATGCTGATGCCCGATATAATAGCAAAAAAGCGTGACGGCGGCGAGCTGAGCACGGAGGAGATAAACTACGTAATTGCCGGCTGTACGAACGGCTCAATACCGGACTACCAGCTCTCGGCGCTGCTCATGGCCATAGTCTGGCGGGGCATGAACCTGCGGGAGACCTGTGACCTCACGATGGCGATGGTGCACAGCGGCGACGTGCTGGACCTCTCTCCGATAAGCGGCATCAAGGCCGACAAGCACTCGACCGGCGGCGTGGGCGACAAGACCTCGCTGGCTCTGCTGCCCATGGTGGCGAGCCAGGGCGTGAAGATGGCCAAGATGTCCGGACGCGGCCTCGGGCACACTGGCGGCACGCTGGACAAGCTCGAGAGCTTCAAGGGCTTCTCAAGCAGCCTCGAGCTTGGCGATTTCATGCGCCAGGTGGACAAAATCGGCTTCGCCATAGCGGGCCAGACCCTGAACCTCGACCCCGCGGACAAGAAGCTCTACGCCCTGCGCGACGTCACGGGTACCGTGGCCTCGCTGCCGCTCATCGTGAGCAGCATCATGTCGAAGAAGCTGGCCGCGGGCGCGGACGTCATCGTGCTGGACGTAAAATGCGGCGGCGGCGCGTTCATGAAGACCTTCGAGGACGCGGAGACGCTCGCGCGCGAGATGGTGTCGATAGGCAAGATGACGGGCCGGCGCACGGTCGCCTGCATAACGGATATGGAGCAGCCTCTGGGCCGCGCCGTCGGCAACGCGCTGGAGGTGGCGGAAGCGCTGGCTCTGCTGAGAGGCGAGTTCGGCGGCGAGCTGCTCGAGCTGTGCCTCACCCTAGGCTCATGCATACTCACTGAGGCGGGCGTGGCCTCGAGCGACGCCGAGGCGCGGGAGCGGCTCATGCACAGCATAGAGAGCGGCGCCGCGCTCGAGAAAATGGCGGAGTTCGTGCGTGCGCAGGGCGGCGACGACAGGGCCGTGTATGACCCGACGCTGCTGCCGAAGGCGCCGGTGGTCATCGAGGCGAAGGCAGAGCAATCGGGTTATGTAAACCACATCGACGCCGAGGGCGTGGGCCTTGTGAGCATGCACCTGGGCGGCGGCCGGGCGACGAAGGGGGCGGAGATCGACCTGTCGGTGGGTCTGCTGCTGGAGAAGAAGGTCGGCGACCGGGTGGAGCGGGGCGACACGCTGGCGTATATACACGCGCGCGACGCGAAGAGCGCTGCCGAGGCGGCGGAGAGGCTTGCGGCGGCCTACACGATATCCGACGAGCCGCCGGCGAGGGGTGAGTTCATAAAGGGCATCATCCGCTGAGGCGCCGCCATGAAGATATGCTGTTTAATGGATAACGAGGCCCGCGATGGCTTTGCCTGCGAGCACGGGCTGAGCCTGTGGATCGAGGCGAACGGGAGAAGCATACTGTTCGACTCGGGCGAGAGCGGGGCGTTTGCGGAGAACGCGGCGCGTTTGGGGATAGACCTCGGCCGGGCGGACGCGGCGGTGCTCTCGCACGGGCACTATGACCACAGCGGAGGCATGGCGCGGTTTTTCGAGCTGAACGGCGCGGCGCGGCTCTATGCGCGGCGGGGCGCGAGACGGGCGCACTGGTCGCTGGGCACGGGCAAGATGCGGTACATCGGCCTGTCGGACGAGCTGCGTGAGAGCGGCCGTCTGACGGAGCTGAACGGCGACTTTGAGCTGTACGAGGGCATGATGCTGTTCGGCGGCGTGCACGGCGGCGAGCTTATCTCGGCGGCGAATTCGGTGCTGCTGGACGAGGATCAGCGCACTGTGGACACGTTTGAGCACGAGCAGAGCCTGCTCATAGAGGAGAACGGGCGGCAGACGCTGATAGCTGGTTGTGCGCACCGGGGCATCATAAATATAATGGAGCGCGCGAAGGCGCTCAGCGGCAGATCGGCGGATGTGGTGATCGGCGGTTTCCACCTTGCGATACCGGGGACGGACGAGCTTGACGCGGAGCTGGTGGACGCGGTGGGCGAACGGCTTGCCGCGGAGCCGGGCACGATATACTACACGGGCCACTGCACGGGCCGTCCATCATACGAGCGGCTGAAGCTGCGGCTCGGCGACAGACTGCACCCGTTGGATTCGGGAGACGTGCTGGATATCTGACGAGACGGGCGAGATGTCCGCAGTAAAAATGTGAGGTGGTCGAAGATGTTCAGGAAAATGCGCCGGTCGAAGCAGGAGCTGCCTGCTGACGAGGCCCTGAGGCTGCTTGAGGCAGGCAGCTCCGGGGTGCTGGCGCTGCTCGGAGACGGGGGCTGGCCCTATGCCGTACCGCTAAGTTACGCATACGCCGCCGGGAAACTCTATTTCCACTGCGCCAGGGCCGGGCACAAGCTCGACGCGGTCAGGAGTGAGCCGCGCGCGTCCTTCTGCGTGGTCGCGCAGGACCTTGTCGTGCCCGAGAAATACACCACGCACTACCGCAGCGTCATTGCCTTCGGCCGCGTGCGCATCCTCGAGGACGGGGATGAGAAGCGCCGCGGCATAGAGCTGCTTGCGGAACGCTTCGCGCCGGACGACAGCGCCGGGCACCGCCGCCGCGTCGTCGACAGCGAATGGGACAACTTCTGTGTCCTGGAGTTCGACATTGAGCATATCACGGGCAAGGAGGCGAAGATATGATGGAGTTCAAATTCGATACACAGCTGCTCATAGAGGGCGAGGGCCTCGATGAGGACACCGTCCATGACTACATACAGTCGAATATCCCCGGGGACTGCCTGCTCGCCATTGGGGACGACAGCCTCATAAAGATACACTTCCACACCAGCGTCCCATGGCGAGTGCTGGAATACTGCGCCTCGCTGGGCGAGATACACGACATCGTGGTCGAGAACATGGAGCGCCAGGCAGCGGGGCTGCAGGGCTGAGGGAAATAAAAAAACAGCCGGTCACACGACCGGCTGTTTTCGCTTCTGTAAATTATTTGACGAGCTTGGCGACCTCGGCGGCGAGATCGTCCTGACGCTTCTCGATGCCCTCGCCCTTCTCGAAGCGGGTGTAGCAGTTGACCTTGATGGTCGTGCCGAGCTGCTTCGCGACGGCGGCGACATGATCCTCGACGGAGACCTTGTCGTCCTTGACGAAGGGCTGCTGGAGCAGGCAGATCTCCTTATAGTACTTGGCGAGACCGCCCATGACGATCTTCTCAATGATGGCGTCGGGCTTGGAGGCGTTCTTCGGGTCCTCCTTGGCCTGGGCCAGACGGACGCGCTTCTCGTTCTCGATGAAGTCCTCGGAGACCTCGCTCTTGTCGAGGAACTGCGGGTTCAGGGCCGCGACCTGCATGGCGAGGTCCTTGCCCAGCTCGACGACGGCGTCGTTATTCTCGAAGCCCGCGCCGACTTCGAGGTTCATGAGCACGGCGATACGGCCGCCCATGTGGACGTAGGCGATGCTGGTGCCCTTGTCGTAGCGGGCGAAGCGGCGGACTTTGATGTTCTCGCCGATGACGAGGACCTTGTCGTTCTGCTCCTCGAGCACGGTCTTGTCGGAGTTCGGATACTTGCAGGCAAACAGCGCGTCAAGATCGGCCGGGGCGTCCTTCGCGACGACTTTGGCGACGTTCTGGACATACTCGACGAACAGGTCGTTCTTGGCGACGAAATCGCTCTCAGCGTTGACCTCGACGATGGAGCCGACGCCGCACTCGGGGCAGACCCAGGCATAAGCCATGCCTTCGGCGGCTATGCGTCCGGCCTTCTTCTGAGCGGCGGCGAGGCCCTTCTCACGGAGCCACTCGACGGCCTTGTCGATGTCGCCGTCGGCCTCGGTCAGAGCCTTCTTGCAGTCCATCATGCCGACACCGGTCATTTCGCGCAGGTTCTTGACGTCAGCTGCTGTGAATCCCATATATTATCATCCTTCCGTAAAATTTAAAGGTGGAGAATTACTGTGAATTACTCGGCGGCCTCGTCGGTCTCCTCGACCTTGGCGGCCTCATCGGCGGCGTTGTCGGAGCCCTGATGGCCCTCCTGAACGGCGTTGGCCATGGTAGCGCTGATGAGCTTGATGGCGCGGATGGCGTCGTCGTTGGCGGGGATGACGTAATCGACCTCATCGGGGTCGCAGTTGGTGTCGACAATGGCGATGATGGGGATGTGCAGCTTGCGGGCCTCGGCGATGGCGTTGTGCTCCTTGCGGGAGTCGATGACGAACAGGGCGCCGGGGAGCTTCTTCATTTCCTTGACGCCGCCGAGGTACTTCTCGAGCTTGGCCATCTCGCCCATGAGCTTCATGACTTCCTTCTTCGGCAGCATGTCGAAGGTGCCGTCCTCCTGCATCTTCTTGAGCTGAGCCAGACGGTCGATACGGGTGCGCATGGTCTTGAAGTTGGTCAGCATACCGCCGAGCCAGCGGGCATTGACGTAGTACTGGCCGACGCGCTCGGCCTCTTCCTTGACGGCCTCGGCAGCCTGCTTCTTGGTGCCGACAAAGAGGATGTTCTGGCCGTTCGCGGCGAGTTCGCGCACGAAGGCGTAAGCCTCCTCGAGCTTTTTAACGGTCTTCTGCAGGTCGATGATATAGATGCCGTTACGCTCCATGTAGATGTACTCGGCCATCTTGGGGTTCCACCTGCGGGTCTGGTGGCCGAAGTGGACGCCGGCCTCCAGCAGCTGTTTCATGGATACTACTGCCATTGTTTGAGTTTCCTCCCTTTATTTAGTTATTACCTCCGGCGGGCATCGACTCCCCGCGGCCCAACTTATTGAAAGTCACCGGGCCGGAGATCCGCCCATCCGTGCGTAATGCCGATACATTATAGCAAAAGCCTGCCCCCATTGCAAGGCTTTTTATACTATTTTTCAGGATTTTTTGCCCTCCGCGAGCTGTCTGAGGGTCTCGCCTGCGGCGCGGTAGGTGGTCCAGTCGGACATGGGGCGGGCGTTGAGGCTGAGATAGAAGTCGATGCTTGGCCTGTTCCAGTCGAGGCAGGCCCATTCGAGCCTGCCGCAGCCGCGCTCGAGGGCGAGGGAAGCGAGTTTTCCGAGCAGCGCCCGGCCGTAGCCGCGTCCGCGGTACTGTTCCTTGACAAAGAGGTCCTCGAGATAGATGCCGCCGCGGCCGAGGAAGGTGGAGAAGTTGCCGAAGAACAGGGCGAAGCCGACCTCGGTGTTGCCCTCCATGGCGAAGATGACCTCGGCGGCGTGCCTGTCAAAGAGCCACTCGCGCAGCAGCTCCTCCGTAGCCACGACCTCGCCGGAGAGCTTTTCGTAGTCAGCGAGCAGCTTGATAAAATCCAGTATCACCGGCACATCCGCCTCCGAAGCCTGCCTGAACCAAACACCATCCATAATATCAAACCTCCAAAAGTATTCCCGGATATGATAACACATTTTTCGACAGATTAACAGGGCGATACAGACATGATAACGCTCCGGCCGCAGTTTGCTGTGACCGGAGCGTCAGAGTCTGGGTTGAAGCTTTATCTGCCTCAGGGCAGCCACTTGGCATTGAGTTCTTTGATCTGCTCGTCAGAGAACCCAACGCTCTTCATGATCTCCTCATTGTGCTCCCCAAGATAGGGCGGGACGCCGAGGAGCGTGTCGGCATTGGAGAACTTGAAAATAGGACCGCGGCCTCTGAAGCTTCTGACCTTCATGTCCCTGCTGGTGTGCATTTGCGTTACCGTGCCGCGCGAAACGAAGTGCGGGTCGTTGGCGACATCGATGGCGTTATATATCTTGCTGCAGGGCACGCCGAACTTGTCCATATGTGCTATTGCGGCGTCGGCCGTTTCAAAACTCTGGAGGAAGCTCTCGATGATCTTAATAAGCTCGACCTGATTTGTGCCGCGGAATACAGCGTTGCTGAATCTCGGGTCGTCTACGAGGTCCGGCCTGTCCATCGCTGCGCACAGCTTGCCCCAAACGGTCGGATTAACAGCGCATATCATGATGCGTTCTCCGCCGGACGCGGCAAAATGGCCCCAGGGAGCGATCCTGGGCTCATGCGCTCCGCAGCGGGTCATGTCTTCGAGCGCGACGCCCGCGTCGACCTGGTCGACAAAGCAGTTGCAGTTGATGTAGCAGTCCGTGAGGGATACGTCTATAAAGTTGCCCTCGCCGGTCTTTTCGCGGTGATAGAGAGCGGTCGCGATCTCAGCATATGCGACATAGCCGCCAATGAAGTCGGCCAGAGAGGAGCGGTTCTTTTGCGGCAGTCCGTCGGCTTCACCGGCGGTGTCCATCATGCCGGATATGGCCTGCGTAATGGGGTCGTAACCGCCCTTGTTGGAGTACGGACCTCCGCGGCCATACGCCGATATGGAGCAGTAGATGACTTTGGGATTGACTTTCACTACGTCGTTGTAGCCATAGCCCAGTTTGTCAAGAACACCGGGCCTATAGTTTTCAACTATGACGTCGACATCAGGTATAAGCTTGTACAGTATCTCTTTTGCAGCGGGGTCGGCGAGATCCAGGCAGAGGGACTTCTTGCCCCTGTTTCCGACGAGGAAAGAGACGCACGACCCGTTGGGTTCGAGCTTCGGTGTATAGGCGCGCATGTCGTCTCCGACTTTGGGACGCTCGATATGAATGACTTCAGCACCCATATCCGCAAGATACACAGAGGCATACGGACCCGCAAAGAGATTCGTGATGTCAAGTACTTTGAGACCTTCAAAAATAGTTTTCATGATTTACCTCCGTTCAATTCTGACTGTTTATTGCTTCATAGTGCATGTTTTTTATGGCCTGTTTGTCGACCTTGCCCAAGTCATTGAGCGGCAAACTGTCGACGAAGTAGATGTATCTAGGCTTTTTGTAGCTGGCCAGCTGCAAACGGCAGTGTTCCATGATATTCTCAGCCGTAATATCAGAATCTTTGGATTTTACTACCGCGGCTATCACTGTTTCTCCAAACCTGCTGTCTGATACGCCTGTTACAACGGCATCCTTTATGCCCTCACCCATGCTTTGAATGCAGGTAGCGACCTCCTTCGGGTAAATGTTTTCACCGCCGGAAATGATCATGTCGTTTTTCCTGTCTACAAGATATAAGAAACCGTCGGCGCTCAGATAACCGATATCGCCAGTGTAGTACCAGTCGCCTTTGATAGAGGCTTTGGTAAGCGCGTCGTTATCCAGATATTCAGTTATTGTGCAGGGATGCCGGGTCACGATCTCTCCATTTTCGAAGGGCGCGCACTCGCTGCCGTCGCCGCGCACAACTTTGATCTCAGTGCCAAGTACCGGTTGTCCCACGGACCTGAGCTTGTCCTCGCGAAGATGATGTTCGGGCAACAGGCAGGTTATCGTGGCCACTGTTTCTGTCGCTCCGTAATACTGCAGGAACTTACAGTTAATCAGCTTCATGCTGCGGCGGATCTGCTCGGCCGACATCGGCGCTGTGCCGTACTCCACGTACCGCACGGAGGATCTGTCGAGTTCTGGGTGCTCCTCGATATAGTCCAGCAGACGGTTCAGCAAGCTGGGCACCACTCCTATGCGCGTCGCGTGGTCGTCCCTTATCGCGCTGACCATGCCTTCGACCGACGGGTCGCCGATCACGCAGGTGCCGCCGACAAGAAAACAGGTGAAAATGGATACGCAGCTAATGTGGAAAAGGGGCGATGTCAGCATATAGACCTCGTCGGAGGACCATCCAGACAGATGGGACAGGATGAAGGCCTTGTCGACGAAGTTTTTGACGCTGTGACGCATTGCCTTATCATGAGATTCGTGCTCATTGACCAGATGGCATGCACCGTGGTCTATGTGGCGATATTTGCTCCGATCATTGCGAGCTGCGGAATCGCTCAGTTCATCGTTGTGTTCTGCGTGTTTATGGCCGGCATGGTCTGGAATACCTCCTATCAGAATCCTCTGACAAACGTAACGATACAGATAGCCGGAGGCAAATATGTTCCGTTCTCCGAAGCCCGCAAAGCTTCGTGGGCATTTATGGTAATATTCCTTGCGGCCTGCCTTGCCAGCGTTCCGGTCTGGACGGCTTTTGGCCTGATGTAAGAAACTGGAATTGCAGCTGTGGGGTATTGCCGCAGCACCAAGAAAGGAGGAAATATCCGCAGCGCGGTTGTTTGCGAGATGCGGATAGAAAAACGATGCCTGAATACAAAACCATGTATGTAGAGACAAAGGACCACATCGCTACCGTCACCTTCAACCGGCCGGAGATAGCGAATGCTCTGGACGATGATATGGCGGCCGATCTGCTGGCGCTCTGGCCGAACCTGTCCGAGGACAGCGATGTGAGGGCCATTGTAGTTACCGGGGCGGGAAAGAACTTCTGCGCCGGGGGCAACATAACGATGTTCCGTGAACGCCTCGACCGGAAAGAGTACCTCACCTACGACAGCGTAGTGAAAGGCGGGCAGATACCCATTTTGATGAGGAAATGCAGGAAACCTATCATCGCCATGGTCAACGGTGCGGCGGTAGGCGCCGGTGCGGCGTTTGCTCTCGGGGCTGATTTCCGGGTCATGACGCCTAAGTCCCGGTTCGGCATGGGATTCATAGGCATGGGTCTGTGCGGGGACAGCGGGGCCAACTACAATCTCATTAAGGTTGTAGGTCCGGCCAAGGCTCTTGAGCTGATGATGCTTGGAGACATCATCAAGGGCGACAAGGCGTATGAGTTGGGCATAGCCACGGTACTCAGCGAGGAAGGTAAGCTCGAGGAGGACACATACAAGCTGGCGGCGCGGCTGGCGGCGGGTCCGACCTTTGCGTATGGCTGCCAGAAGGAACTTGTATATAAGTATGCCTATGAGAATTTTGCCGCCTACATAGAGGGCGAAGGCGACACGATGCCTGCCTGCTTCAAGTCTGCTGATTTTGACGAAGCAGTGAATTCGTTTATAGAGAAACGGGCGCCGGTATTCAGCGGCAAGTAATAGGTTTCGGCAATGTGCCGGCGCTGCAGGAGCGCCGCGGATCATGGAGGTATAATATAATGAGCAAAGTTATAAAAACAGCAGTTACAGAGATGCTGGGCATCAAGTACCCGATCATCTCAGGCGGCATGGCGTATATTTCGACGCCGGAATTTGTTGCGACGGTGTCCGAGGCAGGCGGCATGGGAATACTGCCGTCCGGCACATACTTTGAAGCGGAGGAGCTGCGCGGGGACATCAGGAAGGTCAAGGAGCTGACGGATAAGCCGTTCGCGGTGAACTTCACATTCATGCCCTCGCTCAATTCCATGAATTACCCCGAGTACCTGAAGGTATGCATCGAGGAGGGCGTAAAGATCGTAGAGACCTCCGGCCGTCCTGCGGGTCCTGAGATGATGAAGGCCTTGAAGGACGCGGGCATGCTGATAATACATAAGTGCACGACTGCCAAGCACGCCCTGAAAGCCCAGTCGATAGGCTGTGATATGGTGGTGGCGGACGGCTGCGAGTGCGCGGGGCATTCCGGTGAGAAGGACATAGGAACGATGGTGCTCACGCCCCGATGCATAGAGCTGCTTGACATACCTGTCATCAGCGCGGGAGGCATTGCCACCGGCAAACAGATGGCGGCAGCGCTCGTGATGGGAGCAGCCGGCGTGTACATGGGCTCCAGGTTCCTCATCACGAGGGAGACGCCGGTGCTTGAAAAGGTGAAGCAGTACCTTGTGGACCATGCGACCGAGACGGATACTGCATATCTGATGCGTGCCTACACCAACACGTCCAGACTGTATAACAGCAATGTAGTCAAGAAGGCTCTTGAGATAGAAAAGGCGGGGCGTCCCTTCGAGGACATGGCGGAGCTGGTTTCCGGAAAGGTGTCCAACAAGATGTTTTTCGAGAACGGGGACGTGGAAAACTGCGGAGTCATCACCTACGGTCAGGCAGGCGGGCTGATCCATGAGATACTGACCTGCAAGGAAGTCATAGACGGCATGATGAAAGAGTGCATCGAAGCTCTTGAGAGATTTGACGCATGACAGACGGCTGTCGGTATCGTCTGATACCGGCGCGTAAAATATGACCTCATACTGCAGCGCGAGCTGCAGTATGAGGCCAAAATCATATAAACAGGAGCGCAGGTTCAGTTTTCATTTAAGCTCAAATACCTGTAGATAGTGTTCCTTGAAACGTTGAGTTTTTTGGCGGCCTTGCTTATATTCCCGTCGAAGTCGGCTACGGTTTTGCAGATTGTATCGGTCTTTTGCTTTTCGCCCATGGACCGTATATCAATGGGGCAGGCCGGTTCGCTCGGCTGGGGTCTGAGGTGTGCGGATCTTATGCTGAGGACCTCGTTGATGGTGGAAAGAGAGATGATCTGTTCTTCCTCCATTACCATGGCGTGTTCCAGCACATTGAGGAGCTCACGCACATTACCCGGCCAGTCATAGGCAGTCAAGGCCTCCATAGCGTCCTGCGAAATATCGCGCGGCATTATACACATGCTGTCAGCGAGCCGGTTTATCAGATGCCGTGCGAGCAGCGGTATATCGCTTTTCCTCTGACGGAGCGGGGGGGCTGTAATTACAACGACGCTGAGGCGGTAGTAGAGGTCCTCGCGAAAGTGTCCGTTGGCAACTTCGTTTGACAGTTGCTTGTTTGTTGCCGCGATGATGCTCAGGTCAACGTTTATGGGTTTAGAGGAACCCAGCCGAACGACCTGCCTGTCCTCCAGGACTCTCAGGAGCGCGACCTGCATGTCGAGGGGCATTTCGCCGATCTCGTCCAGGAAGAGCGTCCCGCCGTCTGCGAGCTCGAATTTGCCCGGGTTGCCGCCGCGTTTGGCTCCGGTGAAAGCGCCGTCAACGTAGCCGAAAAGCTCGCTTTGCAGCAGTTCCTTGGGCAAGGCCCCGCAGTTGAGCGTTATCATCTGGCCCTTGCGCCCGGATGCGACGTGTATGGCTTTGGCGATCTGCTCTTTTCCTGTCCCGCTTTCTCCTTCGATAAGGACCCTTGCGGAGCGTATGGTAGAGACCTTGTGTATCATCCGCTTGACTTTCTTCCACTCAGGGCTTTCGCCGATTATGGATACCTCCGACTCGGACGGCAGCCATATGTTGGTGAACGAGGTCCTGGCCCTGCTTTTGTCGAGCAGAGGCTTTGTGTTTTCGTGCTCGAAGATAATAACAAGGACTTTGCGTTTGTCGGAAGCTCCGGCGTCGATCTGTTCGGAGAGCATGCATTTTGTGCGCCTGCCCATGATGCTGATCTCGACGTTTTCAACGGGCTTTTCTGAGGCATGCAGAAGGAGACTGGCGTCTGCTGAGAAGTCGGCCAGTTCAGCTATCCGATGACCTATAACGGCGTGTCCGTCGCTCAATCCGAAAGCTTTCCTGAACGCAGAATTGGTCGTAAGTATTTCCCCGTCGCAGTTGCAGATCAGGACTCCGTTTGCGTTCAGGTCGAGAAAAGAGTTTATCCCTCCGCAGCTCAGGATGGGCAGCGGAGCCGAGCATGCGAGTCTGTGCTCAATGAGCTTTGCCGAGTGGCTGACCATGAGCAGCGCGCCGTCAGGCAGATTTGCCCCGAAGGTCGTTATGAGCGAGACGGCTCCCACGGTGTTTCTGCCGGAGTCGAATATGGGTGCGGAGGCAAACGAACAGTGCTGATACCTCAGAGCATAGTTCTCCTGCCGCACTGTTTGCACGGGAATACCTTCACGAATACAGAGGTTCGTGGCGGTCGTACCTATGAGTTCCTCTTTTCCGGCTCTCCCTATCTGATTCATGTAAGACTCATGGCAGACCTGATGGATCATATAGAGGTCTGCGCTGGTCAGACCGACCATCGTATGCAGGGAGCAAACGTATAAAAGCTGCTCTATCGGCCTGGAGGCATCAATGAGGGCTTTGTTTTCTTTCAGTTTGATGTCCAGCTCCTGTTTAGACAATCTCGGGCTTCTGAGTTCTCTGGGCAGGTGCCGGCTCCTTTCCCAAGAGCGAAGGACCATGGGTGAAATGATACCTTCGGGGACGCTTCCAAAGCGGTCGAAAGTATATCTGGCTCTGCCGATGTCGTCACTCATGAGCACGCCTCCTTATGAAACAATGCCGTTATTATTCTAACAAGCGCCGCATGAAAAGTAAAGGCAATAAAGTTCGATTTTCAGAAGAAAGCGACAAATCTCGAAGACTCAAAAGAGAGTGACCGGTAAAGAATTATGAGATTGGGCAAAAATTACAAGAACGCAGAAAATGGTATTTTTCTGGACGATAAAGCACTGATGCAAGCATGGAAGGCTGCGGAACTGATACGCTCAGGCGATGTTGTCTGCTTTTCAATGATGGACGGTATTCCACATTTTTTCTTGGATGTAATTGGAAAGAGAATGACGGAACTTGAGGACATGAGGGTGTATATAGGCACCATGGGCAGGGATGTTTCGCTCTTTGATTCGGCTCTGGAAAACCGTGAGATTTCAATCGAAGATTATTTTTACTCAGCGACCGAGAGGGGATACGTAAAACGCGGCGGGGCGATGTCATATGTGCCGGTTCATCTGTCTGAAAGTCTGGCCGGAGTAAAAGACGACAGGCGTGTGGTAGTAGTACTGCAGGTTTCCTTGCCGGACGAACACGGTCTTGTGAGTCTTGGGCCGGTCCCGTTCGAGCGTTCGGTACTGAACAGGGCGGATTGCCTGATCGGGCAGATCAACAGGAGACTGCCGTACATTTATGGCGTGGACAGGAGGATACCGCTCGAACGGTTTGACAGCGTATATTACTGTGATGAAGTGCTGCCGGACCCGTATCTGCGCGAGCCGAGCGCCGAGGAAGAAAGGATCGCGGCCGGAATAGCGGAGCGGGTACCTGACGGGGCCTGCATCCAGCTGGGGATAGGCAGCATCGGAGACGCTGTGGGTAAGCTGCTGAAGGTGAAGAAGGATCTTGGCATACATTCAGAGATATTTGTGGATTCGATGGTGGACCTGATAAAATGCGGCGCGGTGAACAACAGCCGGAAACGAGCCGGCGCCGGGAAAGCGGTGTTCGGTGCGGTACTGCTGGGGAGCAGGTCGTACACATTTTTGGATAAGAACATATCTGTTGAAGGGCGCCCTTTCTCATGGGTCAACGACGCAAGAGTGATAGCGCAGAACGACGATGTTGTCTCGGTCAATGGAGCGCTCCAGATGGACCTGCTGGGTCAGGTGTGTGCCGAGAGCCGCGGGTATTCGCAGTACAGCGGGACCGGAGGGCAGGCGGATTTTGTCAGGGGCGCCAACTGGAGCAAAAACGGCATGAGCTTTATTGCCATGCAGTCGACGGGGCGGGACCGCAGCGGCGAGCGGTTTTCGAAGATTACGCTCTCACATCCTCCGGGGAATGTGATCACGACTCCAAGGGCGGATGTGCACTATGTCGTGACGGAATACGGGGTCGTGAACCTTCATGGCCTGAGCGTGGACAGACGCGCGAGAGCGCTTATCAGCATAGCCCACCCCGACTTCAGGGATGAACTGATGTTTGATGCAAAAAGAGCCGGGATTTTGATATAAAGATACTGTTGATATACATAAATTGGAGGCGCAATGCAATGAATACTGAACTGATGGAGTCGCTCAGAAGCATACTGGGAGAGAAGTACGTACTGGAAGGCGAAGCGGTGGGCGCGGACTATGGGCATGACGAGCTGGCCGGTGGGGCGGCGC
>URDJ01000031.1 GCA_900546615.1 uncultured Eubacteriales bacterium | reverse complement strand
ACCGGGGTCGGTGCGCCCTACGATTTGGTTGGTGCAAAACCATAACGTCCGGGCGTGTTAAAACAGCGAGCAGACGTCCTCCGCATACGCCGAGGGGTCCTCAAGCTCCTCGCCGGCTATGAGCAGGGCCTGCGAGTGCAGGATATTCACGAGCTTCTTCGCCCGCTCCGGGTCGGTCGCGACCGCGACCTCCAGCGCTTTGAACGCCGGGTGCTCGCCGTTGAGCTCCAGTACGCGCGTCGCCTTCGGCGGCTCCATGCCCGTGTCGGGCATACGCTTGAAGTAGCGCTCCATCTCCAGCGTGATGCCGCCCTCGGTCGTCAGGCACACCGGCGCGGAGACCAGCTTGTGCGACAGGCGCACGATGCTCACCTTGCCCTCCAGCGTGTCCTTCACGAAGTCCAGCGTGGGCTTGACCTGCTCTGAGCGCTTCTCGAGGTCGGCTTTCTCCTCCTCGGTCTCGATGCCGAGGTCGCCCGTGACGATATTGCAGAACTTCTTCTCCGCATGCTGACCGAGCTGCTCGACGATGTACTCGTCCACCTCCTCGGTCATGCAGAGTATCTCAAAGCCCTTCGAGCGCACCAGCTCCGCCTGCGGCAGCCGCAGCAGCTTCGGCACCGAGTCGCCCACGGCGTAGTAGATGTACTTCTGCTCCGCCGGCATCCTGTCCGTGTACTCCTTGAGCGTCGCGGTCTTGTCCTCCGCCACGTTGTAGATGAGCAGCTCGCGCAAAGACTCGATGTTCTGGCCGTAGTTCGCCACAGCGCCGTACCTGAGCTGGCGGCCGTAGTTCTTATAGAACTTCTCGTACTTCGGCCGGTCGTTCTCGAGCATCTTCAAAAGCTCGTTCTTGATTCGCTTGTTCAGGTTCTGCGCTATTATGCGCAGCTGGCGGTCGTGCTGGAGCATTTCCCTGGAAATGTTCAGCGACAGGTCGGGCGAGTCCACGATGCCGCGCACAAAGTAGAAGCTCTCGGCCAGCAGGTCCGGGCACTTCTCCATTATCATGACGCCGGAGCTGTAGAGCTGCAGGCCCGGCTCGTAGTCGGAGCTCATGAAATCGAGCAGCTGCTTGCCGGGGATGAACAGCAGGGCCTTGTAGCTCACCTGCCCCTCGGCGTTCACGCGGATGACCGCGGCGGGGTCGGTCGTGTCGTGGAACTTCTCCTTGTAGAAGTTCATGCAGTCCTCGTCCGAGACCTCGGATTTGGAGCGCTGCCAGATGGGTACCATACTATTGACGGTTTCGCGCTCCGTTTTGTTTACGGTTTCGTATTTCGGCGTGCCGTCTTCGTTTTTCTCGCCGGTCTCCTTGTACTCGGGGCGCTGCACGTCCATCTGGATGGGCCAGCGGATGTAGTCGGAGTACTTCTTTATGAGCCGCATGAGTTTCCAGAGCTGCAGGAACTCGGAATAGTTCTCGTTCTCGTCGTCGGGCTTGATGTGCATGATGACATCCGTGCCGACGCCCTCCTTCTCGCACTCCGTGATGGTGTAGCCGTCCGCGCCCTCGGATTCCCACCTGTAGGCCTGGTCTGAGCCGTAGGCGCGGGTGATGACCGTCACCTTGTCGGAGACCATGAAGGCAGAGTAGAAGCCGACGCCGAACTGGCCGATGATATCGACGTCCGCGCCCTCTTTGGTGGTGCCGTCGATGCCGCCCTTGAAGGCCATGGAGCCGCTCTTGGCGATGACGCCCAGGTTCTGCTCAAGCTCCTCCTTGGTCATGCCGATGCCGTTGTCGGAGACGGTTATCGTGCGCGCGGCCTCGTCCATGGCGACGAGGATGCGGAAATCGTCCCTGTTCATGCCGACCTGGTCGTCCGTAAGCGAGCGGTAGCAGAGCTTGTCAATGGCGTCGGAGGCGTTGGAAATGATCTCGCGCAGGAAGATCTCCTTGTGGGTGTAGATGGAGTTGATCATGAGGTCGAGCAGCCGCTTGCTCTCGGCCTTGAATTGCTTCTTGGACATATATTTGCATTCCTCCTGAGAAATAATATACCTGTGTATTTCGCAGTCTTATTATTATAACACGGATATGAAAATTTTCAATACGCGCCCCGGGGACCGGGAGGAAAAACTTGACGAGGAAGGGAGAATGAGTTACTATAATTTATTGTGACAGAGAGTTTTTTTCACAAATTGAGTCATAGAGGAACGGGGGAATCTCCAATGAGCGAGAAAGGCACATTCTACATCACCACACCTATCTATTATCCGTCCGACAAGCTGCACATCGGGCACACCTACTGCACCGTCGCGACGGACACCATAGCGCGTTATAAGCGGATGTGCGGCTACGACGTGATGTTCCTCACGGGCACGGACGAGCACGGCCAGAAGATAGAGGAAAAGGCGAAGGCCGCGGGCGTGACGCCTCAGCAGTTCGTGGACAATATCGTGGAGGGCGAGGGCGGTATCCTCGACCTCTGGAAGCTCATGAACATCTCGAACGACCGCTTCATCAGGACGACCGACGACTACCACGTCGAGGGCATCCAGCGCATCTTCAAGAAGATGTACGACAACGGCGACATATACAAGGGCAAGTACTCGGGCATGTACTGCACGCCCTGCGAGAGCTTCTGGACCGAGAGCCAGCTCGTGGACGGCAAGTGCCCCGACTGCGGGCGCGAGGTGAAATACGCCGAGGAGGAAGCCTATTTCTTCCGCCTGTCGAAGTACGCGGACAGGGTGCGCGAGCTGCTGCTCACCGGAACCTTCCTCGAGCCTGCCAGCCGCGTCAATGAGATGATAAAGAACTTCATCGACCCCGGTCTCGAGGACCTGTGCGTCTCGCGCACGAGCTTCACCTGGGGCGTGCCCGTGGACTTCGACCCCGGCCACGTCGTCTACGTCTGGGTGGACGCGCTGTTCAACTACCTGACCGCCCTCGGCTACATGAACGAGGGCCGCGACGGCAAGGAGAAATACTGGCCCGCCGACGTGCACATGGTGGGCAAGGAGATAGTGCGCTTCCACTCCATAATCTGGCCCGCGATGCTCATGAGCGTGGGCGAGCCGCTGCCGAAGAAGGTGTTCGGCCACGGCTGGCTGCTGCTGGGCGGCGGCAAGATGAGTAAGTCCAAGGGCAACGTCGTCGACCCGTATATACTCGCCGGGCGCTTCGGCGTGGACGCGCTGCGCTACTTCCTGATGCGCGAGTTCCCGCTCGGCTCGGACGGCAACTTCTCGAACGAGCTGCTCATCGCCCGCATAAACTCCGACCTCGCCAACGACTACGGCAACCTGCTCTCCCGCACCGTCGCCATGGTGCTCAAGTACTTTGACGGCACGCTGCCGACGGAGCGCGAGGCCGCACCGGAGGACGCGGAGCTTGTCGGCATGGCCTCCGGCCTGCGCGAGAAGTACCAGAAGCTCATGGACACCTTCCAGACGCAGGCGGCGCTGGAGGAGGTGTTCAGGGTCATCTCGCGGGCTAACAAGTATATCGACGAGAACGCGCCCTGGGTGCTGGCGAAGGACGAGGGGAAAAAGGCGAGGCTGGCGTCGGTCATGTATAACCTGCTCGAGAGCCTGCGCATCTGCACCTGCCTGCTCACGCCCTTCATGCCCGGCAGCTGCACGAAGGCCTTTGAGCAGATAGGCGCGGACGAGGCCGTCCGGAATTGGGACAGCGCCGCCGTCTGGGGCAGCCTGCCCGCTGACGTCACCGTGAAGAAGGGCGACACGCTCTTCCCGAGGATAGACATGAACAAGGAGCTCGCCGAGCTGGAGAAGCTCGAGGAGGAGGCCCGCAAGGCCGCCCTGCCCCCGCTGGAGATAGAGCCGCAGCTGGAGGAGACAGTGGATTTCGACACCTTCCTCAAGTCCGACTTCCGCGTCGTCAAGGTCAAGAGCTGCGAGGCCGTGAAGAAGTCCGACCGGCTGCTGAAGTTCATCCTGGACGACGGCACGGGAGTTGACAGGCAGATACTCTCCGGCATCCACAAGTGGTACAAGCCCGAGGATCTCGTCGGCAAGACCCTGGTGGCTATCGTGAACCTGCCGCCGAGGAAGATGATGGGCCTTGAGTCCAACGGCATGCTCATCTCGGCCGTGCACAAGGAAAAGGGCGAGGAGTGCGTCCAGCTCATCATGGTGGACGACTCCATGCCCGCGGGAGCCAAACTCTGCTAAGAGCTGGCCGAAATGCCGCAACACAAAATGCACCAGTCTGCGGACTGGTGCATTTTCAATGATTGCGCCGGGACGGCAAGTGTGATATCATGATCGTGTAGACTAGGAAGGAGGCGGCCGCCAGATGAACAAGAAGAAAAAACTCATCGCAGTTTCAGTCCTGCTCGTCGTGGTTGTGGGTGCGCTTATTTGGTACCACCTCCCTGTCAAAACGAGCGCAGCGGTGGAGCTGTATTGCGACGACCCGGCGGCCGGTGCGCTCAGCGCCGAGCTTGATTTGAGCATATCCCGCTCGCTGCTCGCCCAGCCTGCGGTCAATGGTACGATCCGCATCGGGGATACGGAGTATGTGGTGTGGGCGAGGCAGGACTACGGCTTTTTCGAAAGTATCCAGCGCAAATTTGAGGGGAGGCTGGACATACCGGTCTTTGCCGATCAGGACAATTTCGGCCATGGTACGGAGCTGATGTTAAGCGACCTGCTCTGGCTGCACAGCATTCAATTTGAAGATGGCTATGAAATCGAGAGTGTGAGCTTGTCGCTAAGATCCGATGATCACGGTATGTGGAGCAGCCGCACGGCGGCTTCATAAGGTAAAGGAGATGTTTCCATGGAATACAGACGTTTTGGAAATAAGATAGTCGTGCGGCTCGACCGTGGCGAGGAGGTCTGCGCGAAGCTGCTGGCGCTGGCGGAGCGGGAGGATATAAAGCTGGCGTCGGTGAGCGGCATAGGCGCGACGAACGACGTGACGCTGGGCGTGTTCGACACGGCGACGAAGTATTATAACAAGACGGTGTACAACGCAACGGACTACGAGATAGGCTCGGTGACGGGGAACCTCTCGCGGCAGGGGGACAAGCCCTACCTGCACCTGCACGCGGTGATAGGCAGCCCGGTCATGGGCGAGTGCCACGCGGGGCACCTGAACGCCGCGACCATCAGCGCAACCTGCGAGCTGATGATAGACGTCATCGACGGCGAGGTAAACCGGGAATTTTCCGAGGAAATAGGGCTGAATCTCTATAAGTTCTGAAAAGAAAAAAGGCGCCGGGGCCTGTTCGTGTGAACAGGCCCCGGCGTTTTCAGCCTGAGCAGCCTTTTCGCAGGGGCGGGGTCCCGTGCCGCGCCCGGCGCAACGGTTTTGTTTCCGGTTCCGGGAAGCGAAAAGGCTCCCCTGAGCAAGGGAACCTTTGGATGTTTCAAAATCTGACCACGTCCAAACAACGTGCCTGTTGCCGGGACACGCCGCCGCGCACTGTGCGTGATGAAGGAATCCGCGTCGTCAAAGCCCTCGTAGAGCGGGCAGGGGTAGTCCGGGCAGCCGGAGCAGAACCGGACTCCGCCGTGCTCCAGCGAGCAGCGGGCGATGCGGCAGCTCTGGTTGCCCTCCCCGCCGCCGCAGCCGGGACAGTATCCGCCCAGCTGCATCGTGCACAGCGCGCAGTTCAGCCCGCAGAGCGAAAAACGGGTGCATTCCCGCACAAATCCCCTCACTTTTTGCCTCCTGCAGCGCCGGACAGGGAGTCGCGGGTCAGCCCGGCGATGGCGCAGAGCAGCCCGGCGTCGTCTACATCCTCGTCTATGTCCTCGACGAGGATGTAGTCCTTCGCGCCCTCGTAGGGCGGGGCCATCGGCAGCCCGGGAAAGGCCGCTCGCGCCTCGGCGGTCGGTTTCACAAAGAGCTGGTCGGCGCAGATGACGGCAATAAACACGCCGTCCAGAAACAGCCCGTACTCGCCGAACATCCGCTTTGCCCGCACCCTGCCCGCGGGGGCGAGCTGCTCCAGCACGTATTCCACAAATCCAGCGTCAGACGCCATATGTAAATCACTCCCACGCCCGGGCTCCGCGGCTCAGCGCTCCGGCTGCTGCAGGGGGCCGGTATCCTGCTCGAAATACCTGTGATATTTCATCTGCGCCCAGAGGCCCTCCTCAAGGTACTGCACGTCCTCGGTGACGTAGATCTTATCCGTCTCGTCGGTGTAGTGTATCCTCGTGAGCCGGTCGTCCTGCCGCAGGAAGAACCAGCGGTAGAACCTCGTCTCCGTCGCGTAGTCGTGGCTGTCGAAGCAGGGGAAGCGCTCGGCCAGATACAGCACCTCGCGGCCGTAGACGTCGCGGCAGAAGGTCTTGTACCGGTCGTGCTCCACATACAGCTGCCGGATGTCCCTGTAGCGCATGCCCGCTGCCGTGAACCCGCTGGAAACGGGATATGTCCGTCTGCTCTCGGAGGGCTCCCGCACCCTGACGGGCCGGCCCTCCGCGTCCCTTTCAAGGCTCTCCCAGCGCAGCTTCACGCTCGAGTACATGCTGCGCGGATAGTCGAGCTTCGGCCCGCTGCCGCAGACCTCAGGCGCCATCTCGCCGCTCCACGGCCTGCCGCCGTCCCCGGACCGCGGCCTCTTCAAAAACCCAAAAGCCATCGCTCGCGCCCTCCTTCTCAAAATTTACTCAAATATACCACCTTCTCAGCCCCTTGTCACCGCCTTTCTTTTAATACGAGTTGACAAATATACACCTTACGTGCTATCTTTGAGGTAGACAATCGTCTACATAAGGAGGTATACACGTGAAAAGGCTCGCTGCCGCCGCGCTGGCGCTGCTGTTTATAGCGGGCTGCGGCGCCGGGACGGCGCAGGTCGCGGACGGGCCGGGCGTGGCGTATGCGCTCGAGCGCATGGAGTACGGCGCGGATGCCACGGGCGCGGTCTTTGCCTGCGGGGAGGATATCTACACGGTCAACATGAACTTCGGCGCGGACGGCGCGCAGGAGTACAGTCTCGTGCGCAACGGCGCGGGGCTCGTCTACGAGGCCGGTGACTCCGCCATCCGTCTCGCCTGCGGCGGCGCGAGCGGTCTTTGGCTCTCCGACGGCGGCACGCTCCGGCAGCTGTCCTTCGCCGGTGAGCAGCTCCTGAGCCTCGAGCTGTCCTGCGACGACATGCTCTGCCTCGGCGACGAGCTGTACGTCCTGCGCGCCGGGCGCGTGGAGGTGCTCGGCAGCGGCGGCGAGGCCCTGCGGGGCTTCGACGTCGGCGAGGGCGCGGGCATCGTCCGGGGCGGCGACGGGCACGTCTACGTCACGCTGCCCGCCGACGACGGGCTGGAGACTTATCCGCTGGAGGCTGGAGATTCCGCCTCCATTGTGCTCCCGCAGGTCACGGCGGCATACCCGGGCAGCGCCGAATACCCGCTGCTCTGCCTGCGCGGCGGGATGCTCTACGGGCTGGACGCCGCCGGGGCGCTCGAGCCGCTGGCGGACCTCGACGAGTGCGGCGTGATGGGGCTGCGCTGCGCTGAAGCGCTCGGGGACGGGCGCATCCTCGTGCTTGACAGGCTCGGCCCCGGCCTGCTCTCGGAGCATGAAGCCGCCTCTCCCGGTGCGGAGCCGGCGACGCTCAGGCTCGGCACGGTTGGCGACAGCCTCAGCAGCATAGTGGAGGGCTTCAACGCCCGGTCGGAGGGCGTCGTCGTGAGGGAGACAGACTACACCCAGGGCGGCACGGTCAGCGTGCAGGACGCGCTGACGCGGCTCGCGGCCGACATAGCGGCGGGGAACGGGCCGGACATGCTGCTGACGACGAACCTGCCCGTACACAGCTACATCCGGCGCGGGTATATGCTGGAGCTGTCCGGGCTTATAGACACGGAGGACATCGTCATGGCGGAGGCGCTGGAGGTCTCCGGCGGGCTGTACTGTCTGGCGCGCGGTTTCGGGGTCGAGACCTACGCCGGGCTTGCCTCGGACTTCGGCGAGGCGGAGGGCTGGACGCTGGAGCAGTACCTGGAGGCCGAGGCGGGGCTGCTGCCGGGGGCGGTGATGTTCTACAACGCCACGCGCGAGCTGTTCCTGCGCATGACCTGCGCGAGTTATATGCAGGAGGCCATCGACTGGGAGAGCGGCGAGTGCAGCTTCGATACCGAGGGTTTTGTGCAGCTGCTGGACACGGCGGCGCGGATGACGGAATACCCCGAGGAAACCGGCTTCGGCTACGCCCCGCCGGCGGAGCTTCTGCGCACCGGCTCTGAGTATGTGACACTGTGCTATGTGGGCAGCGTGACGCGGATGGCGGCTTTCGAGGCGGAGGTGGGCGAGCGCGTGTGCTTTGTGGGCATGCCGACGCCGGACGGCGGTAACGGCTCGGTCATGAATGTGAACGGGGCGGTGGGCGTCATGGCGTATACGGAGCAGCGCGCGGCCTGCGCGGATTTTCTGGAATACCTGCTGAAGGGCTACGACCCGTCGGAGCTGGACTACGAGCGCAACAGCAGCATGCCGATGTACCGGCCGTATCTCGAGGAGCTTACATCCCGCGCGCAGGCCGACGGAAAGCTGGAAGGGGAGGATATCGCGCGCTTTTACGAGTTTTTGGGTCTCGTGCGCTATTCGAACCTGAGCGACGCCGAGACGCTGGACATCATCCTTGAGGAAGCCTCGGCGATCGGGCCGGGCACGCGCACCGCCGCCGAAGCCGCAGCGCTGATACAGGACCGCATCCAGACCCGGGTGGCCGAGCAGAGCTGAACTTATCCGACGCCCGGGGCAGGGGGTATGGGGGAGTGGCGCCCCAAAAGAAAAGCGGCTTTTATTATGGGCATTCGTACCGGGCATGCCCCACCCGTCTCTCCTACCAACGTGTTGCGCCTACATGACGTTGGGGCGCGGTTGACATATGGGGAGTTATGTGTCAAACTTTTATATAATATCTCAACTTCTCGGAGGCGGTCATGGCTCGTCGGCAGCGCTGCTTTTGGATACTGTTTTCTGTTTTCCTCCTGCTCGGCATCTTTATCCGGGTCTGGCGCTTCGGTACGGTACCCGGCGGCATCAATCAGGACGAGGCTTTCGCGGGCTACGAGGCCTGGGCGCTGCTGAACTTCGGCCTCGACTCAAGCGGGCATTCCTTCCCCGTCTACCTCACAGCCTGGGGCAGCGGCATGAACGCCCTCGCCTCTTACCTCATGATGCCCTTTATCGCCGTATTCGGCCTCGAGGTATGGGTCATCCGCCTGCCCCAGCTCATCGTGTCCTGCCTCACCCTCGTCGCCGTATTCGGCATCGTCCGCAGGCTCGCAGGCGGCCGCGCCGCGCTTATCGCCCTGCTGCTCGTCGCCGTCTGCCCGTGGCACGTCTACCTCTCACGCTGGGGACTCGAATCGAACCTCGCGCCGGGCTTCCTCACCTTCGGTCTCTGCTTCTTCGTCCGCGGCCTCGAGGACCCGCGCTTCCTGCCCCTCGCCGCGCTCATGTACGGCCTGTCGCTCTACGCCTACGCCGTGCTCTGGCCCATACTTCCAATCCTGCTCCTGCTCATGCTCGGCTACGGCTTTTACTGCCGGAAGCTACGGTCTTTTCCATGGCTCGCGGCCTCGGCGGTCATACTCCTCGCCCTCGCCGCGCCGCTCGTGCTCTTTCTGCTCGTCAACTACGGGCTTATTCCCGAGTTTACCATCGGGCCTTTCTCCGTGCCGAAGCTCGTCATGATGCGCTCGTCGGAGATTTCCCTCTCCAACATCACCGCGAACGCCAAAAACCTCTGGGAGCTGTTCGCACAGATGGTCGGGCGCGCGCCCTTTGACTACGACGGCTCGCGCGGGCTGTTTTCCATCTGCACGCTGCCGTTTTTCCTCTTTGGCCTCTTCCGCTGCATAGCGGTGCTCGTCAGGGCGCTGCGGCGGCGGGAAGTGAAGCTCGAGGCCCTGCTGGTATTCCATCTGCTGGCGGCGCTGCTGCTCGGGCTGCTCACCGCCGTGAACGAGACGCGCTTCAACTGCGCGTACATCCCAATGCTGCTCGTCGCCGCCGTGGGCCTCGACCGGCTCGTCGGGCTGACCAAAAGGGAATGGCTGGCCGGCCTCGTCTTCGCGGCCTATCTCGTACACTTCGGCGTCTTTGCCGGCTGGTATTTCACCGAGTACCCCGGCATCTCCGGCCGTGCCTGGTCCTACGGGCTGGAGGAGGCGCTGGAGGCGGCGGGCGAGTCGGAGGGCGATATCGTCCTCGACAGCAGCATCTACTGGTCGAACGTGCTCTTTTACACTCAGCTGCCCGTGGACGAGTTCCTCGAGACCGTCGAGTACAAAAACTACCCCTCGACCTTCCTTGACGCGGCGTCCTTCGGGCGTTACAGCTTCGGCATAGACCTGCGGGAGCTGGATACGGAGGCGGTCTACATCTTCCCGAGCGGACACACCGCCGCCGGGGCGCTGGAGGAACTGGGCTTCGGGCTGCAGACCTACGGCTTTTTCACCGTCGCCACGCGCTGACGGAGCGCACGCACGAAAAAACACCCGCCGGGCGTCCTGGTCCCGGCGGGTGAATTTTATGCGGTTTATCCTATCTGCTGTAGACCTCGATCTCCATGTCCGACATGGGGTAGGAGCAGCAGGGGTGGAAGTAGTGGAACTGCTTATCCGCTATGCGCAGCTGCTCGTAGCGGTTCGCGTGGTACTCGCCCTTTATGAGGCGGCTGCGGCAGAAGCCGCAGTAGCCGACGCGGCACTTGTTGTTCACCGCAAGCCCCGCGCGCTCGAAGGCGGTGAGCACCGTCTCGTCGCTTCTGGCGGGGATGGTGTGCGTCTCGTCGCGGTAGTGTACGGTGAGCGTGTAGTCCTTGGCCGCGCCCGCGTCGTAGACGTCCTCGGTGCGCTCCATGCGGATGTACTTCTGCGCGAGGCCCAGTTTCGGCAGCTCTTTGTCGAGGAAGTCGCACATCGCGCCCGGGCCGACGACGTAGATGCTGTACGGCTCCGCGCCGGCGTATTTCTTTATAAGCTCCGCCGAGATGAAGCCGGACTCGAAGCCCTCCTTCTTCTCCTCGCTGAGCACGTACACGACCCTCACCTTGGGGCAGCGCGCAGCTATGGCGTCGAAGTCCGCGCGGAACACGAGGTCTTCTTCCGTCCTCGCGCCGTAGAGCAGGGTCATCTCAAAGTCCTCTGTGCCCTCGTCTATGGCCCTGGCCATGGACATGAAGGGCGTTATTCCGCTGCCGCCGGCGAGGCCCACGACGTGTTTGCAGTCGCGGATGCCCGAGTGGGTGATGTGTCCGCCCGGCTCGGTGGCTGTGAGTTTGTCGCCCACCTTCGCCTCGTTGTGCAGCCAGACGGAGAGGAAGCCGCCCTCCTTGAGCTTCACCGTGACGCGGTATTTGCCCTCGAGCGCATCTTTGGGGCTGGACGAGAGCGAGTAGGTGCGCCGCGCGACGGAGCCTGCAAGCTCGGTGCGCAGGTTTATGTAGCTGCCCGCCTTGAAGGGCGCGAGCACTGTCGTGCCCGCCTCGGTATCCGGTACGAGGATGAAGCTCTTGGCGTCGTGCGTCTCCTGCACGATCTCGGCTATCTTGAGGTACTGCGCCTTGGGGTGCAGACGCTTTGCCAGCTCGTTTACCTTATCCGTCGCGGGCAGGGGCTTCGCCTCGGCGGAAGCTATCATCTCCGCGCGGTTGCGGCGCAGGTTTTTGAACTTCAGCATGTCGAACACGCCGATAAGCCCGACTTTTACCTTCATCTTACTCAGCCTCCTTCTTCATGTCCATGAGCGTGAACTTGGCGGCGAGGTTGCCGGACTGGTAGGACGAGTTGAAGCCCGAGCCGCGCATGGCGTGCCCGCCGCAGAAGTGCAGGCCCGGCAGGTGCTTTTCCGTGTACATGCACATGATGCGCGGCATCATGTTGTCGAGGCCCGTGAGCAGGTAGCCGTAGATGCTGCCCTGCGGCGCTCCCGTGTAATGCGCGTAGGTCACCGGCGTGCCGACCTCGATCTCCTCGATGCAGTCGCGTATCTTGGCGCCCGTCGCCTTCTCGAAGCCGTCGATGAGGCAGTTTGCCATTTTCTCCTTTATCTCGAAGTAGTTCTCCTCGTTCGCGATATCGCCGAAGAAGTCGGAGAAATACAGCGAGGTGAAGTACAGGATGGTCGTGCCCTTGGGCGAGCAGTCGGGCAGGGCGGCGTTGAGGCATACCGTGACCTGCGCGGGGTTCTCGATGCTCGACATGCCGCCGAACTCGGCCTTGGTGTCGAGCGAGTGGTAGATGAAGTAGCTGTAGTCGTGCAGTCCCAGCTCCTCGGGGGACTTGTTGAGGCCCAGGAACATGGACACGCCGCGCCCGGCGAGGCTGCGGGCGTTCGCGAGCTTCAGCTCCTCCTCGGGTATGTCGGCCTTGTCGACCATCCTGCCGTAGACGAGGTGCGGCGAGGCGTTGCTGACGACGTGCTCCGTCGCGACCTCCTTGCCGTCGGCAAAGCGCACGCCGGCGACGCGGCCGTTTTTCGTGATGATGTGCTCGACCTCGGCGTTATACCAGATCTCGCCGCCCTTTTCGATTATTGTATCGGCAAGGGCGCAGCTGATGCCGTGGGAGCGGTTCTTGGGAATCTGCGCGCCGTGGGTGATATAGAGGTTCACCATCAGGGCGTAGTGCAGGAAGCTCAGCTGGTCCTCGGGTGTGCCGAGATAGGACCAGTAGACGTTTATTATCTCCTGCGCCTTTTTGGGCATCTTGATGGCGTTCAGGACCTTGTCGATGGGGTAGGCGGCGACGCGCATGAAGTTGGGGTACTCGCTCTTGAGCACCGCCGTGTCCGGGTTGCCGCGCATCTGGGTGAGGTAGGCCATGGCCCTGCGGCACTCGTCCGCCAGGGCGAAGAAGGTGGTCGTGGACTCGCGGCTGCCGGGGACGTAGGACTCCATCTTGTCGATGAAGTTCTGCACGCCGAAGGGCATGGTATAGTCCTCGCCCGTGTCGAGCGTGATGGCCCTGTAAGCCTCGGGGACCGTGACGAATTCTATCTTGTCCAGGACGCCGAGTTCCTCAAAGAGGGCGTAGAGGTTGCCGCTGTTGCCCGGGGTGCCGAAGTCGCAGAGCTCGTGCAGCGAGGCCTCGAACTCAAAGCGTCCGCGCACGAAGCTGGTGGCAAAGCCGCCCGGAAGATTGTGCCGCTCCGCGAGCAGGACACGCTTGCCGGCGTCGGCCAGCGTCAGCGCCGCGGCAAGCCCGCCGTTGCCCGCGCCTATCACCACGGCGTCGTAGTGCAAAGCTGCCAAATCATATCACCGTACCTTTCATTCAATATCTGTGGCCATACCACAAGTATATACCAGCCTTACCAAAAATGGAATAGGGTAAATCAATTTTTTAACGCTCCTGTAAAAAAGACGTGCGTTTTGGAAATGGCTGTGGTAAACTGATTAATCAGTATTTTTGAAGGGACAGAAGCGGCTATGAAGATAAGCGACATACTCAAAGAGGACAAAGTGACCCTGACCTATGAGGTCTTTCCGCCCCGCAGGAACGACACCTACGAGTCCGTGGCGGAGAAGGCCCGGACGATCGCCGAGCTGCACCCGGCCTTCATGAGCGTGACCTACGGCGCGGGCGGCGGCACGAGCGCGTACACGGTGGAGCTGGCCTCGGATATCTCGCAGCGCTTCGGCGTGGAGTCGCTGGCGCATCTCACCTGCGTGTCCTCGACGAGGCAGCAGGTCGCGAAGGTGCTCCGTGAGCTGAAGGCCCACGGGGTCGAGAACATACTCGCGCTCAGGGGCGACATCCCGGCGGAAGGCCCCACCTGTCAGGACTACAAATACGCGCCGGAGCTGGTGCGCGACATCAAGGCCCAGGGCGACTTCTGTGTCGGCGGCGCCTGCTATCCCGAGGGCCATCCCGAGGCGGGCGGGAAGCTGAACGACATCGAGCACCTCAAGGAGAAGGTGGACGCCGGCTGCGAGTTCCTCATAACCCAGATGTTCTTCGACAACACGATATTCTATAACTTCCTCTACCACATCCGCGAGCGCGGCATAAACGTGCCGGTCATAGCGGGCATCATGCCCGTGACGAACAAAAAACAGGTCACGCGCATCACCCAGCTGTCGGGCAACTACCTGCCGGAGAAGTTCAAGTCGGTGGTGGACCGCTTCGGCGACAACCCCGCCGCCATGCATCAGGCGGGCGTGGCCTACGCCACGGGGCAGATAATCGACCTCATAGCCAACGGCGTGAACCACATCCACGTCTTCACCATGAACAAGCCCGAGGTCGCGCAGGGCATACACGCGAGCCTCTCCGAGCTGCTCAAGTGAGCGCCGGGACCCCGAACTGGCGGGAGATATTCCGCTACCTGGGCTACAAAAACGGCGACCGGCCCGAGGGCGCGGCGCTGGAGATGATAAAGCGCGCTGAGGCCGCGGTACGCGGCATGGCGGAGGCAAGGTCCGTTTACCAGCGCTTCCCGCTGGCGTTCCGCGAGGACGGCGCGGTGGAGATAGGCGATATACGCATTCAGAGCGCGGCGCTGAGCCGGAACCTCGAGGGCTGCTCGGGGGCGTACCTGCTCGCCGCCACGCTCGGCGCGGACGTGGACCGGCTCATCTCCCGGCTCGCGGCGCTGGGGCACGTGAGCGAGGCCGCCGCAGCTCAGGCCGCCGCCGCGGCGCTCATCGAGGACGTCTGCGACGAGGCGGGCGAGAGCATGGGACGTATCGAAGCCGCGAAGGGCCGCAGGCTCCGGCCCCGGTTCAGCCCCGGCTACGGCGACTTTTCGATAGAGCACCAGCGCGACATCGCCCGCGTGCTCGACACGGCGCGGCACATCGGCCTGACGGTCACGGACAGCCTCATGCTCGCGCCCATGAAATCCGTCACCGCCGTCATCGGCGTCGCGGAGACCGGGGGCTGCGCGGACGGGGGCTGCGCGGACTGCGATAAAACAGACTGCGATTTCAGGAGGCTCTGAGCATGGATATAAGGGAAATACTGGGTAAGCGCCGCCTCTTTCTCGACGGCGGCACGGGCACGAGCCTGCAAAAGCTGGGCCTCAAAGCCGGCGAGCGGCCGGAGACCTGGAACCTCCTGCACCCGGAGCGCATAGAGAGCCTGCACCGCGCCTATCTCGACGCGGGCGCGGACATCATCTACACCAACACCTTCGGAGCCAACCGGCTCAAGTACCCGGAGGGGGGCGAGTTTTCCCTCGAGGAAGTCGTAAAAAGCGCGGTAAACATAGCAAAACGCGCCCAGATCGCCTGCGGACGTGAGGACAGCTCCTGGGTCGCGCTGGACATCGGGCCGTCCGGCAAGCTGCTCCGGCCGCTCGGAGACCTCGACTTTGAGGACGCAGTGGCGCTCTTTGCCGAGGTCGTGGGATACGGCGCGGCGGCGGGCGCGGACCTCGTCGTCATCGAGACGATGGGCGACAGCTACGAGCTGAAGGCGGCGGTGCTGGCCGCGAAGGAGAACTCGGAGCTGCCAATAATTGCCACAGCTGCCTTTGACGAGCGCGCGCGGCTGCTGACGGGCGGCACGCCCGAGTCGGTGACGGCGCTGCTCGAGGGCCTGCGCGTGGATGCGCTGGGCCTGAACTGCGGCCTCGGCCCGCGCGAGATGCTGCCCATAGCCGAGCGCTTTGCCGCGGCCGCGAGCCTGCCCGTCGCCGCCGCGCCGAACGCGGGCCTGCCGAGGCAGGTGGAGGGCCGGACGGTCTTCGACCTCTCGCCCGGGGACTTCGCCGCGCAGATGGAGGCCATAGCGCGGGCGGGCGCGCAGCTGCTGGGCGGATGCTGCGGCACGACGCCGGAGCACATCGCGGCGCTGGCAGAGCGCTGCCGCGAACTGCCGTTTGCGGAGCCTGTGAGGAAGCGCAGGACGGTCGTCAGCTCCTTCTCCACGGCGGTGGAGCTGGGCGCGGGCCCGGTCATCGTGGGCGAGCGGATAAACCCCACGGGCAAGCCCAGGCTCAAGGAGGCGCTCAGGGTGGGGAACATGGACTACCTGCTCTCCGAGGGCGCGGCGCAGGAGGACGCGGGCGCGCAGATACTGGACGTGAACGTCGGCCTGCCGGGCGTGGACGAGCCGGCCATGCTGGAGAGGGCGGTGACGGCGCTGCAGGGCGTCACGGGCCTGCCATTGCAGCTCGACAGCTCGGACGCGCGGGCGCTCGAGCGGGCCATGCGGCGCTACAACGGCAAGCCGATGATAAACTCCGTGAGCGCCAAGGCGGAGAGCATGGCGGCGGTGTTCCCGCTCATACGGAAATACGGCGGCACGGTCGTGGGCCTCGCGCTCGACGAGGGCGGCATACCGGAGACGCCGGAGGGCCGCGTCGAGTGCGCGGAGCGCATATACGAGACGGCGGCGGAGTACGGCATCGCGCGCGAGGACGTGGTCATCGACACGCTGACGCTCACCGTGTCTTCGGCCCCGCAGGCGGCGCAGACGACGCTCGAGGCCCTGCGGCGCATCCACGCTGCCGGCGGGCGGACGATACTGGGCGTCTCGAACGTGAGCTTCGGCCTGCCGGCGCGGGAGAAGGTGAACTCGGCCTTCCTGACGCTGGCGCTCGAGGCGGGGCTGGACTGCGCCATCATGAACCCGCTCTCGGCGGCCATGATGAGCGCGTGGCGGGCCTTCGCCGTGCTTTCGGCGCGGGACGCGAGGTGCGAGGACTATATCGCGCACGAGTCCGGCGCGGAGGCGAGGCCCGAGACGCCCACGGCGGGACTGACGCTCGGCGCGTGCATAGAGAAGGGCCTCGCGGACGCGGCCTCGGCGGAGGCAAAGCGGCTCGTCGCGGGCGGCGCGGAGCCGCTGGGCGTCATCAACTCGGAGCTTATCCCGGCGCTCGACAGGGTCGGCAGGGGCTTCGAGGCGGGCACGATGTATCTGCCCCAGCTGCTCATGAGCGCGGAGGCGGCGGGCGCGGCCTTCGAGTCGCTCAAGTCCGGCATGAAGGGGGAGCGCGGCAGCGAGTACCCCGGCAAGATCGTCATTGCGACGGTGAAGGGGGATATCCACGACATCGGCAAGAACATCGTGCGCACGCTGCTGGAGAACTACGGCTTCGACGTGCGCGACCTGGGCAAGGACGTGCCGCCCGAGGCGGTGCTGGAGGCGGCGTCGCAGGAGGGAGTGCGGCTCGTCGGCCTCTCGGCGCTCATGACGACGACGGTGGCCGCAATGGAGGAGACGATAAAGCTACTGCGAGAGCGCCTGCCGGAGGTAAAGATAATGGTAGGCGGCGCGGTGCTGAACGAGGAATACGCCAGACAGATCGGCGCGGACTTCTACGGCAGGGACGCCATGGCCTCGGTGAGATACGCAAAAACCGTCTGCGCATAGCAGTAAAATCAGATCAGGCCCCATTTCTTCCGGCACGCGCCAAAGAAATGGGGCCTGATCCGCGTTGGTGGCCCAAAACAATCCGCCCGCGCCGCGGCACTGTCGGAGCCTCGGGACAGATGAGATGTGCAGCCATCGTTTATCGAGAAAAATTTATTGTTTATCGATAAAAAATACTTGCAATTCGATAAGGGGTGTGATATGCTCTGGGCGAAAGGAGCTGATCGGGTATGAAACAGAAGGAGCTCTCCCGCTGGATGAAGGGAATTGTGGTGCTGGGGTTCATCTGCGTTTTGTTCCTGGACGCGGTCTGGGTGCCGCAGCTGGGTCTGGATATCGCCCGCGAGACGCCGGACCTTCAGCGCATGTTCTGGCCCTGTCTCATATACTTCTGGATAAGCACGATACCGGTCATGTATTTCATGGCACTCGTCTGGCAGATGGCCTCCGAGATAGGCCGCGACAACAGTTTCTGCCTCAAAAACGCCCTGCGCCTGCGCACCTGCAGCCTTCTCGCCGCCGCGGACACGGTCTACTACCTGGTCGGCGGGGTCGTGCTGCTCTCGATGGGTCTGCTGCACATCGGTATCGCCATCATAGGCATGGGCGTCTGCGCCGTCGGCGCCGCCATCTCCGTCCTGTGCGCCGCGCTCTCCCATCTCACGCGCAAGGCCGCCGATATGAGGTCGGAAAACGACCTCACCATCTGAGGTGCGTGCCATGATAAGGATAAACCTCGACGTCATGCTCGCCCGCCGCAAGATGAGCCTCACGGAGCTGGCCGAGAAGGTCGGCATCACCCTCGCGAACCTCTCCGTGCTCAAGACCGGCAAGGCAAAAGCCGTGCGCTTCTCGACCCTCGACGCCCTCTGCCGTGCGCTCGCCTGCCAGCCGGGGGACATTCTGGAATTTACTGAGGAAGACTGAAATGGACAACACCCTTGAAAGCCCGAGGCCAATATTCGGCGCGCGCGAGTGCCTCATGCTCCCCGCCGCGCTCTGTCTCGGCATACTCTGGCGGAACGTTTTCACCCTCGAGGGCCTCGCGAACCTCGCCTTCGGCCCGCACCCCGGCCCGGCGCTGGGCGCGGCGGTATTCGTCGCCCTCATCTGGGCCTTCGTACTGCTGTTCCTCGGCCGCAAGGCCCGCTGGGACAGGTACAGCCTCGGTCTCGCCGCCGGGGTCTGGCTGCTCGCCGTAGGCTCCGTGCTCACGGGCAGCGGCGGGGTGAGGCTCGTGAACTTCGTGCTCATCTTCTGCGGCTCGGTGCTCGCATTCTTCTCCCTTTCCGGCCGCTCCGCCGCGCCGCTGGGCGACGCCGCCTGCGTGGGCGAGGCCGTGGGCCTCTTCTTCCGCGCGGCTTTCACGAACTGGGACAAGCCCTTCCGCGCACTCGGCAGGCTCAAAAGGGGCGGCGGAGGCTCGCAGGCGCTCACCGGCGCGCTGCTGGCCCTGCCGGTGCTAGTCGTCGTAACCGCCCTGCTCGCCGCCGCGGACCAGGTCTTTGCGGGCTATTTCGCCGGTATCGCGGACTGGTTCACCGCACCGCTGCTCACGACGCGCGTCTTCCGCGTCATCTCCGCGCTCTTTTGGAGCTTCTGCTTCTTCTCCTGCCTCTACTTCGCCGTGCACGGCCCCGCGCCCGCAGAAGGCGCGGCAAGGGAGCTCCATGCGGGCGCCCCGGCGGCGTACATCACCGCGCTCGCGCTGCTCGCTGCGGTCGAGGCGCTGTTCTGCTTCGTCCAGTTCACCTATCTGTTCGGCGGAGCGGAGGCGGCTGCAATGCAGGGCGGCTGGGCGGAGTACGCGCGGCGCGGCTTTTATCAGCTGGTGCTCGTTGCGGCCATCGACCTCGGCTTCGTGCTGTTCTGCTCCGCGCGGGGCGGGCGCACGGTCTGGGAGAAGGCGCTCTCGCTGCTCATCTGCGCGCTCACGCTCGTCATCCTCGCCTCGGCCTTCTGGAGGATGCGGCTCTACATCACGGCCTATGGCCTGAGCCTGCTGCGCGTCATGACCCTCTGGGCCATGGCCTTCATCCTCCTGAGCTTCGTGCTCGCCGCGGTGAAGATACTGCGGCCGGGATTTAAGTTCTGGCCATGTTTCGCGGCGCTCGGGCTGTACGGCTGGATAATCTTCAACGCCTTTTCCGTAGACGTGCGCATTGCGGACTACAACGTGGACGCCTACCTCGACGGCCGCCTGGCGAGCGTGGACATCGATTACCTCGCGAACCTCTCGCCCTCCACCCTGCCCGCGCTCGAGCGGCTCTATGAGGCCGAGGGCGGCGCGGGCCTGAAGCTCAGCATCGACGGCCTCCGGGACACCGTGCCGCGCAGCTGGACGGAGTGGAGCCTGCCGCTCGCCCGGCTTAACTGAATGACAGATATAACAAGACCGACCCCGTCTCTCGGGCTTTCCGAGGAAACGGGGTCGGTTTTTTGCGTTTATATCGCCGCCTCAGAGCAGCAGCCAGATCATGAGCGGCATGGTCACCGCCGAGAGCACCGTGCCTATGAATACGCATTCGGATGCGTAGCCCTCGTCCTTATCCGCGCTTATGGCGAACAGCGTCGCGAGCATGGCGGTCGGCGCGGAGGCAAGGATGACCGTGACGCCCAGCAGCAGCTCGTCCGTCACGAACAGCCGAACGACCAGCCAGACCAGCACCGGCGCCGCGAGCAGCTTCACCGCCGCGACCGCGTACACGCGCCAGTTGCCCGCCGCCTTTTTAAGCGGCACCGAGCCGAGGCTCGTGCCCACGATGAGCATCGACATCGGCACCGTCGCCCCGCTGAGCGTCCCGCAGGCGCTGGAGATGAACTTCGGCACCTCTATGCCGCTCAGAAACAGCAGCACCGCCGCTATCGAGGCCAGCAGCGGCGGCGAGTGCGCCTGTTTTACTCCCAGGCCCTCCTTGCCGCCCCTCACCACAGCCATGCCGAGCGTATAGGCGAGGAGGTTAAACGGTATGTTCGATATCGCCGCAATGAAGATGCCGTCCGCGCCGTAGAGCGCCTCGATGACCGGAAAACCCAAAAACACCGTATTGGAAAACGTGACGGCAAAAAAGGTGATGCCCTCGCGCTCCTTCCCCGGCCTGAGCGCCTTCGCCGTGGCCCAGCCCAGCAGGGCCAGCACGACGAACATCACGAAAAACACCAGTATCGTGAAGCCCACGCCTGCAAGGTCCATCTCCATGTCCGTATTCATCACCGAATACAGCACCGTGAACACCAGCAGCACGTTCATAACGACGCCCGAGGTGCGTCTGTTGAACTCCGGCCCCGTCACGCCCAGCTTTGCGCAGGCGAAGCCCACTACCATTATGAATACCAATATCCCCATCTGGGATATCACATTAGTCATGTCCATGCGGGCGTTCCCCCGAAAATCTCTATATGTGCAGGAAAATGGTCGCCAGCGTGAAGTAAATGAGCAGGGACACGGCGTCGGTGATGGTCGATATGAGCGGGCTGGCCATGACCGCGGGGTCGATGCCGATCTTCTCAGCCGCCATGGGCAGGGTGCTGCCCACCGCCTTGGCGAACATGACGACGAAGATGAGCGTCACCGACACCGTCGCCGCCACGAGCACCGTGACCTCGGTGTTGCCCAGCAGCATGCGGTCAATGACCAGCATCTTCACGAAGTTCACCGCGGCCAGCGTAACGCCGCAGACCACCGCGACCCGTATCTCCTTCCAGACCACCCAGAGGATGTCCCGCGGCTCCGTGTCGCCCAGCGAAAGGCTTCGGATGACCGCCGTCGAGCTCTGCGAGCCGGAGTTGCCGCCCGTGCCCATAAGCATCGGGATAAAGCCCGTCAGCACCGCGCAGCGCGCCAGCGCGTCCTCGAAGCTCGTTATTATCATGCTCGTAAAGGTCGCCGACAGCATCAGGAACATCAGCCAGGGTATCCTGCGCTTCCACATGTCCACGACGCCCGTGCGAGAATAGGGCTTGTCCGAGGGCGCGATACCGGCCATGCGGTCGAAGTCCTCCGTGGCCTCCTCCTGCAGGACGTCGATGACGTCGTCGACCGTGACGATGCCGACCAGCCGCCCCTCCCTGTCCACGACGGGGATGGCCAGAAGGTCGTAGTCCGAGATCATCTCCGCCGCCACGACGCGCTCGTCCGTCGTCCGGCAGAAGATGACGTTCGTGTCCATGATGTCCTCGATGACCGCCTCGTCGTCCGACAGGAGCAGGTCCTTCACCGTCACGACGCCCTCGAGCTTCCTGTCCGCCGAGGTGACGTAGCAGACGTAGATGGTCTCCTTGTCCTCGCCTATCCGGCGTATGCGCGCGATGGATTCGCGGACGTTCATGTACTTCTTGAGGTCCACGAACTCCGCCGTCATTATGCTCCCGGCCGAGTCCTCCGGGTACTTGAGGTACTGGTTTATGAGGTTGCGGGTGGCAGGTGTCGCGTTGCGCATGACGCGCTTTACGATGTTCGCGGGCAGTTCCTCCATCATGTCCACCGCGTCGTCAACGTACATGTCCTCGATGATGAGGGCCAGCTCCGTATCCGTGATGGAGTTTATGATGGTCTCCTGCTCCGGGGCATCCAGCTCCGCAAAGACCTCGGCCCCCCGCTCCTTCGAGAGCAGGCGGAAGGCCGTGGCCATGCGCTTGCCGTCCTCCTCGCCCAGCTCGGTGAGGAATTCGGCGATATCGAATTCGTTCATCTCCTCCAGCTCGAGCTGGAGAGCCTTCATCTTATGCGCCTCAAACAGTTCCCTGAGATGTTCCAGGCGGAGCTCTATGCTGTTTTCCTCCAAACCCGCTCACCTCTCCCAAAAATATCAGATGCCGAGATACTCCTTCTGGGTCTCGCTCATCTCGTCGGTCTCCACGTTCATGCTCCTGAGCTTCCTTCTTGCCACGGCCTTGTCTATCTCCTCCGGCACCTTGAGCGGCGCGCAGGGCAGGCTGCCCCGGTTCTTCGCCAGATACTCCGCCGACAGCGCCTGGATCGCAAAGCTCATGTCCATGATCTCCGCCGGGTGCCCGTCGCCCGCGGCGAGGTTAACGAGCCTGCCCTCGGCGATGACGAAGATGGTACGACCGTTCGGCAGCTCGTAGCCCGTTATGTTATACCTGGCCTCGTGGCTGCTCACCGCGTACTCGCGCAGGCCGGCCATGTCTATCTCGACGTCGAAGTGGCCCGCGTTCGTGAGGATGGCGCCGTCCTTCATGAGGCCGAAGTGCTCCTTCGTGATGATGTCGCAGCAGCCGGTGACGGTGCAGAAGATGTCGCCAATTTTCGCGGCCTCGCGCATGGGCATGACCTCGTAGCCGTCCATGACGGCCTCGAGCGCGCGCACGGGGTCAGGCTCCGTGACGATGACCTTCGCGCCGAGGCCCGCCGCGCGCATCGCGACGCCCTTGCCGCACCAGCCGTAGCCGGAAACGACGACGTACTTGCCCGCGACGATGAGGTTCGTCGTGCGCATGATGCCGTCCCATACGCTCTGGCCCGTGCCGTAGCGGTTGTCGAACAGGTGCTTGCAGTCGGCGTCGTTGACCATCATCATGGTGAAGGGCAGCAGGCCGTCGCGGTGGAGCTTTTTGAGCCTGTTGATGCCGGTGGTGGTCTCCTCGCAGCCGCCGATGACGCCGGGCAGGAGATCTTTAAACTTCGTGCGCATGAGCTCTACCAGCTCGCCGCCGTCGTCGATGATGATGTTGGGACCGACGGAGAGCACGGCGTCGAGGTGCCTTGCGTATTCCTCGGGCGTCGCCCCGTGGACGGCGTGGACTTCGATGCCGCCGGCGGCGAGGGCCGCCGCGACGTCGTCCTGCGTGGAGAGCGGGTTCGAGCCGGTCACGAACATCTGCGCGCCGCCGGAGGCGAGCACGCGGCAGAGATAGGCGGTCTTGGCCTCAAGGTGGACGGAGAGTGCGACCTTCATGCCCGCGAAGGGCTTCTCGCGCTCAAAGTCGGCCTCAATGTCGCGCAGGACGGGCATATTTCTGCGTACCCATGCTATTTTTTTCTCACCGGAGGGGGCAAGGGCGATGTCTTTGATCTCATTCATGTTGGATACCTCCAGACACATTTTAATAACCTCTTTATTTTATCACCAACCCGCCCCCGCTTTCAAGCGCATAATCTCATTTTGACCCAACCAAGATAAAAAGGCCCACGCGGCGGTCTGTGGTCTTAGCCGAAGTGACGCAAACTCACGGACGACCCGGCCGCGCGGCCTCGACGCGCGGAATATTGAAAGCTGCAGCGGCGTTGTAAAAACCCTCCGCCGTTGCCGGCGTCATGGGCATGCGCTTGCTTACGGGAAGCGCAAGGGAGGCTCTTTTGACGTTACCGGCCGGTCAAACTTTTTTGGCTTCCTTGCCGTTTCGACAGTCTGCGTCCCGGATAAACGCTAAAATAGCAGGAAAGGAGGCTATTTCTATGGATATTACGACGAGCTATTCCTCCGGGCGGCTCATTCTGCACCTGTCCGGGGAACTGGACCACCACGGCGCCCGAGGCGCGATGGAGACGATCAGCGGGCTGCTCGAAAAATATATGCCCCGCGACGCGGTGCTCGACCTTGCCGGCCTCACTTTTATGGATTCTTCCGGCATCGCGCTTATCATGAAAACACGCCAGTGGATGCACGACACCGGCGGCCGCGCACAGGTCGCCAACCCCGGCAAACAGCCCCTCCGCGTCCTCGACGCCTCGGGCATCGACAGGTTCATTACAGTGAAGGGAGAACGCAGACAGTGAGATCCGAAAACTACATAAAAATAGAATTCCCCAGCCGCAGCGTCAACGAGGGCTTCGCCAGAGCCGCTGCCGCCGCCTTTGCCTCGCAGCTCGACCCAACCCTGGAGGAGCTGGGCGACATCAAAACCGCCGTCTCCGAGGCCGTCACAAACGCAATCGTCCACGCCTACCCGGACTGCATCGGCCGCGTCCTGCTGCGGCTGCGTATCATGAAGGGCGGCAGGCTCGAGATCGTCGTCAAGGACTGGGGCCGGGGCATCGAGGACGTCCAGCGCGCCCGCGAGCCGCTCTTTACCACGGGCGGCGCCGAGCGCAGCGGCATGGGCTTCACCATCATGGAGAGCTTTATGGACAAGCTCCGCGTCCGCTCCTCGCCGGGCCGCGGCACCACCGTCACCATGGTCCGCACCATCGAGCGGAGGCAGGGCGAATAAATGACCGAGGACGCCATCGAGTGCCTCCGCTCCGCCAGAGCCGGCGACAGAGACGCCGCCGAACGCATGGTAGCGGAAAACTCCGGACTCATCTGGAGCGTCGCCCGCCGCTACTTCGGCCGCGGCGTGGACTCCGAGGACCTCTATCAGCTCGGCTGTGTGGGTTTCCTCAAGGCCATCGAGGGCTATGACGAGAGCTTCGGCACCCAGTTTTCCACCTACGCCGTGCCCAAGATATCCGGTGAGATACGCCGCTTCCTGCGCGACGACGGCGCGGTCAAGGTCAGCCGCGGCATAAAGGAGCGCGCCGCGGTCATCAGGAGCGCCCGCACGACGCTCGAGCAGCGCCTCGGCCGCGAGCCGACCGTCTCGGAGCTATCCGACGAGACGGGTATAACGCCCGAGGACATCGCCGTCGCGGAGACGGCGACCGGCCCCGCTGAGAGCCTCCAGCGCGAGAGCGGGGAGGAGGGCTTCACGCTCGAACAGGTGCTGGGGGACTACGGCCAGGAGGAGCGCCTGGTCGAGCAGGTCTCGCTCCGCGAGGCCATCGACGCCCTGCCCGAGCGCGAGCGGCAGGTCATAGGACTCAGGTTCTTCCACGACATGACCCAGGACGCCGCGGCTCGGGTCATAGGCGTCTCGCAGGTACAGGTCTCGCGCCTCGAGCGCCGCGCCGTGGAGCGGCTCCGCGAGCTGCTGACCTGCGAATAAAAAAGTGTAAAAAGCTCTTGCAATGGAGGTTTTCCTGTGCTACAATCACATTTGCGTCTTGTAACCATGTGGGACATGCTCAAGACAGCCCATTGTTGAGGTGAAGGAAAATGAAGGAAGGCATCCATCCGAAATATTATAAGACCACCATCAGGTGCGCCTGCGGCAACGTTATCGAGACCGGCTCCACGAAGGAGAACATCACCGTTGAGATCTGCTCCAAGTGCCACCCGTTCTACACCGGCAAGCAGAAGCTCGTGGACACCAGCGGCCGCGTCGATAAGTTCAACAAGAAGTACGGTATCAAATAATTGCCATACTCAAGCCGTCACGCACTATGCGCGGCGGCTTTTTATTTTTTGGAAATGAGGGATAGGATATAAACGATACGGCGAAGAAGAAGGAGCGCGCGGTGCTCGCAGGGCTTTCAGCCTCGTCGATGGACGAGGCGGAGCGGAGCACGGAGGTCTCGATGGAGGAGCTGGCCCAGCTGGTGGACACCGCGGGCGGCGAGGTCGCGGCGGTGGTGCTGCAGCAGAGGCAGACGCCCGACCCGCGCTCGTTTCTGGGCGAAGGCAAGGTGGCGGAGCTCAAGGAGATCGTCGCAAATTCCGGCTGTGACCTTGCTGCTTTCGACAATGAGCTGTCGCCCTCGCAGCTGCGGGTGCTGTCCGAGGAGCTGGGCGTGAAGGTGCTCGACCGCTCGGGGCTTATCCTGGACATCTTCGCGCAGCGGGCCAGGACGCGCGAGGGCCAGCTGCAGGTGGAGCTGGCGCAGTACGAGTACCTGCTGCCACGGCTGACGGGCATGTGGACGCACCTCGTGCGCCAGACGGCCTCGGGCGGCTCGTCGCCCATAGGCACGCGCGGCCCCGGCGAGACCCAGCTGGAGACCGACCGCCGCCACATCCGGCGTAAGATACAGAAGCTGCGTGAGGAACTCGAGCAGGTGCGCAAGGTGCGCGGCGTGCAGCGCAGGCGGCGCGAGCGCAACGCCATGCCCGTCGTGGCCATCGTGGGCTACACTAACGCGGGCAAATCGACGCTGCTGAATACCCTGACCGGCTCGGACATCCCGGCGAACGACCGGCTGTTTGACACGCTGGACACGACGACGCGGCGGCTGAAGCTGGACGAGGCGCAGGAGGCGCTCATCTCGGACACTGTGGGCTTCATAAGGAAGCTGCCGACGCATCTGGTGGAGGCGTTCAAGGCGACGCTGGAGGAGCTGCAATATGCGGACGTGCTGCTGCACGTCATCGACATTTCGAGCGAGGACATGGCCCGGCAGATCGAGGTCGTGGAGGACCTGATCGTGAAGCTGGGCGCGGGCACGACGCCGTGCATCCGGGTGTATAACAAGTGCGACCGGTATCTGGGCGTGCTGCCAAGGGGCGAGGACACGGTGTGCATCTCGGCGAAAACTGGCGAGGGCACGGCGGAGCTGGTGCGGAAGATAGCGGAGATACTCGGCCGCGAGAGCCGCCGTGTGACGCTGCTGCTGCCCTACGACAAGGCCGGCATCGCGGACACGCTCCGGCGCGAGGCGGCGGTGCTCTCGTTGGACTACGGCGAGGACGGCGTGACGGTCCGGGCGGTAGTGAAACCCGAGCTTTGGGGGCTCGTGCGGGAGTACGTGCAGGACGACGGCCAAACCTGAAGTTTTCGCCCGCCGCCTTTTGTAAAAGGCGGCGGGCAAAGTCAAAGGGGGAACCCCCGTCGGGGGTTCCCCCTTACAGTCTGTCGAAAAAGCCTCGCAGAGTTTCGCGGCCGCAGCCGCGAAATAAAATTCAATCATTTTCGGCGGCGGCGTGTACGTCGCCGAAAATACTTCTCGCGGAGCGGAGTGTCGAATTGTCCGCCTTTGGCGGACAACCGAGGCGCGGAGCGGAGTGCAATCCCTTTTGTCGAAGAAGGCCGTGCCTTCTTCGACAAGCTGAAAGGGGGAACCCCCGACGGGGGTTCCCTCTTATTGTTAATGTCACTCATGCGGCGGGCTGTATTCCAGTATGTCTCCCGGTTGGCAGTCCAGCGCCTCGCATATGGCCTCGAGCGTCGAAAAGCGGATCGCGCTCACTTTGCCAGTCTTTATCTTCGACAGGTTCACGTTCGCTATGCCCACGCGCTCCGACAGCTCGTTTAAGGACATCTTCCGATCCGCCATGACCCTGTCCAGCCTCAGTATTATCGGCATCCCGCATCACCCTCACAAAGTCTCGTCCGAGAGCCGCTGCAGCTCTGTGCCGTACTCGAACACGTCTGCCAAAAAGCCCAGCAGCAGCGCCACCGCCAGCTGCAGCGCCGTCATGATCAAAACCGAGAGCACTGCGGTCCCTGCGCTGTAGCCAGCCGAGACCGCATACGCCGCGCTCGACACCAGCGACGCCGCCGCAGTCAGGCCGAAAAGCCAGGCCATCTTCCGCAGCAGGCGCACGTTCTCTGCGTTGAACGGATTCCTGTCCTTCGACATCTTCCTTGTCATACCCATGCAAAACACAAAGGCGATTACAGTGCAGATGTTGTAGACGCACGACCCAAAACTCGTCAGCGCCCGCTCCCGCGCCCTCATCTCCACTGCCTCTATCACGTACACGACCTCGTCCGCCGGCCTCAGCACACAGCTGAGCGCATCCCAAAACGTCACCAGCGCGGACAGCCCCGTGACAATGACGATCACTATCAGCAGTACCCTTATATGGCCCTGCCGCCCCATATGGGCTGCCTGTTGCCCAAACCCGAAGCGAAACCGCGGCAGTGGGAGAGGCGGGTCGGGCGCAGGACCTTATGAGGGACCGCAAGTCCATAAAACGCTTCTCTAATGGAATGGGGCGGAATACACCAGAGCGCCGCCCCAAAAAGGACGGCGCTCTGTCTCATATGCTGTTTATGACCTCGTCCAGCAGGGAGCGCGTGCGCTCGAGGATGGTCTCGATGCCCTCCTTGCCCGGCTCCTCGTAGTGTATGCCGCAGACCACAGTCACCGTTGCGCCGAGCTTCTTAGCTATCGCCTCGGCAAACATGTCGCTCACCACGTCGTCCCGGTGCCCGGGCAGCAGCAGGGTCCGCAGAGCCGGCTCACCGCTGTCGAGATAAGCCACGCTCACGCTCCCGATATGCGGCGCACAGCCGCCCGTGATCTTTACCAGCGTGTCGTTCCCACAGCCCGAAAGCGCCACGTTTATAGGAAACCCCAGCGCCTCCCGCGTGTATGTATGCTGTTCCAATTTACTCCCCCTCATCCGGGCCGCCGTTCTTCCCGCCCTTGCCGAAAGGCCAGATGCGCTCCTTGTCCACCAGACCGAGCACCACCAGCAAAAGCCCCAGACCGATGCCCAGCACCGACCTGTATGTGCTGCCGACCGAGAACATCCCGCCTATGCACAACAGCGTCCCGCAGATGACCAATATGATGTCAGTTGCCTTTTCCACGGCGGACCTCCAATGACGAATTGTGTTGACATAATACCACAGTGTTTGAGCTTATTCAAGCCCCTCAACGACACTTATCTGCGACACGCCCAGTTTTTCCATGAGCGCGGCCGCCTCGGGCGTTATGCGCTCGCCGCAGACGGCTATCGGTATCGCGGGCGGGCAGCTCACCGCGGCCTCGGCGCACACGCGGCCCGCGGCCTCCGAGACCGGCACGCTAACGCGTCTCGCCAGCAGCGCCTCGCGCGGGGAAAGCACAACTTCGCCCGGCTTCGGCAGAGTCCGGGGCCTCCGCTCGGAGGGGCGGCGGCGCGGCAGCGCGCGCCTCACAGTATCATACGCGCCCTCGCCAAGCCCGGGCGTGAACATCAGCACGACCCAGTCGGCATCCACGTACTCCGCCTCGGTGCGCCAGTCGCGCAGGCAGGAGGCCAGCTCCGGGCCGGTGCAGTCGAAGTCTCCGGCGGGGAGGGCCAGCTTCAGCGGGTCGCCCTCGGGCGGAATCAGCCCCAGCTCGCGCGAGAGCGCCGCAACGCGCCGCACCGTCTCGCGTATGAGCACGGGGTAGTCCTTGTCCAGCCTGTCCGCGCACAGGTCGAGCGACTGCAAGATGAGGTACGAGGGGCTTGAGGAGCCAAAGACGGCCAGCGAATGCCGCGCCTCGGTCTCATATGGCGCCATAGCGCCCTCCGCGACGTGCAGATACGCCCCGCCCGTCAGCACAGGCAGGGTCTTGTGCGCGGAGTCGCAGCACATATCCGCGCCGAGATCCAGCGGATGGCGGGAAGGGGAGAGGAACTTCAAATACGCCCCGTGCGCGTTGTCCACCAGGAGCGGCACGCCGCGCGCGTGACAGACCTCCGCCAGCGCCGCTGTGTCCTGTACGCCGCCGAGGTAGTCCGGTGAAGTTATGTAAACCGCAAACGGCCTCTCGCCCGCGTCCAGCGCCTGTGCGAGCGCCTCGGGCGAGACGGGGCAGGAGCAGAGGGGGGAGGGCTCGTCGGGGTAGAGCCAGACCGGCTCCAGCCCGAGCAGGGCGCAGCCGTGCAGGAAGCTCTTGTGGGCGTTTCGTGCGGCGAGGACACGGTTCGTCGCGCCCTCGGGCCGGTATATGTAGGCGAGGAGGAGCATGGCCTTGACGCACTGTGAGCTGCCCCCGGCTGAATAGAAGGTGTGCCGCGAGCCGAAAAGCTCCGTCGTGTTCTCCTCGCTCTCAAGTATGATGCCCTCGGGGCAGGCGAGGTCGTCCGCGCCGGGCACCTCGGTGATGTCGAGCACCTCGCAGCCGAGCTCGCCGCCGCCCTTGTGCCCCGGCATGTGGAGCCGGATGGCGACGCTCTCGCAGTAGCCCCGCACGAAGTCGCAGATGGGCGTGCTCATTCTTCACTCTCCGTTTCCATGGCGGCCTGGAGCATGATGGCGCACTCGATGCGCTTTTTGAACAGGCGGCAGCCGTACTCGTAGACGCCGCCTATGCTGCCCGTGGCGTGGTAGCTGTTGGCCGCGCAGCCGCCGGAGCAGTAGAGCCTCGCCCAGCAGTCCTTGCAGTCGGGGCGGGAGTAGGCGTTGCAGGCGCGGAACTCGTTCTGCGCGGCGGTGTTCGTGACGCCGTCCCAGATGTTGCCGAGGCTGTACTTCGGGTCGCCGACGAACTGGTGGCAGGGGAACAGCTCGCCCCAGGGGGTGACGGCCATGTACTCCGTGCCGCTGCCGCAGCCGGTGATGCGCTTGTAGATGCAGGGGCCGTGCCTGAGGTCTATCATGTAGTGGTAGAAGGTGATGGGCCTGCCCTCGCGCCAGCGGCGGAGCATATCCTTTGCCAGCAGTTCGTACTGCTCGCAGAGGACGGGGAAGTCCTCCTCGGTGAGCGCGCAGGGGTCGCCGGGCGCGCAGACGACCGGCTCCATGCTCAGCTCCGTGAAACCGAGTTCGGCCATGTGGAAGATGTCGTTTGTGAAGTCGGTGTTGTAGTGCGTGTAGGTGCCGCGCATGTAATAGCTCCTGCCGCCGCGCTTTGCGACGAAGCGCTGGAAGTTCGGCACGATGCGCTCATAGCTGCCGTTGCCCGCGACGTCGACGCGGAAGCGGTCGTTGACCTCTTTTCGGCCGTCGAGGGAGAGCACGACGTTGTGCATCTCGCGGTTGCAGAACTCGGTGACCTCGTCGTCGAGCAGCACGCCGTTGGTGGTGAGGGTGAAGCGGAAGTTCTTGCCCGCGTCCTTTTCGATGGAGCGCGCGTAGGCGACGAGGTCCTTGACGACCTGCCAGTTCATGAGCGGCTCGCCGCCGAAGAAGTCGACCTCGAGATTGCGGCGCGTGCCGGAGTTTTCGACGAGGACGTCGAGGGCGCGCTTTCCGACCTCGAAGGACATGAGCGCCCTCTCGCCGTGGTACTTGCCCTGGCTGGCGAAGCAGTAGGCGCAGCTCAGGTTGCAGGTGTGGGCGACGTGGAGGCAGAGGGCCTTTATTACCCTCGAGCGTTCCTTGTACTCTCCCGCGAGCTGCTCATAGTCGTCGGGGGTAAAGAGCTTGCCGTTTCGCTCAAGCTCCGCGATGTCGTCAAGGCACTCGAGCACGTCGGCGCGCGTGACCTCGGGGTATTTTGCGCATATCGCGGCGCAGATCTCGTCTGCGGAGCGGGACTTGTACATTTCGATGATGTCGTAGGCGACGTCGTCCACGAGGTGGACGGAGCCGGAGGCGGTGTCGAGGACGATGTCGTAGCCGCCCAGCTTGTATTGGTGTACCAAAGGAAGGACCCCTTTCAGAGAGCATAAAAAGGCGCCGTCTCGCTGGGAGACGGCGCCGGATACAGCGTGCGCAAATTATTTCTTCTCGCAGGGCTGGTTGGCGACGCCGCAGCTGGTCTTGCAGGCCGACTGGCAGGAGGTCTGGCACTCGCCGCAGCCGCCGTTTTTCAGGCTGGCGCAGAGGTCGCGGGTCTCAAGGGTCTTAATCCTGTTCATAGCAAATACTCCAATCATAAGTGCCAAAGCACGGATTTACATTTATATAGACTAAAACATCCTGAGCCTGATGTCAAGAGCGTTTTGGCTTTTTGTCGATCAGCGCAATAATGCCACCCCATTTCTTTTGCCCTTGCCAAAAGAAACGGGAGTGGCGCCCCAAAGAAAAGCGGCTTTTATTGGGTGTGTGGACC
>URDJ01000030.1 GCA_900546615.1 uncultured Eubacteriales bacterium | reverse complement strand
TCTTTCCCAGCTAAAGAAAACCTGCCGCAGAATTTTTCCATTCTGCGACAGGCCCGTTTTTATCTTTGGACACGGCCTGAGCTGTTCCCATTCATAAGGGCTTCAACTTCCTGAACAGACGAAAGGTTAAAATCGAACTCCATTGTCTGTTTCAAACAGGACGCTGCTACAGCATACTCAAGCGCGGTGTGATCGTCCATGCCGTTCATCAGACCAAATATCAGCCCTGACGCGAAGGAATCACCGCCGCCAACTCTGTCTACGAGTTGGATCGTATATTTTTTTGAGACGTACGTTTTCCCACTGGAGTATAGTATGCCGGACCAGTCGTTCACTGATGCGGATATGGAGCCGCGAAGAGTGATAGCTGTTTTTTCAAAGCCAAATTCATCTGTGAGCTCGGCGGCCAAGGCTGAGTAACTGTCAGCAGAAACGATGCCGTGCTCAACATCTGCACCTTTTGCGGAAACTCCAAGGACTTTTTCGCTGTCTTCTTCATTTGCTATGAGGACATCCACATACTTCATCATAGGACGCATTACGGAACGTGCCTGTTCGGGCGTCCACAAATACTTGCGGTAGTTCAGGTCGCAGCTCACCTTAACGCCGTGCTCTCTTGCACTTATGCAAGCTTGTCGACAGCACTCGGCAGCATTTTCACTAAGACCTGCCGTGATGCCGGTAAAATGGAACCATCCGGCATCGTCACCAAAGATTGCATCCCAGTCATACTCGTCAGGAGTGGCCTTAGCTATGGAAGAATCTCGTCTGTCATAGATGATTTTTGATGGCCTTTGAGAAGCGCCTCTTTCGAGGTAGTAAACTCCAATCCTATCACCGCCCCACACGATTCTTGATGTATCGACCCCATAGGTTGCCAGCTTGCGCATTGCACATTTGCCAATATCATTGTCTGGCAGTTTGGTCACTAAAGTGGCTGGCACGCCCATGTAGGACAGAGCGATGGCCATGTTTCCCTCGGCACCTGTGTAGTTGACAGTAAAGCTATCGGCCTGAGCAAAGCGCAGATAGCCGGCGGGGGCCAGCCTGACCAGAAGTTCACCAAATCCGACAAACCTGTTTTTCATGCCTTATTCTCCCGTACGATGTCCATAAACACTTTAGCCCGCTTGGAGATCTCACCCCAGTCGCCGTTGGAGATCAGGTTCTTGTCTGTCAATCTGCCGCTAATTCCTGCGCCGGAGAAGCCGAGCTTAAGGTAGTCTCCCAAATTCTCCTCGTTTACGCCGCCTGTGGCTACGAGTTTTACGTGACTTATAGGGGCAAGGATGTCCTTAATGTATTTAAACCCCAGTGTCGTTGCGGGAAAGAGCTTAACAAGATCGGCACCAATATAGTGAGCCGAGAGAATTTCAGTTGGTGTCATAGCTCCGGGCATAGACACCATTCCGAGCTTTTTGGTTTGCTTGATTACATCTTCGGAGACATTTGGTGAGATTATATACTTCGCTCCGGCATGGTATGCTGCCTCGACCTGTTCCTGTGTAAGCACAGTGCCGGCGCCGATAAGCATATCGTCGCCATGCCTGCGGCACAGAGCGCTGATCGCTTCAGTGGTCTTATCTATGTAGTCCGGGTCAGCCTGATCGAAGGTGCACTCCAAAAGACGGACTCCGCCGGATACCAGAGCGTCGGACAGGGCATACAGATCCTCACCATAAATGCGGCGGGCTATAGCAATTATTTTATGTTCCTCAATAAATTCCTTGACATTCACAGCAAATGCTCCTTTCTCAGGTGTCCAGCGCTTTGAGCCATTTGTTCAGTCGTTCAACGCAGATCGGCAATCCTTCAACGGCAGGCGGCAAATCGGTTTTTCCCCATCGCCTTTCATACTCGAGCGAGAGCCAGCCGTCGTAACCTCCAACATCCTTGAGATACCTCAGAATAGCCGGCCAGTCCAAGATTCCGTCACCAGGGAACCGGCTGTATACTGTCCTAATCTCTTCAGAGATGTGAGATACGCTGTCAGACCTGAACTGCTGCGGTTTGCCGCCTCTATATACCAGATCCTTGACATGCACCCATGTGATGTGTTCTTTTTGAAGATCAATTGCTTCTTTGTATTCCTCAGCCGGGAAGAAGGCCAGGTTTGCCTGATCGTATAACACCCCGACTGCGGGATGATTCACCGCGTTTATTACGTTCATAGTATTTTTTGCAGTGGTTGCCATAGTCCCAAAGTGGTTTTCTATTGACAGCTTGATGCCGAACCTGTCTGCGTAATCGCCGCATTCCCTGAGAGAGCATACAAGTTGTCTGAGTTTATCGCCGTTTTCGTCGACCTCGTCATCTTTGAATGCCCCGCCGTAAATCCTGATGCTGCCTGCTCCCAAGATATGCGCCATGTCTATGACTCGTTTCAATACTGTGCAGTCATGGATACGCAGCTGCTCATCCAGAGAATTGTAGTCGCTCAGATATGGCGTAAGCGCCACTATCTGTATGCCCAGACTGTCGGCTTTTTTTCTCAGTGACAGAACATATCTGTCATCCGCCTCATATGGGATACCGCTCCGGTAGCCTGTCTGTACTACTACTTCAGCTCCCGGAAGGCCCAAAGATGCAAAAAACTCAAGGGCTTCTTCAACTGTGAATTCCGGGGTAGACATTGTGTGTCCAGCTGGTCTCATGATCTATTTGCTCCATTCGTTAGATAAATCTGGCAGTCCGGCAGAACGCAGTATTCTGTCCATCAGCTCATGTGTTTTATATGCGTCTTCGGCAGAGGTAAGGGGTTTCTGCCTTGTGCGGACGCAGTCGATAAAGTGCTGATCGCAGCCTCTGAACCCAATGTTATCGACGTAGTTCGCCCATCCCTTGTTAAGGGGCGTAGAGTTGTATACCTCTTCGTGATCGGTCTTTATTACGGTCAATCTGTCCGGGCTTTCCATTATGACAGTTTTGTTTCCGCCGAACATTTCAATGCGCTCATACCATTGACCTGCCTGCCTGCTGGCACAGAGAACTCCGACCGAGCCATTTTCAAATGTCAGCTGCGCGGTGCAAAGATCTTCATAGAACGGATCATCGCCCCACCGTGCCTCAGCCTTGACCGAGGTGCATTCCCCGAGGATATAACGCATCATATCGACCATATGTATTGAGTTTTCCAGTGTGGCGCGATACTCCTTAAATTCCCTGGATTTGTTGCACACGACAAGACCGGGAGCGCGGTCAGCAAACTCTGCAATACCCTGCTTGTTGATAGGGGAAAATCGCCTGTTGAACGCCACCATGACTATCTGCCCCGACCTGGCGGACACATCCGCCAAATATTCACATTCTTTCAAAGTGGAAGCGAGCGGCTTTTCCACAAGGATATCGATTTTTGCTTCAATGAGAGGGAGCAGATATTCACGCCTGACAGTCTTTGGTGTAAGGAGAACCGCGGCGTCTATGTCCTGCTTTATGAGTTCGTCCAGATCCTTTGCAACAAAGGGTATACCGTAGCTTTTAGCCGTTGTACGGGCTTTTTCCAGATCCCTTCCCATTATACCGGCAATCTCAACTCCCGGCATTGTGGACAGCGCAGGCAGATGCGCTGAGTGCGCTATGGCACCGTTGCCGATTATACCAACTCTCACAGTTTTTTCGCCCATTATTCGACCTCCCAATTCATGTGAGGGATTCTTTTCCGCATCGCGAGCATGATCTCAACGCTCTGCCGCCCTGTTTTTATCTCGTGTGGACTGGGTTTTCCGTTGCGTATTGCGTCGAGAAGCAGACGATCTTCGTCGTAGAATCCGTTGAGCACAAACCCTTCGTCAGTATTTGAGTATTCACGCCCATCTATATCGAGGACCGGCATCTGCCCCGATGCGCCAGTGAGGTGCCCGGGATGGTCGAAGCCGTTAGTATACTCCGTGCCGCTCCAGACTGGCAGGTTCAAGTAGTACTGGGCGTTATGGACATATACCGTGAGTCTTTCCGTTACCGCTCCTGCAACAGGCATAAAGTGCATATCGACACGTGTGCCGCCAGCAAGCTGCCCATGAATATGGTAGTTGGTATAGCCCGCTTCGGTGTGCTCGTCATAGAAAAAGCTCAGGTCCCTGTACTTTTGTCCGGCCAGATAGGACACGCAATCTATCCCATGGATAGCGGTCGTTGTAAAATCTTCGCCATTAGCCCTGTTGAAGCGGCACATTTCGAGCGTTATTGAATCTATTGCCCGCCCTTGAAGTTCCTCCTTCAACCGAATAAGCAGAGGCATGGAGCGCCGGTTAAACATGACTGCGTTAAATGCGTTGAATTCTTTTGCGGTGTTTATCAGCATGTCCGTTTCTGCTGTATCAAGTCCAGGGGGCTTTTCCATTATTAAAGGGTAGCCCATCTTCATAATGTCGGCAGCTGCCGCGGCAATTCGGTTTACGGGCAGCAGGACGAAGACCGCTTCGGGATGTAAGGCGTCGAGCATATCGTGGTAGTCAGACCACGCGCTGTCAAAGCCGAACTTTTCTTTGAAAGCTTCAGCCTTTTTTATTGTTCTGTTACAGCATCCGGCCAATTCTGCTTTGCCTTCCTGCTTGAGTCTGGCGAGTGCAGGGCCGTGCGCGGCGTTAGCAATGTCGCCGCAGCCAATGAGACAAACTTTCATGTTGAGCATCCACCTCAAATGACGATATCAAGCATCTGTCTGATCTTGCGCTCAAGGGCGTAAAGGCTGTCCACCTCCATGCGGGCATTTCTGTTGAATGCAGCCTGGTCGGCGCTTCTACTCTCGAGTTCAATTTCTATGCCCTCAAGCACCATATGGTATTTGGCGCTTACGGGATATATCCTGAGCTCGATCATTGCAGCTTCGGTCAGGAAGTCGGCCAGCAGTTTGGCTTCTTCCGGGCGGCTGTGCAGGTGTGTAATGACCCATTTATATAACTCTGGATGGAAGTTCGCCATTATGCCGTTATATCCGGCGCCTCCGTGTACAATGCTGTCATAAAATGTGGCAGCATTCGCGTTGAACAGCTTGAGCCCTGTATCGCTTGTAGCCCTCAGGCGTTCTCGTATGAGCTCGTAGTCGCAGCATGTGTCTTTAAGGAAGATCAACTCTCCGCTTTTTGCATACTTACTCAAAAATGCAGTTGGGACGAGTCTTTTGTACGGATGCGGGCACTCATAGATACCAAAGTCGATATCGGGGTAACGCTCAAAAATATCGACGGCGTTTTGTTCAAAAACATCGTCGCCCTCATTGTATGGATCGAGACGGTTGCTGACCAGGACATAGGCATCGACGCCGGTTTTCATCATGCTTTCTATTGCCGCGTACTGAGCTCCCTTATCAGACTGTGTGTGCCCGGAAGCGACAACCTGTATTCTTCCGCCTATCGAGTCAACTACACATTTTGCCAGATCCAGTTTTTCGGCCTCAGATAAAAACCGCATTTCGCTTGACTGACACACGGTGAATACGCCGTCGCAGCCATGACTGACATACCAGTCACACATGTTGCTTATACCCTTGAAATCCAGTTTGCCGTCGTTTGTAAATGCAGTTATCATTGTGGGCCAGACACCGCTGTTAACATTAAATGCCATATTATTTACCTCATCAGAACTGCTCATGCGTCCGCGCCGTTGTTTTTGGATCTTTTGACTTCGGCCTTAAGCTTTTTGATAATAGGAACAAAAATCGTAATAAGCGACAGGGCAAAGAATGCCACGGCTATCGGCCTGTCAAAGATGGACATGAAATCGCCATCGTTTATGAGCAGGTATCGCCGGAAATTCGATTCTGTCATAGAACCGAGAATGAATCCGATGACTACCGACGACATGGTAAAGTCGTGTTTGATTGCAAAGTAACCGATGACACCGCCTGATACCATAACTATGAGGTCGGTATAGGTGTGACCATATGAATAGGTGCCTATGAAACACAGAGCCACTATGAGCGGCAGCAAAAACCGTTCGGGTATCTTTACTACTTTGACGGCCCATCTCAGGATGAGAAAACCGATGACAATCATAAAAATGTTTGCCAGACCCATGCCGATGAAGATTTGGTATACTTTGCCCATCTCGGACGAGAACAGGGTAGGACCGGGCGTTATGCCTTTTATCATCAGGGCACCGAGCAGTATCGCCGTGGCTCCGTCTCCGGGGATGCCGAGCGAGAGCATGGGTATCATTGCTCCGCCGGAGACGCCGTTGTTAGCGGCTTCAGGCGCTGCAACTCCCTCGATAGCTCCGTGTCCGAACTCTTCCTTGTGCTTGCGATTAAATCGTTTTGCTTCGTTGTAGGCAATAAAGCAGGCAATATCGCCGCCCGTTCCGGGCACGCAGCCTATGGCCGTACCAAGCAGACTGCTGCCAAGAATGGTGGGCATGCACCGTTTAATATCGCTGCGTTCAGGGAATATCTTCAACTTCTGCTTGGGGTCAAAGTTTAGGACGGTTTTTTCGTTGAGTCTCTTCTTCCGAAACGCATCTTCAACATTTATCAGTACTCTTGAGAACGCCAGCAGGCCGATGAGCAGGGGCAGGAAAGAGATTCCGCCCATCAGATAATGTGAGTTGAATGAGTAACGCGCAACGCCATTTATGGGGTCAACGCCGATGCAGGTAAGAAGAAGCCCGATAACTCCGCATATGAGGCCCTTGATGATGGAATCAGAAGACAGAGACGATATGATGCTGATGCCAAAAAAGGCGAACGCGCAATACTCAAGGGAGGAAAACTTCAGAGCCAGTTTAGCAAGCAGAGGTGCAAAAAATACGAGGCAGATACAGCTGAGAATACCGCCTATACCGCTTGCGAAGGTGCTCATGCCCAGCGCTCGTCCAGGTTGCCCCTGGCGGGTGAGCGGATAGCCGTCTATCATAGTGGCTGCGGAGCCAGGCGTTCCAGGGGTATTGAGAAGGATGGCCGATATGGAGCCTCCATATATAGCGCCGCACATGACGCCCAGCAGCATGTTGATGCCATTCACACCCTCCACTGCATAAGCGAATGGGAAAAGCAGCGTAATGGCCATGTTTACTGATATACCAGGAAGTGCGCCCATGATGATGCCGATCAAGACGCCGCCAGCAACAACGATAATGCCTTCAAACGTACAGACTTGAGATATTGAATTCAGTATTTCCTGCATAGCCGCCCCTCCTTAAACAAAAAATGGCTTTGCCAGCGGCGAATTGAGTAACTTTTCAAATATCAGCCACACGCACAGGATCACACCTGCATCATACGCCAGCAGAACATACCAACGGCGTTCTCCTAAAAGCAAACTCAGTGCCGGAAGGAAGATCGCCAAAGATATCAGGGTGCCAAAATATCGCCATACGAGCAACAGAGCAATGACCATGGCAATGACTATCAAAAGCATGTGGAACTCATAGCTTTTAAAATCAATCTTTGATGGTGGTATATACTTGCTTATAGTGTTGTATACACCCAAAACGACACCTAAAAAGATCAATAAGTACGATAGTATGTTTGGCCACGATGCAGATGAGGTTATTCCGTCAAGGCTTATTTCGGCGAAGCGGCGGCCGTATATTAGGAAGAATACGCCTGTGGCGATAGTAAGGATGCTTATCAAATAGTTAGCTTTTTTCATGTCAAACCCTCTTTGATCGACGGATTGGCGGTCAACTTAGCTCAAAGAGATCAACGCATGAGCGCCGATCTCTTTGAGAAATGTAAACTGAGTGGTGCTGATACTATTCGGCGTCAGCCAGCAACTCCGCATAGTGTGCGGCATCTTCATCGACAAGAGCCTGTGCATCAGCGCCGTTAATCGCCGCTGGTACTGTGCCGGATTCATAGAGTTCGGCTTGGAATTCCTCAGACTCGGTAGCATAGGTGAATACCTCAACGAGGTAGTTGTAGATATCATCAGGAGTGTCATCTGGCACCGCAACGCCGCACCACGCATTAACAACTGCGTCAACAGCATAGCCGTCCTCGAGGTCCTTGAGGAAAGGCGCGTCCGGGCAGAAAGACTGTACTTCATCACCGAATACGCAGAGGACGTCGAGCGCACCGGCCTCGACCTGCGCGGTGAGCGTGCCGGAGGAACAGCAGGCGATAGCGTCGATCTCAGAATTGTCGGCGAGCAGGGCGGCTATGGAGGCGGAGTCTCCATCGGCATACGGCACCGAAGTGTACTCTTTGCCCCACCCCTGGGCGGCAGTCTGGAAACCAAGATCGCTTATGCCGTAAGTGCCGGAGTTGCCGACTTTGGTGTCAGCTGTCATTTGGTCAATAAAGTCATATATGTCCTCATATTCGCCGGCGCGTGTGCAGAGCATGACAGTGTTGGCGGTGCATATACTCACCGGGCGGAAATCATCAGTGCTTACAGCGCAGTTGTACGAGGGCAGGTTCTGCATTATGCCCAGCTCAACGACTATCATGGTAAGCGTGTAGCCGTCGTTGCTGGCGAGTGCTCCCTTGGTCATGCCGGTGACGCCATTTGCTCCCGTTACGTTTTCGACTACGAAATTCAGGTCGGAGTCATATTCCTGGCAATACTTTAAAAGTATGCGGGCCGCGGTGTCGGTGGGACCACCGGCACCTTTAGGCACTATAACGTTTATCGACTGCTTGGGATAATCAAGTGTGACGTTAGGACTTTCGCCGTCCGTACCGGGATTTGTGTTCTCGCTCGCAGGCTCTGAACCGCACGCGGCAAGAGACAGTACCATGCAGAGCGCAAGCAGAGTTGCAAGTAGCTTTTTCATTTTCATCCTCCTAAATATGTTGTTTATGATTCACCACATTAAGCGGCATCATACGCATGGGCTGGCTGCCAAATGATAACGATTACAAAAAATATAATGAAGACGCTGTTTGCCGTTGACAGAACAAAGAATATTTGATATCTTATAGGCGTTCAATATGTCAATTGCGACAAATAAATACGAGAAAACCACGGCGATTTATCGGAGACGCGTTGTGTAATCGATACCATAACCGCTCTCATTATAATTCAGTACAGCACGGTTGTCAACGAAATATCCCTCAGCATTAATTACAAAAAGAGACATGGATTTTGTACCTTTGAGACAAGAAAGGCGGACATGATATGGAATTCGGATGCATGGGCTTGACCAGCCAGGCTATGGCGATCAAGGTTGCGGGTTTTGACAGGATGGAGCTTGATCTCCGTGAAATCATGACGATGGATGATGAGGAGTTTCTTTCTGTGCTTAAACAACTCGGGTCGGTAGGACTGACATACCATGTTTGTTCCTGGATATTACCTGTCGATCTGGACATTACGGCACCCGATTTTGACAAGTCGAGCCAGTATGATTACTTGTCTGCCGGGGCCGACCGATGTGCTGCGTTGGGGGTCAGAGTCTGGCCGTTCGGGACCGGAAAGGGAAGGTCAATCAAGCCCCAAAATGGGGATGCTCATAGTCAGGCTGAAAGAGCGACAGAATTCATTGCATATGTGGACGAGATAGCTTCGAGGCGAGGTATATTGACAGCCATCGAACCGCTTGGGCCGGCGAACAGCAACTATATTTCCACTCTTGCTCAGGCTGATGAGGTGAGGGCCCGAATAGGGTCTGAAACGATAAAGCTCATGTGCGATTTGCGGCATATGGTTGGTTCGCATGACAGCTTTGACAGCATCGATGTATATGCCGAACGAATTATACATTGCCATATTGACTATCCGCTGGGCAGGCGCAGGGTATTTCCGGCGAACGGTGATGGCTTTGATTACAGGCCGTATCTCGATAAAGTAGGCAGGCTGGAGTGTAGCAGCCTGGCGTTTGAAGCCATTGATTCTGAGAATACACCGGTCCAAATGCGAGCGGCGCTGAAATATGTGCGAACTCTGATGCAGGGTTGAGCCAGCTGTGGTCGGGCCGTCTTTTGGAGTCCTGACAGGGGCCAAAAACTGTGACTGGAGGTCAAAATGTTAGGTGCGCATCAGCTTGGAATATATGAGAAGGCCATGCCCCCGGAGCTGACGTGGATGGATCGGATGTGTGCAGCCGAGGCATTGGGATTTGACTTTGTCGAGATATCGATAGACGAGTCAGACGACCGTCTTGCCCGGCTTGATCTTGATCCCCGAATAAAGCGGGAGCTTCATTCTGCTGTTGATAAGACCGGCGTACAACTGACATCGATGTGCCTGAGCGCTCACCGGCGTTTTCCGTTTGGGAGTGCAGACCCGCTGATCAGAGCACAGGCGGCGACCATAATGAAAAAGGCTCTGGAGTTTGCAAAGGAGTTTGGCATCAGGGTCATACAGCTGGCTGGCTACGATGTGTATTATGAAGAGAAAAATGACAAAAGCGCGTACTATTTTGAGGAGGGGATCACCGAAGCCTGTCACATGGCGGAACAAGCACAGATCATGCTGGCAGTTGAAACTATGGATACGGAATTTATGAATGACATGTCCAAAGCCATGGGTTTGATATCTCGTATAAGATCTCCATGGTTTACTGTCTATCCGGACATAGGGAATTTGAGTGCGTGGCGCGGTGATGCTGCCGGAGAGCTCAAGAAGGGGCAGAACCGGATCGTGGGGGTGCATTTGAAGGACACTATTGCCGTAAGCGAGAGCTGCACCGGAGTTTTCCGAAACGTACCTTTTGGAAGCGGATGTGTGGACTTCAAGGCGTGTTTTGCACAGCTGGAAAAGCAAGGATACAGGGGACCGTATTTGGTAGAGATGTGGTACTCAGGAAACTGCGGATGGCGGGAAGAAATATCGCGGGTGCAGGTTTTCTTGCGGGACCAGTTCGAAGCGGCGGAGGCGGCAAAATGAGTTACTACTTGGGCCTGGACAACGGTGGAACCAACTCCAAGGCGGCCATATTTGACAGTAATGGCAGACAAATCGCGCTGGAAAGTGCAGCCACGCCTCAAGTGACGTCGCAGCCGGGATTCGTCGAGGTGGACATGGAAGCACTGTGGATAACGAATTGCAGGATCATACGTCGCCTGTTAGCTCACAGTGGTATACCTGCAAAAGAGATATCTGGCGTGGGCTTGTGCGGGCATGGCAAGGGCTTGTATTTGTGGGGCAAAGATGACAGGCCGGTAAGGGCCGGCATTCTCTCGTCCGACAACAGGGCCTGGAGCCGCGTTGCGGAGTGGGAGAAATGCGGCACAGCAAGCGAGGCCTATGAAATCAATGCGCAAAAGACGTTGCCGTGCCAGCCGGCGAGTCTTTTGGCCTGGCTGATCGAGCATGAACCTGAAACGGTCGGGAGAACGCGGTGGATCTTTAGTTGCAAAGACTATGTACGATTTCGCCTTACGGGAAACGCCTATTTCGAGCTCAGCGACTGCTCAGGCAGTGGGCTGATGGATCTGCGGCGCAGAGAGTATAGCGATCGGCTGCTAGACTTATATGGCATAAAAAGGTTTTCTCAAGCCTTGCCCCCAGTTTGTGGGTCGTTGGATGTGTGCGGAGGCATTTCAGCGGCGGCGGCAGAGCGCACTGGTCTTTGCGAAGGCACGCCTGTTATAGGTGGAATGTTTGACATCGACGCTTGCTGCCTGGCCTCTGGTATATGTGATGAAACGGACATGTGCATGATAGCTGGCACTTGGAGCATCAATGAGTATCTGAGCAAGACGCCTGTTCTGAGACAGAACGGCGTTGTAAATTCACTTTTTTGCCTTCCTGACTACTATCTCATAGAGGCATCCAGCCCGACTTCTGCGGGGAACATGGAGTGGATAATTCGACATTTGCTTCAAGACATCTGCATCGGCACGGATTCGGTGTACGAGACGCTGAACTCATGGGCTGATGAATTCCGCCCAGAGGACGACGTGCCGATTTTTCTGCCGTTTTTGATGGGAGGTAACTCGGGCGCACCGGAACGCTCTGCATTCCTGGGCCTTAATATATCTCATACGAGGAAACATTTAGTCCGGGCGGTGTATGAGGGCGTCACTTATTCGCATCGTGTACATTTTGACGATTTAATTGCGGCGCGTGGAGCTGGCGACGGCAGGATACGGTTGACTGGTGGCGCTGCCAGATCGACTGTTTGGGCGCAGATGTTTGCGGACGTTATGGGAATGCCTGTAGATGTCGCAGATTCAGATGAAACAGGCGTTTTGGGGTGCTGCATAGCCGTTGCTGCGGCGTTGGGGCATTACTCGTCTCTGGCGGCTGCGGCCGGGAACATGACCCGTGTCAGCTGCAGCTTCAAACCCTGCCTGGAGGCACATGACGCTTATGAAAGAAAGTATCAACTTTTCCGCCGCATGGCAGACCGCTTGCGGCCACTTTGGGCTGAGATCTGATATGACTGCTTGACGGTATGGTATGAATAAAACAAGGCACCCCCGCTGCCCGTGTGGGCGGCGGGGGTGCCTTGTTTGCTGACCGCAGCGGCTGAGCCGTCCGGTGAGGAGATCACTGAAATATCCTGATATAGTCCAGCCGGAACTCGGCGGGCAGGTCTGTGGTGACTCGGCCCATCGCCTGCTCGTCAAAGGAACCTCCGACAGCAAGATTTACAAGCAGATAAAAGGGCTTGTCGAAGGGCGCGGGAGACTCTATGCCTGGAGTGCGGGAGCGCCATTCAGTCGCGGCGGCATAGACTCTGCCGTCTACCAGCCAGCTTATCCTTCCCGGCTCCCAGATGACCTCGTAGGTGTGGAAGCTGTCTATGCCTGTTCCCGCGGGCAGAGTGGCAGTGTATTCCTGATGGGTGTTCAGGGGATATGCTCCGCCGTAGTGTATAGTCCCAAATACCCTGTCCGACAGACGGCCCTTGGCTTCCAGCAGGTCCAGCTCGCCCGAGGCCGCCCAGGGGCCGTACTCCTCGCCTTCGGGCAGCATCCACACCGCCGGCCACAGGCCCGTGCCGAGAGGGCAGCTCGCGCGAAACTCTATACGCCCGTATGTGAACGAAAACTTGTCCCTCGTGTCGATCCGTGCGGAGGTATATCCGTACGTTTGGCCAAACTGCTCAGGAGAGTTTTCTCTCCTTGCTATGAGGCTCAGGCAGCTGCCGCCGAAGCTGACGTTTTCTCCATTGCCGGTGTAGTATTGCAGCTCGCGGTTGCCCCAGCCGGGCACGACAGGGGTGCCGTCCGGCGCCACCTGCCAGTTCCCGGTCCTGAAGCTCCACTTGGACAGATCCAGCTCGGAGCCGTCAAAATCGTCCTCCCAGATCAGCTTGTTATACATCCTCATTTACCGGCCCCCCAGCGCTTGATTCCGGCTTTAGTGTAATCGGCACAAAGTGCTCTGTCAACTACACCTAAAATATTGGGATATGACCCAAAATGGAGGCGTTGTTTCCGCCAGTTCGCTTTGTTATCCTAAAGTCGCAGGGGGTGTGACGGAAAAATGAGGTCTCAGGAAGCAAGGATAAAGCCGCGGCTGTCTGAGCGCCTGTCCCGCACGGGAAAGGAGTTCTGGAAGCAGAGGCAGCTTCAGGCGATGGTGTGGCCCGGTATCATATGGATGGCGGTATTCAGCTACATACCTCTCGTTTTCCTCTATATCGCCTTCACGGACTACCGCATATCCGTACCGCTGTTTGAAAACGACTTCGTCGGGCTCAAGCATTTCATAGCCTTTCTCACGGACGACAGGTTCTGGAGAGCGGTCTACAACACTCTGGGCCTGAGCCTGCTGAGAATAACCATAGGTTTCTGTATCCCCATAATCCTTGCCCTGCTGCTCAATGAGCTGCGCTGCGAGAGGTTCAAAAAGATAGTTCAGACCGTGTCGTATCTGCCCCACTTCATCTCCTGGGCCATATTCGGCGGCATATTGCTTTCCTGGATGTCCGAGTCGGGCATTTTCAACCAGCTGGCTATTTCTCTGGGGCTTCAGGACAAGGCGGTCCTGTATAACGGCGACCCGGACAACTTCTGGATGATAGCCTTCCTCTCCGACACGCTCAAGGAGATGGGCTGGAACGCCATAATATACCTGGCTGCGATAACCGGCATCGACCCGGAGCTTTACGAGGCCGCCGAGCTGGACGGCGCGGGCAGGTTCCAGAGGATGTGGCACATCACCATCCAGTGCATACGGCCGACCATCGCGCTGCTTTTCATTCTTGCTGTGAGCGGCTGCCTGAGCAGCAACTTTGACCAGGTGTTTTTCCTGAGCAACTCGGCCAACATGTCCCGCTCCGAGACGCTGGATCTCTATATCTACAACATGGGCATCGTCTCCGGGCGCTTCTCCTTCTCCACCGCGGTGCTGTTTTTCAGGAGCATCATTTCCTACGCCCTGCTGAGGCTGTGCAACTTCACCTCCGTGAAGCTCACGGGCGAGAGCATCATTTGAGGAGGAAGCAGCATGAGAACGCACACTAAAAAAACTGCCTTTGACTATATCATCATCGTCATACTTCTCGCGGTCTGCTTTGCCTGCATATATCCGATGTGGTATATAGGCGTGAACTCCTTCGCCGCGCCCGAGGTCGCGAACAGGGGCGCTTCGGCCTGGTGGCCCTCGGCCTTCAGCCTCGACGCATACAAGGTCGTGTTCGAGAACGAGTACATACTCTCGGGTTTCAAGATAACCATCCTGCGCACGGTGGTGGCCACGATAACACACGTGCTGTTCACCTCCATGGTGGCCTACGCGATGAGCCGTCCGGGGCTTATAGGGAAAAAGGTCTACATGAAGATCGCCATGATAACGATGTTCTTCAACGGCGGGCTCATACCGAACTTCATCCTGATGATAAAGCTCGGGCTCTACGACAGCTTCTGGGTCTACATCCTGCCGGGCATGTTCACCTTCTACAACATGGTCATCTTCATGAGCTTTTTCCGGACAATACCGGAGTCGCTCATCGAGAGCGCGAGATTGGACGGGGCCTCGGAGTTCCGCATCTACTGGAGTATCATCCTGCCAAACTCAAGGCCGGTCATAGCGACTATCGGGCTGTTCACGGCAGTCTACCACTGGAACGACTACTATCAGGGCATAGTCTACGTCCGGGACAAGGCGCTGGAACCCCTGCAGACCATACTCTACAAGCTGCTGGCGGAGACGAGCATGACCTCGGCGCAGCAGCAGGCGATGCTGGCCCTCGGCGGCGAGACGACCTCGGCGACGGTCAAGTTCGCGGCGATGGTCGTGGGTGCGCTGCCCATTATCTGCCTGTATCCCTTCATCCAGAAGCACCTTGTAAAGGGCGTCATGCTCGGCGCCATCAAGGGCTGAGCCAGTATCCGGCGCGGTGAAGAGCCGCGTGAACATAAAAGAGAAGGAAGGAATGTAAAAGATGAAAAGGTATCTTGCCATCCTGCTGGTGCTCTGCTCGCTGCTGTCCCTTGCAGCCTGCGGCACCGAGCCGGCCGTGACCAGCGACGCGCCCGAGGCGACGGACGCCGCCGTTACGGACAGCGGGCTCGACCCCAATACGCCCGCCTGGACGACCGACACCTCAGCGATAGAGCTTGAGTGGTTCGTGGGCGCGAGCTGGTATCCCTACACCTGGGGCGACAGCCTCTCGACGCAGAACATCACCGAGAAGACCGGCGTCGACATCGAGATCATCACCCCGACCGGCGACGTGTCCGAGGAACTGAACCTCATGATGATAAGCGGCACCCTGCCCGACCTCATCACCCTCGGCTCCTGGGAGACCTGCTTCAGCACTCTCTATGAGCAGGGCTATACCTGGGCGCTCAACGAGCTGGCCGACCAGTACGACCCCTATTTCTATAACGTCGTCGACAGCTCTGTCGTGGCCTGGCACACTAAGTCCGACGGCAACCTCTACTGCGTGCCCAACGACGCCTACGGCGCCGAGCAGATGGCCGAGACCGGCATGACCGCCGCCGTCCAGACATTCCTCGTCCGCAAGGACCTGTATGAGGATATGGGCAGCCCGGATATGTCCACGCCCGACGGTTTCCTCGAGGCCCTGCGCCTGCTCAAGAGCGAATTTTCCACCTACAAGGGCGAGACAATCACACCCTTCTACGCCCAGGGCGGCAGCGGCTACGGCCTGACCGACTATCTCCAGAACTTCCTCGCCGTGCCCTATGAGGACGAAGACGGCAATATCTATGACCGTGTGACCGACCCCGACTACATCGAGTGGCTCAAGGTTCTGCGCCAGGCCTACGAGGAGGGCCTCATCGGCATCGACTACCTCGTGGACTCCGACGATCAGGTGACTGAAAAGAGCAACAACGGCCGCTATTTCTGCATGCTCCGCGAGTGGAGCGGCATGCAGGAGGCCAACGGCATCCTCGCCAACAGCGAGAATCCTGACAGCTACTACATCGCCATAGACGGCCCGGCGAACAGCGACGGCGACGCGCCGCTCATCTTCCCCGGCTCCCTTGACGGCTGGATGTGCACCTTCATCAGCAAGGACTGCGAGAACCCCGAGCGTGCAATTGCCTTCCTGACCTATATGCTCAGCGAGGAGGGCCAGATGGACATGTTCCTCGGCGTTGAGGGCGAGACCTACGAGGTCGTGGACGGAGTGCCTCAGCTCACCGACGAGATGATAGACCTCATGAACAACGACGCCGAGACCTTTGCGACCCAGTACGGCCTTGTGGACACCTACTGGATGCTCCGCAACAGCGTCATAGTGGACCAGTGGAGGCCGGAGAGCCCCTACTATATCACTGAGATGAGCGGCTGGGCGGACGAGAACGCCTATGTGGACGGCGGCATCTACAACAACCTCGAGCCGACTGGCGACAGCGACGCCGCGGTAGCCGCGACGAGGATAGACCAGAGGTGGCAGGAGGTAGTGCCCGAGCTCATCACTGCCGAATCCGAGGAGGAGTTCGACAGCATCCTCGAAGCCTTCCTTGCCGACAGGGACAGCTACGGCTACGACCTGGTCGTGGAGTACGAGCAGAACCTGCTGGATGCGCGCAAGGCGCTCTTTGACTGAGTGACCGACACCTGAAAACCGGGGGCGGCGGGCTGTACGCCCGCCGCCCCTTCGGCGTTGTGCTCGTTCCGGAACGTGTGATAAAATCGGGCAGAGGTGGTCTTATGAACAACAAGAGACTGATTATGGCGAGAAGGATGAGGGTCTCGTCCAAGATAATGCTCACTCTCTTTCCCATCCTGCTCATTCCCTGTCTCATCGGCGCGGCGCTCTGGCTCAAATGGAAAACAGACGGGGTGTATACGCGGTTCGACAACGAGGCGGCCGCGGTGCTCAGCGAGCTGCGCAGCCAGACTGCCGGCAACGCCGAGCTGGTGTCGAACAGCGCGCTGATCGCCCTCAACCGCAGAAGCTTTCTCGAGTTCTGCACTGGCGACATGGACGCGGACGGTCTGGCGCTGGTGAAGTTTGCCCAGAACGAGCTGCAGGATATGCGCTACATTTTCCAGTCAAACCCGCTCATCAGCGAGGCCAGTTTCTACTTTGAAAACGACGGGGTCTACGAGATCTGGCCGCTCATCTACAATGCCGACAGGCTCAAAAACACGACCCTCGAGAGTCTCAACCTCAGAGGGCAGAGCGGGGTGTACATGACTGACGCCGAGGAGGGAGAGATATCCTGCTGCTACGCCGTATATCTGGACGTGACGAGAATAGGCATGCTTGTCCTGAGGATAAATATTGAGCCGTTTTTGAGCGGGCTGTATCAGACGATGCCGGAGACGACGAACAGCGTGGCTCTGCTCCCGGCGGACGGGGGCGGCTGCTTCACCTCAGACCGGGAGGCGCTGCCGGGCACGGAGGCGATACTTCTTGCCATCTCGGAGAGCGCCTCGGGCACTCTGGAATTCGAGTACGGCGGCTCATCGTATTACGGCGCGGCGGCCTATCTGCCCCTGCTGGACAGTTGGGCGGTGGTGCTGACCGAGCTTGAAACGCTTATGAGCGGGCCTCGTGCGGCGATGTTTTCCTCGCTGTGCGTGTTCGCTCTGGCTGCGATACTGTTGTGGCTGCTGGTGCAGTATGTGTGCCGCAGGCTGCTCAGGCGGCTCTCCTCTCTGGAGGACAACATGCTCAGGGTACAGGGCGGCGACCTGACCGTCCGCATACCCGAGCGCGGCGGAGGCGGGGACGAGCTGGACACCCTGGCCCACACCTTCAACCGCATGCTGGACAGGACGCAGGAACTGATGGACGAGAACGTAGAGCGCAGCCTCGCCGCGACCAGGGCAGAGCTCAACGCGCTGCAGAGCCAGATAAACAGCCACTTCCTCTACAATGCTCTGGAGAGCATACGCATGATGGCGGAAATACGCGGGGAGCAGGGGATAGCGGATACCATCGTGTCTCTGGGCAGCCTGCTCCGCTATCACATGACCTGGAAGGACAGGACGGTGACCCTGCGCGAGGAGCTGGACTGCGTCCATCGCTACGTACACTTCTGCGGCGTGACCGGGGAGGCGGAGCTGGTGTTGGAGGACTGTGTCTCAGGGGGATATCTTGACTGCGAGATACCGAAGCTGAGCATACAGCCTCTGGTCGAAAATGCAATAAACCATGGTCTGCCATCCGGTCACGGACGGCTGCATATAAGGATAAGCTGCTCGAGTGAGGACGGCTGGCTGAAGGTGTGCGTGGAAAATGACGGCTGCGGCATCCCGGCGGAGCGGCTGGAGGCGATACGCCGCGCCCTTGACGGAGGCGGTGTCGAGCCGCTCAGGAGGGAGCGCAACGGCATAGGCATCGTGAACGTGCACCAGCGGCTCGTGATGTCCTACGGCGAGGGCGCGAGGCTGAGGCTGGAGAGCGGAGAGACAGGCGGGGTAAGGGCGTATGTGATCCTGCCCTACAACGGCACTGAGCTGGGGGGTTGGTAAAATGCTGAAGGTCATAGTGGCGGACGACATGGAGATGATCCGCGAGGGTATAAGGGCCATGCTGGAGCAACTGCCCTCCGGGGCCGGCGCTCTGGAGATACGCACCGCGTCCAGCGGGGCCGAGGCTGTGCGGCTCATGGAGCGCGTCCCTGCCGACCTGCTCATCACGGACATCAGGATGCCGGACATGGACGGCATCGCACTCATGGAGCGCTGCCGGAGGCTCTGGCCGCAGACTGCGGTCATTGTAGTCAGCGGCTACGACGAGTTCAAGTACGCCCAGTAGGCCATAGAGTACGGGGCCAGGGCCTATCTGCTCAAGCCCATCGACAAGGCCGAGCTTTTCAGGGCGGTCGAACAGGCGAGGGCTGACAAGCTGCTCGACCCCGGCCGGACGGACAGCCGGGCCAGAACGGAGAAGTCGCGCCGCGCGCTTTTTTTCCACTACATACAGGGCGGGGGAGAAAACGCGGAGCTGTGCCAGCTCATGACCGGGAGGTACCCTTTTCTCACCGGAAGCTGCGACCTGCTGCTCATAGGTTTTCCAGGAGGCGAGGCCGAGGCCGAGACGCTCAGGCGGAGACTGACGGCCCGAATACCTGAAAATGCTCTGCTCCTGGGCAACGCGAAGGAGCTGGTGCTGGCAGCTGTCGCCGGATGCAATATCGAGGTTCTGCTGGACAGTATAGCTGACCTCAAGTTCACGGTGGCGCTGGTTCGCGGAGCCCGGGGCACGGGCGGGCTCCGCGAGGCTTACAGGCAGGCGAGCGACATCTTTGTGCACAGGTTGCTCTACCCCGGCAAACGTCTGCTGACGGAGGAGGACATCTCGAAGATGTCCACGGATTTCACCATTCCCCACGCGGAGGTTGAGCGCCTCGGGGACATGGTGGGCATAGGCTCCGAGGCCGAGCTGAGCCGCGCGCTGACCGGGCTTTTCGAGCGCAAAAAGCTCGCGGGCTACGGAATCGGCTATACGCTGGCGCTCTGCGACACGCTCTACCGGGTGCTGAGGAAGATAGAAAAGAAGCTGCACACCGGGGCGGAGCTGGAGCCCATACATATGCCGCTGGAGTTTGAGACGATGCGTGAATATCTGCTCTTCGCGAACGACCAGCTGCTGAGGCTGCACCGCGCGGCGCGGGATCAGGGCTCCGGCAGGGACAGCCTCGCTATAGACCGGGCCGAGGCCTACATACGCGCGAACTATATGCGTCCCATAACCCTCGCGGTAGTGTCAAACGAGGTGTCGCTCAACTACGCCTACTTTTCAAATTCGTTCAAGAAGCAGACGGGCAGGACGTTTTCGGAATACCTGCGCGACATAAGGCTCGACGCGGCGAAAAAGCTCCTGCGCCAACCGGATATACGCATTTCCGAGGTGGCCGAGCGCGTGGGCTACGACAGCTACAAGAGCTTTTACCGGGCGTTCAAGGAGTCGGCGGGCATGACCCCGGCTGAATATCAGCAGAAACAGTACAGGAGGCAGGACTAGATGACAGACCCCGTCCCGGGCGTGTGCTACTCGGGCTTCAGGCGAGGCCAAAGCCCGATAAACGGCGTGTTCCCAACGAGAGAGCAGGTGCTGGAAGACCTGAGACTGCTTGCAGACCTGGGTTTCCGGCGGCTGAGGATGTACGAACCGAATCTCCACGCGGAGACGACGCTGGAGCTTATAGCCGCGGAGGGTCTGCCGCTCAGAGTCATGCTCGGCATCGACCCCGCCGCAGAGTACCACAATCCCGGCTGCCCATGGACTCCCGAGCCGCTAGCCGGGGAGAGGTATGCCGAAAACGCGAGGCGGAACGACGCGCAGCTCGGGAGGCTTCTGGAGCTGGCGGGAAGGTATGAGAAGCACATGCTCGCCCTCTCCGTGGGCAACGAGAACCGTCCTTCGTGGGGCGCGGACCTTGTGCCCGAGGAGCGCCTGTGCGCCTTTGCTCGCAGGCTAAAGGCCGGTTCGGGCCTGCCCGTGGGTTACTGCGAGGGCGCATGGGAGTGGCCGGGACTGGCGGGGCTGGCCTCTGAGCTGGATTTCATAGGCGTGCACAGCTATCCACAGTGGAACCGTGTGCCGCTCCGGGAGGCAGTCGGGCACATGAGACGCGACCTTGCGCGGGTGTCGGCGGCGCTGCCGGGCAGGAGGCTGGTCGTCACCGAATTCGGCTGGGCAACTGAGTCGGACAGTCCGCAGATGCTGGCGAGGGAGGCATCCGAGCCTTCGCAGGCGGAGTACCTGAAAGACGCGCTGTGCTGGATGAGGAACGCGGACGTGCCGTGCTTCATCTTCGAGGCCTTCGATGAGCCGTGGAAGGGCGGCCCTTCCGGTAGCGAGCCGGAGAAGCACTGGGGCCTGTTCCGGGAGGACAGGAGCGGGAAAACTGTTGTCGGGGAGATAAGGAAATGGCTTTGAGCTTTGTGGGAAGCGATGGGGATTTCCGGCTCGGGCACGCGGAGCGCGTCTCGGGCCTGTATTTTCCGCTCTGCGCCGAGGGCGGGCTGAAGTCCTGCGTGACGCCGAGGCTGGGCGGGGACTGCAAGCTGGGACAGGAGAGCTTCGTGCTGCGCCCGGTGAGTGCGCAGGATCTCGAGGACTGCATGGAGAGCCGCAATTTCTGGTGCAGGCTCGCCGACGGGCGCTGCCGGTCCATGACAGGCTTCGACGCATGGAGACTGGCCGAACCCGCTGAACTGACGGTCGAGGCGGGCATGCTGTGGCACCGGCTGCGCGTTTCGGACGCGGCCTTTCCGCTCGAGAGCCGGGTGACGAGCTGGATAGCGCCGTCGATGCCACTCACAGAGATCACACATGTTGTCATAAGGAACTGTGGAACGGAGCCGGTCTGCTTCACTCCCACGGCGGCAGCGCCGCTCTACGGAAGGAGCGCGGACAACCTGCGCGACCACCGGCACGTGACCTCGCTGCTGCACCGGGCGTGGAGCACGGAAAACGGCGTGGTGCTCAGGCCGGCCTGGTCCTTCGACGAGCGCGGGCACCGGCCGAACTCGAACAGCTATTTCGTCCTCGGCATGGACGGCTCCGGCGCGGCGCCGCGGGAGTTCTGCATGGACAGGCTCGGATATACGGGCGAGGGCGGCAGCCTGCTCCGACCGGAGTGGGTAGTGGACGAGAGGCCGGGAGTCCCGCCCGGCGCGAGGCTCGAGGGCCGTGAGACTGTCGGAGCGCTGAGGTTTGCCCCGGTCACGCTGCAGCCGGGTGAGGAGGCGGAGTTCTGGCTGCTCATCGGCATGGCGCAGGACGGAACGGAGCCCGTGCTGCCGCACGTCGCCGAGCTCTCGCGCTCGCTGGATGAGACGAGGCTGTGGTGGAGGGAGGCGGCTCCCCTGCGCTTTGAGAGCGGCAGGCGCGACTTCGACCTGCTCCTGCGCTGGGTGGGCGTGCAGCCGGTGCTCCGGCGCATCTTTGGCTGCTCCTTCCTGCCGCACCACGACTACGGCCGCGGAGGCCGCGGCTGGCGCGACCTCTGGCAGGACAGCCTCGGACTGCTGCTCTCGGGGGAGGACGGCCTGCGCTCACAGCTCGCCGCCTACTGCGGAGGCATGCGGACGGACGGCACCAACGCCACCATCATCGGCGAGCGCCCCGGCGAGTTTCGGGCGGACAGGAACGATATCGTGCGGGTCTGGATGGATCACGCCTTCTGGCCGGTGCTGACCATTTGCGAGTACATAGACCGGACGGGCGACCTGCCCTTCCTGCTCGAGGAAGCGCCGTATTTTTCGGACGGTCTCGTCATGCGCGGCACACAGCGGATGCCGGAGCCGGTGAAGGAGGCGCCCGGCACCGTGGCGGAGCACCTCATCATAAGCCAGCTCGCGGCGGTGCGCGAGACGGGCGGGCACGGGGCCCTGCGCCTCCGCGGGGCAGACTGGAACGATGCGCTTGACATGGCCCCGACGCGCGGCGAGAGCGTCGCCTTTTCCTTTGCATACTGTCTGAGCCTCGGGCGGCTCTCGGATATGCTGGACGCCCTGTCGGAGAGGGGCGTCACAGCCCTCGGGCTTCCGCGCCGCGTCAGGCTGCTGCTGGGGGAGGGAGCCCGGCTCGAGGACTACTGCCGTGCCTGCGCCTCGGGCACAGGCGCGGAGAAGGAAAGCTTTCAAACCTGCGATATTTCCGCCGCGCTCCGGCGAGAGGCCGGGAAGCTCGGCGAGAGGCTGAGGGCTCAGGAGTGGCTCCAGGCCGGGGAGGACGGCTGGTTCAACAGCTATTACGACGAGGCCGGGGAGAGGGCGGAGTGCGCCGAACCCGGCTCAGAGCGGATGATGCTGACCGGTCAGGTGTTCGCTCTCATGTCCTCCGTCTCGGACGACGGGCAGGCAGCGCAGCTGGTCCGGGCGGCAAGACGGCTGCTCTTTGACAAGAACCTCGGCGGCTACCGGCTGAATACGGATTTCGGTGACAGGCCGAACCGCCTCGGGCGGATGTTCGCCTTTGCCTACGGCACCAAGGAAAACGGGGCGGTGTTCAGCCATATGGCCGTCATGTACGCCTGCGCGCTCTATGAGCGCGGTTTCGTACACGAGGGCTTCGAGGCGCTCTCCGCGCTCTTTGAGCATGCCCTGGACTTTGAGACGAGCAGGATATACCCCGGGATACCGGAGTATTTTGAGCCGGACGGCCGGGGCGCGTACCACTATCTCACCGGCGCCGGAGCGTGGACGCTCCGCACCGTGGTCGGGCAGATGTACGGCATACGCGGCAGTCTGGGCGCGATGTGCATAGAGCCGAAGCTGCTCGCAAGACAGTTCGACAGAAACAAGACGGCCTCGGTCAGGCTGCGATTCGGCGGGCTTTTATGGACCGTCAGCTATTTTGACCCGCTCGGGCTGGACTACGGGCAGTACAGGCCGGAGCTCGTGCTGGATGGGATGCCCCTGCCCGGGAACACTGTGCCGCGCAGGTTCATGGATGAGGCGGCGCCGGGCAGCGAGCACCGGCTGGAGGTATTTTTAAAGGAGAAATGAGATGGACGGCAGCTTCACCGCGATAATACGCGACTACAACAAAAAACCCGCGTTCTCGGACTTTTTGCCGGGGATAGCGGGGCTGTACGGCACGCCTGCCTGGTGCTTCTTTGTGAACCGGGGCCAGTGCGTCGCAAGCTTCGGGACGAGCGACAAGGACCACGCGATCATGGAGTTTTCGCCCGCCCACAGCTCGTATCAGCTGGCAGAGACGCGGGGCTTCCGCAGCTTTGTGAAGCTGGACGGGGAGGTCTTTGAGCTGTTTTCGGCGGATTCGGAGCATATGGACATGTACCTTGGGCTGAACAGCCTGGGCATTTCCTGCCTCGACCATGGCCTTGAGGCGGAGGTCCGCTATTTCACCCTGCCGGACGCTCCCGTCGGCGCGCTCGTGCGAAGACTGAAGCTGACGAACCGGACGGACAGAGCGGCCCGGGCCGAGCTGCTCGACGGCATGCCGGCGCTGGTGCCCTATGGTGTCAGCGACTGGGTGCTCAAGAACATGGTGCAGACCGGCCGGGCGTGGATGGAGACGCAGAGGCTGGACAGCGGCGTCCCGCGCTACCGCGTCCGGGTCAGCATGGAGGACAGCGCCCGTGTGACCTCGGTCTCCGGCTGTGCCTTCGCCCTCTCCGTCGATGACCGTGGCGACAGGCTGCCCGCCGTCGCGGACCCCGAGACGGTGTTCGGCTGCGACACGGCGCTTAGAAGGCCGCTTGGTTTCCTCGAAAAGAGCCCGGCGGAGATTGCCGGCTCCGTTCAGGCGGTGCAGAACACCTTCCCCTGCTTCTTCTCGGGCCTTACGAGGCGGCTGGAGCCGGGCGGGAGCGCCTGCATCTTCACGCTCATCGGCCACGCGGAGAGCGACAGCGCCCTCGACGCCTTCCTCACGGCGGACTTCGGCCCGGATTGGTTCGCAGAAAGGCTCGCCCGGGCCGAGGAGCTTGCCCGTGAGCTGACTGACAGGGCCTATACCAGAACTGCCGACCCTGCCTTCGACGCCTACTGCCGCCAGAGCTTTCTGGACAACTGCCTGCGTGGGGGCTGGCCGGTGAAGCTCGGTTCTCAGGTGCTCCACCCCTTCACGCGCAAGCACGGCGACCTCGAGCGCGACTACAACTACTTCTACCTCGCGCCCGAACCCTTCTCACAGGGCAACGGCAATTTCCGGGACGTGAACCAGAACCGGCGCTGCGACGTGTCCTACTCTCCTTTCGTGGAAAAGGACAACGTCATGACCTTTTGCTCCCTCGTGCAGCTTGACGGCTACAACCCGCTCCAGATAAACCCCGAGACCCTCATCGTGGACGGGAAGGAACTGAGCCCCGGCGAGCTCTGGAAGTCCCTTCCCGAGGAGGGCCGGGACGAGCGCTTTGAGCAGCTCGTCTCCGGCGCGGAGAAGCGCGTGAACGCGGTCTTCGGCGAGGGATATTGGAGCGACCACTGGACCTATACGCTCGACCTCATAGAGGACTTCCTGCGCATCTGGCCGGAGCGGCGGCGCGAGCTCCTCTGCGAGACGCCCGTCGGCTGGTTCTCGTCGAGGGCGAGGCTGCTGCCCCACCACCGGCGCTGTGTGGAGACGGAAAAGGGGCTGAGGCAGTACCGCTACCTCGAGGAGCGCGAGGCCGGGGACTGGGACTGCGGCGCGGACGGCGCCCCGCTGTGCTCGAGCGTCCTTGAGAAGCTGGCGGCGCTCTGTGCGCTCAAGTTCGCGGCGCTCGACCCCTACGCCGCCGGCGTGGAGATGGATGGCGGCAAGCCGGGCTGGTACGACGCGCTCAACGGCCTGCCGGGGCTGTTCGGCTCCTCTGTCGCCGAGAGCTGCGAGCTGGTGCGGCTGCTGCGCTTTGTGTCGGAGTCTCTGTCCTTCGCAGGGGGCAGACTGACTGTTCCCAAGTGCCAGTCGAGGCTGATAGACCGGCTGAGCCGGGCAGTGGGCGAAAACCGCGGGAGCCTCAGGGCCCCGGGCGCACAGTACAGCTTCTGGCGCGCTGCCTCCGGGGCACTCGAGGACTGCCGGGAGGCGAGCTATGCGGGCAAGGCCATGGAGCCGGTGCAGCTGGACGCCGCGGAGCTTTCCGCGACATTCTCGGACTGGGCGGAGCTGCTGGCGCAAAGGCTGGAGCTGTCGAGACGGCCTGACGGACTGATGCCGACCTACTTCAGCTACGAGGCCGAGGACTGGCGCGTGACGGAGGAGGGCATCGAGCCCCTGAGCTTTCGGCAAAATGCTCTCCCGCTGTTTCTTGAAGGCCCGGTGCACGACCTGAAGCTGCAAGGCGACCCCGCCTCGCGGCTCGGGATGTATGAAAAGGTCAAGAGCAGTACTCTTTACGATGCAAAGCTGGGCATGTACAGGGTGAACGAGGCGCTCGACCGCTCGCAGCTCGAGCTGGGCAGGGCGGCGGCCTTCACTCCGGGCTGGCTTGAGAACGGCTCGGTCTGGCTGCACATGGAGTATAAATATCTGCTCGAGCTGCTCAAGGGCGGGCTGTACGCCGAATTCTTCAAGGAGTTTCGCAGCTGCGGCGTGCCGTTTCTGGACGAGACCGTGTACGGGCGGAGCACGACGGAGAACGTCTCCTTCATCGTCAGCAGCCTGAACCCCGACGAGCGGCTGCACGGCCGGGGCTTCGTGGCGAGGCTGAGCGGCTCCACGGCGGAGTTTCTCCAGATGTGGCAGCTGATGTTCTTCGGCCCGCAGCCATTTGCGTGGAGGGGCGGAAAGCCCGAGCTGGATCTGCGCCCGGCCATACCGGAGTATCTCATTGACGAAACTCTCACATTGGAGGCGACCCTCGCCGGCACATGCCGCGTGCGCTTCCACTTCGCCGAAAAGCGGGACTATTTTCCCGGAAACTACACCGTGACAAGGCAGACCTGCGACCGGACCCCGGATGAGATACGGCGCGGAGCACAGGCTCAGGCCGAGCTGTGGATGGAATGAACGAATTTGTGTGAACAGGAGGAGTTAATATGAAGCTGGGCAAAACCATTACAAGGATGGCAGGAATTTTGATGTCGGTATGCATGCTCACCGCGCTGGCCGTTCCGGCGGCGGCGACATCCGATATCGCGTCGGACTAGAAATATGAGCCTCTGGACGAGAGCAAATGAGAACTTGTGTGGTATGACGAATTCAACGGCGCGGCCGTTGACACCGGCAAGTGGGAATTCACGATAGGCGGAGGCGGCTTTGGCAACAATGAGCAGCAGTATTATACGGATTCCACCGACAACGCCTTTATACGCGACGGCAGCCTCGTGCTGAAGGCCATACAGGGCAAATACGGCGGCGAGGACTATACCTCCGCCAAGCTGCTGTTTTTCCTCGGGAACGTCACAGGCGCGGCGAACGCAGCTCATACGCTGTATTTTGACGATATTACACTGATGCCTGTCGCCGATGAGCTGGTGGCAAACGGGGATTTTGCCCTCTCACTGGATTCCTGGACTACATGGACGGAGAACGGCGGCAGCTTTGCCGCGCCTGAGAGCGACGGGTACTTCACGGCTACGATGGGAACGACCCTGCCGAACACCTGGTCGTCGCAGCTCTATCAGAATGTGAATATTACAGAGCCGGGCACTTACAGGCTCAGCTTCAGCGCAAAGGCCTCCATGTCTCGCCAGATATGCGTCGCTGTCGAAAAAGACGGCATGAGTCCCCCGCTGAACCATACCTTCGATATCTCGGGCGAATGGGCCGAGTACAGCGTGGAATTTACGGTGGCGACCCCCATAGATCAGGCAAAGCTGGTCTTCATGCCGGGCTGCGTCGGGACCACTCAGAACGTCCCGCATACCGTGAGCCTGGACGATATTTCTCTTTGCAGGATAAACTGATGCAAAATGCGAACCGGAGCCGCAGAAGCGGCTCCGGTTTTGCTTTGTCACGCTGCGATAGCCAGGGTCTGCGCCTCCTCAGCGGCGCGGAGCATGGAGCTTATCGTGATGCCGTAACCTCTGGTCGGGTCCGAGATCAGCACGTGCGTCACCGCGCCCACCAGCTTGCCGTTCTGGATTATCGGGCTGCCCGACATCCCCTGCACAATTCCGCCCGTGGCCGCAAGCAGCTCCGGGTCGGTCACCGTCACCATCAGACGCCCGCCGGACTGGGCGCGCGAGATCTCAACTGCGTATTCACGCACCTCGCTGCCCTCGACGTTCGCCAGTATTGTGGCGGGTCCGTTCTCGATCTCACTGTCCTCCGCCACAGGAATCGGGACGCCCTCAAAACCGCAAAATGCAGTACCAAATATGCCGCTCGAGGTGTTTTGCTTCACCTCACCCAGCTTGGACTCCGTATCGAAGGCCCCGTGCAGCTCGCCGGCCTTGCCCTTTTCACCCCGCTGTACGTCCGAGACCGTCGCCGAGGTTATGGTGCCGTCGCCAAGCGGCAGCAGTATGCCCGTGTCCACATCGTTGATGCTGTGGCCCAGCGCCCCGAACAGCCCCGTCTCCGGGTCGTAGAAGGTCACCGTGCCGATGCCCGCAATGCCGTCGCGCAGCCACAGGCCCAGCCGCCAGCAGCCGTCCTCCTGTGAGAGCGCCGGCGTCACCGTGAACTGTATGAGCTGCCCGGCCCGCGTGAGCTGCACCGCTACAGGGCTGCCGTCAAGGCAGGCCGCGGCCCTGGCAAAGTCCGCTGAGGTCGAGACCTCGCAGCCGCCCAGCCTCACTATAATGTCGCCCGGCTGTATCCCGCTCTCCGCGGCCGGGCTGACCTTGCCCTCGGCCGTCTCCACCTCGGAGAGCGAGACCACCAGCAGGCCCTCCGTCTGTGCCTCTATGCCCACAGTCCGCCCGACAGGCACAAGAGTCCTCGTGCCCTCGGCCAGCGCCGGCGCCATAAGCACCGACACGGCCAGCAGCAGCGCCAGCGCCGCCCGAGGGCATGTCCTTCTCGTCTTTTCCATCCTTTTTATCTCCCCCCGCTCATTTCTGCCTCGGCCTTGCAGAAAATTTTTCAAAAATCCTCCGCCGCGTCCGGCTATATCATTATGCTCCGCGTCGGGAAAATTAAAGGCGGTTTTTTAATGAATCATTTCCTCTCCGACGCGATAGCATTATAAAGCGGGAAGTTTGAGCGAAAGGAAAATCTGACCATGAAAAATTCGACGCAATGGAGCACGCGGCAGCTGGCGGCCGAAGTGTTGAGGACGGCCTCGCAGGGGGCGTACGGCGCGGCGGGACTGTATGGCAGGAGCGTCGCGGGCCGGCCGCTGCACTGGTTTTCGCTGGGCAGGGGAAGGAGAAGGCTGCTGTTTGCGGCGGCGCAGCACGCGAACGAGTGGATAACTGCGCCGCTGCTGATGAGGTTTGCAGACGAGCTGGCCTCAGGGACCTGGCCGGGCGTGCTGGAGGAGGTGAAGGTGTGGTTCGCGCCGATCGTGAACCCGGACGGCGTGGACCTCGTGACGGGCGCGCTCGTCTCCGGGCCGCTCTACGAGAACGCGAAACGCATAGCTGCGCAGTACCCGGACATACCCTTCCCGGACGGTTGGAAGGCGAACATTGGGGGAGTGGATTTGAACCTGCAGTTCCCTGCGGGCTGGCAGGAGGCAAAACGGATAAAATTTGAACAGGGCTACACGAGGCCCGCGCCGAGGGACTACGTCGGGCGCGCGCCGCTGTGCGCGCCGGAGAGCCGGGCGCTGTACCGGTTGACAAAGCGGGTGGCCCCGGACATGGTCGTGACTCTGCACACCCAGGGCGAGGTGATATACTGGAAGTACCTCGACCTCGAGCCGCCGGGCGCTAGGGCCTGCGGCGAGGCGCTGGCCGAGGCCTCGGGCTACGCGCTGGAGGATACGCCCTACGCCTCCGGCCACGCCGGGTACAAGGACTGGTTCATACTGGAATACGACCGTCCCGGCTATACGGTGGAGTGCGGGCTGGGAGAAAACCCGCTGCCGTTTACGGATTTTGAGGATATCTACCCGAAGGTGCGCGCGCTGCTGGCAAGGGCGGTGCTCGGCTGTTGACTTATTTTCAAGTTGGGATATAATATCGGTACTGAGCAAGTATATTATTAACAAAAGAGGTATAGATAATGAGCGAAAATTGCAATCACGATTGTTCCTCCTGCGCCGAGAACTGCGAGAGCCGTACGCAGAGCTTTCTGAAGCCCCTGCATGAGGGCGCGGCGGTGGGCCGTGTCATCGCGGTGGTGAGCGGCAAGGGCGGCGTCGGCAAGAGCCTTGTGACGAGCCTGCTGGCCTGCGAGATGCAGCGCCGGGGCCACAGGGCGGCGGTGCTGGACGCGGACATCACCGGCCCTTCCATCCCGCAGATGTTCGGCGTGCATGAGGGCGCGCGCGGAGGCGAGAATTTCATCCTGCCGGTCGTGAGCCGCGGCGGGGTGCAGATGATGAGCATGAACGTGCTGCTGCCCCGCGAGACGGACCCGGTGGTCTGGCGCGGCCCGGTAATAGCGGGCGCGGTGGAGCAGTTCTGGTCGGACGTCATGTGGGGCGACGTGGACTACATGTTCGTGGATATGCCTCCCGGGACGGGCGACGTGCCGCTGACGGTGTTCCAGTCTCTGCCGGTGAACGGGGTCGTGGTGGTAGCCAGCCCTCAGGAGCTGGTGGGCATGATCGTTGAGAAGGCCGTGAATATGGCAGGCATGATGAACAAGCGCGTGCTGGGACTCGTGGAGAACATGAGCTACTTCGTATGTCCCGACTGCGGCAAGCAGCACAGCGTCTTCGGCGAGAGCCACATAGACGAGACGGCGCAGCGCTTCGGTATCGGACAGGTGGCGAAGCTGCCGATAGACCCCGGGTACGCCCGGGCCTGCGACGCGGGCGAGATCGAGACGCTCGAGGTGCCGGAGCTCAGGGAGCTTGCGGACTATATCGAGCGCGGGGCGTATTGAACACGGTTTTGAAAGCATAACGGCGGAGCGGCCTCCGGGAGGGGCCGTTTCGTCGTGTTTGGGAGGTTAGGATTTGATAACACTGCTGGCAAGGCTGTTCATAAAGGACCGCGACAGGGTGCAGGACGCGGCGGTGCGGCGCGCCTATGGCATGTTGTGCTCGCTTACGGGCATAGGGCTGAACGTGCTGCTGTTCTTCGGGAAGTATCTCGCGGGGCAGCTGTCCGGCTCCATAGCGATGACGGCGGACGCCTTCAACAACCTGTCGGACGCGGGCTCGTCGGTGATAACGCTGCTGGGCTTCAGGATGGCTGCGAAGAAGCCGGACCCGGGGCATCCTTTTGGTCACGGGCGGATAGAGTATCTCTCGGGCGTGGCGGTGTCGCTCATCATAATCGTCGTGGGCGTGCAGCTGGGGATAGAGTCCGTGCATAAGATAATGGAGCCGGAGGCGGTGGACGCAGGTCTGGTGCCGATGCTGGTGCTCGTGGCGTCGATATGCGTGAAGGGCTACATGTTCGCGTATAACAGGGGCATAGGACGGAAGATAAACTCGCCGGGCATGTCGGCAACGGCGGTGGACTCGCTGTCGGACTGCATAGCGACGGGCGTGGTGCTCATCTCCATGCTGCTGGCGCGGTTCGCGAACATAAACGCGGACGGCTGGGGCGGCGCGGCGGTAGCGGCGTTCATCATCTTTTCGGGTTTCAGGGCGGCGAAGGAGACGCTCAGCCCGCTGCTGGGCAATCCGCCGGATGCGCAGCTCGTGAAGGACATATCGGACATCGTGCTGTCGCACCCCGAGGTGATGAATGTGCACGACCTCATAGTGCACGACTACGGCCCGGGCAGGCTCATGGTCTCGCTGCACGCGGAGGTGCCGGGCGACGGGGATATCTACGCGCTGCATGACGCGATAGACACAATAGAATACGAGCTGGAATCAAAGCTGGGCTGTGCGGCGGTGATACATATGGACCCCATCAGCCCGGACGGGACAAAGACGGCGCACATGCGCAACGAGCTTGCTGAGGCGGTCAAGGCGATCGACCCGCGACTGAGCATACACGATTTCAGGATAGTGGACGGCCCGACGCATACGAACGTGATCTTTGACGCGGTGCTGCCGAACGACAGCGCACTGACGGAGGACGAGGCAAAGTCGGCGCTGGAAACGCTGGTGCACAGCCTGTGGCAAAACTCACACCCAAAAGTCCACATCGACCGCCCGTTCGTCTAAAAAACGAAAGTTTTTTGCCCCGCTTTTTTGCAAAAAAGCCGGAAAAAAACGAAAATTTTTTTGCCCCGCTTTTTTACAAAAAAGCGGGCCGGGTCCAGGGGCGGCGCCCCTGGTCGCCCGCCGCAGCGGGCGAAACCCCCTATCATGCCCAAACAAGGTCAGGAGGGGGGCCAGGGGGGAACCCTACCAAGGGGTTCCCCCTAAAAAACAGCGGCATATGCAAAGGCCCCCGGAAGACAAGCTCCCGGGGGCCGCGGCCCGGAGCCGACCGGCGGCCGGCTCCTGTATTTTTAAGTGCGTGTCAGCAGACCTTGACTATCCAGCCGCGGGTGTCGGGCACCTTGCCCCACTGGATGCCGGTCAGCTCGTCGTAGAGCCTCTGCGTAACGGGGCCGATCTTGTTGTCGGCGATGATGTGGTCCTTGTCCTTGTAGCTGAGCAGGCCGATGGGCGAGACGACGGCGGCGGTGCCGCAGCCCCAGGCCTCCTCGAGCTTGCCGCTCTCGGCCGCGTCGATGAGCTCGTCAACGGAGAGTTTGCGCTCCTCGACCTCGTAGCCCCAGTCCCTGAGCACCTGGATGCAGCTCTTGCGGGTGATGCCCGGGAGCACGGTGCCGCCGGAGATGTCCGGGGTGATGATCTTGCCGTCGATCTTGAACATGACGTTCATCGCGCCGACTTCCTCTATGTACTTCATCTCGACGCCGTCGAGCCAGAGCACCTGAGAGAAACCCTTCTTCTCGGCTTCCTCGCCGGCGCGCATCGAGGCCGCGTAGTTGCCGCCGCACTTGGCATAGCCGGTTCCGCCGCGGACCGCGCGGACGTCGCGGCTCTCTATCATGATCTTGACGGGGTTGATGCCCTCGGCATAGTAGCTGCCGGAGGGAGAGCAGATGATGCAGAACAGATAGTGGTGGCCCGCATGTACGCCCAGCACCGCGTCGGTCGCGATGACGAAGGGGCGCAGGTAGAGGGAAGTGCCGTACTCATACGGTACCCAGTCGGCGTCGACGGTGACGATGGTCTTGAGCGCCTCGAGGTAGAGGTCCTCGGGGATGTGCGGGATGCACATACGCGCGGCGGAGTTGTTCATGCGCGCGATGTTCTCAGTCGGGCGGAAAAGCTGGACAACGCCGTCAGCGGTCCGGTAGGCCTTGAGGCCCTCAAATATCTCCTGTGCGTAGTGCAGGACGTTCGCGCAGGGCATCAGCTCAATGGGACCGTAGGGGACGACACGCGGGTCGTGCCAGCCCTGGCCCTCGTCGTAATTCATCAGGAACATATGGTCTGAGAAGACCTTGCCGAAGCCGAGTTTGTCGGACGGGGTCTTTTCCTTGGGGTTCGTAGTTTTTATTATTTTGATTTCTTCCATTTTATCTGTCCTTCCCTCAGAGTTTCGGCGGGCACACCGCGCCTCTCTCTTGCGCAGAGGCTCCCCTCTATAATGTTACCACGTTTTGTAGATATTGCAACAGGCAATCTTGCGTTTTTTGCAATTTTAGGTTAAACTATACAAAATTAGACGGAGGTATCCGTAATGTGCGTTAATGTATCGATAGTGGAGTGCGCGGACTACGAAGCTGAAAGGGTGAAAGCCGCGCTTAAAGCCGTGCTGGAGCCGCTGGGCGGGCTGGACTGGGTGGAGCCGGGGATGAAGGTCGCGGTGAAAGCGAATCTCGTTGCCCGCATGAAACCTGAGAGCGCGGCGGCGACGCACCCGGTGCTGGTGACAGAGCTGTGCCGCATGCTGACGGAACGCGGAGCGGAGGTGACGGTGGGCGACAGCCCCGGCGGGCCGTTCACGGCGGCCTGGGTGAACGGTATCTATACCGGCACAGGCATGCGCATGGTGGAGCAGGCGGGCGCAAAGCTCAACTCGGACTACTCGACCTGCGAGATGAGCTTTCCCGAGGGTAACACGATCAAGAGCTTCCCCTACACGAGCTGGCTCAAGGAGGCGGACGCAGTCATCGACTTCGCCAAGCTCAAGACCCACGGCATGGCGGGGATGACCTGTGCGGTGAAGAACTTCTTCGGCGTCATACCGGGCACGAAGAAACCGGAGTTCCACTACATGCACCCGAACACGTCGGACTTCTGCGACATGCTCTGCGACCTTGCGGCGTACGTGAAGCCCCGGCTCACACTGGTGGACGCGGTGCTGTGCATGGAGGGGAACGGCCCGACGCAGGGCAAGCCGCGGCACATGGGCGCTCTTTTGGCGGCTGACACGCCCTTTAACGCCGACCTCGTGTGCGCGGGGCTTATAGGTATGAAACCAGCGGACGCGCCGACGGTGGCTGCGGCGATAAAACGCGGCCTGTGCCCGGAGAGCGCGGCGGAGCTGAACATCTCGGGAGACCCGGGAAAGTTTGCGCTGCCGGACTTTGAGAAACTGCCCATCTCGCAGGACATCACCTTCCACCGGGGCTTCCCGCTGATAAACGCTTTCATCAGGCGGAATTTCGGCACCGGCCCGAAGGTAGACAGGAGCAAATGCGTAGGCTGCGGCAAATGCCACGAGGTGTGCCCGACGGGCGCGGCGGCGGTAAAGAAGGGGAAAGCGCAGATAGACAGCAGGAAATGTATCAGGTGCTTCTGCTGTCAGGAGTTCTGCCCGAAAGGCGCAGTAACAGTGCACCGCCCACTGCTCGCCCGGATTGTTACTCGGTAGCTTATCTAAAGTTTTTTGCCCCGCTTTTTTACAAAAAAGCGGGCCGGGTCCAGGGGCGGCGCCCCT
>URDJ01000029.1 GCA_900546615.1 uncultured Eubacteriales bacterium | reverse complement strand
TTCGGGCTCCAAACCTCGCTTGTTTTTTATGGGCTTGTTTTGCAACGGACCCTTTCCTTTTATAGAGTAACCTATGCCGCCTTCGGGGCCGTGTCCCTGCCTCTGGTGACGTACTGATAGATTGACAGCCCGCCGAGCAGCACCAGGCCGGCGATGTCCGTCACCAGGCCGGGGACCAGCAGCATCAGGCCGCTCACCATGAAGGCGATGCGCATATACCACTGGATCTTCTTGAACAGATAGCCGTTCATCGCCGCAGCTATGCCGAACATGCCCAGCACGGCGGTGATGCAGATAAGGATGATGTCGGCCACGCCCGCGTCAATGAACAGCATGGTGGGGTTGAGCGCGAAGACGTAGGGCACGATGAACGCGCCTATGGCGAGCTTGGTGGCCTGGAGGCCCGTCTTCATCGGGTTGCTCTTGGCGATGGCGCTGCCGGCGTAGGCCGCGAGGGCGACCGGCGGAGTGATGTCGGCGACGATGCCGAAGTAGAACACGAAGAAGTGCGCCGCAATCGGGTCGATGCCGAGGCGCTCGAGAATGGGCGCGCAGGTGGTGGCCATGATGACGTAGTTCGCGGTGGTGGGCACGCCCATGCCGAGGACTATGCAGCAGAGCATGGTCAGGATGAGGCCTATCATCGGGATGCCGCCGGAGAGGCGGACAACGGTGCCGATGAGGGTCATGCCGAGGCCGGTGACGTTGATGCAGCCGGAGATGATGCCGGCCACGGCGCAGGCGACGGCGACGGTGATGGAGCCGCGCGCGCCGGCCGCGAGGGCGTCCATGAACTTGCGCGGGGTGATGCGGGTTTCGCTCTTGAAGAGGCTGGCCACGATGGCAACGACGATGCTTATCGCCGCGGAGAACTGGATGGTCTTGGTGTTGGTGCTGACCATGACCACGAGCACCACGATGGGCGCGAGCAGGTAGATGTCCTTGATAAGCGCGCCGAACTTGGGCAGCTCGCTGCGCGGGATGCCCTTCAGGCCGCTCCTCTTGGCCTCGAGGTGGACTGCGATGAAAATGCCGAGGAAGTACAGCACGGCGGGCAGGATGGCGCGGGTGGCGACCTCGGCGTAGCTGACGCCGAGGAACTCGGCCATCAGGAAGGCGGCCGCGCCCATGATGGGCGGCATTATCTGGCCGCCGGTGGAGGCGGAGGCCTCGACCGCCGCGGCGAACTCGGCGCGATAGCCGGTCTTCTTCATCATGGGGATGGTGATGGAGCCGGAGCCGACGGTGTTGGCGACGGAGCTGCCGGAGGCCATGCCCTCGAGCGCGGAGGCGATGACCGCGACCTTGGCCGGGCCGCCGGAGGCGGAGCCCGCGACAAAGTTCGCGCACTCGATGAAGAAGTTCGCTATGCCCGTCCTCTCAAGGAAGGAGCCGAAAATGACGAAGACGACGATGAACTTCGCGCAGACGTTTATCGGCGTGGAGAGGATGCCGTTGACGCTGTAAAACAGCGTGTAGATAAAGCGGTCGAAGTTGATGCCGGAGACGAAGGTGTATATGACCAGCGCGCCGGCGACGAACAGAATCGGAAGGCCCACACAGCGGCGGCAGAGCTCCACGACGGAGAGGACGCCGATGAGGCCGACGATAGAGTAGAACGAGGTCATGCTCGACGCGCTCTTGACCTCGATGACAAAGGCGTCGTAAGTGAAGCAGTAGTACAGGAACGCGCCCGCGCCGAGCACCATGATGACGATGTCGTACCAGGGCAGGGAGTTCACCTTTACGTGCTTCTTGGTGATGGGGTAGGTGATGAAGCCGAGGATTATCATGCAGCCCATGAAGAGGGTGAGCCGCTTCTCGATGCCCCAGTTGGAATAGAGGGTGGACCAGATGCAGTAGAGGGAGAAGAGGGCCATCAGGACGTCTATCACGAACTTGGGCTTGCCCTCCCAGATGCGGGTGTTGGACTCCTTGTCATACTTGCGCATGACGGCCTCGACGTCCTCCATCGTTCCGACGTCGGCGCCGGCATCCGCGGCCCTGTCCTCCTCAGGCTCGTAGGACGCGCCGTCGAAGTCCTTTACGTGGGGCTGCTCGTAATGGGGCTCGATAGGAGTCTCGGTGTCGAGCACCTCCGTGTCGAACAGCCCGTCGGTCTTCTTTTTCTTCTTGTCAGACATTATATACCTCCCGGGCGAAAGCCGCGGCGCCCAGCTGGACGCCGCGGACTGACGCTTATTTTAGCTTATGCAGCCGCCGCTCAGGCGGTGGGAACCTCGATGCCCTTCTCGGCGAAGTACTTGGCCGCGCCGGGATGATAGGGGACGTTGGTGACGGAGCTCGCGAACTCGAGGCTGAGCTCGTCCTGCTTGGCGTGGCCGAGGTCGCCGATGTTCTCAAAGACGGTGGAGACGAAGTCGTAGACCGCGTCCTCGCTCACGTCGTTGCCGGCGATGACAACCGCGCCGACGGCGACGGTGGTGCAGTCCTCGGGGGTGCCGTAGACGTCCGCGGCGATAACGTTCTTGGAGTAGTACGGGCTGGAAGCGATAAGCTTGTCGATGTGCTCGTCGTCAAGGCTGACGAGGTAGACGTCGTTGCCGCTGGCGAGGTCGACGACCGCGGTGGTCGGGGCGCCGGCGACGATGAAGGCCGCGTCAATCTTGCCGTCCTTCAGGGAGTCGACGCTGGTGGCGAAGTCCTGATACTGCGGAGTGATGTCCTCCTCGGTGAGGTCGTAAGCGCCGAGAATGTCGAGCGCGTTGAAGTACACGCCGGAGCCGTTGGCGCCGATGGAGACGTTCTTGCCCTCGAGGTCGGCGACGGTCTTAATGTTGGGGTCGAGGGTGACAATCTGCACCTGCTCCATGTAGAGCGCGGCGACGGTGGAGAAGTTGGTCACAGGGGCGGACTCGCCGGTGTCCTTGTCGACGAAGAGGCGAGTGCCGTTGTAGGCGTAGTCCATGACGTCGGACTGGACGAAGCCGAGCTGGATGGCGCCCGAGGCGATGTCCTCGATGTTGGCCTGGGAGCCGCTGGAGGTTATCGCGGTGACGGCAGTGTCGGTCTTCTCGGTGACATAGCCGGCCAGGGCGCCGCCGAAGGCGTAGTAGGTGCCGGAGTCGCCGCCGGTGCCGAACGAGAGCTTCTCGCCGCTTTCACCGCCGCAGGCGGCGAGCGCAAATACCAGTGCCAGGCACAGTACCAGCGCAGCTATTCTCTTTTTCATTCTGAGTTCCTCCCTTTGACATTTAAATTGCATTTTAAACTTCAACAAATTTCAAGACAAACACAGTATACGCCATCAACGCCCCGATTTCAAGCCTTAAAATGAATTTATCAGGAAAAAGGTTGCAAAAGATTTCGCACGCTAATTCACGACACGCCGTTTCATATCCTCGCATAATGTTCCCGTACCCAGTCCGAGACGCACTGGGCGAACCTTGTCGTCGCCGGTCCGGCCCTGTCCGCGTCCGGCAGACACAGGCCGATAACGCGGCTCGCGGGCGGCGTGAGTTCCATGATCCTGACGTTGTCATTCCTGCCCGAGAGCAGCAGCTCGGGCATGATGCTGACGCCCAGCCCCTGCTCCACCATGGCAATTATAGCATAGTCGTCCTTTGTGGTATACCGTATATTGGGGGTGACGCCCGCGGCGTCAAGCGCGCGCCGGGCGTCGTGGTCAGAGGTCTCGAGCAGGCTTATGAAGGGCTCGTGCTCCACTTCCTTTATCGGGAACCTCGGCAGCGAGGCCAGCCGGTGGTCCTTAGGTACCACGGCGAGCAGCCTGTCCTCCAGCAGGGCGGTGGCCTTTCCGCGCTGCTTCGTCGGCAGGGCTATGAAGCCCAGATCGCAGCTGCCGTCCGCGAGCCACTGCTCCACGTCATGGTAGTCCCCGTTCATGAGCTTCAGCTCGACGTTCGGGTAATCGGCCTGGAACCGCTTTATCATCCCGGGAAGCCAGTGCACGGCCACGCTCGTGAAGGTGCCTATGCGCACGGTGCCACAGTCCAGCCCACGGATGGCCGCCGCCGTCTGCTCGAGCTGCTCTCGCGAGTTGAGCATGCCGCGTATCGCGGGCAGGACCCGCTCGCCCTCGGCCGTGGCCCTCGCCCCGCTGCGGCCCCTTTTTAATAATGAAAAGCCCAGCTCCTCCTCCAGCGCGCCTATCATGTGCGACACCGCAGACTGCGTCACGCCCAGCTCCGCCGCCGCGCGAGTCAGGCTCCCCAGTTCCGCCGCCTTCAGAAAGGCCTCATACTTGTTCACCGGCATTTATATGAATTCCTTTCATGCATAAATGAAAATTTATCAAGAAAATTAATGCAAGCGCTCAAAAAAGCCCTCTGCGGAGCCAAAAAGCCCGGCACGGCTCTTGCCATTTTGAATCGGCAAGATTATAATTCAAAAGCATCCATTTGTAAAGCTCATGGGATGTATTAATTTTTTTCATGTGTGGGGTAGAGGGATGAACGTAACTGAGCTTGTAGTGTTTGTAATTTATTTTGTGTTCATGGTCGGCATAGGCATATACTTCTTTGCCAAGAGCAAGGACAACAATGAGAAGGACTATTTCCTCGGCGGCCGTCAGATGGGTCCATGGGTATCGGCGCTGTCTGCGGGCGCGTCGGATATGAGCGCGTGGGTGCTGATGGGCCTGCCCGCGTCGGTGTATGCGCTGGGCATGGGTCAGATATGGATAGCGGTGGGTCTTGCGATAGGCTATGCGCTCTCGTGGATATTCGAGGCGCCCAGGCTCAGAAAGTTTTCGATAGCGGCGGGCGATTCGATAACGATACCGCAGTATCTGACGAACAGGTTCCTGTCCAAGAGCAAGTTCCTGCAAATAATCTGCGCGATAATATTCCTTGTGGCGTATACGATATACGCGGCGTCGAGCATCAAAGCCTGCGGCACGCTGTTCAGCACGGTCATAGGCATCAACGAGACGACAGCGATGTATCTGGCGGCGTTCATCATCATATCGTATACCTTCCTGGGCGGCTTCAACGCGGTGTGCTGGACGGACTTTTTCCAGGGCCTGCTGATGCTGGCTGCGCTGCTTATTGCGCCCATCTTTGCGCTGACGCTGGTAAAGAACGGCGGCGCTGTGGCTGGAAGCGCCCCGGCGGTGGAGGGCTACTGGGACGCCTTCACGAGCTGGAGCGACATAGTGTCCGGCCTGGGCTGGGGCCTCGGTTACTTCGGTATGCCGCACATTATAATAAGGTTCATGTCGATAAGGTCGAACAAGGACCTGCGCAAGTCGAGCGTCATCGGCATCAGCTGGACCTTCATCATCCTGATTTTCTCCGTCGGCTCGGGCCTCATCGGACGTATGTTCCTGGGTGAGATCGAGGATTCGTCGGTGGTGTTCATCACGATGGTGCGGACGATCTTCCCGGCAGTGGTGAGCGGCATACTTCTCTCGGCAATCCTGGCGGCGGCGATGAGCACCTGCGACTCGCAGCTGCTGGCCTCGGCCTCAGCATTTGCGAGCGACGTGTATAAGCCGGTATTCAGGAAGAACGCAGGCGACAAAGAGATGCTTTGGGCGGGCCGCATAGTGGTCGTTGTGATATCGCTCATTGCTCTGGCCATCGCAGCGAACCCGGAGAGCGGCACGATAATGGGGCTTGTCGAAAACGCCTGGGGTGTGTTCGGCGCGGCCTTCGGCCCGGTAATCCTGCTGTCGCTGTTCTGGAGAAAGTTCACCTTCGGCGGCGCAGTCGCAGGTATCGTGGTCGGCGCTGTTGTAGACGTGGCGTGGCTTGTGTTCCTGAAGGGCACGGGCGTGTACGAGATAATCCCCGGCTTCTTTGCAGGCCTTATCGCGGCAATCGTGGCCACCGCCGCGGGCAAGGCTCCGAGCGCGGAGGTGGAAAAGCTCTACGACACAGCCGTGAACATGACGGACTGATACATAATATAAAGTGGAAAGCGACCTCCCGCCTCTCGAGCCGAGGCGGGAGGTCTTTGCGTATGCCGTCGGGAACAGTTAGCGGTTGACACGCGTCCGAACAGAATGGTATCTTTGAATAAGGAGACAGCTCCTGATGGAGAAGAAGGAGGCCGGGCCAATGGCTGTATTGGAATGCAACGGACTTTACAAGGGCTACAGCTCGGGGTTCGCGCTCGAGGGGCTGACATTTTCGGTCTGTGAAGGCCGGGTGCTCGGGCTGCTCGGCCCCAACGGAAGCGGCAAGACGACGCTCATCAAGATAATAAACGGCCTTGTGCAGCCTGCGGGCGGGAGCGTGTCCATCTGCGGGCTGAGGCCCGGCGCAGGGTCGAAGGCACTGGTGTCATACATGCCGGAGCGTATGAGCCTGCCCGAGTGGATGCGCGTGGGCGGCCTGGTGAAGTTCTACGCCGACTTCTACCGGGATTTTGACAGCATCCGGGCGCGCGAGCAGCTCGCGCGGCTGGGCATAGACGAGGGACGTCGGGTAAGGCAGCTCTCTAAGGGCATGAGGCAGAAGACGCAGCTCGTCCTCTGCATGAGCCGGCGGGCGAAGCTGTATCTGCTGGACGAGCCCTTCGGGGGCGTCGACCCGGCCTCGAGGGACTATATACTTGAGACCATCATGTCGGGCCGTTCGGACGGCTCGGCACTGGTGATATCCACGCACATAATAGCGGATGTGGAGGATATGCTGGACGACGTGCTTTTTCTTGGCGACGGCAGGGTCGTCCTCTCGGGCGAGGCAGAGGCTCTGCGGCGTGAGCGAGGCATGAGCATCGACGGCCTTTTCAGGGAGGTGTTCAGATGCTGAGGAAGCTGCTGAAATACGAGTTTGCGGCGACGGCAAGGTATCTCCTGCCGCTTTTGGCTCTGCTGTTCGTGATGAGCGTGGCGGCGAGCCTGAGCATACGGGCGCTCATGTCGGGCTACACGGGCAGGGTGGCCTCGGTATTCGCAGCCATTTTCGTCGTGCTGTTTTTTCTGAGCGTCATGGCGCTTGCCGCTGTCACGGTGGTTGTGGTTATATACCGGTTTTATAAGAATCTGCTGTGCGCGGAGGGCTATCTGATGCACAGCCTGCCGGTGAGCGTGCACGGTCTTATCTGGTCAAAACTGATAGCTGCGGTGTGCTGGTTCACGGTGACGAGTGTGTGCATCTACGGCTGCGTGTTCGCTGTGGCGTTCAGGGCGGAGGTCTGGGCACAGGTTCTCTCCGAGCTGAAAACGCTGATTGAGCGGCTGAGCGCGGCCTACGGCATAGGGGCGCATGAGCTTTTGAGCGTATTGCTGGAGTTCATAGTGCTGCTTTTGCTGGGTTCGTTCTCGTCCTGCCTGCTGTTTTATGCCTCTCTGACGATAGGGCACAGCTTTTCGCGCAACAGGCTGCTGGCATCTGCCGGGGTGTTTATGGTCCTGTGCATTCTGTCTCAGCTGCTGACCATGCTGCTGGCGGTGGCAACTGGCTACAGGCTGCGCGGCTTCGTGTCGGTGCTGGACCTGAGGGCGCTGGCACAGTTCGGACACGCGCTGCTGATAGGGGGCATCGCTCTGAACGCGGCGTACTGTGTGGTGCTGTATTGGGTGACGGCACGGATGCTGGGCAGGAGGCTGGAGCTGGAATAGGGGCAAAAACTGCGTGCACTCCTCAAAGTTGCGCGATAATTGGTGGAGCAACCGCCGTCGCCTGGTTATACTGGCGTCGGAAAGGAGGCTGGTGATATGCTTCTTACAGCGGCGGCGAACACCTCGTGGGCGGCCGGCCTGATATACGTGGTGCTGGCGGTAATCCCGTATCTGGTAATAGCATATGTGGTATTTCTGCTCATAAGGGCGCTCAGGAAGTATCTGAAGTCGGAGCCGGTGCGCCGGGAGAAGCAGGAGAAGGCACGGACACTCGGTGAGGTGATAAAAAGGCGCAGGACCGAGTGCAGGATGACTCAGGAGTTCGTGGCGGAGGCGCTCGGGGTGAGCCGGCAGGCCGTATCGAAGTGGGAGAGCGGCGCGTCCGACCCGAGCACAACGAACCTGCTTGCGCTGGCGAAGCTCCTCGGCGCCGAGCCGGAGGAGCTGCTGAGGGAAGTCGAACGGGAATAAAGAACGCTGTCTTCGTCGAAATCGATGAAGACAGCGTTTCCTTATGTGCACTTGAGCTCTATGGATACGACCTCGGGAGTGTTGAGGAATCTCGGCAGGGGCACGGAGTTGCCCAGCCCGCGCGAGATGAAAAGCGTATACGAGGGCAGCTCGAAAAGCCCCGCGTCGTACTCTGGAAACAGGCCCATGTTCGAGGCGGCAAGTCCGCCGACAAAGGGCAGGCGCACGATACCGCCGTGGGTGTGGCCGCAGAGGATGAGGTCCACGTCCAGCTCGGGATAGCGCTCGGCCCAGTAGGCGCGGTGCGCCAGCAGGAGAACGAAACTGTCCGGCGCCTCCTGCCGCAGGGATGCCACAAACTCGTCCGGCTCTGCCATTTCCGCCGGCCCGTTCGGGTCGTCCACGCCCGCGAGAACGATGCTGTCGCCCCCGCGCTCCAGGCGCAGGTGCTCGTTCCTCAGGCAGACCGCTCCGGCTGCCTCCAGCGTTTCAAAGAGCGTGTAAGCCTCGCCGGAGGCCCAGTCATGGTTGCCGCTCACAAAGTATACGGGCGCTATGGCGGAAAGCTCCCTCACAAGCGCCTCAAGCTCGGGCAGCTCGCGCTCGGTCTCGCCCTCGTCGAGGAAATCCCCGGTGAGGACTATGATGTCCGGGCCTTCGGCGGCGACCGCCTCCAGGAGCCGGGCGTTGTTCTCCCCGAAGCGCGAGCCGTGCAGGTCGCTGAGCTGGACGATGCGAAAGCCGTCGAAGCCCGCCGGCAGCTCCTCGAAACCGAGCTTAAGCCTTGTGACCTCCAGACCGTACTTTGAGAGCAGGATGCAGGCCGCGACTAGTGCGGCGAGAACGAGGAGGACGAGCCGGACGATGAGTTTGCGTCTCGTCATTGTGCCTCCAGGTCGCGGATATAGATGGGCCGCACGTTGGGGTCGGAGGTCGTGCGCACCTGCACCTCGAAGCGCGGCAGGTTCTTGAGCATGGTGGAGAGCTTGCCGAAGCCATAGGTGCGCGGGTCGAAGTCCGGCTGCTTTTTTATGATGAGGTTGCCGAGGTTCGACAGGTCGATGTAGCCGTCATCATCCGCAAGGTCGGCGACAGAGTCGGCGATGAGGTCGATGACGCCGTCGGGCACGGCGGGCTTTTTCTCCTCCGCCGCGGCCTTCTTTGTCGAGGCCTTCACTGTCGAGGCCGCGGCCTTCTCCGCAGTCTTCTCCGCCTTCGACTGCGCCGCGGTCTTCTTCGCTGCGGTCTTTGCGGGGGCCTTTGCGGCCTTCTCGGTCTTCTTGTAGCGGTCGCGGATGACCTCGATGCGTATAAACTTGTCGCAGGCCTGGACAAAGGCCTTGGGCGTCTTCTCCTCCCCTATGCCGATGACGTACATGCCGCTCTCGCGCAGGCGTATGGCCAGCGGCGTGAAGTCCGAGTCCGAGGACACGAGCACAAAGCCGTCGGTCTTGCCGGTGTAGAGTATGTCCATGGCGTCGATTATCATGGCGGAGTCGGTAGCGTTCTTGCCGGTGGTGTAGGCGAACTGCTGCTTCGGCGTGACGGCGTTTTCGAGCAGGCTGTCCTTCCAGCTTGCAAGGCCGTGGCTCGCCCAGTCGCCGTAGATACGCTTTATCATCGGAGTGCCGTAGATGGCGATCTCCTCCATTATGCTCTTGAGGCAGTCCCTCGGAGCGTTGTCCCCGTCGATGAGCACGGCGAGGCGCAGGTTTTCTATTGTCATTCAATCACGTCTTTCCAAATAATAGCCGTAAAACACATTGTAACACGTCTAGCACGATTTCACAAGCGGGGAAAAAACCGGGAACTGTTTACAAATTTGTCTTGAAAGGCGGGGACGATTGAGTTATAATGCTATGGCTATCTGATTGCAGGTATTTTTATAATGTAAAGGATGAAGCACCAATGAGCGCATCGCAGGACAAGAAGAGACGCCAGACTGAGCGCATGGAAGGCACCGACAAGCGCACTTTAGCAGAGCGCGAGGCGGCGATAAAGGCCAAAAAGGAGCGCACCCGCTGGGGGATAGTCGGCGCCATCATAGTCGTGTTCGCCGTTGTCGTCATACTGCTGAACACGAACCTGTTTTACAGCGGGACGACGGCCGTCACGATAGGGGACCATGAGTATACGAACGCTGATTTCCAGTATTATTATACCAGCGCGTACTCGAGCTTTGCCAACAACTACGGCGATTATCTGAGCCTGTTCTTTGATTCCAGCCAGGACCTGGACGATCAGGCCTTCAATTCGACCTACATCACTATGATGGGCGGCACCGTGCCCGAGGGCGTGGATGAGAATTCGAGCTGGAAGGATTATTTCAAGGCCGTGGCCCTGCAGAACATGGTCGAGGTCACCGCGCTCTATGATGAGGCGGTAAAGGCGGGCTACGAGCTTACCGAGGAACAGCAGACTGAGCTGGACGAGGCCGTCGCGAGCTTTGACAGCGCTGCCACGATGTACGGGCTGAGCGATGCTGAGGCTTTCGTGTCCTTCTACTACGGCAAGGGCAACTCGGTCGAGTCCGTGAGCGAGCTCATGAGGATGGGCTATATCGCGTCCGGCTATGCGCAGGAGAAGTTCGACTCCTTCGAGTACACCCAGGAAGAGCTTGACGCCTACTACGACGAGCACGCGGACGAGCTGGACGCCTTCACGTTCAGCTACTATCTGGTTTCGGCCGAGAAGGTAGAGACAACTGAGACCGTAACGGACGAGGAGACCGGCGAGGAGACCGAGGAAACCACCGAGGCCGTGACCGACGAGACCATGGCCGAGGCGAAAGAGACCGCCGAGCGTATACTGGAAGCCGCTGAGAACGGCCTGGAGCAGCAGGCCATGAGCTTTGCCGAGGCCGTGACGGAGGTCATGGGCGAGGACGCTTCCGCCACCGAGTACGAGAACACTCTCGGCGTGTACAGCGTGAGCTATGTGGCGGACCCGGTGTCCGAGTGGGTGGTCGACGCGGCGAGGGCCGAGGGCGATATGACCGTCATCGAGTCCGAGGGCAGCGGCTACTACGTGGTGTACTACGGCGGCCGCAGCGACAACAGCGACTACAATGCCGTGAGCTTCAGGCACATCCTGATAAATGCGGACGATGAGAATGACGACGGCGAGTACAGCGCCGAGGAGCTGGGCCTTGCTGAGGACGCGATCAACGAGATCTACGACGAGTGGAAGAACGGCGACGCGACCGAGGAGAGCTTCGCCGAGCTGGCGAACGCGAACAGCGAAGACAGCGGCTCGAACACGAACGGCGGCCTGTATGAGCACGTGGGCAAGAACAGCATGGTGGATGTGGTGAACGACTTCATCTTCGACCCCGACACGAAGCCTGGCGACACGACGGTCGTGCTCAACGAGGGCAGCTACACCGGCTGGCACCTCATCTACTTTGTTGGCACGGACGAGATGAGCTATCACAACTGCCTGGCCGACTACGGCATCGGCAGCGTAGAGGGCCTGCGCCAGCCGGACTACAACACCTGGCGCGATGAGCTGGTCGCCACTTATACGGCGAATGTGAACAGCTTCGTGAACTGGTTTGCGAAGGTGTGACGCAACAAATCAAAAGCAGATGAGGCGGCCTTCGGGTCGCCTCTTTTTAAAAGGAGGCGCGAGCGTGCAGGAGAGGACAAAGAGGCTGGAGATGCTGCTCGGAGAGCGTGCGATGGAGCGGCTCGCTGCGGCGCAGGTCATCGTGTTCGGGCTGGGCGGTGTCGGCTCGTGGTGCGCGGAGGCGCTGGCGCGCTCGGGCGTGGGGAAACTCACGATAGTGGACGAGGACAGCTTTTCCGAGTCGAATATAAACCGGCAGCTTGGCGCGCTTGGCTCCACCGTGGGCAGGCCAAAAGCAGAGGCCATGGCGGAGCGGCTGCGCGACATCGCGCCGGCGGCGGATATCCGGCCCGTCAAGGCGCGCTACGAGGCCGCGAGCCGGGGCAGCTTCTTCCCCGGCGGCTACGACTATATCGCCGACTGCATAGACCTCGTCTCCTGCAAGCTGGACCTCATAGAGGCCGCGCGGGAGTTTGACATACCCATCATCTCCGCGCTGGGCACGGGCAACAAGCTCGACGCCTCGAGGCTGGAGGTTTGCGACATCTCGGAGACCCGGGGCTGCCCGCTGGCGCGGGTCATGCGGCGCGAGCTGAGGCGCCGGGGCATGGAGCGGCTCGAGGTCGTGTACAGCCCCGAGGAGGCGCGGCGGGCCGAGCAGTGCGAGGCCCCGCCGCCGGGCAGAAGGAGCGTGCCCGGTTCGGCGGTCTGGGTGCCCGCCTCGGCGGGGCTGCTCATGGCTCAGAGGATAGTGCTGAAAATAGCGGAGGTGGAGCTTTGAAGAAACTTATACCGCTGCTTGTGATAATATCCCTGCTGCTGACGGCCTGCGGGGCGCAGGAGACGGACAGTCTGGAGGCGAGGGTGCGTGAGCAGTTCGGAGACGCGGTCAAAAAGGCCGTCGATACGATAGAGCGCGTGCGGCGGGACGAGCTCTCGCACGTCACGCAGCCCTTCGATGCCGCCGACGCCTTCCGGGGCGGGATGGAGGTCTCCGAGCAGGAGCTGGAGTACCTCGACGCCGTGGGCGACTACATCGTCGAGAACATGCCCGAGGGCCTCTCGGCCTATGACCAATACAAGTACCTCGGCTTCGTGCTCTCCTTCTGCGCTGAGTACGACTACGACGTGCACGAGGATACCCTGAACGAGACGCCTTACGGCGCGCTCATAGAGGGCCGGGCCATCTGCCTTGGCTATACGAACACCATGCTCTGGCTCTGCGAGAAGGCCGACCTGCGCTGCTCTGCCATAAGCGGCTACGCGAGCTGGAACGGCGAGGAGCACGGCTGGAACCTCGCCTGCCTCGAGGAGGGCAGTTACTACATGGATATAACGTGGTGCGACCAGCGCGGCGAGCCGGGCTCCGAGGGCTGGAACAGCTGCTTCATGGTGACGGAAGCGGTGCTCTCCGAGGACCACGGCATCTGGACCGGCGGCCCGGCTACGGGGATGGTGGATTACAGGTGAACTGGTTACTCGAAACGGAGCGGCTGCGTCTGCGTGAGCTCACACCAGAGGACTATGGCGACCTCTGTCTTATGCTCCGTGACGCGGAGACGATGTATGCATACGAGCACGCCTTCTCTGAGGCAGAGGCGCGCGGGTGGCTGAAAAAGCAACTCGACAGGTACGAGAAATACGGCTTCGGGCCGTGGGCGGTGGTGCTCAAGGATAAGGGCACGCTCATAGGCCAGTGCGGGCTGACGATGCAGGACGGCGGGGACTTCGGCCATGTGCTCGAGGTAGGATATATTTTCAACAGGGCATACTGGCACAGAGGCTACGCCACGGAGGCCGCCCGGGCCTGTAAAGAATACGCCTTCAATAAGCTCGGGGCAAAGGAGGTCTTCTCCATCATACGCGACGGCAACCTCGCCTCCGTCAACGTCGCCCTTCGCAACGGCATGGAGCCGCGCGGACGGCTGGTGAAGCACTATTACGGTATGGACATGCCGCATACGCTGTATTCTGCGCGTGTTGCACAGGGACGGCAAATGTGTTAAACTTAGAGGGATTTTTTGAAGCCGAGGTGCCCAAATGGAACACGACAGATACGAAAACCCGCTGTGCACGAGGTATGCGTCCGAGCGCATGCAGCAGATATTCTCGCCGGACTACAAGTTTCTGACCTGGCACCGGCTGTGGCTCTCGCTGGCCGAGAACGAGCGCTCACTGGGCCTGCCCGTGACGGAGGAACAGGTGGATGAGCTGAGAGAAAAGCTCGAGGTCATAGACTACGAGGCCGCAGCAAGGTACGAGCGTGAGCTCCGGCACGACGTTATGGCACACATCCGGGCCTGGGGCGACCACTGCCCGAAGGCGCGCGGCATCATACATCTTGGCGCGACAAGCTGTTTCGTGGACGACAACGGCGACCTCATCGCGTACCGGGACGCGATGGTACAGATACGCGGGCTGCTGCTTAGCGTCATCGCGGCGCTCGCGGACTTTGCGCTGGCGCAGAAGGACACGCCCGTGCTCGCCTATACGCACTATCAGGCGGCGCAGCCGACGACGTTGGGGAAACGCTCCTGCATGTGGCTGCAGGACTTCATGCTCGACCTCGAGCGTCTGGACTTTGAGCTGGAACGTATGGCGTTTTACGGCTGCAAAGGCGCGACGGGCACGGGCGCGAGCTTCCTTGCGCTTTTCGGAGGCGACGCGGAACGCGCAAATGAGCTGGAGCGCCGCATAGCGGCTGACATGGGCTTTGACAAGGTGCTGCCCATCACTGGCCAGACGTATACGAGGAAGATAGATTCCTTCCTCCTGAACGTGCTCTCGGGCATAGCGCAGAGCGCGGCGAAGATGGCGACGGACCTGCGGCTCATGGCGCACGAGAAGGAGTTCGACGAGCCCTTCACGGAGGGGCAGGTCGGCTCGTCGGCGATGGCGTATAAGCGCAACCCCATGCGCTGCGAGCGTATCTGCTCGCTCGCGCGGCACGTGGTGGCGCTGGCGCAGGACCCGGCGATGACGGCCTCGACGCAGTGGCTGGAGCGGACGCTGGACGACTCGGCGAACCGGAGGATATCGATACCTGAGGCGTTTCTGTCGGCGGACGCTATATTGAGCCTTGCGGCGAACGTGCTGCGCGGGTGCCGGGTGTACCCTGAGATGATGGCGAGGCACCTGCGGGACGAGCTGCCGTTTCTGGCGACGGAGAATATACTGATGCGGGCGGTGTCGCTCGGCGGTGACCGGCAGGAGCTTCACGAGGTCATAAGGGAGTACGCGGTAGACACGGCGAAAAGGATGAAGGAGACGGGCTGCGAAAACGACCTTGCGCGGCGCATGCTGGAAGACGAGCGGTTCAGGCTCACTGAGGCGGAGCTGGCGGAGATAATGGACGTGCGCAAATTCGTAGGCATGGCTCCGGAGCAGGCGGAGCGATACGTAATGGACGTGGTGCGGCCGGTGCTGGAGCGGAATTCGGGCGCGTCGTCGGAGGGCCGGGAGATAAGCTGCTGACGCTAAGAAAAATTCACGAAGCTTTAATGGAGAGTTAATAAAAGGGGCTTATACTTGAGCCAGACCTGAGGAAGGAGGCGAGGGCATGAGCCTGTTGAGGATGAACGTAGGAATGGCGATGACGATGGCGCGCACGATGGGCTCACGCACGAGCTTTGAGATAAGAAGCGGCGTTTCGACGAAGCCTGAGACGAACAAAAAGGCAAAGTGAAGGTTGACAAGGGCGGACAAATGGGGTAGAATACTAAGGCTCTGAGCCCCCGTACCTCACCAGGATAGAGGGTCCGCCTCCTAAGCGGAATGTAGTGAGTTCGAGTCTCGCCGGGGGTGCCAAAAATGACCGCTGTAAGCCGTTTTCTGATGGTTTATAGCGGTTTTTTGTTACCGTTTCTTTTGAACGGCCTTGCCGCTCCGCCGGAACGGTTTTATACATTTTCCGCTGTATCCCTGCTAATTGGCTTCGAACATTTTTTCCGGGTTTGCTAATGAAAATCGGGGATTTGCTAACACGATTTTTCCGAACTATTTTCCGGATGGGGCCGACGCCAGCAATGCGGCCAGTGTGTTGGCCAGTTCCGGCGACTTGCGGAGCTGTTCCACCAGGGCCTCCAGGTCCAGCGACATGTTCTCCGGCTCCTTCGGCCCCCTGGTTTTTGCCGGAGGGCGCACCGTCCGCAGATCGGGATTGGCGCTGGCGTAGAAGGCATCCTCGAACTTCTGGGCGTTCACCTTGCGGTCCTCGTCCAGAATGTGGGCATACACGCTGGTAATCATGTCGATCTCCGCATGGCCCGTGTCGCCCTGGGTGGCCTTCAGGTCGCCGTGGTTCAGTTTCAGCTTGTAGGTGGTGCTGGAATGACGGAGGGAATGAAAGACCACCCTGGGCAGCCCTGCCTTCTCCCGCAGCTTCTCAAACTCTTTCAGGATGATGCGGTCCTCGCAGGGTCGGCCGTTGGGCAGCGCCACCACCAGGTCATAATCCTGATACTCGTCACCGAGAAAGCCCCGCAGCTCATCCTGGGCTTTCTTCCATTCCCGCAGGATGTAGGCCAGCGTCTTGGGCAGCCACACCTTGCGGATACTGGAATCCGTCTTGGGCTTTTTCAGAATCACCCTGGTGCTGGTGTTGGGAAACAGCGGCGTAAAGATGTGGTAGACATCCTTCTGCCCCAGCATTTCAATGGCCCGCTTGGAGGCCCGCGCCAGCTCCTTGTCGATGAAAACATAGGCGTTGTCATCGGCAATATCGTCATCGGAGATGTGGACATTGTTCCAGGTCAGCCCCAGGATCTCACCCATCCGCAGGGAGCAGGCAAAGGACAGGTTCATCGCTACATAGAGCTTGCTGTCCGTACACTGATCCAGGGCGGTGCGGATCATATCGGCGGTCCAGATGTCCCGCTTCTTATACTCCGTCTTGGGCAGAACCACATTGTCAAAGGGGTTCTTGGCGATCAGCTCCCACCGTACTGCCTGCTTGAAGGCACAGCGCAGGAGTTTGATGATCTTCTCGATGGTGGCGTTAGTGACCAGGTCTGTCTTTGCGTGATGGGTCCTGGTATTCACCGCCGGGGTTTTTTGCAGGGTCTGAATGTACTTGTCCACTACCCGCGGGGTGACATCCTGCACCTTCATATCCCCGATGATGGGGTTGATGTAGTTGGCAATCAGCGAGTTTTGGCTGTCATACATGGACACGCCCCACTTCTTTTCCCCATAAAGAGAAACAAAGTCCAAAAGAAATTCTGCGATGGTCTGGTTGCTGGGCGGAAGGAAGGTCCCCGTAAACTGCTGGTTTTCCACCTCCGCCTTGCGCTTCAATGCGTCCTGGTAAGAGGTGCGGGTTTCCCATTTCTGCCGGGTCTCACCATTTTCATCCGTGTAGTTGTAGACGATGGAATAATTCTTTTTGCGTTTGATAATCGAAGCCATAACGATACTTCCTTTCTAAGTCATAGGTCAAGTGACTCCAGCCACTCATCGAATGACCGCTTGGAAATGCGTATGGCGTTGCCAATTCGTACGATCTTAAAGTGTCCTTCCTTCACGAGAAGATAGGCGAATGTTCGGCCAATACCCAGAATTTGAGTAATGTCCTCCACCGTATAAGTTCTTCGCTCCAGGGACTCCTTCTTCGTACCGTTCCATGCTTGTGACATGGCAGCCCCCTTTCTAATGCAAGAACGGCGCGTTGAAGGAAAGTCATAACTTGCCTATCCTCATTCTAACGCGCCATTCCGGGTTTGTCTGCTGCTAATCAAAAAGTTTATGAATTATCCATAAACTTAAAAGCAACAGGATTACTTAAAAAGAAAGAGGCAGAAAACGGATGGCTGCTGGCCGCAGCTCCACGGGAATTTCACCCCGGCCCATGCTGATGGGTGCGGCGCACGATGCTTTGCGGGCGTCCAATGCGCGAGTCTCATTATCTTGTCTGCGCGTCCTCGCCCACAGGCTGCCACACCTGTTTTGCGGCCTGGTGTTCATCGCTCTCCTGTTTGGTAGGGGTCCCGTCCTGCGGACTTGCAACAGGGTCATGGCGCACCGGCCGACCGGCTCAACGCAGACAGATCGTATCCGTCTGCCTTATACTGCGCCGGAGGCCTCCCGCCGGGCTTTCTTTGTCAAGGAGCTATACAGGGGCGCCGCGTGGAAAGGGGAACACGCAGCGCCCGGCCCTGGGTCAGTTCAGATCAAAGCCCAGGATGGAGATAATCAGCTTCGTTTCCAGCCGCCGGCGCAAATCTTCATCTACCTGGGGACGAGGAAAACCGTCAAGGTCATAGCTTGTCCTCGTAGACAGCGCGGCGATGTAGCCGGAATAGTGCCGGATTACCCGGTTTACCGCTTCGGGGCTGCCCCCGACAGCAGCGGCGATCACCGGATAAGGGATCAGCGACGCCCGCGTGCACGCAGATTTAATCATCCGCTTCACCTCCCATCAGCTCCTTCAGCAGCCGATAGGCTTTCTGCCTGCGGGTGTTGACCGTCCGGCGGGCCATGTTCATGTACTCGGCGATCTCGCGGTCTGCCATGTCCAGGAACCAGTACATCAGGAAGATGTCCCGGTTATCCTGGGGCAGGGCGTTAAGCGCCTCGGCCAGCCGGTCATCCTCGATCAGAATCACAGCCCCTCCCACGGGGAAGGCCATGTATTCCCAGGAGTAGCGGTCATAAACCGCAAGCTGGGCCAGTTCCTCCTCCGACAGTTCGCTGAACAGTGCCTCACACTTCTGGCGGCGGCTGATCTCACGATAGCCGTTGTACGCCTCGTATTTCAGCACCTTCTTGCAGTAGCTGTCAAAGGCGTGCTGCTTGTGCTCGTAGTGGCGGTCAGGTTTCAAGTTCTCACCTCCCTTCGTGCCGGGAGGCAGTTCTTTTCTTCCCCTTTCGCTCACTACTCGTTCAGCGGCAGGCCGTTTTGGCTTCGCCGCAGGGGGATTATATGTAAATTTCTTGCCGCTCATAGATAAGCTCCTTTCGTTTCGTTCAGGCCAGTGGGTCAGAACGAAACGGGGCGGGGAGCGGCATCCCACACCCAGGCGCCGGCGCTCAAAAGAGCGGGGAACAATATGGGTGAGCCCTGATATATAAAAAGCGAGCCACAACTCACTTCCATGAGCGTGGCTCGCTACTTCGTTATTTGAATATTTTTCGAGATGGCGGGGAGGGCTGGCACATGAGTGACAAACCCCGCCTTATTTTAACCTCCTTGTCCCTGCTGTTCTCATCCATATCTTCCTTTACTCTCAAAATATGAGTTATACATCACATAGGCTCCTTCGCCGGGAAAAGTGAGGCGGAGCCCCAGAAGTATATCGCTCTCTGCAAACAGGCGGAGACCTTCCAAAAGACGAATAACGCGGTCGGGTTTGATGTGCCCGGCCGCATTACTGTTTTACCCCATCGTCATGCGGGCAAATCAATCTTCTTTATGTGAGTTGTAGGCATCCCGTAGATGCTCAAAGGACTTTTGGCTGATGACATGCTCCATCCGGCAGGCGTCCCGCTCCGCCGACGCCGGATCAACGCCGGCCTCGGTGAGCAGATCCGCGAAAAAGCGGTGCTTCTCATAGGTCTGCTCGGCAATTTCTCGCCCTAAGTCGGTCAGATGAAGAAAGAAGTCCTCATCCATCGTAAGGAACCCACCTTCCTTTAGAGTGGACACGGCATGGCTCACGCTGGGCTTTGACACCTCCATGTGCCGGGCCACATCTACGGAGCGCACCATGCCCATTTTCTTTTGGAGAACAAGGATAGCCTCCAGGTAATCTTCTCCCGACGCTCGGAGTTTCAAGGTTTTCCCCCAATCTTAAAGAAGCATAAACTTATCCATTATCTGGATGCTTCTGTGCGCTGTTTCAAAATCGTAGTTGCAACGGATAATTTCTAAGAACCCAGCCAAATATGCTTTGGACAAGAAGAATGGCAGATGCGCTTGTCGAGATAGTTCCCCTCTACACTGTAATAATCGTTGATACAATGTTTCGGATAGCATTGTGCGAAATTCAGCATAGAAGGGGGCATCCTTACATCGAACAATCGTCCTGAACACATCTCAGTAGGCATAGGTAAAGGTCAAGCATGGTTCAGGAATAATAGCATTGACATTTTCCTGGGGACATATCAGTTTTTCTAATAGTTCATTGGATGCTGGTTCAACAACAGCACGAAACAGTGCATCCTTGCTTGGAAAGCGATGATATAAAGCGCCGGTTGTCACTCCAGCCTGTCCGCAAATGTTCGCAAGGGAAGTGCCCTGATAGCCGTTTTGCAAAAAACCGTTTTTCGCATACCTCAAAATTCTTATAGTGGTATCTTTATCTACCATTTTTTCAATGGTCCTTTCTCTTATCCAGTAACGAGGATTTTCACCCCGATTGCGATAAGAATAAGTCCACCTATAATCCCTGCCTGCTTTTCCATGCGGTCGCCAAATATACTTCCGATTTTTACTCCCACACCGGAAAAAAGAAATGCAGTGCAGCCAATCAGCAAAACAGCCATCGCTACATTTACTTTCAATGCCGCAAATGTGATACCTACCGCAAATGCGTCAATGCTTGTTGCTATGGCAGCGGGGATCATTACCTTTGCGGCAATCGATGCAGAGTTCGATGTGGACGTTTCTTTTATTGTTTCTCTCAGCATATTCAAACCTATCAGAGTCAATAGAATGAAAGACAGAATACGAGAGATAGGCGCGATGTACTGAATTACGGTTTCCCCACATAAAAAGCCGAGAAGGGGCATAATCAACTGAAAGCCGCCAAAATACAGGCCGGTTACAATACACGCTTTTTTACATTGTCCTTGAATAGTTAATCCTTTGCCCACAGAAACGGCAAAAGCATCCATCGCAAGACCAACTGCAATTAAAAGCATTTCTACTCCGTTCAACTATGCCTCTCCTTCAGCTCCGATTTACACAGCCCAGCCAAGGCTCTCTTGCTGAATACGGAACAGCTTATGATACAGACCGTTCTTCTTCATCAGCTCATCGTGGGTTCCATGTTCTACCAACCGTCCATTGTCAAGAACGAGGATCTGGTCCGCATCCACAACTGTACGGAGGCGGTGGGCGATCATAATAACCGTCTTACCTTCCACCAGTTTGGCAATCGCCTTTTGAACCAGGACTTCATTCTCCGGGTCAAGGGATGCTGTTGCCTCGTCAAGCAGAATAATGGGAGCGTTTTTCAGCAAGGCGCGGGCGATGGAAATACGCTGGCGCTCACCGCCGGAAAGGGTGCTGCCGTTTTCACCGAGGACCGTCTGATACCCGTCCGGCATCTCCCGGACAAATTCATCACAATAGGCTGCTTTGGCAGCAGCAATTACCTGATCGTCCGTTGCGTTTGGATTGCCCAGCCGGATATTGTTCATAACCGTATCATTGAACAGGGTCACATCCTGGAACACGAAGGACATATAAGACATGAGGCTTTCCGGCTCCATACTCTTGATGTCTTTGCCGCCCACGGTGATCTTGCCCTTCTGAACATCCCAAAAGCGGGCAATCAGTTTGGAAATCGTGCTTTTACCGGAACCGGACGGGCCAACGAGGGCAGTCACGCTCCCTTGGGGGATTTTGCAGGAAACATCTTTGATGACATCTTCCTGATTGTAGGCAAAAGTCACATGGGAAAGCTCAATATCACAGTTCGGGACCTTTTTCCCGTCACCGTCCATTGCAGGAGTGGTGAGCAGGGTACGCATACGGCTTGTGACCACATTCAAATTCAGCAACGAGGACAGATTTGCCAGGATTGACAGGATCGGGCCATAAATCCGTGTTACCATCAACAGGAACATAAGCAGCGGAAGAAGCTCAATCTGCCCATTTGTCAAGAGGATAGCACCGACAAAGATTGTGATACCAACGCCTGCCTGCAAAATCATACTGGCACTGGACATAAACACACCGACAGCCATTTCTACCTTGATGGCGATCTTTTTCATGGCAAGCAGAGCTTTATCCAACGCACTGAAATGTGAGCCGGACAGCCCGCAGGACTTGATGATCTTCATGCCTTCCAGGTATTCCTGTACCTGGTCAGAAGCAGCCAGCTTTGCGTCAACCTGCTTTTCAAAGAGTTTCTTTTGATGGTTCCGGCTGAGCCAGATAATGAGGAAGGCAATCGGAACCGTGATGAATACGCACAGGGCAAGCCGCCAGTCAAAGAAGGCCAGCAGGATGCAGGTCAGGGTCACCGTGATGCCGTTTGCAATCAGCGGAGGGGTCGTGCTGCTGAGCAGGGACTCCATGCTGCTGCAATCTGCCATCATATTCGTGGTCAGTTCGGAAAGGTCCTTGGTGTTAAAGAAATTCATAGGGAGTTTCCGAAGATGCTCCGCAATCCGCAGCCGGGTCGTATTCGACTCCTTATACGAGGCAATATAGGTTTTGCGGTAATCGTTTTTGGCGGCCAGAAATACCAGGATGGCCGAAACAATACCTGCGCCCCACAGCATCCAGATATGGTTCCACTGAATGGAGCCGCCACTGACAAAGGGTGTCAGAATTTCACTGAAAATCATAACAGTTACACAGAACGGCAGAAGCATAGCCAGGTTCGTCAATGTGCAGGCGAAGATTGCTTTTTTCAGATCTGCGTAACCCTTGTCTGACAAAAAGAGAGCTTTTTGTAATCTGCTCATAGTTACACCGCCTTTCCGCTGATTTTCCAGCCAATCGCTTCTGTATAGTGGTTCCACATTTGTGCATAACGTCCGCCCGCGGCCACCAGCTCGTCATGTTTTCCTTCTTCGACCAGGTGACCTTTCTCCATGACGATGATCTTATCTGCATTGCGGATCGTGGAGAGGCGGTGTGCGATGATGATAACTGTCTTACCCTGCATCAGCTTTTCAAATGCTTTCTGGATCAGGTATTCATTCTCCGGGTCGCTGAACGCCGTTGCCTCATCCAGTACGATGATAGGCGAGTCTTTGATTATGGCCCGCGCAATGGCAATCCGCTGGCGCTCGCCGCCAGAGAGATGGATGCCTTTGGAGCCGACCACCGTGTGATACCCGTTGGGCAGTTTGGAGATGAACTCGTGGCATTGCGCCGCTTGCGCCGCCGCAATCACTTGTTCCTCACTGGCCGAAGGGTTGCCCATACGGATATTATCCAAGATGCTCTGCTTGAACAGGAAAATGTCCTGGAACACAAAGCTGACATGGCGCATCAGGTCATCCTCCGCCATATCACGCACATCTACACCGCCGATGGTAATGCTGCCGGAAGATACATCCCAAAACCGGGAAATCAGATTGGCAATCGTACTCTTGCCACCGCCGGACGGCCCAACAATGGCCGTGATTTGACCCTGCTTTGCAACAAAGTAAACATCCTCCAGCGCTTTTTCGTGTGTATCTCCCGTGTAGGAAAAGCTGACATTCTTGAAAGCAACATCATCATTGGTGGGCTTCTTGGGATGGCTCGTTTCTGGCATTTCAGGAATATTTAGAATTTCATCCATACGCGCCACATTCCCATCAATCTGCATGAACGACTCGGAGATATACATGATCTTGTTCAACACGCCGGAAATTGCGGGTACAAAGAGCAGATAGAAAATGAAGGTCATGGCAAACCCAGCAAAATCATCCGACCTGGAGCCGATTAAAATTCCGACAGGTACGAGGATCAGATAAACATTATTGATAATTGTGGTGAAGGCGGGCATACAGTTCTGCCAGCCCAGGGAAAATTTCAGGACCCACTCTGTATATCCGGTAATCGCTTCTTTGAGCTTTTTGAAAGAGGATGCCGTCTGGTTAAATGCCTTCACAACCGACATTCCACGAACATACTCCACAGAAGCGTTGTTCATTTCCTCCAGGGCTTTTTGATACTTGCCCATGTTCTCTTTCATCTCGCCGCTGCCAAAGCCAATAAACTCCGCAACAAACGCCAGAACGATACCGACCAAAGAGGCAAGCCCGAACCGCCAATCAACGGCCAGTAAAATGATGACCATGACGATGGGGGCTGTGACAGACGCCACGAAATCCGGGAATTGATGGGCAATGAACCCTTCCACGCTCTCGATATCCTCATCCATGATTTTACGCAGGCGCCCGCTGCCGATGGTCAAATGATAGCCCAACGGAATTTTGGTGATATGGTCAGCGAACAAGACCTTCAGCTCGTACAGTGTGCCGAACGCCGCCATGTGGGAACTGAAAATAGCCAGAAAATATAACAGGATATTCGCCACGATCCCGGCGAGCGCCAGCCATCCATAATTCATGACCATCCCCATATCCAACTGGTCAAGGTTCGGAAAAACACCGATAATTGAGCGGATCATAAAATAGACCGCTATGTACGGGATGAACGAAGCAATGGCCGCCAGTGACGAAAGAACCGCAGCTAAGAATACAAGGCCCTTTCTGTCAGAAGCCAATTCCATGCATCGTGCCAAACCCGTCTTTGGTTTTGCCTGTTTCGACTTTGCGTTTGACATAGCATGAACCCTCCTTAAAAGTGAAAATGGCGAGGTTAGCAACTTCTAACCTCGCCATTCATTTTATCAACCTTTGAAATTGCTTGCTACTCCATACCTCTGTTCCGATGGCTAAAATAGCCCAAAGATACCAGAGAGTTAGCCGTAACTATATCGTCCTTAGACAATGCCCGCCTTCTGGAAGTGCTTTTTGAACACGCCTTTTGCAATCAAAGCGCCGACAATGCCTGCAACGAAGGTCACAACAGCAATGATGACTACCATTGTTCCATTCATAAAGCTATGTAGCTCCGTCAGATACTCGGCACTCACGCCGTTAGAGGTGGACATATCATCCACATAGCCGGTCATGATGACCATAGGAAGATAGGTGCCCAGTGCAAAGAACATCATATAGATGGAATAGCCAATGGTATTCAGCCAGAAGCTCTTGTAGTGGCCGGCGCGGGCCAGCAGCTCCGCAATTACGGCACCGGCAATAAAGCCAACGGCAACCGCCCATCCTGCGCCAATTAGAAACTCGATCAGGCCGATCACCACACCGCTCAAGAGAACGCTCCCAGCCTTTGGCACTTTAGCGCGCATCAGCATATAGATAATGCCTCCGGGAATTGCAGCAATGGCGCTCCCAAAAGCGAAAGTCACCACGGTAGCTGCGGAGGCAAAGATGCACACCATTACCACAGCAAAGAATAACACCGTAAAAATGCCCAGCGTGATAAAGTCCTTTGCTTTCATTTTGTCGGATGCCCCGACAGGTTTTGCTTGTTCACTCATACAGATAGCCCCTTTCTATTATTTGTATATAACTAAGATGAAGTCCTTTCATCCACGCGAATGACACGGGAACAAATCTTCATCAGTAGTTCATTGTCATGGGAAATCACCAGGATGGCTTTCCCTCTTTTGGACAGCGCACTTAAAATTCCTGCAACGCTCTCCATGTTTTTGTAATCCAAGCCGCTTGTAGGCTCATCAAAAATAAGTACCTCTGCATCCCGGAGTGCCGCAACGCCAATAGCGGTGCGCTGCTTCTGACCGCCAGAGAGGGACATTGGATGCCGCTCTTTATAAATTGTCAAATTCAGCTCGTCCAGAATATCATCTATTCGTTTTTCATCTTTATCCTTTTGGTCGGACAATGCCAGCAGTAGTTCCTGGTAAACGCTATCAGTAAACAGTTGATAGTCCGGGTCCTGCATGACAAGATACGCTTTCTTAATCCGCCGTTTACTTGGAACCGTACTGTTTTTGTATAGAACTTCTCCATGCAGTTCCTTTTGCAAACCACATAGGGTTCTGGCCAAAGTTGATTTGCCACAACCATTTTTCCCTACCACGCCGACAATTTCTCCAGGGTAGACACAAAAGTTCAGGTGCTGCGCCACGGATTCTCCCTTTTCATATCCAATCGCCAGATCTCTGACTTCGACAGCCGGGGAATCGTTTCGAGAGGGTGTTGTTTCGGGAAGCTCTAACCTTGTAGGCGTATAGCTTCTAAGTCCCAGCGCCTTGATTTGCTCGGTACTGAGTAAAGCAAAATCACTGGCGGACCAAGATTGTTTCAGCTTACCATGCTCCATAAGGACAATGCGGTCGGCAATCCCATTCAAGAAGTAAAGGCGGTGTTCGGATACAATAATCGTTTTTCCCTGCGCCTTAATCAGCAAAAGTAGCCGTCGTAGTTCTTGAATGGCCTCCGGGTCCAGGTTTGAGGAAGGCTCGTCCAGAACAAAAATATTAGGGTTTAATGCGTAAACACTGGCAAATGCTATGGTCTGCTTTTGTCCGCCGGACAAGTCAAACAGGTTGCGATCCTTTAACTTTTCAATATGTAATTCCTGGATAGTCTGTTGGTAACGGTCCAGCATCACTTGATAGGGCATTCCCTTATTTTCCATACCAAACACAATCTCGCTGTCCGTATCCAGACTAAAAAACTGACTGCGTGGATTTTGGAAGACAGAGCCTATCTTGTCCGACAAATCGTGCGGTTGGATCGTGCGGGTATCAACTCCGTCAATGAGAACCGTCCCGGACATTTCCCCTTCGTAAAAGTGGGGAATAAGTGTATTTATCAACCTGGTCACACAAGTCTTTCCACATCCAGATTCGCCAGTAAGGACAACACACTCCCCTTTTTCAATCTGCAAATTAAAATTTTGCAGATTCTCCCGTTCAGCACCGGAATATTGAAAAGATACATGGTCAATATCAATCATCATCATATCCTCCCATATATCTGATATTTGCAGAAAAACAGCACCACAAAGGCAACGAGAAAGAAGAACAGTACCATCCAATCTTTAGCATGAACTTTTAGCTGAATGAACGAAGTCCGTTGCGCCGGATTATCAATGCCTCTCGTCACCGCAGAAGCAGATAATTCTTCTGCAATCGAAGCAGAGCGCATCACGATGGGGATAGCGATTGCCTCCAGAATGAGCATGGGGCGCGTGAATACATTTTTCCACGAAAGGGCGATGCCTCTTAACTTCATCGCGTCATAAATATTGTGGATCTCCTCACTGAAAGTAGGAAAAAAGCGCAATACCATAGCGAATGTAATGGTAATGCTCCGAGGAATTTTTAGCGAGTACATGGCCGCAATCAATTCGCTGACTTTCGTTGTAGCGATAAAAGTTGAAGCAAAGAGTACCACGGGTATCATTACCCGGATAAACAATGTGAAGATCGACAAAATAGTTTCGATGGCCTGGGGAAGGAAGGCGCAAAGCTGCTGTATGGCCGCAATCACCACATAAAAGATGATGTATTTCAATACAATCTTTTTCTGCCCCATCAGGCACGAAAGAATACAGATAAAGGAAAAACACACGCTGCCAAGGACAAAATCTTTCAAGCCAAATACCATGAAGTTGATAAGTAAAAATAAAAGCAACTTGATTCGAGTATCTATGGTCAGCAGGGATACCACCTCCTAAATAAAAGCCGATGCGTTAGCATAAACTAACCGCACCGGCTCATTATATCTTTTTGCGTAAATTTTTTCTGCTCCATTCCTCTGGAAAGACCTGAAAAACAGCCCGTTCTTCCTATCTATTTTTTCCGGTAGTCTTTTGGGAGCATCCCATACACAGATTGAAACGCTTTAGCAAATTTGCTGGCATTGCTATATCCAAGTTCTAAAGCTATATCCCCGATTTTCATTTTATTTTCCGAAAGCCACTGGGCTGCTAAATTCATTTTGTATTTTTTGAGATAGGCATACGGTGTGTCCCCATAGATATGGGAAAACACCAGATGAAAAACGGAGAGGTTCAAGTGTGCCTCTTTTGCCAACTGCTCCAGGGAAACTTTCTCATCCAAGTGAGAAATAAGGTATTCTCGAATAGCTTTTGTAGTCTGTATCTGCTTCTTATCAAAATATTTTAGATCGCACCCGTTGACTTGTGTCAGCTGATCCATGTGATACAGAAGCTCGATGGCCTTAATTTTGAAATAGCCGATGGGCTCCATTTCTGCCGCAGTATACAATTCTGAAAAAAGATGCTTTAATTGTGGCGGGGTCTCACTGACATACCATCTTGTTTCTATTCCCAGTGTAGTTCCGATCTTATCAAGATCAATGGGAATTGTCTGCATCATCCGACGCGTTCCGACCGAAAGTGCCTGCCGGTCTATGACAAGACTGACTCCATAATATTTTCCCAGCGGAAAAGAAAAAGAAACCGGCAAATGCTCTGTTGCTGCAACACTAAAATAGCCCTCTGGCAAATACGACACAGTATGATTGGCAAATTCACATTCATAGCGTCCGGTTTGACAATGCGTGATCTGAATAATATCTGGATTAAACTTCTGAGCCTTCATTGCTCCATCCGTTTCAAAGTCGAGAAAGCAAAGCTGTATACCCTCAAATAAGTTATAGTTTTTCACAATACCACGGCCATTGCAACCATAATCAACGACCACACAATCGTCACTCTGCGACAACACTTTGGCCTGCATACCGTACCAGTCTTGATTAAAGTTGGGTTTGTCCACGCACATCCCTCCAATCGGTTAGCTTCGGCTTACTCACCATTATGATAACACAAGCATGAGCATAATTCAAGAAATTAGCCCATTCCTTAATAGCACTCCAATTCAGTATAGTCAGCCAAAATCTTCGTTTCAAATTGTAGTATTAGTAGAGGGGAAAACAAGGGAAGGGTTGTTGTAGCAAGCACAGCAAGCGAGTACCCGCTTGCGATTTTTGGCTTTAGGGAACCCTCCCCCTAAACCCGAAAAATACTTGTTGAGAACATCCCAAACCCTGATACGAAAAGAGGCGAGATACCGCGATGGCAAACAGAAAACGGAATATACAGATGAAGTTCTGGGTGACAGAGGAGGAAAAACGGCTCATTGACGAGAAGATGGCACAACTCCCCACAAAGAGGTATGGGGCATATCTGCGGAAGATGGCGATTGACGGATATATCATCCAGGTGGACACCACCGACATTAAGGAAATGACGAAAGCCCTGGGCTCCATTGGCCGGAACATCAACCAGATCGCCAAGCGGGTCAACGCCGGAGGCCCTACCTATCAGGCTGACATGGAGGAAATCCGGGAGAGATTGGAGCAGATATGGCAGTTACAAAGACGCATCCTATTAAGTCAACGCTGAAAGCGGCCATTGACTATATCTGCAATCCCGACAAGACTGATGGAAAGTTGCTGGTGTCCTCCTTCGGCTGCACCGCCGAGACCGCCGACATTGAATTTGCCTGGACCCGCCGCCACGCCATCGACAAGAGAACGAACCTGGGCCGGCACCTCATCCAGGCGTTTGAGCCTGGGGAGGTCACACCGGAGGAAGCCCACCGGATCGGCATGGAACTGGCACAAGAGGTCCTGGGCGGCAAATATGAATTTGTCCTCACCACTCACATTGACAGGGACCATGTCCATAATCACCTAATCTTCAATGCGGTCAGTTTCCAGAACCACCGGCACTACCACTCCAACAAGAGAAGCTACCATGAGATCCGCCGTACCAGCGACCGTATCTGTAAAGAGCATGGCCTGTCCGTCATTGTCCCCGGCCAAGACAAGGGCAAGAGCTATATTGAGCATCAGGCGGAACAGAACGGCACCAGCTATAAGGCGAAGCTGCGCTCTGCCATCGACCGGCTTCTGCCCGGCTGCACCGACCTGGAGGACCTGCTCCGCCGCCTCCAGCGGGAAGGGTATGAACTGAAACAGGGCAAGTACATATCTGCCAGAGCTCCGGGTCAGGAGCGGTTCACCCGTTTGAAAACCCTGGGCGCCGACTACGCCGAGGAAGCCCTGACCTCCCGGATCGCTGGCAAGCCCAGTCCTTCCCGCCAGCCGAAACAGCGCACCGGGAGGCCCAGCCTGCTCATCGACATCCAGAACAATATCAAAGCCCAGCAGAGTGCCGGCTACAAACATTGGGCAACGATTGAGAACCTAAAGCGGGCAGCGGAAACGCTGAACTTCCTGACGGAGCATGGCATTGGAAGTTTAGAGGAATTGTCCGAGCGGTGCGATGGAGCGGCAGCCGCCACCGCCAGAGTGAAGGCGGAACTCCGGGCAACGGAGAAGGAAATGGAGTGGCTGACCCTCACCATGAAGCACGCTGCCACCTACCGCCAGTTCCGTCCTCTGTATGACCAATACCGCCAGTCCAGGGACAAGGAGAAATTCCTCCGGGGGCATGAGAGTGAGATCATCCTGTTCGAGGCAGCGGCAAGGGAACTGAAACGGCTGGGCGCCGTACCCCTGCCCGCCGCCCAGCGGCTCCGGGCCGAAATGGATGTGCTCAGGGCCAGAAGAACCGCCCTGCAATCGGAATGCAGGAAGGCTCAACAGAAAGAACGGGAGTACGACACCCTCAACCAAAATGTCCGTATCTTACTGGAACGGTCAGAGGATGTTGTACTCCCGAAGAAGAGGTCGAATGAACTTGAATAAACGAAATAATTAGCCCAGTTGCCAACGGGCGCTTTCACTCTGGAGCTCCACCATACGGCGGTAGAGGCCGCCCTGCTCCATCAGCTCCGCAGGCGTACCCTGCTCGGCCACACGGCCATTTTCCAGCACTACGATGTGGTCGGCTCCTGCCACGGTGCGCATCCGGTGAGCAATGACCAGCACCGTCTTGCCTGCCAGCAGGCGGGAGAGCGCACCCTGCACCTTTGTCTCATTTTCCACATCCAGGCTGGCAGTAGCCTCGTCCAGCAGGACGATGGGGGCGTTCTTCAAAAGAGCCCGGGCGATGGAGATGCGCTGCCGCTCTCCGCCGGAGAGTTTTGCGCCGTTTTCCCCGATGGGGGTATCATATCCCTGGGGCAGGCGGCAGATGAACTCCCCGCAGTTGGCGGCCTCCGCCGCGGCCCGCACCTCCTCGTCGGTGGCGCCTCGCTTGCCCAGACGGATATTCTCCATCACCGTGTCGTCAAAAAGCACCACATCCTGAAACACCATGGAGTAATCGGTCAGCAATGCCTCCGGGTCCACCGTGGAGATGTCCACGCCGCCTACCTTGATGCGTCCCTCTGTTACATCCCACAGCCGGGCAGCCAGTCGGGCGCAGGTACTCTTACCGGACCCGGAAGGGCCCACCAGGGCAGTCACTTCACCCTCCCGGGCGGTAAAGCTCACGCCGTCCAGCACCTTTTTCCTGTCGTAGGCAAAGCCCACATGGTCGAACTCAATATCGTGTCCCTTGGGCTGAAACACCTCTGCACCCTCAGCCGTGGGGGTGTCGTAAATCTCGTTCATGCGGTCGGCGGATACTTGGGACACAAACATCTCAGCGATGAGAGCCAGGCTCTGGTCAAAAGGCGCATACACGCGGGTAATAACCAGCAGGAACAAAAACAGCAGCATGAAGTCGATTTGCCCGGAAAGAATCAGGCTGGCTCCCACCAGAATGGTGGTAGCTACCCCCATACGCATGATGACGCTGGCCGCATTGACGAAGATGCCGGTCCCCAGCTCGCCCTGGATGGTGACCTTCTCATGGTCATCGATCTTCTGATTGAGCCCGGCCAGATAGCGCTCCTCCTGATTGGTGGCGCGGATCTCCCGGACATTTTCCAGAGTTTCCTGAATGCCGTCGGAGACGCGGATCGCAGCTTTTTTCGTCCGCTCAGAGGTCCGGGCGGAAATCCTCCGGGTGCCGAACAGCAGGCCGAAGGCCACCGGCACACCCCACAGGCAGGCGATGGCCAGCCGCCAGTCATACACCAGCAGGCACACCGCGATAATCGCCGTGGAGATATAGGCTCCGTACAGATAACCCAGCACATGGGACCAGACATGCTCCATGCGGTTCACGTCGCCCATAATGGTCTCGGTTAGGTCCGCCAGATCCCGCTTGCCGAAGTAGCCTAAAGGCAGTTTGCGCAGCCGCTCCGCCAGACTGAGCCGTGTGGATTTTACCTCGTTATAGACCAGTCCATAGGTGGCGTAGTACTGCTGCAGATGAGTCACAAAGGAAAGAATCAGGAATACAACTACCAGCCCGAGCAGGAGGGCCGCGTTGGGCAGCGGTTGGTCGTCTGTAAAGGTTCCCATCAGGCCGTACATCAGCAGATACAGGATGCTCATGCCGCCCATGACGACAAGGTTAACGATGACCGTCCAGAAGGCTCCCTTTTTGACATTTTTTACGCCCTGGTCGGTGAGGGCGTACTTCCTCTGAAAGTTTTTGTTGAACATATTCTTCACCCCTCTCTCACTGTTCGCTGGTGATCTTCCACTGGACTGCCTGGTTGTAATCCGCCCACATCCGGGCATAGAGGCCGCTGGAGGCAGTCAGCTCCTGATGGGAGCCCTGCTCCACGATGCGTCCCTCCTCCAACACCAGGATCTTGTCCGCACCCACCACAGTAGACAGGCGGTGGGCAATCATGATAACGGTGCGGCCACGGGTCAACTCGGTAAACGCCTTTTGGATCAACGCCTCGTTCTCAGGGTCGGCAAAGGCGGTGGCTTCATCGAGCACAACGATGGGCGCATCCTTCAGGATGGCCCGGGCCAGGGCGATGCGCTGCTGCTCGCCGCCGGAGAGATAAGTCCCTTCGGAGCCAATCAGGGTGTCCATGCCCTGGGGCAATTTCTCCAGAATGTCCCCACACTGAGCGGCCATCAACGCCGAGAGCACCTGCTCCCGGGTGGCGTTGGGACGGGCGGCCCGGACATTCTCCAAAATGGAGGCTTTGAACAGGCGGCTGTTCTGGAACACAAAGGCGATCTGATCCATGAGTACATGGGGATCGATCTGCCGCACATCCACGCCGCCCACCTTCACCACGCCGGAGGTGGCGTCCCAGAAGCGGGGAATCAGGCTGGCAGCGGTGGTCTTTCCGCCGCCGGAGGGTCCTACCAGGGCTACGGTCTGTCCCGGCTCCGCTGTGAAGGACACATGGGAGAGGGCAGAGGTCTGGGCCCCATCGTATGTAAAGCTCACATCTTCAAATTCTACACGGCTGCTTCCGGGGGATTGAGGGTGGTCAGGCACTTTCAGTTCAGGAGCGCACATGACCTGGTCAATGCGCCCCAGCGCAGTACTGGCCAGCATCATACCGGATGCGGCAAACATGATCTTGGCAAGCGCGGTGGAAATGATGGCGGAGAACACTGCGTAAAAGACGAAGTTTGTAATAAATCCCGCAAAGTCACCGCCGGCCAGAGTTCCGGGAGCCAGAAACAGGGCCGCAGGCACCAGGAACACAAAAGCGCCCTCAGTAAAGGTTAGATTGATGGACTGCGGCACACGGCACACATCGCCCTGATAGTGCTCCGCTTTGGAACTGTAATCCTCAATGGCCTCTTGAAAGGCTTTGAAGGAATACACGGTCTGCTGGAAAATCTTAACCACCGGTATGCCTCGGACATACTCGGTGCCCGCCTTGGTCATGCGGTCCTGGGCTGCCTGATACTCTGCCATCAGTTTGGCGTTTTTGCCGCCCATCATAGAGAACATAGCGATAATGGAAATCACCGCCGCCAGCAGGCAGGCCGCGCCCATCCGCCAGTCAAAGACGAACATCAGCACCAGCATGGACACAAATAGGGTGATTGTGCCTACGATGTCCGCCAGATTGTGGGCAAGCAGGGTCTCGGTATCGGCCGCCGCCGCATCCAGCCGTCCCCGGATGAGGCCAGAGGCGTTGGAGTCGAAGAAGCCCAGAGGGGCTTTCATCACATGGGCGACGCCCTGCTTGCGGATGTTGGCCGCTGTGCGGAAGGCCGCCAGATGGGTACACATCAATCCTGCAAAATACAGGACGATGCCGGCCACCGCAAAGGCAAACGCCAGCCAGCCGTATTGTGCAATGTCCTGCGCCCGGGTCCAGTCCGGCGCTACGGCAATCAGATCCCGGGCCACCAGCCAAATGCAGATGTAGGGTGCCATGCTCAACAGCATGGACACCGCCGACAGGGTCAGCCCCAGGAAGGTCAGTCCCTTGTGACTGCCTGCGTAGTTCAGCAGGACCGCAACATCGCTCTTTTTCTTCTGCTTCATGGAAAAACCTCCTTCTTCAAGTTAGCAACAACTAACTAATGTTCAAAAAAGATAGGGGTCATCCCCCCATCAATTTCAGCCATCCACCCGTGTAGAAAGTTCGGAACTGTTCTACATCCCGCAGGGCCTGCTCTTTCGGCATATCATGTACGACGATCTCAAAAAGGCCGTTGAACATTCCGCTGGCGATGATGTGGCAAAGAGACTGGCTCAGTTCCGGGACCGCCCGGCCCAGGCGGCGGAGAACATCCATGTAACGGAGCGTGTACTCCACCTCCGCCTCTACCATGTTGTGGACAAAGTGCTCATAGCTGGTTCCCTCAGCCTTGCACAGCAGCAGCTTCACCGGCTCCCGGTGATCGCAGATATAGTCCAGCATCCAACGGACACACTGACTGGACTCCAGCCCCATGTGCTCCGGCTGCTCCTGCTCCGGCAGTTCGGAAAAGGAAGTCTGCGCCTCCATGAACCGCCCCATCAAAGCGGCGGCGTGTGGCTCCACGATGGAGGCAAAGAGTGCTTCCTTGCTGGAGAAATAGCCGTAGAACGCACCAGTAGTTACCCCGGCATTTTTTACGATCTGCCGCAGAGAAGCCCCTTGAAAGCCCTTGTCCAGAAACTCGCTCATGGCTGCCTCTTGGATTTTTTCCAGAGTAACATTAGATTTTTCTTCCATAGGACTCCTCCTCATAACAGCGTTATATAACACTGTTATAATACGACTGCAGCGGCAGTTTGTCAAGTGGAATACAAAAAAAGCCCAGCGCATACGCGCTGGGCTCTGTCAGGAAACTTTATTTTGTTTTTTCTGGGGCAGAGCAGCCATGCTATGGAGACTTACTCCAAGAGTAGACAGGTTGTGGAGCATGGCGGAGGTGGTTGGAGGCAGGATGCCCGCCACACCAAGACCGATCAGCGCCCCGTTGAACCCGATGACAAAGCGGTAGTTGTTCTGGATACGGCACATCAGGCCCATGGCCAGCTGCCGCAGGCGCACCAGCTCCCACAGACTGTCGGCGGCAATGGTGATGTCGGCAATCTCCCTGGCAATGGCCGCTCCATCACTGATGGCGATGCCGGCGTCCGCCTCAGAAAGAGCCGGGGAGTCGTTGATGCCATCCCCCACCATCAGTACGGTGTGCCCCTCCCGCCGCATGGCGGCCACATACTCTGCCTTATCCGCCGGGAGAACCCCGGCCCGGAAGTCGTCTACCCCCAGTTGTTCCGCAATGGAAGCGGCGGTACGGGGGCTGTCCCCGGTCAGCATGACCAGGTTTTTTACGCCCAGATTTCTCAGGGCAGAAAGGACCTCCCGCGCCTCCTCTCGCAGAGGATCAGAGATGCAGATCACGGCGGAAAGCACCCCGTCGATGGCCAGATAGAGTTGGGAGAACTCAGGGGGTAGGGCATCAAATTTGTTTTCCTCACCCTCGGGGATCACGCACTTCTCGTCCTCGAAGATGAAGTGGGCGCTGCCGATGCACACTTGCGCTCCGTCCACCGAACTGGCAATGCCGTGAGCAACCAGGTACTCTACTTTAGCATGGCGTTCTTCGTGGCTCAACCCCCGGCGTTTGGCTTCCTCTACCACAGCGTTTGCCATGGAGTGAGGGAAATGTTCCTCCAAGCAGGCGGCAAGGCGCAGCATCTCCGCCGCCTCCATACCATTGAAGGGGACGACTCGGGCCACCCTGGGACAGGCATGGGTGAGGGTGCCGGTCTTGTCAAAGACAATGGTATCCGCGCTGGCCACAGCCTCCAGGAACTTGCCTCCCTTGACCGTGATGTGCTCCCGCCCCGCCTCACGCATGGCAGAGAGCACCGCCAGGGGCATGGCCAGTTTCAGGGCACAGGAGAAGTCTACCATGAGCACCGACAAGGCCCGGGTCAAGTTCCTGGTGAGCGCAAGGCTCACCAGGCTGCCGGCAAAGGTATAGGGTACCAGTTTGTCTGCCAAGTTGGATGCTTTGGCTTCGGCGGCGGACTTCATCTTCTCTGAACGCTGGATCATCTCCACGATCTGGTCATAGCGGCTCTGGCCGGAGGCTTGCTTAACCTCCAGCATGGACTCGCCCTCCTCCACAACAGTGCCGGCGTAAACTATGCCGCCGGGCCGCTTGGCCACGGGGACAGGCTCGCCGGTGAGGGATGCCTGGTTGACGGTGATCTCCCCCTCCGCCACCACACTGTCCAGGGGGATGACACTTCCGGCTCGAACCACGACCCGGTCGCCGGGTCTGATCTGACCGATAGGGGTGAGCACTTCACCAGCCTCAGTTTTCATCCATACCCGATCCACATGGAGAGACAGACTCTCTGCCAGATCCGCCACAGATTTCTTCCGTGTCCAATCCTCCAGCAGTTCACCGATCTCCAACAAAAACATGACAGTGCCGGCAG
>URDJ01000028.1 GCA_900546615.1 uncultured Eubacteriales bacterium | reverse complement strand
AAAAAGTAGACACCCACACTTTTGTGAGTGTCTACTTTCATTTTACAGGTGCAGAGCAGATGTGACGGCCTCTCCGATCATTTGATCCTACACATTTTCATGTTCCGTGAGATGGGCAGAGATATCCCGGCCCTTGGTACAGACAGCGCGGATGTAGACGAAGGAATGTTCCTCGTCCACACTGTACAAAATGACATCGTTGCGGAAGGTAAACAGGCGGACACCTTGTGAGCGCCACGGCTCCACGCTGTACAGCGGATACTTTTCGGGCATGGTTTTCAGCTCCCGCTGGATCGCGTCCCGAAGCCGGGTGTACCAGGTCAGTGCCAAGGCGGGATCTCGGAATTGACAGCTGATATAGTCTGCTTTTTCCTCCAGATCCTGAATGGCTGTCTCCGTATAGGAGATTTTATACTGCCGTAGTGTTTCCATGGGCAAGGCGCTCCCTCATCCGGGCGTCCACATCCTCCTGGGAAAACACCCGGCCCTCACGAATGTCCGCCTCACTCCGCAAGAGTTTGGTGCCGATCTCCTGGGCGGTCATTTCCTCCCAAGTCTTCAGCGTAGGGCGAAAAGGCATCCCGCCGTCCCGCAAGCTCTGCTGGGCGAAGATACGGACTGCCTCGGCAAAGGAAGTTCCGAGATCGCGGTAGAGTGCCTCCACCCGCGTTTTGAGCTCGCTATCCATCCGCACCTGAAAGGTCGATTCCATCGCCATTGCGATCCCTCCTCGTAGTGCAATCGTACTACATTCCAAGCGGGATGTCAAGCATACTCCGCAAATGGACTGCGGCATCCAGCCGCTCACCCCGCAAGGACTGCCGCTCTAACGATGCCCTTCAGGACGAACTCCACGCAGGGAATGGCTACGCTGTTATGTGAAGTTCAACATAACGGCGTTTATAGTCTCGTTTTCCTTTTGGGCTGGCTCTGTTCACGGTTTCCAATACTGCATTGATTTCCTCTGACTCCCAGATTTTAATTATGCTCTGTGCTTGTCCCAGACGATATTCAGGTACATGAGGCGCAAGATTTTCGGATGTATATCCAAGCAGATACAGATACGACAGGAACTTCCGCAGTCGGCTGAGTTCACAACGCACTGTACTTTTTGCATGGCCTCTCAGAGTCAGCAGATATGCCGAGACATGTGAGCTGTTAAGTTCTTCCAGCTTTGTTATACCAGCATTCTGAAAGTACCGCATAACTACGGAGATATAATTTCGCATCGTTTCTCTGGTGCATTCTGAATAACCGGTTTTGATGAGATATTCTTCCTGCGCATCAAGAAAGGAGTTGAATTCCGGCAACAACTCTTGCAGAGGATTGAGCATCCCTTTTTCCCAGGTGCCTTTGGTGGCAAGCAGATCAAGCATTTTCATGCTTCCGGCTTTGCGGTCAATTGTGGACTGCCTTAAAGGTGGAGTGCACTTGCCGAGTTCTGTGATGAATTCATCTTTATGCGAGGGCAAATATGTTTCATATCCCTTTTTATTGCAGAACTCTTGAAATTGCATCCATGTCAATAGGGTGTATTCGCTACTGCGTATGGAATATCCCTGTTCTTTTAGAGTTACTGCACCTTTGTCAATGAGGTCTTTGATTAGCTTGTTTGGCAATATACCCACCGCCCTTCATGTAGAAATTTCTCCTATTACAATGACAATTCTACTTGAACAAGCGGAAAAAGTAAGCCCTTACTTAAAAGGTTTTAGCTGCTATGATTAAAGGTTGAAATGTGGAATATTATGTGCAGTAAAATCCCCAGAAGCCTTGTATTCATGCCATTTTTGTGCCCATCATTAACATAATGGCTTTGTCCCAATAAACGCTGTTGCCCAAGGCACGGTAGCGGGCGGAGTCGGAGGCCCCCGGCAGGGCTGTCCAGCCGTCCGGGAAGCCCTGGAGCCGTTCACACTCCAGCGGAGTGAGGCGGCGGATGAGCCGGGGCGGCCTCTCCAGACTGGTCTGGAGAACCAGATCGGTGGCGTCCTTGTACTGACGGGCGCTCTGGGTAGAGGCCACCTCGCCGTCCGTGAACAGATCCACACGCTGGCGGCTGAACACGGCGTGGTGATCTAATCCCGAGGATTGAGTTATCCCGAGATTAGGTGTGGTCTGTTCGCAAATCTCTTGGTCTATCAATGCTTTTTGTGTGTTGTTCATAAATAACCTCCAGATAAGAAAAATTATAAAAACACCTCTATAATGGAGTTGGAGGCGAAAGTCGACTAACTGCATTCAGAGGTGTTTTTATGTCCGATGAAATTGTATTTGATGTTCTATGCACAAAAGTGCTGGATGCATTGCGGGCTCTGGGGCTTGGGAAGTTCAGCATACGAAACTACTACTACGAAGGAATGTGGCCAATCATAAAGGTCTACCGTTCCGAGGGGGTATCGTGGTCTCCGGGATACGCCACACCGTGATAGGTCACGGCGGGGGTCCGGTTCAGGCAGAGGCCCCGCAGATCTCGGATATTCTGATCCATCTCTGTATCTGATGTAAAGAATAAGCGGCATCCGGCCTCAGATAAAAAGCCGGAACGGCCCTGGAGAGGGCCATCCGGCTGTGCCTCCGCCCATATCGCGTAAATAGCGGGTGGGGCTGATTTTGACTGTTTCATATTCATTTATCTCCCGTTATCTATTTTGGCGCCACCGCATGGGCAATGGTCCGGGTGGTATTGACGGCGGCCTGGGCGGTGTAGACGGCGGACATGATATTGGCCCGAGTCGTAGTATCCAAACCGAAGGTGCCGGCGATCCGGGGCACCTCCCCGGCGGAGAGCATGAGGCCCAGGCCCAGCAGGGCGTGATCCTTGAACACCATGAGTCCCGCCACCAGGATGGTAGACTGGAGGAAAGCCGTGAGGCACAGGCCGATGACCTGCTTCATCCACTGCACGAAGCCGTCCGTGTAGCCTCTGGGGATGGAGAACATATAGAGGCTCCCCACGGCGATCTGGATGAGCAGGATGCCGCCCCGCTTCAGGTTGGCGAAAAATACCTTGATCACGGCGTAGGCCATGAGGATGATGCAGAAAATGATCATGATGGGGCTGGTGATGACCCCGAGGCCGAAGCTCAGTGTGGCGCCGGCCATGTCGGTGATGCTCTCCACGCTGGTGAGCTCCTGGATGATCTGCTCTCCCACGGTGCCGATGCCGCTCCCAAATCCGGTGAGCCCCGCGGAAAAGGTCCCCTGGAGGGAGACGGAGAGGGTGTAGAGCCGGACGGGAACCGTGGTGAAGAGGCAGACGGACAGGAAGCCCTTCAGGATGTTCAGGGCGGTGTCCTTGATATTGGCCCGCCCGCCGGCATACTCGATGCCGCACTCGAAAACGCACACCACCAGGCTCACGCCGAACAGGGCCCACCCCAGCTGGGAGAAGAACAGGACGATGGCCTGGACCCAGTCCAGCTCAAACAGCTCCACCCCCATGTTGCCCATCTCCGCGAAGAAGTTGCCCAGGAATCCCACCACCTGGCCGTAAAACCAGTTGATGAGCTCGTCCACAATGGTGGCGGCTACAAAGTCAAAGATAAACAAGGATAATCCCCCCTTTTCAGAAAGGGGCGCACCGTCCAGAACAAACAGAGAAGAGCCGTGAACGGCACGGCCCCTGCAATGGTGACAGCTGTCGCTATTTCTCCTACAGCATGGTCTGTTGAATCTGCGAATCGTCAGGTTCTTCCGAAGCAGAAATTGGGCTCTCTGTTGCCACGCACCAGGCGTAGTCTGCATCCCCGCCGGCGTTCATATATGCGGCTGCCCGTTCAGCGACTCCATCGTCCATTTCGCCCATCAGGAAACCCACCTCCGCCAAAGCCGGTATATGGTCCATGCTCCCGCCAAAATTCAGGTATTGGGCCGCGTTTCTAATTTCCGAAGGCAGAATGACCGGCATCGAGTTGTAAAGCCGACAGGCGATATCCTGTCCGTATTTCTGCTTTACATCGTGGAAAGCGAGGCAAAGCTCACTGACAGCTTCCGCGAACGGCTGTTCAAAGTCTTCGTTGATTTCATAGGCCGCCTGTGTCCACTTGCTGAAGGTTCCATCCCGGCCTCCCAATTCCCTCTCCAGCGAGGAAAGCTGAAGGATCCCCTGAGACAGATCCCTGCCGAATCGCTGACGGTTCGCTTTGATATCTGGGGCTTCCGGCCGCAGCTTTTCCAAAGCTGTTTCGAGCTCTATTGCTAATAAGCTTCTTGTGACCGGGTCGGACGTATCCGAAATCAGGCCCCGCATCCCGCGCATGAATTCATCTCTCTGCATGGCGTCCTCCCTTAAATCCCGATGATGCCCCAGATGTAGTTGGGCGCCAGCAGGGCGAAGACCAGGCAGACGAAGAGGATCACGGGCCCCGCCCACTCGAACTGGCCGTGCTTGCGGTAGTCGAAATACGCCATGGCGAGCTTGGCGAAGAAGGCGATGGCCAGGATCATGCTCAGGGCGGGAAAGACCACTGTGTCCACCACCGACTTGATCTGGCTGGCGGCGTCGGTCCAGGTCTGCTCCACCGCCCCGGCCACATCCCCGCCCGCGGCAAAAGCAGGCACGCAGAGGCACAGGGACAGGGCGAGAACAATGAAAAACATCTGAAAAATACGCTTGTGCTTCATGATCGTTTTCCTCCTGTTGAAAAGAATGGAGGGCCGCCCGGATGGACGGCCCTCCTCTGGGTTGGTATTACAGACGCAGCTTAATAGCCGGTACGGGGCAGGGGTTGGGCGGGCTTATAGACCTTGGTCACCCAGCGGGAGGCGGCCATGATCCACTGGCCGTTGTAGATGCCGCCCACGTCGGCCTGATTCACGAACTGCGTTCCCCCGGTGAGCCAGGAGACCACATTGCAGTACACCTGCGGGGCCTCCACCTGCCGGAAGTTGGCGGGCACCACGCCGAACACCACCATAAACTCAGTGATGACCTCATTGGAGGCCAGCCCCAGGGCTGCGGGTGATGCGTCCAGCACATAGTTCTGCTGGGTGCTCAGGTTGTCATACATTGTGCGGTAATTGGGGTTCAGGTTGGTCTTGTACACCACCTTATAATTGCCCGGTACGTTGTAGGTGCCGGTGACGATCTTATCCAGCCGCACCGCCTGGGTGGGCAGGGTGCCCCGCCAGAAGAAGGAGGTAAGGCTGGTGGTGGAGTTGTTGGCGATGCCGCTGAAGTCGTAGCGGATCTGCTGGCCGGGCATGACCTCGGTGTAGCCGGTCTTCTTGATGGAGACGTTGGTATACAGGGATTTGTTGGTCATGGCCGCGCGCACGATCTGCCCGGCGTACTCGATCTCCACCTCGATGGGAGTCTGGTCCAGGCCATAAAAGTCCGCAGCCTTGGATTCCACGATCTTGTAGCGGGCCAGGGGCAGGGGCCGGGAGACCGCCACGCCATTCTTGTCCGTCTTGATGGTATCCACCAGCTTGCCGGTCCGGGCGTTGTAGATTTCAAACTCCGTGTTGGGGATGGGCGTGCCGGCGGGCCAGCCGTTCATGCTGTTGTAGTCGGCGCTGGTCTTAGTCACCTGGATCTGGCCAGTGACGGCGGTGTTCTCCCAGATGACCTCCGTGGTGGTGCCAGCGGTGACATAGACGGTCTTCAGCTGCTCGTCAAGGAGGTACCCATCGGCGGCCTCCAGCTCCCGCAGGTAGTAGCGGCCGGAGGAGGGCAGGTCGTCGATGTAGACATAGCCCCGGTCATCTGAGGTGTACTGCCCGATGGGGTTCTTATTGCTGTCATAGAGCAGGAAGGTCACCCCGTAAATACCCTCTCGAGTACTGCTGTCGATCTTCTTGATGAGGATGCCGCTGAACGCATCGTTCTCAATGCGGAGGGTTGTGGTTTTACCGTCCTCCACCTCGAAGTAGTGGGGCGTATCGTCCAGCTTGAAGCTCTCCGCCGCCTCGATCTCCACGGCGTAGTAGGCCCCGTCCTCCAAAGCGGTAAAGACACGGCCATTTTTGTCGGTGGTGACCGTGTCGATGAGCTCATCGTCCACCTTGCGGATCTCGAAGGTCACGTTGGGAATGCGCTCTTTGGTATCCGCGGCGTTGACCTTGATGATCTCCACGCCGCCGATGGGATCATTGTAGAACGTGAGGGTCTGGGTATCCGCGGGGTTGACCTGGACCGTCTGGACGCGGGTCGCCTCGTCGATGGTGTACCCCTCGACAGTCTTGGTCTCCTTGACCACGATAGTACCTGTGACGCCAGAAATGCGGATCTCGCCGTTGGCGTCGGTGGTGTAGAGGCCCTTGCTGGACAGGTGCCCGTTGGCGTCATCCACATAGCCGCCGTCGGCGTAGGTCAACTCAAATTCAACACCCGCCAAGGGCTCTTTGGTCATGGAGTCCAGTTTGCGGATGACCAAGGTGCCCTTGGCCTCATTGTAAAACCGGAGCGTCTGGACCTCGCCGGCCTTGATGATGATGCTCTTGGGAGAGGTGTCCAGGACATAGCCCTCCAGGGCCTTGACCTCCCGGGCGGTGACGGTGACACCGGGGGTGAGGCCATCGATGACGATGCGGCCATTTTCGTCCGTGATATACTCGCCGTTGGAGGGGCCCACCACCGCGCCGGAACTGTCGGTGACCAGGAAGGTCACGCCCTCCAGGGGTGTGGTGGTGCCCTCGATATACTTCTCAATCACCAGGGTAGTGCTGGGGGCGTTGGTAAAATAGATCGTTTGCGTGTCGTTGGGGTTGACCACTACGGTCTGGATCTGGCTTGCGGGGTCAATGGTGTAGCCGGGGATGGTGGCCGTTTCGGTGACCACCAGGGTACCCACCACGCCGTCGATCTGGATCTTGCCGTCCGCGTCAGTATGGTAGATGCCGTTGCTGGAGATGTAGCCGTTTTCGTCTGGCACGAATTCCCCGGTGCTGGTGGTCACTTTAAATGTGACCCCCTCCAGGGGCTCGCCGGTGAGGGAGTCCCGCTTGTCGATGATGAGGCTGCCAGCCTTGGAGTTAGTGATGACCACGGTCTGAGTATCCCCGCCCTGGCCGATGACCACGTTGGTGGAGGGGGCGTCCATCACATACCCTGCCGGCGCCTTGATCTCCGTCAAAACATAAGCGCCCGGAGCAAGATTGGTGATACGGACCTCGCCGCTGGAGTTGGTCGTAAAGATGCCGTTCTGGGTGAGGCTGCTGTCGCCGATCACCCCATCCAGGCCCACCTCGCAGCCGGCGGCGGTGGTCACCCGGAACTCCGCCCCTGCCAGGGGCTGGCCCGTGGCGCTGTCCCGTTTCTGGATGATGAGCTCGCCCTTGGGCTGGTTCTTAAAGGTGAGGGAGACCGTCCGGCCCTCCTTGATCTGCACTGTCTGGGACTGGGTATCAATAAGGAAACCGTCCGGGGCCCTGGTCTCCGTGACCACCACGCTCTTGCCGGGGGTGAGACCGGAGATCAAAATTTCGCCGTTCTCATCGGTGCGGTAAATCCCATTGGAATCGCCAATGAGGGTGCCATCCGCATACATGACCTTGAACTCCGCGTTGGGCAGGGTCACACTGGGGTTGGTGGCGCAGACCTTGCGGATCAGCAGGTTCCCGTCCGGCATATTTTCAAACCGGACCGTAATGACGCTCTGCTCCCCGCTGTCCGCCAGGTAGACGGTTTCCGAGGCCTGGATAATGCTGTACCCGTCCGCCGGGTCAATCTCCTCCAGGATATAGGTGCCGGCGGTGAGGCCGGTCCAGATGGCGGCGCCGTTCTTGCCGGTGGTCTTCTGCCCGATCACGGTGCCGCCGGTGCCCGAAGTTCCACCGAGGAACCTCAACTGGAAGGTCGCTCCGGGCAATGCCGCGCCTGTCACGCTGTCATACTTCTCAACTATAATTGCGTTGAGAGGCACGTTTTCAAAGGTCACGGTCTTAGTCTCGCCGCCGTGGAGGATGACCTTCTGGGTAGTGGGTTCCTTCATCTGGAAGCCGGACGCCGGCGCCGTTTCCGTGATGGTATACTCGCCGGGGTACAGCCGCTGGCCCTGCGCATGGAGGCGGATCTCGCCGTTGGCGTCGGTGAGGATCTCCCCAAAGTCATAGGACTCCGGCGCATCTACCGCGTTCAGGGAGATGGTCTGCTCCCGGTCTGCGTCCTTGTCGGGCAGATAGTAGGGCTCCGGGACGGACTGCTCGATGACCTTGTAGGTACCCGGCTGCACGCGCAGGGTGACGGTGCCGTCCTGCCCGGTGGTGACGGTGTTCACATAGTCGCTGTCCACACCCTCGATGCGGAAGACCGTGCCGGGGATGGGAGTGGTGGAGTCCGCGGCGTCCACCTTGGCGATGGTGAGCTGGGGCTGCTTCAAGTTGTCGAAGATGAGCTGCTGGTCATCGCCGGGGCCCAGCCAGATAGTCTGGGTGGGCTCGGCGGCCACCACAAAGGGATCTGGAACAGATTTTTCTGTTACTTCGTAGCTGTCCACAGGGAGGCCGGTGAGGGTGGCGGTCCCATCCGGGCCGGTGGTCACGTCGGTGTGGTAACCGTGGTGGATGCCCTTGACCTCGAAGACCGCGCCGGAGACTACATCTCCCGTCTGGCCATCCCGCTTCAGGATGGTCAAATTGGGCAGCTTATGGTTGACGGCGGTGACAGTGATAGTCCCGCCGCCGTCAATGTCCGCCTGATCCACATGGGCAATGACCGGCTCCGTCATACGGGCGTAGGGCGCTGGGACAGAGACCTCCACGAAGGCGTACAGGCCCTCGGTGATGCCGGTGACGGTGATGATGCCGGAGGCGTCGGTGGCCTCGGAACCGATGATCTGGCCGTCCTTCAGGATGTTGAAGACGGCGCCCTCGATGGGCCGGTCCGAATCGTCCACCTTCCGCAGTTCGATTTTGACCTTGGCGTCGTTTTCAAAAATCAGATCCACATCATGCTGGCCATCCCATACGAACTCCTGGCGAACCTTGTTAGGGTCGCTGCTGGTGGTGTAGCCGCTGGGCGGGGTCACCTCGGTGGCCACATATGAACCGATGGGCATGGCATCCCAAGGGACGTCAGTAAGGTAGCCTCCGGCGCCGGTGGTGTAGGTGCCGGTGAAGCTGTTGTCCACACCCTCGATCTTGATGACCGCTCCGGCCAGGCCACGGGTGGGATCGTCCGCGTCCACCTTGCGGATGGAACCCTCGCTGGTAATTTCCGGTGTATTGGTGAAGGTCACGGTGACAGTGGTCCCGCTCTCATTGGGCAGCACCACATACTGGGGGCCAGCGTTGTCGATCTCATACCCCTCCGGGGCGGAGAGCTCCGTCACCGCGTAGGTGGAGGCGTCCAGAGGGGACAGGGTGACGGTGCCGTCGCTCCCGGTGACCACCTCTTTGGAGTAGCTCCCGTTCACGTTCTGGACCAGGAACCGGGCGCCGGAAAGCCCCTTGCTGGGGTTGGTGGCGTCCACCTTGCGGATGGTCAGCTCATACTGCTCCCGGGTGATGGTCAGCTCGCCCACCACCACGGACTGGACGTCGTTGGCGGGGTGGTAGCTGGTTCCGGGGCCGGCATAGGTGTACTCATAGACGGCGCAGTCGCCCCAGACGCCCTGGGCGCCCAGGTCCAGGATATACTGGGCCCGGTCCCGGAAGGAGATGCCGTCCATCTCCTCGTCGATGCTGGAATAGCTGGTGTGGTACAGGTTGTTGTAGACATACAGCAGCTCCTCGGCACAGGCCGCGGCCGGATCGGAGAGTAGGCCGGCCTTGTAACGCCAGACCACCGCCTGGACCCATGCGTTCATGGTCCAGGTGTACTCGCTGCCCCAGACCTCATCAGAGCCAAGGGCGACGGCCTGGTCGGTGAAGATCCCCTTGGAATGGCAGTAGAAATAGGCCATCATGGTCTTTACCGTGGGGTCGTTGATGGGCGTGGGGCTGTCCCAGGTGTGACCCTCCAGCGACCGTCCCATGCCCGCCCCCTTCTGGGAGCAGAAGCCCATGACGCTGTCGCCGTTGTAGCTGAACTGCATCTGGTGAAGCCAGCACTCACCCAGGGCCGGGGAGTTGTAGTGGACGCCATTGTAAGCGCAGTCCTCCAGCTTGATGGTGTCCGGGCTTGCGGCCAGGGCCGCGGTGGGGAGCAGGCCAAGGACGCACACCAGGGCCAGCAGCATGGACAGGAGGCGTGTATGCAGAGAATGCGTCTGTTTTTTCATGTTCGTTTCCTTTCCTCGGGAAAGGGAGGCCGAAGGGACAGGGCATTCCAGCAAAAGACAGGCTGTGGGGCGCCATCCCTACGGCCTGCCGCTTTTCACGATATTTATTCGTAAGATCCCTCCCTGTGGTCATCTCAGGGGGGCGCGCGGGTGTTTGTCTGCTTCATGGACCATCTCCTTGCGATCAGCAGAAAAACGGCCTCTCCTGTTTGGGAGGAGAGGCCGCGCCGGTGTGCCGGTGGTCATCTGTATGGGTTTATCGTACCGGGCTTTCCCACGAACAGGTAACAGTAGGTGACGCCGCTGCGTACCGCCACCCCCACGCCCAGGCTGTCCGCCCTGGCGTCCAGCATGGTCTGGAGGCGCCCGGGGGAGTTCGCCCAGTTGTCCACCGCCCGCCGCGCGATGCCGGAGGCCGCGGAGCCGGTGAACACGGTCAGGTTGGAACCGAAGCCGGAGGGTTACCCGGCGACTGCCGCCGCCTCGCATTCCTCCCGTGTGTGGTGCCAGGTGTATCTCCGGTCCGCGCACACCTGGGCAGCAGTCATCAGCCGCTGGTCGATGGCCAGTTCCGGGAGACCGTGTTCACGCCGCGCCTGATTGACCAGAGCCGCGATGTCCTGGCGCACAGTGTCCAGGTCAGTGCTGGCGGCTGTTTCCGCGGCGGGCGGCTGGCCGGTGTAGGGGGTGTCGCTGTCGATCTGGACGGCGCCTGCTGCGCTGTCCCAGTAGACGTTGAAGCCCACCGCCTCGCCCACATCCCGGAGCCGGACATAGTTGCTGCCGTTGATGGTGTATGCCTCCAGTTCCACCTGCTGGCCGTCCAGATACATCGTGTGGGTGCTGGGGTATGCCTTGAGAAATGCTTCCGCTGCTTGGGCCGCGGGGCCGGCCAGGGCCATGCCCAGGATGATACACGCCGAGGCCAGTAAGATGTTTTTCCTTCTGCTCATACTGCGTTCCTCCTCTTGTTTTTATGGTGGCTTTTCGCAAACACACAATATCCAATGAGGGGGCAAAAGTCGAGCAAATGAGAAGCCGTTTGTGGAGAAAAAATGGCCCGGAAATGAAGCAGTTTATCCAACCTCCACAGCCTGGACGCACCAGCGGTAGTCCCGCTGGTCCCGGACGCAGGTGTAAAGGGTGATCCTGTTCTCCGTGGTGGCGGCAAGGCCGCTCCGGTCCGTCTCCCCCACCTTGGATACGGACACTACCTCGTAGGTGCGGGTGCCCAGCTTGGTGGTCAGGGTGATCTCATCCTCCAAGGCCAGGGTGTGGACCTTGCCGAAGTGGTTGTTGACGCCCCGGTTATGGGCGGCGAAGGCCACGTTCCCGTCCCAGATGGAGGTGTCCTCGAAGTGGCCGGCGCCCTTGGCCAGGGTGGCGCTGTCCGTGCCTTGGTAGACTTTCACGCTCAGGCCGATGGCCGGGATCTTCAGGGTCCCCAGGGCGTAGCCGTCCGTGGTGGCGGTGTTGTCCGTCTGCCAGGTGATGTTCTGGAGGGTCAGGGTGCGTCCACCGTCCTCGATGGTCTTGGGGATGTTGGCGGTGTCCTGGTTTGCCAGGTTGGGGTAGCTCCGGGTGGCGGACACCTCCCGGGTGGAGCTGCCGTAACCGGAGACCTCCACCTGGACTGTATCCAGCCGCAGGGTCAGGATACCGGAGAGACCGTCCTCGGTGATGAACTCCTTCTCCTGGGGCAGCAGGGCCAGTACGGACTCCATGTCCTTGCTCTTGCTCTCCAGGGAGACCGTCTCCGTGTGCTGCCGGCTCTCATGCTCCGGGAGTTCCTGCTTCAGCAGGTCGGTGAGGGTGTAGCGGAAGCCATCCTGCTCAAAATCGGACCGGGGGATGCCGGCGGGGTCCTCCTCCGGACCCAGGTCGTAATACTTGCGGATCTCCGCGCCGTCCTCGCTCCGGGTGACGGAGGTGGGATAGCAGACCTGGGCCGCCTCCGCGGCCAAGGCAGCGGGCGACAGGGCCATGGTCAGGCACAGCGCCGCGGCGCACAGGGCAAATTTGCGTTTCATGTCAGATCCTCTCCTTTCTCTCACATGGACATCCCGTCCATGGCGGGGCCGGACTGTTCCGGCTGCTCCTCCTGCCGCTGGCTGAGGGCCTGGACCAGCTCCATCCGGTAGGCATCCAGCACCGCCTGGTCGAAGGTCTGTTTGAACGCCGAGGTGGTGGGGAAGCAGATGTCCCGGTATTCCCCCCGGACCTGCCGGCTAGGCATGGAGACGAAGGGGCCGTTCTTCCCCTCCCGCACCTGGATGCCCCGGACGGCGAAGCAGCCGTTCAGGTTGACCGAGGCATCCGCCAGGATGGGCCCCCTCACGCTGGGTCTATAAATTTTCACATGGATCTGCATGGGGAGCTGCTCATAGTTGGGGGCGTTCATCGTCTCTTTCTGTTTCATCGGTCACTTCTCCTTACTTGATTTTTCAACCGCTCCAAGGTGCGCTGGAGCAGCAAGTCATATTCCCAGGGGGCCACCTCCAGCGGGAGGTAGGCGCCCTCCCCGGTGACGCCGTCCGCCCGGTATTTCAGCACCAGGGGCATGGGCTCGGTCTTGCGGCTCAGGACGCCGGGGGATACCCAGCCTGTTCCGGCCACATAGACCTGACGGATGGCGGACTGGGCCTCGCCGCCCAGGTTCAGCCATAAAAAATTCCCCTGAAGGGCTTCAGGCAGTCCTGCCGGGGAGGGGATGGGGGTGATGACGAAGCCGGTAACGGCGTAGCGGAGGTGGAGGGTATCCACGCAGGCGTCGGTGGCGCTGGCGGCCTCGGGGACGCTGCTCCAGAGAGGGAGCTGGCGATAGTCCGACGCCAGCACGCTTTCCCCCTCCTTGTCATCCGGGAAGAGGGGCAGGCATTTCACCAGCTCCAGCACATGGGTCCCGTCTGTGAGCCCCAGGGCCTTGATCCCGGAGGCGGGCAGGACCCGGTACCGCTCCAGCGCCGCCTCCAGGGTGGGAAATCGCTCCATGGTCCATCCCTTCCGCAGGGGGCGCTTGGCCGGCAATTTCAGGTCGTCAATGGTGTAATAGGAAATGTTCATGGTCATGTTTCACCTCATTCCATAGTCATGTCACAGGCTTTATCCGGCGCCGCCTCCTCGATGGCCTCCTTGCAGGCGATGTTGGCCCGGTGGCTGGCCCGCCACAGGGCCAGCTCGTCCCGCTGCCGGGCCTCGTCCGCGGAATAGGGGTACAGGTGGGTTTCATTCATCCTCCGATTCCTCCTCCAAAGCCAGAAGCAGCCGCAGGCCGTCCGGGTCCGCCCCGCAGGCCAGCAGATCGTCCAGCACGTTCTCGTCCAATTCCTCCAGAGGGTCCGGGCCATCCTCCAACTCACTGGCAGCCTCTTTGCTGGCATCCACCAGCTGCTCCATCAGGCTGTCGATGGCCTCGTAAAGATGGGCGATGGTGCCCACCGCCTCTCTGGTCGTAAGGACGTTACGACAGAGGAGGACGCAGCCGTCTCCGGTCTGGACTGTCAATTCCTCGGCGTCCGCCAGAGCGGAGACCTGCAGGACGGCGTAGGGGATCTTCTGGATCTTGTTGTCAGGGTCTCGGTGCAGAATAAACTTCATTGTCATTTTCCTCCTGAATTTTTATCGTTGATCAGTATGATTTGGCGCATGGAGCAGGATCGGCTTCCACTTTTGCCCGTCACTGGGGGCAAAGAGGTCCAACTGATCTTCCATGTAGGGCCTGGGGTCGTAGTTGGTAAGGATGAGTTCCCGGTAGGTGGCTGCTTTGGACTGTGCCAGGGGATTCTCCCGGACCAGGCTGAAGATGTAAAACCGATCCCGATACAGTTCCCATACAAAGGGGCAGTTGTTGTAGGAGAGGATCACTTTTCCATGGCAAGTAACCAGCCTGTCCCGAAGGCGGATGTGGTTATCACGGGGGAACCAGACATCGTAACACTTCTCCGCGTCCACATAGGGCGGATCGGCATAGATCAGACCGGTTGGGATGTCCCTCTTGGGGATCAGGACAAACGCGTCCTGATTTTCCAAAAAGACGGTTTCCATGCGCTTCGAAACCTCCGGAATGCGGCTGACGATGGCCCCCACATCAATGGTCTTGACACCCACGGAGTTCCCGGTACCGCTGAAGCTGCCGTGCTGTGCCAGAAGGAACGCGGTCGCTCTCTGGACATCGAACAGGCCCGCCCTGCTGTCCAGGTTGGCCCGCAGCTCTGCCAGTTCCTGTTCAGAAAAGCAGACCTCTTGCCGGATGAGCTCCTTTTCCTCCTGGATGTGCCGGTGGTAGTCCGGCTCATGGGCGAGGATGTCCCGGTAGAAGAGGAACGCTTCTCTGCCATGGATCGGGAGGAATTTTAACTCTTTGCATAGCGCGGTCGGTCTTTCCTTGATACAGCAGAAAACATTGAACAGGTTATTGTTTAGGTCGTTATAGATGTCCAGCCGGCCCCGTTTGGGCTTGAGGGCAAGGACCATGGCGCCGCTGCCGCCGAAGACCTCTGTAAACTGTGTCAGGCCGGGAGGGAACATTTGCTGGATGTAGGGCGCCAGTTTTTCCTTGTTCCCCATCCAGGGGAAGGGAGGCTTGACCATCGGCTTCACCCCCTGCCCGGGAAACCGTCCAGGGACTGCTCCAGTCCCCGGATCGCCGCGTCGATGCCATCCCGCATCTTTCTCAGATGCCCGATGGTGGCGTAGACTTCTCCGGCATTGTCAGCGTAGAAGTAGCCGTATCGGTCACTGGCGATCGGCTTCTTATCTTTGCGCAGTTTGTTCACCAGTTCCTGCAGGTCTGTGCGGCTGAGATGCAGGGTACGGCTCAGTTCCTTTCCTCCGACACGATAGGCGCGGCCGCGGCAGGCGCCCTCCAGGTAGGCCAATAATCGATCTTTGCGTGTCATCTTTTTCCCCTTTCCGGGACCTGCTTTCCCGAAAAAGGGCACAAAAAAGAAGGGGCCGTTGTCCCTTTCGGAAAAACGGCCCCTGTCTGATCTGTCTGTTCCTATTTACATCATCGTCATGCCCTGGTCCGGCTGGGTCTCCGCCCGTTCATGGCGGAACTCCTGCCCGCTGCGCCGGAGCCAGGCATCCCCAGCGGCATTGAGCACATATCCATCCCGCTCCAGCAGCGCCTCACCGAAGGAGCAGAGATCGATATTGCCCATCAGGATGGGATCATGGCCCAGGGCATCGCCCTGCCGCCCCAGGGCCTCCCGGCCCAGACGCTCCACCTCCGCTGCCGGACAGTAGTCGTAGCAGTTCAGGTTTTGCGCGATGTCCAGGGCCAGCTTCAGGCCGTGGCACTGCTCGTACTCCAGCGCCGCCCGGAACTTTTCCAGAAAGCGCGGCTCCCCCTGGCCCTGCTCCTGGAGCACATACCCCAGGTCGTTGCCGTCATAGATCAGGTCCGTCAGATTCTGGTACTCGTCCAGACCCACAGACAACTCCGGAAGGGAGCACCGCACCTCCAGGAGGCTGCACTCCTGGACAGACCGCGCCTTCAATTCCCGCAGGGCCAGCCGAATCTCGTCCATCCGGCCCTCCTCGTCGATGGTGCTGTCCGGCAGGCACAGCCAGACGCCCTCCGGCACCGCGGGGGAGGCCAGCTTCAGCCGCAGGCTCCAGTCCGTGTCCGGCAGCCGGTCCAGGTTGGTCCCATCGTAGAATTGCCTGGGTTCCTGCTTGGGGAGTATTACGAAGCAGTCTCCAATGAAGATCCCCAGGTGGCTGTCCTCATAGTTCCACCCGATCTGCTCCAGATCAGCGTAGGGGATGAGGTTCGGCTGACCGGCCTCATATCGCAGATAGTATTCCCCCAGCTGTTCGCAGCTCCCCGCCGGGCAGATCACCTCGTAGTCCGGGAGAGCCAGCAGGAGGTTGACGGCCTCCTTTGCTGCATTCGGATCCATCTTCCGAACCGCCAGCTCCCGTTCCTCGCCGGTCTTTTCAGACAGCGCAGCCAGCTGGCCCCTGGAAATGATGGCCGCTGCAAGCTGGGCCTGTTCCTTCACCGACAGCGTCTCCAGCCGATCCAGGAGCCACTGTCGTTCCAAACTTTTGTTCTCCATCATGTCATCTCCATTCCGCTCATCTGTTCCGCCTGCTGTTCAAGCACACTGCCAGGGCTGTCTACAATGTCAAAATGGCTCCATTTACCACAGCAGGGGCAGGCAATGGTACCCTCGTAGGCGGCATCGATCTGTTCCTGAGTGACTACGCCGGGTTTTTGACAGCACTCGCTGATAACGGTCACCAAGTGCGCCGTTTTTAAGACATCCGGCCGGTACCGGCGGTTGAAGGGAACGAAGTCTACCCAGCGGGGATGATCGAAGATGCGGTCAACATGGAGCTGCAGTGCCTTTTTCCGGATCTCACCGGCGGATTCCTTGAGAAAGTTCCGTTCTGAACACCACTGGGTCAAATATCCCAGCAACTCCTGTTCCCCCTTTTCCCGGATCAGCTCCTCCGCCGCCTGGTACCAGACGGACTCCCCGATCTCCCCGATGCGGGTTTTGACGCCGCTCCAGGAGCTGTAGGTCGCGGCCACCTCCGGGCGGAGGTCATAGTCCTCCAGGCCGTGCATGAGCTGGATGGCGTCCAGCAGGCTGGGGCGCCCGGCTACAGACAGCAGAGCCTTGTACTTGACCCAGTCCGCCTCATGCCAGCTCTGCTTTTTCTGCGCCAGGTTTGCTGCGAATTCGCTTGCCATGCCGATACCGCCCTCCTGGTCGATGGCATCGTCAACGGTATCCCGCAGAGAGGGGATCTCACAGTCGATACAGCGGAAGGCGCACTCGTCCGGCGAGGCCGCGTCTACCTCTCCCACTGCCCGCCAGATGTCGGCGTCCTCAGCCGGGAGGTTCAGGATGGCGGTCTTATCGTTGTCATAGCTGGGGTCATCAAAGTATCCCTTGCGCACCTCCAGCACCACTGGGGCGCTTGGGTGGGCGAAGCAGAACATTTCACCCTTCCGATATACCTCTTTGAAGTCACCGCCCGGCTCCGCATAGCCCCGGCTGGTAAACACGCCGCCGTGTTCCTCCTGGTGCTGTTCCCCCAGCAGCTCCAGCAATCTCTCCCGAAAATCACTGTCCTCGTCCATGGTGTCCACCAGGGCCATGGCTTCATCCGAAAGCATCTCGCCCTCGTACAAAAGCGCCCCAAGCTCCTTTGGATCGGAGACTTGGGGCGCCAAGAGACAGATATCCGCGTTGAACATCAGGTTGATAAGGCGGGAGAGGGGAAAGGGAGTGGTGTGGTTTTCCTTCTCGATCTGGAGCAGGCAGTCCAGCCCCATCCGGTCATCCTCACCCAGCATGGTCAGCCGGAGGGCCAGCAGGTTCAGCTCCAGCAGATCCACGTCCCGGCCGATCATGGTGCTGGTGATACCGGGATAGCTGATTCGGGTTACTTCGTTTTTGCACCGGCGGCCATCATCGATTCGGGCCCTCTGGAGCGCGTCTCGGAATTCCGACTGGGTACAGGGCATGGTCAGCACTGCGGCGGTCTCATAGCCCTTGGGGCCGCTGCTGCTGATCTCCACCTCGAAGATCTTCTTATCCAAGGGTCATCCCTACTATTTCTGAGTCCTGGATACTCTCATCTTGGAAATTCGCCATGAAATCCGGATCATCCATCATCTGACATCTGAGCTCCCGGTAGAAGTAGGCGAAGCCTTCACCATCCATACGGTCTGTATCCTCCAGGATGAACGCATACCACTGACGACAGGCTTCCTCCAAAAACGCATCCTCGATTTCCTTATTAAACACCCTGTTTGCCATCTGTTGTATGGGCATGGTAACTGGCGGATGCGACACCATATGCTGTCTTGCTTCTCCAAACCGCTCCTGCTCCGTCTGGATGTTCCAGTCCTCGGCATTCCACAGATGGACATAGAGCTCTCCGCCGTCCACCCGGATCTCCTGCTGCTCGAAGCCCTCGCCCCAGCCGTCTGACGCATGGCCGCCGATGTAGTCTTTCAGCTGACCCAGTTCTGCCGGCATGAGTTCACCGACCACTTGGCACTCCGCCACACCCCAGAGCTGACCGTTCTTCTCCTCCACGGTGAATACCGCCGAGCGCACCTTAGAATCAACGTTGTCCTGCTTGCCATACCAGTGCATAACGCCCCGCTCTTGCTCCTCCGGCATCCGCTCCTTGACCAGAGCACTCAGGATCTGGTCCTCATAGTCTATCAGCGTCCGACCGTCCCATTCTTCGCCGGTCTCATCTACATCGCCCCACTTGTCCCGCCCATAGAAATCAGCGGTCAGGGGCATATAGAGTTTGAGCAGCTTGGGCTCCGGGGGTAGGACAGAGAAGCGGTCCTCCCCGATGACCACGCCCAGCCCCCGGCCGTTGTCCCACTTCACATGAAAGGTGCCCAGGTCATCGATATGGTCCAGGGTCCCCATGGAGCCTTCCGGGAGGGGATGGGGATCGTCCGCCATTTCGATCAGTCTGATCCGGCTGCCCTTGGGGTACTGCTCCCGCATAAACTCCAGCCACTCTCTTGGTACTTTGCGCATTTCATATTCCTCCCATTGTCATGTCCTGTTGGGGAGCGGCCTGCTCCAGCACTTGCCGGAGGGGTTCCACTGCTTCTGCTACTATGGGATCATCCCGGAAGCTCTCCAGCCTGCGGTAGTCCTCGAAGAATACCTGCTCTCCATCCAGGGAGCGCGCCAAGTCCACCGTGGCGATCCCGTCCTTGGTGACGCCCAGCCGCTTTTCCGGACGGTCACCGTCCTGGTAGATCTGGATGGCCTCCTCCAGCGTCAGGTCACGGTGGATCTGCTCCTCCGGGGTGCCGCAGTCGGTGAGCACGAACCAGACGTAGGTGTGGGACCTATTGGGGTCAGCGGCGTCCCGCAGGGCCTGTCTGCCGGCCTCGGTCAGTCCATAGCTGCAGGCCCGGCGTGGGTTTTCCTCCCCGGCGAAGTCCAGCAGGATATCGTCCACCGCCTTCCGCACCTGGGGATCGTCCGTCAGGGTCTCATGGCGGAAGCCTGTGGTGTTCCGGTAGGGCAGCTCCTCCCGGATGGTATTCAGGTATTCCTCCGGATCGGTGAACTCCTGACACTCGCCGCTGGCGTAGGTCACACGGCCAACCAGCTTGTCCTGCCGGGCCAGCTCCTGCTGGCGCAGGTCGTAGATGTAGAGGTAGCCCTGGTAGTCTCCCGGCCTGGGAGTACAGCGCAGGCAGAAGCGGTAGTGCTCAGTCTCAGCAATATATCCGTGAACTCGGTCATCCTCGGTGATCGTTCCTCCGTTTTCCCGGCAATATTTACTCATGGAGGACAGGTCTTTCAAGGGGCCGTCCTTTCGCATGGCCTCCACAAATTGCTGCAGGACCTCCTTGAATTCCGGCGTGTTGAAGCGGTCTCCATTGTGAGGCCACCAGGTGTGGTGGAATCTTTTCCCGCCTGAACCGAAATCCATGCGGAGATGCCCCACGGTGCCCAGGACCTCATCCTGTCCCTCGTCTGAATAGAAATGGCCCGCCTCCTCACGGGAAGCGGGCCGCAATGTAAAATGCTCCTGTTTCATTCTGGTATTCCTCCTCGATCACATGGTGAGTGCCGGTCCGTCCAGTTCCGGCTGTTCCGCCAGATCCTCCAGTTCCGCGGCCCAGCAGCTCAGGCCGGTCACCGCGTCATCCAGGCTCCGCATGACCTGTCGGCGGATGGCTGCGAGTGCCTCCTGCCCATCTGCAAGGTTCTGTTCCTCCCGCGCTTTGGCGCTGTAGGATTCGAATCGGTCCAGCAGCTCAATGGCCTGATCCATGAGTTGATAGATTTCGCTCTGTCCGCCCGGGGCCTCCAACGCCGGCGCGGCGGTTATGCGCTGGGGCGGCCCCTTCTGATAGAAGCCCCGCCGAACTTTTTGGTAGGGGGTCCCGGCCTCCCGCGTCATGCTCCGGAGGCTGTGCCATACATTGTTGACCTCCACACGCCCCTCCAGTTCCGTTCCCTCCGCCTGCTGCCGGACGAAGCACACGATCTCCCCATAGGAGTGGGGACAGCCGTCCGCAAGCAGTTTCTCCGCCGCGTCTTTGATGAATTGATTTCGTTCCATCTCACACCTCCCATTTTGTGACTACAACCAATACCACAACTTCCCCCGGAAGTCCACGGAAAGCAGTGATGAATAACCAACAAAGATCTCACCGCATTTCCATCCCCTCCATACCCATGTCTTGGGCCGAGGACTCCTGGACCTGCTCCAGGTATTTGGGGTCCACTACCACCTCCCACTCGTTCCGGCCCAGAAAGACCGCGAGGATATGCGCCTTTGCGATCTGGGCCTCGTACACGGTCCCATCCTCCCCAAAGCGATGGGCGAACCACTCCGCCGTGTCCCGGTCCAGGGTCCAGGACAGTGCCCGGATGTTCCTGGCGTTGTGGGAGGTAACGCCCCGGTAGACCGCCACCGGGTCCTCCAGGGCTTGAAGCTGCCGAAGCTCCTCCGCGTCCATGAGGTGTTCCGGGGAAACCGAACGAAACAGCGCGGCCAGGGAGCGGCGGCTCAGGTTGGGGTCCCGGTTGGGAGCCTCCTCCATGGTCCAGGCGGCGGACAGCAGGCTCCCCAGGTCCGGCTCGGACAAATAGGGCTTGGCGTACTTGATGAAGGTCAGCAGATAGGGCGTGTTCATCATCATGGCGATCCCCATGGGGGACTCAGCGCGTTCAATGCCAGCTTCCACCTGTTGCCGCCAGCGGGCAAGGGCCGACGCATCAGGACATCCCTCCCATTTGGGGTCCCTGCTCCTCCTGATATCGCTCGGCCGGGTCCTCCATCATCAGCTCATCCAGGCTCAGTGTGCCGTGGTAGGAGACATACCCGCGGCCGGTGAACCGGCCGAACTGCCGCGCCATGCGCTGCTGGCCGTATCTTTCGTAGTCGTAGAACTCGTCCAAATTGGGATCGTAGTCAAAATGGCCGGATTCCTGGATCATGTATCTGCCGTACTCCTCCGGCGTATGGACGCCGGGGGCGAAGTCGAACAGGTCCAGGTCATCCGCCAGATGCCGGATCTGAGCGGCATTCTCCGGACTGGCCAGCTCCACCACGGCGCCCAGCTTTTTCCGGCCCTCCTCTGTCAGCTTATCCACCGCCTCCGCCAGGTCGTTGAGGGCATAGAGACTCTCTTTTGGGAAGTCCAGCGCCGCGTTCACTTCCTCGGGGAACATACTCTCCTCGACCTGAAAGCGCATCTCCTCCGGATCTGTGATACCGGAGCGGGCCATGGCACGCTGGATCTGCCCCTTTGCCGCGGGGAGGTAGAGCCAGGTGACGGTCTCGGTGTCCTCCGGCTCCAGCCGGGAGGTCAGGCCGATCATGAGCATGGGCGGCTCGTAGAGGTATGCCGGGAAGTGTGTTCCGTCATAGAGCTGCCCCAGCTTCATCCCGTTGTCGTAGACCACGCCGTAGGGGGTGACCGTACCCTGGTTCTCTGTGATCAGGAGCAGGGCGGTCTCTGTGCCGTCCAGGTTTTCCAACTCCTCGGTGAGCGCACAGCCGCCGTGGGTGTTCATGTAGTGGTCACGGCCAATGGCATTTAGGTCAGTGAAGTCGGTGATGACGGTGGACTCCTGGCAGCAGAAGGTCAGGTTGATAAGGTCCTTCAGCTTGAACAGCTCCAGCTTGCTCGCCATGGCCTGGAACTGCGCGGCCTCGCCATCATCAAAGCTGTCCAGCCGCTTGGCCAGGTAGTCCAGCTCGTCCAGATCCACACAGAGATTTTCCATGATTTTCAGGACGGAGAAAAAGCTGTCGATCTCCATGACCTTGCAGTCCTTTTTCAACGGAGCGCCGATCCCCAGAGCCTGCACAGTTTCGATGCAGTGGTCATACTGTTCTTTCGGGATGGGGAACGGGATGGTTGCGACCCCGTATTCGGGGTGATCTCTGTTATAAAGTGTCGCTTTGATCAGCATGTTCGATCTCCTTTTTCTGGATTTTCTCCATCCTGGTCCGCAGGCAGTCGCTCTCGCCGCCCCAGCAGAGGAAACCGTGGGACGGGTAGGGGCAGCCCTCGCAGCGTTCAAACCGCCTGCAGACCAGCTTGGGCTCAGGGTCCGGCGCGTAGCCAGGGGAGTAGTGGGTACGGAACAGGCGGAGGATGTTCACCGCCCGTATCTCCGCCACAGCCGCGGCGTGGGGCAGATGGCTGTACTCAGTTTGTCTGGTCATGACCGGCCCTCCTCGTTGGAATTTTGTTCTGTGTATTCTAGCTCATATCCAAGTTCTCCTCTCTGAACGCAAAAAAGCGGGGGCCGAATCCTGCCTGACAGCAGTGATACGGCCCCCGCCTGTTGACGTGATGGCGTGCATTATAGCTCCATTTGCGGTCCCTGCTCCTGGGACTGCTCCAGCCTGTCCTGAAGGTCTGGAACGGTGTACTCGATCTTTGTCCGGGCGTCCTGGATGGCCCTCAGCTGGCTCTCGCTCGGTTCTGGACCCTCCTCCAGAAAGAGGTCCGTGGCCCGGTACAGTTCCGTGAGCTGCTCCGGCGTGAATAACTGTGCCCGAGAGATGAGGCCGGAGCGGACGGCGAAGTCCTCCTTGGCGCCCCGAAAGTTCCCCTGGTAGTAGTGACCGTGGCTGACGCCGGCGCGGTCAAAGTCCCAGGTCCAGGTGACGAATTGGTTGCCCCAGCCGTGCTCCAGCTCCCGGCCTGCCAGCACCGCGCCGTCGAAGTCCGCCAGAAGGTGGAAGTCCTCATGCAAGTCAGAAGCGTGGAGCAGAGGGGCGTTCTGTACTGCCTCCACATATTCATACACCTCGTCCGCCACTGTGGCCACCTGGTGGTACAGATCATTGGCCGCCTCATTCTTGCTCCCGCCGGGCAGGAGGAAGACGTCGCTGCTGGGGGCGACATAGAGGACCGGCTGGCCCTCCAGAAAGACGTCCAGCCGCTTGCCCTCCACGATGCTGGACTGGATCTGCTCTGCCCGCAGACGGCGGGAAAGCTCGGCAAAGAATTTGTTTTTCATAATGTCCTCCCTGAGATTGAAATTTGGACGCAGCCTATCACGGGAAAACCCAAGCGCCCTTTTTGACGGCAGCAATACTGACCAGCACTGCAGTTCCATCGGGTGCTCCGGGTTATACTCTTTGGGCACAAATTGAGATAAAATCTGGGCATGGAAAAAGGCGGCGCCCTTTTTGGCGCCGCCACCGCATAGACTGTTCAGGATGCTGGCTTGATGGTGATAAAGCCAACAAATCGGAATCGTCTTTTTCGTACATATTTCTTTTGCTCAGAGTGCCCTTTTTGCCAGGGAAAAAGGGCGCTTCCAAACCAAAGAGGGGTATAACAGGCCAGCCCTCTGCGGAAACTTCTTTTTCCACTCTAACAATCCCGAAAATATCTATTGTACTGAACGCAGATTTCGAGGGAATAAAAAAGGCCACACCCCTTGATACTCTAAGCGTTCCGCTTAAAATATCCAGATTGGTGTGGCTTTATGGAGGCGCCATCCGGATTTGAACCGGAGAATCGGGGATTTGCAGTCCCCTGCCTTACCACTTGGCTATGGCGCCGCAATATTCATTTATAGGTTCCGGCGAAACCATTACGGCTTCGCCGGAACTGGAGCGGGCAACGAGGCTCGAACTCGCTACCTCCACCTTGGCAAGGTGGCGCTCTACCGGATGAGCTATGCCCGCATCTGGTGCCTCAGGCCAGAGTCGAACTGGCGACACACGGATTTTCAGTCCGTTGCTCTACCAACTGAGCTACCGAGGCATATTTTCTTCCGCCGCACTAGGATAATAACTGGTGGGAACAACTGGACTCGAACCAGTGACCCCTTGCTTGTAAGGCAAGTGCTCTAACCGGCTGAGCTATGCTCCCGGATAAGCGGCTTTGTCATTATACTAAACACCCCCTCCATTGTCAATATCTTTTTAAAATTTTTTTCACTTCGCCATTTCGCGCAATTCTTTCGGTGTAAAGCGATAAATTTTGTCGCAGAATTGACAGCTCACCTCGGTGTCTTCACCGGACGCCGCCATGTCCTCCAGCTCCTGCTTTCCGCAGCTTATGAGCGCCTGCTCAACCCTCTCGCGGCTGCAATTACAGCGGTATTCCACCGGCACGCGCATCACCGTCTCGTATTCCAGGCCCCTCAGCACCTGTCGCACGGCCTCGTCCACTCCGTCCTCCGCCAGTATCGTCGTCAGCTGGTCCATGACTAATATATTATCCTCCAGCGTCGTTATAAGCTCCTCCGGCGCGCCGGGCATAAGCTGCACGATGAAACCGCCCGCCGCCTTTATGGTCCTGTCCGTATCTACAAGTACGCCAAGGCCCACAGCCGCAGGTATCTGCTCGCTCTCCACCATATACTGCGCCAAATCCTCCGCGATCTCGCCCGTCACAAGCTCCGTAGAGCCCACGTACGGCTCCTTCAGCCCGATGTCCCGGCTGACCGTCAGCATGCCGTCCGTGCCCACGAGGCCGCCCACATCCAGCTTCCCGTCGCCCCTGAGCGGCAGATCCGCCTTCGGTTCCGTCACGTATCCGCGCACATTCCCGCCGTTATCCGACACGGCTATGACGCTGCCCACAGGCCCTCCACCGTTGACCCTTATTGTCAGCGACGCGTCGTCCTCCTTCATCAGTTCGCCCAGCATGGACGCTCCGCAGAGCGTCCGGCCCAGGGCCGCCGAGGCTGTCGGGCTGAGGCCATGTACCTCCCTCGCGCGCTCGACCACGCCACGCGCCGTCACCGCAGATATCTTCACAAAGCCGTCCTTCGTAACAGCCCTTACTATCTCGTCCATCTCAATTACCTCTTATCGCCGTAAAATACACCCTGTCCCGGCCGCCCATGGGGCCGTCGGTGCGTATGCGCACGTCCTCAAAGCCCGCCGCCTCCAGCAGTGCTCTCACACGCTCAGGCTCGTGAGGGTATTCGACGTGCTCCTCAGCGTATCTGTTCCAGCTCCCGCCCTCGCGCGCGAAGATGTCCATGCCGTAGTACAGCGCGCCGTCCTCGAATCTGCCGCGCCAGACGCAGTATATATCCTCAGTCTCGTCCACGGATACGCTGCCGTCCATACCTCTGAGGAACTCCGGCGTCCGCAGGTCGAACACCAGAAGCCCGCCCGGCCTCACGAACAGCCGCAGGCGTCTGAACACCTCCGGTAAATCCTCGGAGGGCACATAGCTCAGGCTGTCCAGCGATGAATACGCCGCGTCCACCGTGCCGTAGAGGTCCAGCTCCTGCGCGCTCTGGTTTATGAACAGCGGCATCTTCTCCAGCTCACTCGACCACGCCTTCTCCCTTGCGCACATGAGCATGTCCGCCGAGGCATCCGACGCTATCAGCTCAAAGCCCCGCCTGCTCATCTCGCAGGCGAGGCTGCCGGTGCCGCAGCAGAGGTCGAGCACCAGCCCGGCCTCTATTGAATACTCTTTGAACAGCCGCTCATAATAGTCGGCGAAGGCTCCGTACGGCACGTCCCTCGTCAGCGCGTCGTAATGCTCCGCGAGAGCGGCATAGGCGCTCATTCTTCCTGCCCGTCCCCGGCCTTCAGCCGCTCGAACACGACAGCATAGCCGTCCTGTCCGTACTGCAGGCTCCTGTTGACCCTCGAGATCGTGGCGCTCGACGCGCCCGTGCGCTCAAGAATGTCGTTATATATCATCCCCTGGCTCAGGTACACGGCCACCTGATACCTCTGCTCCATCGCCTGAAGCTCCGTCACCGTGCACAGGTCGTCGAAAAACCTCTTGCACTCATCCACAGTTTTCAGCGTCAATATGGCCTTATACATCTCATCGCTTCTGGGCTTCTTATTCTGCTTGTTCATAGTGCACCTCACACATTCAGAACTCTTTCATATTTTATAACCCTAATTCGTAAAAGTAAAGGGTATTTACGCTTTTTTGATGAAAAATTCATAATTGCAAATCACTATTGTCAGGAGAGAGGATTTAGGATAGAATGGGAGTTGAGGGACGGAGGTCTCTGAAAGGAGGTTCCAAGCTGTGTTGGAGCTCATCTTAAACAATATGAGCATCGTCTGGGTAGCCGTCATGCTCATCTTCCTCATCGTTGAGGCTGCCACGGCCGGTTTGACCTGCATCTGGTTTGCCATAGGCGCTCTTGCCGCGCTCATCGCGGCGCTTTTCGGCGCGCCGTTATGGCTGCAGATCATCTGGTTCTTTGTGATCTCGTTCGTTACACTGTACTTTACCCGCCCGCTTGTTAAGAAATACGTGAACTCAAAGAGCCAGCCAACCAACGCCGACATGGTCATCGGCAAGGAAGCGCTTGTCACGGAGGCTATCGACAACGTCGAAGGCGTCGGCGCGGTCGCCGTCGGCGGAAAGGTCTGGACCGCAAGGTCGGCCGACGGACAGCCCGTAGAAACCGGCTCCATCGTCACGGTGCTGCGCATCGAAGGCGTGAAGCTCATAGTCTCAGCCGAACAGAAGGCTTAACAAATAACTGGGGTCAAAGGAGGAGGCAACGTCATGGAATATCTCCCGTATATCGTTATCGGTCTCGTGGCGCTCATCATTATCGTGATTCTCGTCCGCTGCATCAGGGTCGTACAGCAGGCAAAGGCATACGTAATTGAGAGGCTTGGCGCCTACAAGACCACCTGGAACGTCGGGCTGCACTTCAAGCTGCCCTTCATCGAGAGGGTGGCAAAAGTGGTGTCGCTCAAGGAGCAGGTCGCGGACTTCCCGCCGCAGCCCGTCATAACCGAGGATAACGTCACCATGCAGATAGACACGGTCGTGTATTTCCAGATAACCGACCCGAAGCTCTATACCTACGGCATCGAGCGGCCCATCGTGGCCATCGAGAATCTCTCGGCTACGACGCTCAGGAACATCATAGGCGACCTGGAGCTCGACCAGTGCCTGACGAGCCGCGACGTAATCAACACCAAGATGCGCGCCATTCTGGACGAGGCGACCGACCCTTGGGGTATCAAGGTCAACCGCGTGGAGCTGAAGAACATCCTGCCGCCGCGTGAGATACAAAACGCGATGGAAAAGCAGATGAAGGCCGAGCGCGAGCGCCGCGAAGCGATACTCAGGGCCGAGGGCGAGAAGAAGTCCGCCATCCTTACCGCCGAGGGCGAGAAGGAAGCCGCCATTCTCCGCGCCGACGCAAAGAAGCAGGCGCAGATACTCGAGGCCCAGGGCGAGGCCGAGGCCATTCTCACCGTCCAGAAAGCCACCGCCGAGGGCATCAAGCTCATAAACGAGTCCGCGCCGACCGATCCTGTCATCAGGATCAAGGCACTCGAGGCCTTCACCGCCGCAGCGAACGGCAGGGCAACGAAGATCATCATCCCCTCCGAGATACAGGGGCTGGCTGGTCTGGCCGAGGGCATCGTTGAGGCCGTCAAGGAGCCTGTGAAGCAGGACGAATAAGGGCTGGTAGAATCTAAATGATAAACAGCGCCGGTGCGGAGATTCGTGCCGGCGCAGTGCCGGGGTGACATATATGCTGTATTCAGACAAGGTTCGCGTTTTCCTTACCAGACACTGCATGGAACCGGAGCATATCGAGCTGAGCGAGACCACCTCCGCCTTCCTGAGCGAGATGGAACTCGGGCTGCACGGACGGCCCAGCTCGATCAGGATGATACCCACCTACCTCACCGCGGACGGCGTTCTGCCCATGAACGAGCCGACGGCGGTCATCGACGCGGGCGGCACAAACTTCCGCACCGCGCTCGTGAGCTTCACAGCGGAGGGCGCGGTCATCGACGAGCTGAACGTCTGCTCCATGCCGGGCACCGACGGCGCCGTCGAGTGGGACGAGTTTATCTCCTTTGTAGCGGACAGGCTCGCGCCGCTGCTCGACAGGACGGACAAGGTCGGCTTCTGCTTCTCCTACCCCACGGAGGAGACGCCGGAGCGCGACGGGCGCGTGCTGAGCCTCACAAAACAGGTGCAGCTGAGCGGCTTCGAAGGAAGGCTCATCTGCGCCGACCTTGCGGCGGAGCTTGAGAGGCGCGGTATAGCAGGCAAGAGCTTCGTACTGCTCAACGACACGCCCGCGGTACTGCTCTCCGGCTCGGCCTATGCCGCGGAACAGGGCTGCGACGGGCTGGTCGGGCTTATCTCCGGCACGGGCACGAACACCTGCTGCGTGCTGCCCGATGAGGCGATTATGAAACCGCACGGGGCATTTTCCGGCAACATGCTCATAAATCTCGAGTCAGGCGCATTCCTCGGCCTGCCGAGGGGCGACTTCGACGTGGAGCTTGACGAGGGCACGAGGGACCCCGGCGTATACAGGCACGAGAAAATGACCTCCGGCGCGTACATGGGCGAGCTGTGCCTGCTTATGCTGCGAGGCGCTGCGAAGGAGGGGCTGTTCTCCGAGGCCGGCGCGGCGAAGATCGCGGCGCTCACGGAGCTTAACTCGGCCGAGGCGGACGCCATGGCATGCGGCGGCGGAGACATATTCGAAGGTGAGGACGCAGAGACCGCGTCCATGCTCTGCAACGCGGTGTTTGTGCGCTCGGCGAGGTGCGTGTGCTCGAACCTCGCAGCGATACTGGTGTTGACGGACCGCGGTTCCGACCCGGAGCACCCCGCCTGCATCTGCGCAGACGGCTCGGTCATCAGAAAGAGCCGCGCCTTCCGCGAGGCGCTTGACGGTTTCATGGAAAGCTTTATTGTCGGGAAGCTCGGACGCCACGCTGTCATCTGGTCGACGGAGAACGCCACAATGCTCGGCTCCGCCGCTGCCGCACTTCTCAACTGATTCTACATAGTAACGGAGGATTCACATGGCAATTGAACTTGGACTCAAGGGTACCGCCTGCTGCATAGTGGACGAGAAAAATACCGCGAAGTCGCTTCGCAGCGGCGGGCTGGAGGTGCTGGCAACGCCCATCATGGTCGCGCTCATGGAGGAGGCCGCGCTCAAGTCGGTCAGGCCGTATCTCGAGCCGGGCACGGACACTGTCGGAACGCGGCTGGATGTCTCCCACCTCTCTGCTACACCGGTGGGCCTGAAAGCCTGGGCCGAGAGCGAGCTGGTCGAGATAGACCGCCGGAAGCTGGTATTCGAAGTCAAAGCCTACGATGAGGCGGGACTCATCGGCGAAGGCCGGCACGAGCGGTTCATAGTGGACATCGAAAAGTTCACCTCCAAATGCTTCGCAAAGCTGAATAAATAAATGAAATGAAAAAGCTCCGCCGCTCCTGTGAGCGGCGGAGCTTTTTTCCCTGGCAGGACGTACCAGCAAATTTCGTGCCAACTTTTTGTGCGTATCGCTGAAAGTGGCCGGGTCTGTGGAAATACGGCGAATCCTGTGGTAAAATGTCGGGGTATTCGGAGGTGTCGGACGTGAGGATCACCCTGCGCAACGAGACCCGGCAGGTGCTGGGCCAGAATATGCAGCTCTCAATGAAGTTTTTGCAGATGAGCACGCAGGAACTGGGGGCATATCTGCGCGAGCTGGCGCTTGAGAATCCGCTGCTCGAGGAGACCCCGCCGGCACTCATCTACACGCCCATGCGTCAAAGATTCACGGGCTACAGGTCAAAGGAGCCATCCGATGGCGGGTTCCGGGACGAGCTTGCCGCGGACAACAGGCACGATACGCTCAGGCACTCTGTGCGTGAGCAGATACTGTCCATGCGCGTGCCGGAGCTGATGCGGCGCGAGCTGCTGTATCTTTCCGGCGAGATGGACGAGCGCGGATATCTGCCGGAGGACTGCGGCGACCTTGCAGTGTTCGGCGGCTCGTGGGAGCGGTATGAGGACGCGGTCAAGGTCTTTCAGTCGCTGGAACCGGCGGGCGTAGGCGCACGGAGCCTCTCGGAATGCCTGTGCATACAACTCAGGCGACGCGGCTGTGAGGACGAGCTGGCATATGAGATATGCCGCAGCCAGCTGGAGCGGCTCGCTCGCGGGCAGCTCAACTATATTGCAAATGAGCTTGGCGTCGGCCGGTCGAATGTGGAAACGGCGAAGAAGCTCATTGCCTCCCTGGAACCCAGGCCGTCCAACGGCTTTGCCGGGGATGAGGCGCCGAGCTATGTGCTGCCGGACGTGGAGGTTGCGGAAACCGAGGACGGCTTTGAAATATCGGCCGCCGACAAATATGTTGCGACCTACGGGGTGGACTCGTACTACGCGGCGATGGCTGAGCGGCCAGAGCTGAGCGACGAGGAGCGCGAGTATTTCAGCGCAAAATTGCAGCAGGCGAACTGGGCGATATATTGCGTCGAGCGCAGGCGGAGCATGCTGCTGAGCTGCACGGGCGCGGTGGTGGAGCGCCAGAGCGCGTTTTTCCGCGACGGGGTGTCCGAGCTGCTGCCGCTGACGATGACGGAGCTGGCGGACATGCTGGGCGTGCACCCGTCGACGGTGTCGAGGGCGGTCAGGGGGAAATACCTTGCCTGCCGCTGGGGAGTGTACCCGCTGTCGAAGTTTTTTGCAGCGGAGGTCACGGGCGGCGGCACCGGAGCCGGCATCCTTGCAAAGATGCGCGAGCTTATAGCAAGCGAAGACCCTGCCCACCCGCTCAGCGACCGCGAGCTGAGCGAAGCCCTCGCCAAACAGGGCTACGACATCTCCCGCCGCACCGTCGCCAAATACCGAGAGGAAGCCATCATCCCCCCTGCCTCCGCAAGACGCAAAAGATAAACGCATACCTTCAGGTGAACAAAACGGCCCCCCGGCCCGGAGCGTTCCGTGCCGAGGGGCTTTTCTGTATCCTTATCTTTTCTTTACACCTTGCGGATTACGCCCTTTTCATAGAGCTCGGCTATCTTGGCGTCATCAAATCCAAGCTCGCCGAGGATATCCTCGTTATCCATGCCGGTGGTCGGGCAGCCGCGCCAGATCTGGCCGGGGTTGTTCGCAACCTTCGGCACAAGCGCGACACCTCGCAGCTTGCGGCCGTCCACGGCATCCCACTCGGTGATTGTGTTGCGGGCTATATAGTGCGGGTGGCGCTCCGCCATCTCGTAGGTCATGACACGGCTGCAGGGCACCCCTATGCCGCAGAGTATGCTCTCAACCTCCTCTGCGTCGTGAGTGTCGCAGAGCTCTTTCACCTTCGCCTCGAGGATGTCACCGCCCGGCGTGCCGACCTTCGCAAAATTCTGAGTTGCCGGGAACGGATCGACCCCGAACTCGTAGCCGAACAGCTTCAGGCCCTTCTTCATGACGCCCGCGCCGAGGAACATCAGGTACACATAGTTGCCGTCCTTGCACCTGAACGTGCCCCATGCCGCAGTCACGTCGTTGTGAGCGCCGACCGGCCCGGTGGGAACGCCGCGATTGAACCAGTCCATAGGCCTCTGGTTCTGGAAACGGATGGCCATCTCGTACTGGGCTATGTCAAAGCTCTCGCCCTTGCCCGTCTTCTCGGCCCAGCGTACGGCCGCGATGATATTGGCAAGCCCGCTCAGGCCGGCAAGATAGTCAGTCGGGATCTCACGGCCCGGCAGCGGCTCGCGGTCCGCAAAGCCCTGCATGTACATGTAGCAGGAAAATGCCTGGCAGACCGGGTCGTAGCAGCCGCGGTTGACATAATCAGGATCTCCGCTCTGGCCGTAACCGGAGAAGTGGGCTATTACAAGGCGCGGGTTCCAGGACCACAGCACTTCGTCGGTGAGACCCCACTTGGCGTAGGTGCCGCCCTTGGAGGACTCGATGAACACATCAGCATCGGAGAGAAGGCCCTTGAGTATCTCGCGGCCCTCGGGGGACGGGATGTCGAAAGAGATATTGCGCATGTTTTTGCGGTCGCACTCTGCGCCCATGCCGCCCTTGCCGCGGTTGGTGTCGAAAGACTTGGTGCTCTCTATCCAAATGACGTCCGCACCCATCTCAGCCATCAGTTCAGCCGCTATCGGGCCAGCGACGACCGTTGACGAATGTACAACCTTTATGCCGCGGAGCATTCCAAATTCGGGTATGTCGCTTCTCTTTGCCATTTTATTTCACCTCGATAATTAATAATGTTGTTCCACCGCTCAGCAGTAGCCAAGGACCTTCCACACAGGAATGCTGGCCATGCAGGCGATGAGGTTCACGACCATGTACACCACGTTCATCTGGAAGGTGTCCTTGAAGGAGACCATCTTGTCGTTCGTAGCGGCGAGGGCCGTAGCGTAGGTGACGTTGTTTGCGGCGTAGTGCCAGACCAGCGTCGCGCAGTAGCCGGTGAAAAGGATCGGCCAGGGGTGGATGCCGTACTCCATGCAGATACCGCCGAAGATTGCGTAGATGATGGTGATGGCAGCAGTCTGGGAGACGATGACTATACGCATGACATATACGACAATGCAGATGACCGGGATGAGCAGCCAGATGTTGCTGACGACCGGAGACAGCACCGGAGCGAGCACCTGAGCCAGGTAAGACGAGAATCCCATCTTGGAAATCAGCGAGGCCAGAGAGTAGATGCAGCCGATGAACACAACGCTCGACCAGGCGATGCTGTTCTTGAAGTCGGGACCAGACAGGATACCGGTAATGAACATGAGCATGAGCACTATGAGGGAGACCATCGTGGCGTCGATGCCGGTGATATCAGTGGTCATCCAGCCCACAAGGCTGACAGCGAGGAGTACGGCCGCGATCTTTTCCTTCCTGCTCATGGGGCCGAGGGCCTCGAGCTGCTTCTTCGCAAGGCCCTTCTCCGCAGTCTTGGCGCCCTGCGCAGGCTTATAGAGCATGATGATAGCCAGGAAGCAGAGAACCAGCATTATGATCAGCCAGAGCCAGGTGCCGCTGAACCAGCTTATCCAGCTCATGCCGGCCTGCTGTTCCTCAGGCATCATGCCGATGAGGGTGAATACGGGCACCGCGCCGCTGTAGAACGCCATGCCGAGGATGGTAGTGGCTATAGCCATTGCCCCAAACAGGCCGCGCGCACCCTTGCTGCCCTTCTCATAGCCCAGCGACTCGGAAATCTGAGCGGAGAACGGTGCAAGTATTGCAGCCTTCGCGTTGAGGCTCGGGATCAGCGGGCTGATGACAAGGCCGGTGGTGAACAGCGCCGTGACCTGACCCTGGAAATTCTCCGGGAACACCTTGAGTATCATGAACGACAGCCGCTTGAGCAGCCCGCTCTTGGCAACGCCCGCAGACAGTCCGAACGCGCCGATGACCAGCCACACGGAGGAACCCGCAAAGGGCGAGAACGCATCGCCAAACGAGCAGACGCCGAAAACCACAAACGCGCACAGGCCCACTATGGTGATGACGAAGTCGGGCCACACGTTCAGAACCATCCAGATGATGAGGCAGATGAATATGCCGGCAAAACGCATCGACTCGACCGTCAGTCCCTCCGGCGGGGCTATCATGGCTATGAGTACCGCAATGATGATGGGTATAATGATTTTCAGGAGTTTTACCACGTTAAAGCCTTTTCCCTTTTCCATAACAGTCACCTTTCTTTATATTGTCGCCCGGCTCCGTCAGCGGGTGAGTTCCTTCTGTATGGAGCGGCCGGCGATGTGGACCATGATCTGGTCGGTACCGCCGCCTATGCGGTGCATGCGGGCATCGCGCCAGAGCCTCGCCACCCGGTGGTCCTCCGTATAGCCGATGCCGCCCAGTATCTGCATTGCGGAATCCGCTACCTCAAAGCCCGCTTGCGCGCAATAGAGCTTGCACAGCGCCGCAGTAGTCTTTATCGACATGCCGTTGTCCTTCTCCCACGCCGTCTTGTACAGGAAGTTACGCATGTTCTCTATCTTGATACGCATGTCCACCAGCATCTCCTGCACCAGCTGGAACGAACCTATCGTCTTGCCGAACTGGACCCTCTGCGTCGCGTACCTCAGCGCGTCGTTATAGCAGCACACCGCTATGCCCAGAGAATCCGCCGCTATCACCAGACGCTCCACCTCGAAGTTCTTCATGACCGTCATGAAGCCCTCGCCTTCCTTGCCGACCATGTCGCTTTCCTCTATCACGACATTGTCCAGGTACACTTCGCACATGCTCCTCGTGCGGTGGCCGACCTTGTGCATCGGCTTTACCGTCACGCCCGGGGCGTCCATCGGCACCAGCCAGGTCGTCATCGTCTTGTTGGGAGGCAGGTCCTTCTTCGTGAAATCACGCGTCATGCACAGCATGTACTTCGCCCTGTCAGCGTCAGTGCAGAAGGTCTTGTGGCCATTTATGACCACCTTGCCGTCCTTGCGCACAAACGAAGTCGTGATGGCGTTGCTGTCTGAGCCCGCCTGCGGCTCGCTCAGGCCGAGGCAGAAGCCCATCGCGTCGCCTTCGATCAGCCTGTCGATGACCTTCTTCTGCTGCTCCGGTGTGCCGAACTTCAGCATGTCGTCCACTTGAAGCAGAGCCCCCAGCCCCGAGGGATAGCCATGGCTGTAAACCTGCTCGCCTACCATTACCAGAGTCTGCGTATCTACCTCGACCCCGCCGAACTCCTCGGGTATGCCGAGCATGCCGAAGCCGGCCTCGATCGCCGCAAGCCTGAACTCCTTGAGCGGCTTCTGTTCCGCCTCGCAGCGCTGTATATAGCTCTCGTCGAACTCACCGCTGGCGAAAAACTCGTCGATGCTCTCAAGCAGCAGCTCCTGCTCCTCCGTCTTTCTGAAATCCATGCGTCTCTCCTTTCTCCCGGCCAAAAGGCCGGATGTCTGTCGTTAATTATGCGACAGACTTGTCTGCCTTCTAACACAGCAATCGCCGTGCCAATTGCCCGCCTACCCGGGTAAAAATATTTTCCCCGCCCTTTCCTACTCCCCGCCGCGCGCCTCCGCGAATGGCCGTTTCAAACTTCGGTAAAAATGTATCAATCCGCTACAACTCTGTATCGCTACACTCTTGTGTTGTTTTGCTACATTTTCCACATATTTATAGGAATGATTTTGGGCTACTTGACAATAGCATTGGGACTTTGATATATTATTGTCCAACGAGATGAGACGATTGGACATTTTTCGACTTCTTGCCTGCCCTTACAAAAAAGGAGGAGCATATGCCCGAGCAGCGCTTTGAAATCTCTCAGGACAGAGAGATACTCGACATGATCGATAGCTCTCTTTTCAGGTGCGGAAGATCCGGTCTGCCCGACTTTGAAGGCAGCCTTCCCGCTGTGACGGCTGAAGGCAGGGCCAGGAGCCGTCGTGCCATTTCGGGGCACACCATGCTCATCCGCGAGTCGGCGCCGAAGTACTACAAGCAGCTCACCGAGGCGCTCATATCGCATGAGGTCTGCCTTTTTTACGTCTCTCCAGATTTTTGCGTTTACGGCCGCTACGGGAATGAGCAGCTCAAGGAGGAGCTGCGCGAGCGCAACCTGCGTATCGGCTCCGACCTCAGCGAGGACGTGATAGGCACCAACGCCGCCGCGCTCTCGGCCCGCTGTGCCCAGGGCGTCTGGACGGTCGGCGAGCAGAACTATGCCCACGCGCTCAGGCCATACGCCTTTTACGCTTTCACCGTCCACGGCCGCTACGGCCGCTATGTCCACATACTTCTGGCCGCCCGGCTCGACAGGCTGAATGCCGAGACCGTGAGCCTGTTCAGGCTCATCGACGCCACGGAATCCATTTTTTCCGCCGGCCTCGTGACGGAAGACGTGCTCATCAAGGACACGATGTTCCGCCGGGACTACAGTGAGGAAAGGACCGAGAACCTGCTCATCATAATCGGCAGCAGCGGGCAGATTACCTATGCCAACGACGTGTTTTACACGATGTTCAAGACCGACTACAGTGCGGTGATAAACTTCCCTCTCACGCAGGTGGTGCCAGAGCTTTCATATGCCCTCGACGGCCTGCGCGAAGGCGCCGTGACCCCGTATCCCCGGCAGCTCAAATTTGCGGCGCTCGGCCCCGCCGAATTCTATGTCAGCTGCACCCCAATGGACCGTCCCACGGGCGGGATGGTCATAACGGCGCAAAGGGCGCAGCACGCCCAGGAGCAGCATTCTCAGTCCGGCAGCGCAAAGTACACCTTCGACGACCTCGTGGGAGTTTCCGAGCGTTTCAAGCAGCTCAAGCGCTTTGCCGAGCGCATAGCCAACACCAAGTGTACGGTACTCATCAGGGGTGAGAGCGGTACAGGCAAGGAGCTTTTCGCCCACGCCATACACAACGCCTCCGACCGCCGGAGCAAGCCTTTCGTCTCGGTCAACTGCGCCGCGATACCCCGCGACCTCATAGGCAGCGAGCTTTTCGGCTACGTCGGAGGGGCATTCACCGGGGCGAGCAGGCACGGCGCTAAGGGCAAGTTCGAGCTGGCCGACGGGGGCACGCTGTTCCTGGACGAAATAGCAGAAATGCCCCCGGACATGCAGAGCGTGCTGCTGCGCGTGCTCGAGGACAACGCTATCACGCGCATAGGCGGCAGCCGCCCCACGCCTGTCGATGTGCGTCTCATAGTCGCGACGAATCAGAAGCTGGAGGAGAGCATAAAGCACGGCTCCTTCAGGCTCGACCTCTACTACAGGCTGAATATCATATCCCTGAACATGCTGCCGCTCCGCAGCCGCAGGGACGATATCTCCGCGCTCACCGATTTCTTCATCGCGCGCTTTTCAAAGGCACACGGCAAGCAGGTCGACGGGGTCTCGAGCGAAGCGCGCGGCGCGCTGCTGACCTACGACTGGCCGGGCAACGTGCGCGAGCTGAGAAACGTCATAGAGCGCGGCGTCGTGACCTGCGACGGCCGGGTGCTGGAGCTGCGGCATCTGCCCGAGGAGATCGTAAACATACCCGACCCGAACAGGCCGCAGCAGGCGCCGGGCTCCGCCGCGCAGGAGACCAGCTCCTTCCGCGAATACAGGCGCGAGACCGCCGAGCGACTGATGAAAGAATACGCGGGCAACAAATCAAAAGTCGCCAAACGCATGGGCATTGCCCGCACGACGCTGTACAGAATACTCAGCGAGCTTGAGCAGGAGGAACAAACCTGAAGCTTCCCGGTTATTCAGAAACATTGTTAGAGAGTCCCCAGGCCGCCGAAGTGCGGCCCGGGGACTCTTTTGCTCGTGTAAAAAAAATTATTGTCACAGAGTTGGCATAGATATTGCTCATGATTTTAGCGAGGCCCCGCGGATGCTTTGAAGCGGCCCCGGAGCGGAATAATAATAGTGAGGTGCTTTATGAAGATCCTTGTATGCTACAAGTACATACGGGACGAGAACGAGATCTCCGTTGCCCCGGACAGGACGATAAAGGCCGATGCGGCCGCATGGGTGATCAGTCCCTATGATCTCAACGCCATCGAAGCAGGCATGAAGCTGGCAGCGGCCAGCGGCGGGACCGTGGAGGTCCTGACGGCCGGCGGAGAGGCCGTGGATAACTCCAAGATGCGCAAGGCCGTCCTCTCGCGCGGACCGGCAAAGATGTACGGCGTCCGCTGCCCAGAGTGCGGGGACCTGCTGTCCACAGCGAGGCTGCTGAAGCAGGCGATAGAAAAGATTGGCGGCGTAGACCTCGTCATATGCGGCGAAGGCTCCGGCGACATGTATTCCCAGCAGCTGGGCAACCTCCTCGGCGCGCTCATGGGCCTGCCGACGCTCAACTGCGTAAGCTCTCTAGAGTACGACTCGGGCGTGCTCACCGCCGGGCGCGTCTCCGGCAGCCGGACGGAAAAGTACCACATCTCCTGCCCTGCCGTCGTATCCGTCACGAGCGACATCTGCAGGGCGCACATCCCCTCGATGAAGGAAATACTCGCAGCGGGCAAAAAGCCCGTTGAGGTCTGGGACGCCTCCGAGTTCGAGGCGTCGGACAGGTCGGTCGAGTGCGTCTCCATCCTCGCGCCCGAGAGTGCCGAGCGTCGGAAGGTGGTATTCAGGCAGTCGGACGACGGCGGCGTGGACGAGTTCGTCAAGGCCATCAGGAAGCATCTGTGAGGAGGTAAACTGAAATGTTCGGAAAAGTATTTGTATTTGCCCCCGACGCCGGCACGGCGGCCGAGCTTTGCTCCGCCGCGCGCAGTATGGGTGAAAAGGTAGTGCTGGCGACCTCCTGCGCAGACAGCTTTGGCGCCGACGCGGTATATTCCCTGCCTGCGGACAGGCCCGTGCCGCTCTGCCTAGGAGCGCTGAGCGAGCTTATTAAGGAAGTGTCTCCCGAGCTGGTGCTCTGCGGGGCGAACACTGACGGAAGGCTCGTCGCGGGCATCGCGGCGGCGGCGCTCGGCGCCAGCCCTCTGTGCGACATATCATCTCTCGTCTGCGAGGGCGACACGCTCACGGCAGTCAGGATGGTCTATGGCGGCACGGCCTTTATGACCGAGACCTGCAAGGCACCCGCCGTTGCGGTGGTACAGGCCGGGGCTTTCGAGCCTGCGGAGGCCGCCGGGACTGCCGAGGCACTGCCTCTGCCCGAGGCAGGCGCCGCGGGACTTGAACTCGTCAGCTTGGCCGAAGCCGAGGCTTCGAGCGTGAACCTCGCCGCCGCCAAACGCGTAGTCGGCGTCGGGCGCGGGCTTGGCTCCGCCGACAACATACCCGCTCTGGAGAAGCTTGCCGCCGCGCTCGGCGCGGAGATCGGCTGCACCCGCCCCGTTGCCGAGGAAGAACACTGGTACTCCAAGGAGCGCTACATAGGTGTCTCCGGCTGCATGCTCAAGCCCGCGTTCTACCTGGCCGTCGGCATCTCCGGCCAGGTACAGCACATGGTCGGCGTCAACCAGGCCGGCGTCATCTTTGCCATCGACAAGAACGAGAACGCGCCCATCGTCGCACAGGCTGACTACACGCTTGTCGGCGACGCGGCCACCGCTCTGCCGCAGATACTGGATAAGCTCGGGGCCTGAGCACAGTCTCCGGGGCTGCCGTAAAAAAGGGGGTATTGGGATGTATGGAATATGCAGTCTACTTAGAAAAGCGGCCAGGTACTACCCTGACCGCACGGCTCTTGCCGACCCTTCCGGCGCTGTCAGCTACGCGGAGTTCGAGGACAGGACGAACAGTCTGGCAAACTCGCTTATAGCGCTCGGTCTGGGCAAAGGCAGCCGGATAGGCTTTGTCTGCGACAACTGCAACGAATTTTCCGTGATGTGGTTCGCCGCACAAAAGGCGGGCATCGTCACGGTGCTGCTGAACTACCGCATGACCCGCGAGGAACTCTCCCGCGACGTTCGCCGCGCCGGGTGCCGAGCGCTGTTTTATGCTCCGAAATGGCGGGATATCATCCTCGGCCGCGACACAAGCGGCTCCGGCGTGGAGCACCAGATCACCTTCGGCGGCGTAGCACCCAACGGACACCTGTGCCTCGACGAGCTGACAGCCTCGGGCAGCCCCGAGCCGCCCGGCGTGGATATCTGCGAAACCGATTGGTCGACCATACTCTACACCAGCGGCTCCACCGGGCTGTCCAAAGGCGTTATCCGCACCCAGCGCATGATCTACGACTACGCCATGCAGATGGCTGCCGAGCACGAGTTCTACAAGACCGAGCACATATCCATACTCTCGCATTCGCCGCTCTTTCACACCGGAGGGCTCAGCATGCTGCTCAAGTCCGTCGCGCTCTGCGGGACCTATGTCGGTGTAAACGGCGTCGAGCCAGACGTCTATGCAGAGCTGATACGCAAGTATTCCGTGACTCAGCTCTTTCTCGTACCTCCAGTGAATATCATGCGGCTGTATAACGACGAGAGTTTCCGACGTCAGAGCTTCGGGAGCGTGAACTTCATCTGGGCGACCGGCGGCAAGCTCTCGACCGAGTACGTACAGGCCATGCAGGAGCTGTTCCCCGGCGTGCGCATTAAGACCTCCTACGGCGGCACAGAGTTCTGCGCCGCGTGCAGCATGAGCCTGTATTTCACGCGGGAGCTTCTGGAACAGCAGCCGGATATTGTGGACAGTGCGGGCTGGATAGGGCAGTTCATTGACGTCAGGATAGTCCGCGACGACGGCACCGAGGCGGCTCCGGGCGAGCCGGGTGAGCTGCTTGTCTCTTCCCCCTTCGTGATGCTGGGCTACCTCGACGACCCGGGAGAAACGGGCAAGGTGCTCCGCGACGGCTGGTACAGCACCGGCGACGTGTTCCGCATCGACGAGCGCGGGCTGTTCTTCTTCCTCGACCGCAAGAGCGCGATGATCAAGACCGGCGGCGAAAACGTCTACCCAAACGAGGTCGAATCAGTTCTGCGCGAGCACCCGGACATCGTGGACTGTGCGGTGGTGGGTCTGCCCGACCCGAAATGGGGCGAGGCGGTGGCGGCGGCGGTCGTGCCTAATTCGGACAGTCTTGACCTGCGAAAGGTCGTTGCCTACACGAGGCAGAAGCTGGCGGGCTTCAAAAAACCGCTCTACTATACCGTCCTGCCCGATTTGCCCCGTATGGGTTCCGGCAAGATCGACCGCAGGGCGCTGCTGGACGAGGCGAAATACCGGTTTACCGGCATAGACGAAATTTGCAGAGAACTGTAAGGAGGACAAAATGGCTGAGATTTGTAACGAACTGCTCCGTGCGCTCGAGAACGCGGTTGGCAGTGAATATATGGCCTACGGCGAAGCGGTGGGCGCGGACTATGGGCATGACGAGCTGGCCGGTGGGGCGGCGC
>URDJ01000027.1 GCA_900546615.1 uncultured Eubacteriales bacterium | reverse complement strand
CCAAATGCGCGAGTGGTGGAATTGGCAGACTCGCTAGATTCAGGTTCTAGTGTGCACTACGCACGTGCGGGTTCAAGTCCCGCCTCGCGCACCAGCGGCTTCCGATCTCGGAAGCCGCTTTTTTACAGCTTTCCCCTTGCGCTCGCACTTGTCCCAGTTTATACTATCACCTGCTCGGTTATAATCACTCTCACCAAGGAGGTTTGACGCCTGATGCGCACTCATGAGATCTGCGATTACAGCGACACCAACTATCAGGCCTTCTGGGCAGAAGGCCGCGACTACGAGGATGCCGTCGAACGTATCGCTATAAGAAAACTTACCGCCGACTTCTCCGGCGACTGTATCGAGATCGGCGCCGGCTTCGGCCGCCTCGCCGAAGAATACGCTCCGCGCTGCCGCTCCGTCCTGCTCACCGACAGGGCCGAGCATCTGCTCGACGAGGCCCGCGAACGCATGGCCAAGCTCGGCCTCACCAACGTCCGCTGCGAAAACGCCGACCTCTATGAGCTCGCACAGCTCGGCCAGACCTTTGACGCCGCCATCTGTGTCCGCGTCCTCCACCACGTCGAGTGCGTTCAGGACTTCTTCTCCCAGGTCTACAACGTCCTCAAGCCCGGCGGCCTGTTCGTCCTCGAGTACGCAAACAAGCGCAACGCGCTCGAGATCGCACGCTGCCTCGTCGGACGCTCCACCGCGAAGCCCTTCGACCATGAGCCTACCCGCCGCAGCGACAGCGTCTACTACAATTTCCACCCCGCTTACGTCGAGCAGCAGCTGCGCGAAGCGGGTTTCGAGATAGTCGACCAGATGGCCGTCTCCCTTTTCCGCTCCGCAAAGCTCAAGTCCGTCTTTGGAAAGGACAAGCTCGTCAGGCTCGAGCGCCCGCTCCAGCATCCCATGGGCAAGCTCAAGCTCACGCCAAGCGTCTTCCTCAAGCTCAGGAAAATCTGACCTCATACAAAAACGAACCCGCCGCGGAATTTTCCCTTTCCGCGGCGGGTTCGTTCTTTTATTCCGCTCTCACACGTTGAACCTGAACAAAGTGACGTCCCCGTCCTTCATTACATACTCCTTGCCCTCGGAGCGAACAAGGCCCTTCTCCTTGGCGGCTGCCATGCTGCCGCAGGCTTTCAGGTCGTCGAAGGCGACGATCTCAGCCCTTATGAAGCCGCGCTCGAAGTCAGAGTGTATCTTCCCTGCCGCCTGAGGCGCTTTCGTGCCCTTCCTGATCGTCCAGGCCCTGCACTCGTCCGGCCCGCAGGTGAGGAAGCTGATGAGGCCCAGAAGCGCGTAGGAGCACTTTATGAGCCTGTCCAGGCCCGACTCCGCAAGGCCCAGCTCCTCCAGGAACATGGCCTTGTCCTCCTCCGGCAGCTCGCCTATCTCCTGCTCTATCTTTGCGCAGATCGGCAGCGTCTGCGCGCCCTCCGCGTCCGCTATCTCCTTGACCGCGAGGTAATATTTGTTTTCCTTATACCCGCTCATGCCCGCCTCGTCGAGGTTCGCGGCGTAGATGACAGGCTTGAGGCTCAACAGGTCGCAGGTAGAGATAAGCTCCAGCTCATCCTCCGTGCACTCGTAGCTTCTCGCGCTCCGGCCAGAGTTCAGGTGCTCATAGAGGCCCTCGAACACGCTGGCCTCGTGCAGGAACTTCTTGTCCCCGCCCTTGCCGGCCTTCTTCGCCTTCTCTATGCGGCGCTCGACCAGCTCCATGTCCGCCATTATTAGCTCCAGCTCGATTATCTCGATATCCCGCTTCGGGTCGGCCCCGCCCTCGACGTGGATGATATTCTCGTCGTCAAAGCAGCGCACCACGTGGACTATGGCGTCCGTGCGGCGTATGTTCTCGAGAAACTTGTTGCCCAGGCCCTCGCCCTTCGATGCGCCCTTCACGAGGCCCGCTATGTCCACGAATTCTATGACCGCAGGAGTATATTTCTTAGGCTCATACAGCTTCGCGAGGAAATCCAGCCGCTCGTCCGGCACCGTCACCATGCCGACGTTGGGGTCTATGGTACAAAACGGGTAGTTCGCGCTCTCCGCGCCTGCGTTCGTAATGGCGTTGAACAATGTGCTCTTGCCCACGTTGGGCAATCCGACGATACCCAGCTTCATCTATCTTTGCATCTCCTTGTTTCCATATATTTTGTGCCCGCTCACTCAATAAAGCAAAACCTCGGACTGTTCTCAAGCGGGAAAACACCGAGCTTCTCTCCCTCGCGCGACGTCTCACTCATGCGAACTGCGTGGACACAGCAGCTGTCGTAGGTCTTGTAATAGTAGACTCCCGCCCGGGCGTCAGCGCAGCAGGTATATATCGTTTCGTCCAACCTGCCCTCGGGCGTGACCACGCTGCCCTTCACCATTGCCACTGCGTCCAACAGGCGGAAAAAACGGCTTATCTGCTCAGGCCGCCCATCGCCCATGTCCGCGTGGCATTTCAGAAAGCTTGCACGAACAAAGCGCGACATCGGAGACGCGTCGCCCGGCAGTCCGATGGCTCCCATGCCCTGGCCGTAGACGTTCAGCCCCAGCTCCGGGCAAAAGCTGTTTGCGCCCGCCTCGACAGAGAGCCGGCGGTAGTTGGTCAGGTTCATGAGCTGGTAAGGGTAAGGCGGATTATTGGTCAGCACCCCCGGTCTGTCTTCGTAGATATGCAGTCCGTCATCCATCGGCTCCGCTATAATAGAACCGTCCCGCGCGGCTACCTGCCAATGCAGAGCTGCTAGCGGGTAACCAGGAGCAAAAGGTTCGGCAAGCAGGTGCACTCGCTCGAGCTTGGCTCTTGCCTCCTTCAGCGTGGCACAGCCGCCCAGTATGAGCGGTATCAGCTCCCAGGGCGCGGCATTCAGTCTTTCGTTCTCCGGCCTGTCAAAGTACCGGGCGTTGCCCGGAAAGTACAGCCCCGCCATGTACAGGCCCTTCTCGTTCACAGCCTCGGCGTAGAGCGGCGTGTCCTCCGCGACAGAAGCCATGCCGATCATCGCGTAGTGCCTCTCCATCGGTTCAAGGTGCCGGAAGGTAAAACCATGGGCGCGCGGCGTGATGACCACCTTCTCCCCAAAGTGGTACTCGAGGTCGAGGTTCCGCCCATAAAGCTCCAGTCCCGGAAACGCTATGCTCGTGCACATGCCTGCTGCCCGCCTTTCAATTCGCTGCGTCGGCTCCATCCCGCAGTTTCAGGGCGGGAATCTCTCCCCGCCCTGTGCAAGTTATTGCTTATTGTCTTCCCCGTCGCCCTCAGGCTTCGTCTCCGGTTCCGTCTTCGACTGTTCCGGCTCAGCCTCGGGTGCCGGTATCGTCGCCGGCTCGTCGAAGGTATAACTTATATGCCTCGCCGGCGGCTCTATTGTATTATCCCGCGGCCTCGGCGGGGCCTTTTTCTCAGGCAGCTTCCCTGTCCGGCAGTAGCGGCTGAAGTCCTCTCCCTCCATGCTCTCGTTCTTCAGCAGGTAGTCCGCAAGGCCCTTTATGATATCCGCGTGCTCGGTCAGGATGCTCTCCGCCTTCGCGCTCGCCTCGTCGAAGATGCGCTTGACCTCCTCGTCGATGATCGCCGCCGTCTCCTCCGAGTAGCTCTTGGTCGTGCCGAAGTCCCGCCCGATGAAGATGCTGTGGCCCGACGAGTCGTAGCTTATCGGCCCCAGCTTCTCGCTCATGCCGAACTGCGTCACCATAGCCCGCGCAAGGTTCGTCGCCTGCTGTATATCCCCCGACGCGCCCGTCGAGATATCGTCCAAAAACAGCTTTTCCGACACGCGGCCGCCCAGCGACACCACGATATTCTCGAACAGCTCTGAGTACGAATGGAAGTTCTCCAAATCCTCCTTCGGCCGGAAATACGTCGCGCCGCCCGAAGGCCCGCGCGGGATGATCGTGATATAGTGCACCGGGTCCGTATGCTCGAGGAACTCGGACACGACCGCGTGGCCGCCCTCGTGGTAGGCCGTCAGCTTCCGCGCACGGTCGCTCATGACCTTGCTCTTTTTCTCCGGACCCATCTGCACCTTGCGGATGGCTTCCTCTATCTCATAAGAGGTGATGAACCGTCTGCCGTTCGACACAGCCATGAGCGCCGCTTCGTTCAGCAGGTTCTCCAGGTCCGCGCCGGAGAATCCCGGCGTACCCCTCGCTATCGAGTTCAGATCCACGTCGTCCCCCAGCGGCTTGCCTCTGGCGTGCACGCGCAGTATCGCCTCGCGGCCCCTTATATCCGGCAGGCCGATATACACCCTCCGGTCGAAGCGGCCCGGCCTCGTCAGGGCGTTATCCAGTATATCGTCCCGGTTCGTCGCCGCCATGACGATGACGCCCTCGTTATTCGTGAAGCCGTCCATCTCGACGAGCAGCTGGTTCAGGGTCTGCTCTCTCTCGTCGTGGCCGCCGCCGAGGCCCGAGCCCCTCTGCCGGCCGACGGCGTCTATCTCGTCAATGAATATGATGGCCGGGGCGACCTTCTTCGCCTGGTCGAACAGGTCCCTGACCCTCGACGCACCAACGCCGACGTACAGCTCAACGAAGTCCGAGCCGGATATCGACAAAAACTGCACGCCCGCCTCGCCCGCGACGGCCTTGGCAATGAGCGTCTTGCCCGTGCCCGGAGGGCCGACCAGCAGCACGCCCTTCGGTATCCTCGCGCCCATCTCCGTATATGCCCGCGGGTTCTTCAGGAAGCTCACGACCTCCTGCAGTTCGGCCTTCTCCTCGTCGCAGCCGGCGACGTCGGCGAAGGTCACCTTTTTCTGCTCTTCGCTGCCAAGCTTCGTGCGCGCCTTGCCGAACTTGCCGACGCCCGGCGCACCGCCGCCCGACTTGTTCATCATATAGTACCACAGCGCGAACATCACGCCTATGAGCAGCAGGTACGGTATCATGCTCGCCCACCACGGCCAGACAAAGCCCTCGTCCAGGTCGTAGTCCTTGATTATGCCCGCCTCGTGCTGCTCATCGATGAGGTCGCCCATCTGCAGCAGAAAGTAGCTCACGTCATAGAGGCTGTAGGTCACGGCCGATTCGCCCGGCTGCGCCCCCTTCTTCGTGATGATGATGTCCGAGCCGCGTATCACGAAGCTCTCCACCTGCTCGTTTTTGAACAGGTCCACCACGTCCGAGTACACCATCTCCTCGGACACGCTCGGCGTCGTCATAGTATACACGACCGCCAGCAGTATGATCATTATGAGTACGTAAAAACCGAGGTCACGCGCCCGGTTCCTCTGAGGTTTCAACTATTCTTCACATCCTTCGGATACTTCACTGTATATGAACGCCCGCGCTCAGGCGTACACTTCCGGCTTCAATATGCCAATATACGGCAGGTTCCTGTACCTCTCCGCGTAATCCAGGCCGTAGCCCACGACAAAGGCGTCCTCCACCTCAAAGCCCGAGTAGTCCGCCGTGATGTCCGCCTTCCGCCTCGAGGGCTTATCCAGCAGCGTTATTATCTTTATCGACGCCGGCTGCCTCACCGACAGGTAGTTTTTCAGATAACTCAGCGTCACGCCGCTGTCCAGTATATCCTCCACTATTATGACATCCTTGCCCGCGATATCCCGCGACAAGTCCTTATTTATCTTCACAGCGCCGGTCGTCGTCGTCCCGTCGCCGTACGACGAAACCGCCATGAAATCCATCGTGCAGTGCAGTTCCACGCTCCTTAGCAGGTCCGCCATGAATATAAAGCAGCCCTTGAGCACGCCCACGAATATCGGCTCCCTGCCCGCGTAATCCTCCGTTATCTGCCTGCCCAACTCGGCCACGCGCTCCTTCAGCTCAGCCTCCGTCAGCAGTATCCTCTCCATATCCTCTCTCATTTTGCCTGTCCCCCGACCCATTTATGAATTTATAATTTTATTACATCCACTCTCAGCGCCGCGTCGCCCTTCCCGGGCCGCATCCGCTCCGCCGCGCCGAAGCCCACGACCGCCACCGGCCCCGCTTCGTCCCTCAGCACGACCGCCGCGCGCCGCTCCTCAAGGCTCAGCCCGCGCTCCGAAAACAGCTCCTTCAGCTTCTTCGTGCACCCGCGGCCATCCAGCCTTATTTTGTCTCCGTCCCGTTTCGGCGTACAGGTTATAGTACCACAGATATTCTCACATTTAAAGAAAAAAGTGTTTAATGAACTGTGAATTTCGCCTGCCTCATCCAGTCTCCGGCACACTAACCCAATGCCGGCCTCCGGTATCTCCGTCCTGCCATCCAGCTCAAGCGCTCTGTCCGGCATCGTCTCACCTGCTTCCTCCCGGCCGAAGTTCAGGAGTCCGCGCTCCCTTTTGAGCCGCGTCCCCGGCATGCTCAGGTATCCCAGACCCTTGCCGCGCGCAAGCTCCAGCGCCGCGTCCACCTGTCGCTCCGACAGCGAGGCGCCCGACGCCAGCCTCAACGCCCGCGTTGACACCGGCAACGGCAGCTCCAGCAGTTCCCCGCAGGGGATGCCCTCCGGGTGCTTCCCCAGAAACTCCCTCGCAAGGCCCTCCAGGTATTCCTCGTCCCGCCTCAACAGCGCCGCCGCGCGAGTCGCCGCGCGCGCGAACTCAGGGTTCACGCTCTCAAGCGCCGGCACCGCCCGGTGCCGTATCCGGTTGCGCGCATAGTCGTCAGCGGCGTTCGTGCTGTCTTCCACGTGGGCCATGCCCTTAGCCTCGAGATATTCCTCTATCTCCTGTCTCGTCGTATCCAGTATCGGTCTTATTATCCTGCCCCGGCGCTCAGGTATTCCGCACAGCCCGCGCAGGCCCGAGCCTCTGGCCAGATTCAGCAGCATCGTCTCCGCGTTGTCGTTCGCCGTATGCGCAGTCGCTATCGCCGCCGCACCTGTCCGCTCCGCCGTCTCCTCAAGGAAAGCGTACCGCAGTCTCCTCGCCGCGTCCTCCGTGCCCAGTCCCATCTGCACCGCAAAAGCCGCGACGTCGCCGCGGCCGAAATGAGCCTCTATTCCCAGCTTCCCGCACAGCTCCCTGACGAAAGCCTCGTCTCTCTCCGACTCTGCTCCCCTCAGGCAGTGATTGAAGTGCGCCGCTTCGATCGTGCACCTGCCGGCCTCCGCCAGTTCCTTCAGCCTGCACAGCAGATACACCGAGTCCGCTCCGCCCGAGACTGCGCAGAGCACTTTGCCTCCCTCCGGCACCAGAGCCTCATTCATCGCTGTGCCTCTTGTCCAGCGCCACGAACGACGTGTACTCCGGCAGCCACATCATGTTCAGCGTGCCGGTCTGACCGCGCCGGTTCTTGAGTATGATAAGCTCCGCCTCGTTCGGGTTCTCGCACTCGTTATTATAATATCCTTCCCTGTATATGCCCATGACTACATCCGCATCCTGCTCTATTGCGCCCGACTCGCGCAGGTCCGAGAGCATCGGCCTTCTGTCCTGCCGCTTCTCGTTCGCCCTCGACAGCTGGCTCAGGCACAGCACCGGTACGCCCAGCTCCTTCGCCATGATCTTCATCATCCGGCTTATGTCCGACACCGCCTGTGTGCGGCTTTCGTTCGCCCAGCTGTTCCCGCTGCCCGCCGACTGCATCAGCTGCAGGTAGTCCACCACGATAAGCCCCAGATTCTTGAGCCTGCGGCACTGCGCGTTCATCTCCGCCACCGTCAGCGTCGGGTTGTCGTCTATCCTTATATCCGTCTCGCTCAGCACGCCCGCAGCCGAGCCTATGCGCTTCCACTCGTCGTTCGTCAGCTTGCCCGTCTGCAGCTTCTTGCTGTCCACCAGCGCCTCGCCCGCCAGCAGCCTCATCACCAGCTGCTCCCTCGTCATCTCCAGCGAAAACACCGCAACAGTCTTCCCCGTCGCCTTTGCCGCCGACAGCGCTACGTTCAGCCCTATGCTCGTCTTGCCCATGCCCGGCCTCGACGCTACCAGTATCAGGTCGCCAGACCCCATGCCCAGAATGGTATTGTCCAGCTCTTTCATGCCGGTCGTTATCCCCGGCGTACCACCCTCCGAGTCCGCCGCCTCCGAGATATTATCGTATACCCTCTGCACGACCGTCGCCACAGGCTCAAGCCCGCCGAGGCTCCGGTCTTTACTCAGTGCAAATATCTTCCGCTCTGCAGCCTCGAGCATGCTGTCCGCCTCGCCCGCTCCCTCGTACACCAGCTTCGATATCTCGTCCGCCACCGTCCCCAGAGCGCGCAGAAGCGCGCGGTCACGCACTATGGCCGCGTACTCCAGCACATTCGCCGCTGTCGGCGTCACCAGCATGAGTTCCTTCAAATACTGCTCGGTATTGTCGTGGCTCACGCCCCGGACCTTCATCTGGTCCAGTACCGTCACCGGGTCTATCGTCTGCCCGTAGGCGAACATGGAGTACATCGTCTCAAATATCTCCCGGTTCGCCTGTATATAGAAGTCCGCCGACTTCACCTTGTCTACGACCTCGGGTATGCAGCGCGCGTCTATCAGCATCGAGCCTATGACCGCCTGCTCGGCCGCCGCCGAATACGGCGTCCGCCGCCCCAGAAGCTCCTCCATCAGCGTCCTCCGACCTTATTTCTGCTCCGTCACTATCAGATTTATTGTGCCCGATACCTCGTAGCCAAGCTTCGCCTTCACTTCATACGTCCCAAACTGCTTTATCGGCTCCGCCTGTACTATTTTGTTCTTCTCTATCTCTATCCCGTGCTGGGCACGGAGCGCGTCCGATATCTCCTGGCTCGTCACAGCACCGAACAGCCTGCCGCCCTGGCCCGCCTTCGCCTTTATCTGCACGACCACGCCCGAGAGCCGCTTCGCGTTCTCCTCCGCCAGCGCCTTCTCCTTCGCCATCTGCGCCGCCTTTGCCTTCTCCTTGAGCTTTATCGCGTTGAGCGCGTCCGGCGTAGCCTCGCTCGCCAGCTTCCGAGGCAGCAGGTAGTTCCTCGCGTAGCCGTCCGAGACCTCCTTCATCTCGCCCTTCTTGCCCTGTCCCCTGACATCAACGTTGAATATGACCTTCATGGCTCGTCTCCCTTTCCCAAACCGGCCTCATCAGCCGTCCAGATAATCGTCTATCGCGGCAAACAGGTCGTTCACGGCGTCCCTCAGGCTCGTATCCTTCAGCTGCGCCGCCGCCGCCGAGCGGTTGCCGCCGCCGCCCAGCTTCTCCATTATCATCTGCGCGTTCATATCCCCTATCGACCTCGCCGAGATATTCGCGCCTCCGTCCTCCGTCGGCGTGACCACGAACGACACCTCGACCCCGGAGATATTCAGCAGCTCGTCCGCCGCCTGCGCCACGACCACCCGGTCCTGCGGCGTCTGCGGCACCGCCACCGCGATGTTCCCGCGGTAGAGCTGCGCGCTCTGCAGTATCTTATATCTCGCGACGGTGTGCTCCATGTCGTTTTGCAGCAGCTTCTTCACCTCAGTCGTATCAGCCCCCGCGCGCCGCAAAAACGCCGCCGCGTCGAAGGTACGCTCGCCCGTCCTGATGGTGAAGTTCTTCGTATCCAGCACGATGCCCGCCAGCATTGCCTCCGCCTCGCTGCGCAGTATGTCCTCCGTATCCACGATCTCCTGCAGCACCTCGCTCATGAGCTCGCACACCGACGAGGCGTAGGGCTCGTGGAACATCAGGTCCGCGTTCTGTATATACGAGGCCGCGCGCCGGTGGTGGTCGATGACCGCCACCCTGTTGCAGGCATCCAGCAGGTTCTGGTCCTCCACCTGCTCAGGCCGGTTCGTATCCACCACCACCAGCAGGCTCCGTCCATCCGCCTGCAGCATCGCGTCCTGAGGCGTTATGAAGGCGTTGCGGTACTCCGGGTCGTTCTTCATCTTCTCAATGAGCAGCTGAGAGCTGTTCTTCACCGGGTCTATCACTATCCGGCAAAGCTTGCCCTTCTTCCGCGCTATGCAGCACACCGCCACCGACGAGCCCACCGCGTCGAGGTCCGCGAACTTGTGGCCCATGACGAACACCCGCGACGAGTCCGCGATAAGCTCCGCCAGCGCATTCGCCATGACGCGGCTCTTGACCTTCGTCCTCGTCTCGACCTCGTTGCCGCGGCCGCCGAAAAACTCGAAGTTGAACCGATTCTTTATGACGGCCTGGTCGCCGCCCCTCGAGAGCGCCATCTCCGCCGCCAGCGAGCTGAACTGGTAATCCTCCCCAAAGCCTGAGCCGTCGTGCCCCACGCCTATGCTTATCGTCGCGTGTATGCCCGAGGGGCTTACGACCGAATGTACCTGGTTGAGCAGCGAGAACTTCTCCGCCTTCATCGACTCCAGCCAGCGCTCCTCGAAGATGAAGACGTACCTGTCCCGGTCGTACCTCCTCAAAAAGCCGTCCTTCCCGTCGCACCACTGGGATATGCTGTCCTCCACCGCGTCGCGCAGGTCGTTCTTTATCCTGTCCGGGTGGTTCTTCACCAGCTCGTCATAGTTATCTATGACTATAGTCGCTATGACCGGCCGCGTGTCCTCGTATTTTATCCTGATATCGTCGTACTCCGTCACGTCCACCCAGTACGCGATGCCCATAAACCCGTGGCCCTTTTCCTTTTCTTCCTCCGCCGGGCGTATGATGTTCCCGTGTATCTGGTACTTCCGGTCGTTCATCGTGAGCAGGCCGGGGTATTGCGTCTTTCCCTCCAGCAGCCACTTGCCGCTGAAGTCCGGGACCAGCTCGTCCAGCCTCGCCTCGAACCTCGAGCCTGACACCCCGCACATGTTGAAGAATATCTGGTTCGCCCAAATCACCCTCGAGTCATTGAGCGAGAACACCGCCATCGGCAGCGGAAAATTGAGCAGCGTATTGTTCTTCGCCGTGTCCGCGTCGTAGGTCACGGACTCGATATACTCCATCAGCTCCCGCCGCTTCCGCCTCGACACGAACAGCGAGCAGATAACGAGCAGCAATATCACGCCGCCCTCTATCGCCGCGAGCAGGTACTGCCCGAAAAACAGCGACGCCGCGGCAAAGGCCACCATGAAGAAAAGGTATAGCCTTATATTCGGCTCGACCAGCCTCTGTATCTTTTTATTCACGGCAGCACTGTCCTCCCTTACTCCGTCTCATAGGGCAGCGGCATTGCGAGGCACTCGCCGCGTTCCTCCGTGAAGCCCAGCCCGCGCAGGCGCTGCGCCTGCGCGCCCGTGACGCTCAGGCTCTGTATGCCCTGCTTGCGGCAGTACTCCGCCGCCTTCTCCACCAGCATTCCCTCGACCCCACGGCCCCGGAACGCCGGCTCTATGTAGATATCGTCCAGCACCCCTGCATCCCAGCACGTCAGGCTCGAAAAGCAGCGGCTCACCGAGCAAAGGCCCACCGGCCTGCCCTGACGCCTCACAGTTATGAACGCCACGCGCCCCGCGCTCATCGCGCCTATCATCCGCGAACGGCCCATACCGTCCGGCGCGCGCCCGCCCCGCTCGGCAAACAGGCCCAGGATGAGCGCCCAGAATTCCTCTATCCCGTTTGCAAGGCCCACGGTCATCGGCGCATCGCCCGCCGGCGGCAGCAGCAGCATCGCCCGGCCCTCGCCGTCCATGCCGTTTTTCACAAACCCGAGCCGCTCCCAGCGCTCCGCGTCCTCCCCGGCGGCAAGCTCGGCATATTCCATGCCGCGCTCAAAACCCCAGTCAACGACCGCCTTCCGGCTCGCATCCTCTCGCATCACAGCTTCGCATATTAGCAGCCGTTTTTCCTCCACGCCGCCAAGGGACACCAGCGCAAGCTCGTCCCCGGCGCCCAGCTCGAGGCAGTGCAGGCCGCCGCGGTCGCCCGGCCGCTGCAGCTTCAGCCGCATGCCGTACATCTCAAGCCTCTTTTCAGCGCTCTCGCCCAGCGTGGCCCTCAGCTTTTCAAGGAAGCGCTCCTGCTCCTGCGCGTCCGTGCACTCGTGCAGCTCCGCAATGTCCGGCATGTCTGTTCTCCCCCTCGCGTCGTAGTTTATTATTATAACAAACATGGTTCATCTTTACAACAATATTTCTGTCTCGCCCTCAAATAATAAGGCCATGAAAGCGATAATTATGGCCGGCGGTGAGGGCCGCAGACTCAAGGCAGTTACCGGCAGTCTGCCCAAGCCCATGGTGCCGCTTTTGGGCAAACCGCTCATGGAACGCACCATCGAACTCCTCACCGCAAACGGCATCACCGACATCTGCGCCGCGCTGGGCTACAACCCCGCGCCGATCATCGAGCATTTCGGCGACGGCGCCGCCTTCGGCGCTCACCTGTGCTACCGCATCGAAGACAAGCCCCTCGGCACCGCCGGCGGGGTCAAAAACTGCATGGACTTCATCGGGGACGAGCCATTCCTCGTTCTGAGCGGTGACGCCGCCTGCGACTTTGAGCTTGGCCGTCTCGTATCTGAACATGAGCGCCGCCGCCCCGCCGTCACAATGGCCCTCTACGAGAGCCGCGACCCCCTGCGCTACGGCCTCGTCGTCCCTGATGCCAGCGGCAGCGTGCGCTGCTTTATCGAAAAACCGCCCTGGGAGCGCGTCGTGACCGACCTCGTGAACACCGGCATCTACGTCATAGAACCGCGAGCCATGGAGCTGGTTCCCGAGGGCGAGAGCTTCGACTTCGCCTCTGGCCTGTTCCCGAAGCTGCTCGAGCGCGGCGACGAAATACTCGGCCTCGCCCTCGAGGGCTACTGGTGCGACATCGGCACCCCGCGGGCCTATTTCCAGTGCTGCCTCGACGCGCTCGACGGCGTCCTGAAGCTGCCCGACGTTCCCGCAGAGGCCCCGCCTAAGGCCGAGCACGAAAGGAGGAAGCCCCTCGGCCGCGGCGCTCCGGTCGAACGCCGCGTCGGCTGCCGCGACCGTGCAAAGCTCATGCGCCGCATCTCAGAGACCATGATGGAGGCCGGCGCCGCCCTCGACGACGGCATCTGCCTTAAATCCGAGCACTGCGCCCTGCGCATTTCCCCTGACCCCGACCGTGAGGAGATACGCATCGAGACCTCCGCCCGCGACGCCGCCTTCTCCGGCCACCTCGCCGATGCGCTCGAGGGCCTCGCGAACTCTCTCAACGAATGACAAAGGCTCCGGGCCTCTCAGCGGCCCGGAGCCTTATCATGTTCTCTCGCTTTACTTGTACCAGGCGACGACCTCCGCCAGGTTCTCCCTGCTCACGCAGGAAGCGCCCGTCTGGGTCATTCTCAGCGCGGCCTGTTCCTCGGGCGACAGCTCCGCCCTCACGTTCAGGCGGCCCGCGATCTCCTTGCACTTCACCTTCATGATGAGCTTCATCGGGCCCTTCAGCTTATTGATGTCAAAACCGCCCTGCAGATAGAACACCTGCACGGAATCAGGTATGCCCATCTTATCCCTGAACCCAGGCACCAGCTCCGGCACAGGAGGCCCCATGCCGACACCGCACACGCACCTCAGGTGGTACTTCTTCGACGCCGCCTTATACCCGACTATGTTCCCAGCAAAAAGCCAGCCCAGATATATGGCATCCCTGCCCTTGTGACATTCCGGCACGCTGCCCAGCTTGTAGCAGGGCAGACCAAGCTGCTCACTCAGCAGCTTCGCATATTGCTCCGTATAGCCCGTGTTCGATTTGTAGATTATTATCATCATATTACCCCTTTCGTACTTTATCGCTTGACACTTCTGCCAACAAGTATATCAGAGGTCTGGAAAATTGCAAGCACTTTGCCTCACTTTTCACAAAACATGATGTTTTTCAAACATTATGGTTCTGGTTTGACCTATTCGACCTGTCTGTACATGGCCGGCGCGTCCGCGCGGCTCGCGTGTTCGTCTGTCGACACGACCTCCACCTTCAGCCGCCGTTCGCCGAAGACGACCTCGATGACGTCGCCCGGCTTCACCTCTGCACCCGCCTTCGCCGTCTTGCCGTTTAGCGTCACCCTGCCGCCGTCGCAGGCCTCGTTCGCCACGGTCCGGCGCTTAATGAGTCTCGATATCTTTAAATATTTATCTAAACGCATAGTTCCTCCTAATCGAACAATCTCGGGTCGTAGTCCTCCGAACTGAGCCATTTCGACAGCTGGCTCATCACCACGTCTATGCCACCGAAGCTGTATATAGCCCGGGGGCTCATGAACACCATGCCCTCCGTGCCGAGCAGCGGCAGCATTATCCGCGCAGAGGTACCCTTCCCGGGAGAACCGCCCAGCACGAGCGTCCCTCCGTGCAGCTCCGCCAGATCCCGCACCAGCCTCAGCCCGGAACTGCGCCCCTCGTCTCCGCCCCGGAGCTGCTCCGGCACCTGCTCGGGCGCAAGCCCCGCGCCGTCGTCGTCCACGCCTATGATGCCGCTCTTGTCCGTCTTGCTCACACTCAGCTTCACGCTGCCGCCCTCGCCCACGCTCTCAAGGCTGTTAGACAGCAGGTTCAGCACCATCGTCTCCAGCAGCACATTGTCGCCCTTTACGTAGACCTCACGTTCCCGGCTCGAAAACTCGAGCCGCACGCCCCTGCGCTTTGCAAAATAGTTGGTCGTCCTGACGATGTCCCGGCCTATGATCACAAGGTCCTGCGGTATCATTTCGCAGGCGAGGCTCCCGTTCTCCACAGAATCCACCAGCCCGTTATTGAACACCAGCCGCCACAGACTCGAGTGACTGTGCTGCAGTATCCTCAAGGTGCTGTCCAGCCGTTCATCCTCGTTGTTCTCGCACAGCCTGTTTGCCGCCATCCGCGCGCTCATCAGCAGGCTCCTCATGTCCGACAGCAGCTTCTGCTCGTTTTCCGGCCTCTTTTCCGGTTCATCCGGCCGAATCCTGTACACCATGTACCCGCCGAGACAGCTCGATCGCAGCAGCGCCGGTCCTGAGCGCAGCTTTACCGCCGCCGTCATCCCCGGCTCCAGGCGCTCCGGGAAAGCACCCTCAGCGAGCCGCTCCAGCCCCAGTCCCCTCTGGTCGCCCAGCAGCTTCTCCGCCGCGCCGTTCATGGCAGCAATGGCCCCGTCTTTTTCCGCGACCGCCGGTTCGTCTATCAGCCCGAGTATGGCCGTCAATTCTTCCAAGCTATACATCAGCGATCCTCACATAACCCATTAATTCTTTTTATTATACCAATTCCCCCTGCCATTCACAAGCTTCAAAACCCGATAAATGTCGAAATTTGTCGAATCCCGTCTCCCCCAACGCATGCCGCGCCCACATTCCTATATTATATGCCGGTTTATCGCCCGCGCACGCGGGTTTTTTGTGGCAAAAGGAGCAAAACGTATGGAACGTTTAGAATATTATAAATAAGGTATTGAAATTTCCAGAGGAATGTTATAGAATGTTTGAGGCCAAAATAAAGCGGTTCAATTACATTTTCAGATACGGAGGAATATCAAATGAGCATCAAGATCGGCATCAATGGCTTTGGACGTATCGGCCGCCTGGTTTTCCGCGCGGGCATCGTGCGTGACGACATCGAGATCGTCGCTGTGAACGCCCCCGACAAGACCCCTGAGCAGCTCGCCTATGTCACCAAGTTCGACTCCGTGCACGGCAGGTTCAACGGCACCGTCGAGGTCGTTGACGGCAATCTCGTCGTGAACGGCAAGAACGTGAAGCTCCTGAGCAGCCGCGATCCGTCCACCCTGCCCTGGGGCGAGCTGGGCGTTGACTATGTCCTCGAGTGCACCGGCAAGTTCCTGACCAAGGAATCCGCTCAGCCGCATCTGGACGCCGGCGCGAAGGTCGTCGTTCTCTCCGGCCCCTCCAAGGACGACACCCCGATGTTCGTCTGCGGCGTCAACCTGGACAAGTACGATCCCAGCATGACCGTCGTTTCCAACGCTTCCTGCACCACCAACTGCCTGGCTCCTCTCGCCAAGGTCATCAACGACAAGTTCGGCATAGTCGAGGGTCTCATGACCACCGTCCACGCCGGCACCGCCACCCAGAACGTCGTTGACGCCTTCTCCAAGAAGAACTGGCGCCTGAGCCGCAGCTGCTTCGAGAACATCATCCCCTCCACCACCGGCGCCGCCAAGGCTGTCGGCAAGGTCATCCCCGAGCTCAAGGGCAAGCTGACCGGCATGTCCATGCGTATCCCCAGCGCCGACGTCTCCATCGTCGACCTGACCTGCCGCCTCGAGAAGGGCGCCAGCTACGACGAGATCTGCGCCGCCGTCAAGGAGGCCGCTGAGGGCCCGATGGCCGGTGTCATGGCTTACACCGACGAGGAGGTCGTTTCCTCCGACTTCCGCACCGATCCCCACACCTCCATCTTCGACGCGAAGGCCGGCATCGGTCTGAACCCGAACTTCGTGAAGCTCGTCGCGTGGTACGACAACGAGTGGGGCTTCTCCAACAAGATGCTCGACCTCACCGCCCACATCGACAGCGTCCGCAACAAGTAATCTGCAAAGAAACATCAAAAGCCGTCCGGCGAGCAAATCGCCGGACGGCTTTTGATATTTGCTGCCGGTTTATTTATATTTCACCCGCGGGCGGTAGAACTGGAAGATGACCGCGTCGTTCTTCTCCTCCGTCTTCCACTCCCTCGAGGTCCAGGCGACCTTCATCGCGCCCATAAGCTCGCACAGCTTCACAGTCAACGGCTTGCGCCCTATCTCGTAGGCTATGAAATGCGGCCTTGTCAGGAAGTTCAGAAACAGTCGGCTCAGGATGAACGCCTGCACCGGGCCGGTGGACTTCCTCAGCTCCGACATCCTCGTCGAGAGCTGGCCCCTCAGCGCCTGCGGCGCGTGGATGCGGAACCAGAACACTATCCTCGGGTCGAAGCTCTCTACGCACCAGCGCCCGTCATAGCCCTTGAGCAACTCATAAGTCTTCCGGCACAGCTCGCGCCTTCTGCCGCCCTTCTTAAGCTCGACTATCATCGGGCAGCGCCCGTTTATCGCCTCCAGCACCTCCTTCAAGGTCGGGATGCCGTACTGCGTGCCGCAGAGCTTATACTGCCTCAGCTCTGAGAGCGTCTTGTCCTCGACTTTCCCCTCCGCTCCGCACAGGCGTACCAGATCGTCGTCGTGGAACACGACCACCTCGCCGTCCTGCGTCAGGTGTACGTCCAGTTCCACGCCGTAGCCTATCCGCGCCGCCGCCTCGAAGGCCGGTATGGAGTTCTCCGGAACGCTCTTATCTATCCTGTGCAGGCCGCGGTGCGCATAGTTGCGGCCCATGAACGGCGCGCGCTGCTCCCTGTCGCGCCTGCCGGGGGCCACCATATATGCGCAGATGCCCGCCAGCGCCGCAGCGCCGCCCGCCGTATACAGCAATACTTTCAGTGCTTTAGTGTCGTTTTTCATACCGGCACCTCCCTACGTATCCATTTTACAACGCCCGCGCCCCAGCGTCAAATAAATGTTGAATTGCTCCCGGATATAGTTTACACTTAGTACATAATCGTAGAGTGGGGGGACAGCATGAAGCTAAACTACAAGCGCACCATCTTCGTCGGCTTTGCCTTTTTCCTTATCTGCGCCTTCTGGCAGGCCTACGACACCATTATTCCCAAGATACTCACCGATAAATTCGGCATGTCGCAGACGCTCTCTGGCGTCATCATGGCGGCGGACAACGTGCTCGCGCTCTTTCTGCTGCCGCTCTTTGGCACTATCTCGGACAAGTGCAAAAGCCGCCGCGGGCGCAGGACTCCTTTTATAATTTTCGGCACCGTCGCAGCCGCCGTGCTCTTTGTGGCGCTCTCCTTCGCGGACGACCTGCAGATAAAATATCTCGCGCCCATCGCGGTGGACAACCCGACGGCGCAGGAGACGCTCTATGACGCCGGGCTCACAGCCACCACTCCCGACGGCGAGGTCTTCGTCGTACAGGAGAAATTCACGAGGGAGGAGTTCACCTCCATAGGCATGACTGAGGAGGACGGCTCCACCGACCCGGACTACACCAATTACGTCGTGCCCGCGCGTCAGGCCTACGCCGCCCAGATGAGCGCCGAGCATCGCGCGCCACTCATCCTGTTCATCGTTATACTCCTGTTCGTACTGCTGAGCATGGCCACCTTCCGAAGTCCGGCGGTGGCGCTCATGCCCGACGTGACGATAAAGCCCCTGCGCAGCAAGGCCAACGCCGTCATAAACCTCATGGGCGCGGCGGGCGGCATCATCGTGCTCATTCTGGGCATGGTCTTCGGTACCGGCAAGGCCGAGAACGCGCTCATGAGCTACACTGTATTCTTCGCCGTCATATCCGGCCTCATGCTCGGTTCGCTGCTCATATTCCTCTGGCGTGTCAAGGAGCCTGAGCTCGTGCGTGAGATGCATGAGGAGAGCGCAAGGTACGGCATCGACACCGAGGAGTCCGACGACGCATCCGGCGACCGCAGGCTCTCGAAGGCCGAGCGCAGGAGCCTGCTGCTCATCCTCGCCTCGGTGGTGCTCTGGTTCTTCGGCTACAACGCCGTGACGAGCAAATATGCGGTCTACGCCTCGAGCGTGCTCGACCTCGACTACAACGCCACGCTGACCATAGCGACGGGCGCGGCCATCGTCTCCTACATACCCGTCGGCGCCGTGGCCTCGAAGATAGGCCGCAAGAAGACCATACTCGCGGGCATCGTCATCCTGGGCGGGGCCTTCCTGCTCGGCTCCTTCATCCGCGCGGGCAGCTCGCCGCTCGTCATGAACATCCTGTTCGCCATGGCCGGCGTCGGCTGGGCGACGATAAACGTCAACAGCTACCCCATGGTCGTCGAGCTCTCGCGCGGCGGCGACGTGGGACGCTACACGGGTTTCTACTACACGGCCAGCATGGCAGCACAGACCATAACGCCCATTTTTTCGGGCTTCCTCATGGACAGGCTGGCGCTCACGGTGCTGTTCCCCTACGGCAGCGTCTGCGTGCTGCTGGCGTTCGTTACCATGCTGTTCGTGAAGCACGGCGACAACAGGCCGACGCCGGTCTCGAAGCTCGAAGCCCTCGGCAGCGGCGGCGATGACTAACAGGCATACAATGGACAGGTAACAGGCCGCCGCTTGAGGGCTTCGAGCTTCGAGACCCTCGGCAGCGGCGGCGATGACTAACAGGCATACAATGGACAGGTAACAGGCCGCCGCTTGAGGGCTTCGAGCTTCGAGACCCTCGGCAGCGGCGACGACTGATATTTCGGAGGTAAAACGCACATGGACAGGATAACGAAGCAGACGCCCGAGGGCTATACCGCGGAGGGCGTGGACGAAGCGGTGCTGCTCGCCGCGCTGGGCAAGTATGAGGATTTGTATGAGAGCGTGGAGGCCGAACTGGAGCTTGTCCGGCTAAACCTGCAGGAACTGTCGAAGGCAGGCAAGGCACGCAGCGCTACCTACACGATGCTGACCGGTTCGAGGTTCATGCTCGAGGAGATGCAGAAGCGCCTGAACGAGCCCGCAGCAGACGTGGCGGGCAGGCTGAACGCCCTCAAACGCCAGCTGGAGCCGGAAGACGACGGGTTCCGGGACGTGGAATGATAAATAAAGAGCGCCGTACCGGGCCGGCCCGGTACGGCGCTCTTTCTGTCTCAGCGCATGCTTATGCCTGCGCGCTCTGTTCGCGTATCTTCCTGCGCCAGCAGCGGTGGCACATGGCGACATAAGCGTCGTTGCCGCCGAGGAACACCTGCTCGCCCTGCGTCACAATCCTCCCGTCGGGCGTGAGGCGCGCGTTCACCGTCGCCTTCGAGCCGCAGGCACACACCGTTTTTATCTCCGTTATCGAGTCGGCAAGCTCCAGCAGCCGCCTCGAGCCCGGAAACACGTGCGTCAGAAAGTCCGTCCTCAGTCCGAAGCAGAGCACCGGCACGTCCAGCTCGTCCACAATGTCCCGCAGCTCGTCTATCTGCTCCGGCGTGAAAAACTGCGCCTCGTCCGCTATTATCACGTCCCGGCCGCCCGTCGCCTCGTAGCGCTCCCTGAGGCTTTCCTCCGGCGTGATGACCTCCGCCTCCCGCATGAGGCCCACGCGGCTCTTTACGATGTTCGCCCCGTCCCGGTCGTCCACGCTGGGCTTGATGAGCCAGACCGTCATGCCCAGCTCCTCATAGTTGAACTGCGTGATGAGCGCCTGAGCCGACTTTGAGCTGCCCATCGCGCCGTATTTGAAGTACAGTTTAGCCATTTCCGTTCACCCCGCTCACGTGCGCCCGTATCCTCTCCGTCAGCATGTCCATCGCCACGAGGTTGTGCCCGCCCTCGGGGACGATAATGTCCGCGTTCCGCTTCGAAGGCTCCACATACATCTCGTGCATGGGCTTCACCGTGGTCAGGTACTGGTCCACCACCGACTCGAGGCTCCGTCCCCTGTCCCGCACGTCGCGCACGATGCGCCGCAGTATCCTCACGTCCGCGTCCGTGTCCACGAATATCTTGATGTCCAGCAGCTCGCAGAGCCTTGGGTCCTGAAGGATAAGTATCCCCTCGACTATGACCACCGGCGAGGGCTTCACCAGCACAGTCTTGTCCGAGCGATTGTGAATCGTATAGTCATACACGGGACAGCGTATCGCCTCGCCCGCGCGCAGACGCTTGAGATCCCGTATCATCAGCTCGGTGTCAAAGGCGTCCGGGCAGTCGTAGTTGAGAAGCGAGCGCTGCTCGTAGTCCAGATCGTTGTGGGCCTTATAGTAATTGTCGTGGTAGATGACGCTGACGTTTGACGAAAATCTCTGAACGAGCCTGCGGGTTATCGTGGTCTTCCCGCTGCCCGTGCCGCCCGCTATGCCTATGGTCATGACGCCGCCCATATCCGCACTCCCCCTTTATCCGACACAATCTTACCACAGCCCGCGCCCATATGCAATTTGACTTTTACATCCCGCTCGGATATAATTTTTACATATTTCTATGTATGGAGGTATCTGCCATGCCCACACCGCACAACAGCGCAGCCAAAGGAGATTTTGCCAAGACCGTCCTCATGCCGGGCGACCCGCTCCGGTCGAAGTACATAGCTGAGAATTTTCTGACGGAGCCTAAGCTCGTGAACAACGTCAGGGGCGTCCAGGGCTACACGGGACTCTGGAAGGGCAAGCCGGTGTCCGTGCAGGCCAGTGGCATGGGCATGCCCTCGATAGGCATATACAGCTGGGAGTTTTATAAGGAATACGGCGTCGAGAACATCATCAGGATAGGCTCGGCGGGGGGCCTTGCGGACGAACTGCAGCTCATGGACGTCGTAGCTGCCGTAGGCGCCTGCACGGACTCGAACTTCGCGCACCAGTTCGGACTCAAGGGAACCTTCGCTCCGACAGCCGACTGGACGCTGCTGTCCACCGCCATGCGCATCGCCGGGGAGTCCGGCCTGCACATCAAGGCGGGCAACGTGCTGTCGGCGGACAATTTCTACGACGACGGCTCGGACGGGCCTGACCAGTGGAAGAAGATGGGCGTGCTCGCTGTGGAGATGGAGGCCGCAGGCCTCTACATGACCGCGGCGCGCACCGGCGGGCGGGCGCTCTGCCTGTGCACGATCTCCGACCACCTCTACAAACCCGAGCTGCTCACGCCCGAGGAGCGCCAGACCGGTTTCAACGAGATGATAACCCTCGCGCTAGACACCGCAGCAGCGATGGCCGATTGACATAATAAATTTGCGATTTGGATACGGGCAAAGCGCTTGAATGATGGAGAAATAGGTGATATAATCCAAAGAGCACAAAATGTGCAGAGGATATCAGAATCCTAATATGAAACGGAGGATACATACAGAAATGAAGAAGTTTCTTGCATTGCTTCTGGCTCTGGTAATGGTCTTCGCGCTTGCGGCCTGCGGCACTCCTGCTGCCGACCCGACCGACACGCCGGACGATTCCACCGTCACCGACACCCCGGATGATGGCACTGTCACCGACACCCCGGACGACACGCCGGATGACACCACTACCATCACCGACCCCAACGAGATCCCGAACGACGCTGAGTCTGCCGACGGCATCTATGAGGTCGCCTTCGTCACCGACGTTGGCCAGCTTCAGGACGGCTCCTTCAACGAGGGCACCTGGAACGGCGTCAAGCTGTACGCTGCGAACAACGGCCTGACCTACAAGTACTATCAGCCCGCCAACGGCAACGAGGCCACTGATGATGACCGTGTGAATGCCATGCAGGCTGCAGTCGACGCTGGCGCGAAGGTCGTCGTCTGCGCCGGCTTCCTGCAGGAGGCCGCTCTCCGCACCGCCGCCATCAACAACCCCGACGTCAACTTCGTGTTCATCGACGGCTACCCGCTGGACGATGATCCCGATCCCGATGTGGTAGGCGACATCCTGCCCAACGTTGCCGGCATCAACTTCCAGGAAGAGCAGTGCGGCTATCTGGCCGGCTACGCCATCGTGAAGGAAGGCTTCACGAAGATCGGCTTCTCCGGCGGCGGCGGCGGCACCAACCCGGCCTGCTGCCGTTACGGCTACGGCTATCTGCAGGGCGCGAGCGCGGCGGCTGTTGAGATGGGCGTGAACGTTGACGTCATGTACTCCTGGCAGTACGGCGGCACCTTCTCCGCTTCTCCGGAGCTGCAGACCATGATCAACGGCTGGTATGTGAACGGCACTGAGGTCGTGTTCGCCTGCGGCGGCTCGATGTTCAGCTCCATCGTTGCGGCGGCCGGTGCGAACGACGGCATCGTCATTGGTGTCGACGTTGACCAGAGCCCGCTGAGCGACACTGTCATCACCTCTGCCCTGAAGGGCATCTCCCAGGCTGCCCAGGTCTCCCTGGCGCACCACTATGACGGCACTTGGACTGAGATAGGCGGCGTACAGACGACCCTCGGCGCGAAAGACGACGCCGTCGGCCTGCCGACTGCTACCTGGTCCATGGAGAACTACACTGTTGAGGAGTACGAGGCCCAGCTCGCCGCCATGAAGGACGGCAGCCTGGTCGTCGATCCTCACTACCCCGGCGAGGCTGAGGGCATGGATGCTACTGCCACGCTCGAGCTGCCGAACCTGAACATCACCGTGGTGTGATGTAATAAGCAAACCTGAAAGAGAAGGCCCCACCGGGCCTTCTCTTTTTTGTGCGGGGATGGTCTGAATTGTATAAATTTCTTGTTTTTTGACGGGATGTAAATTATAATAAGGTGAAGTATGTTAAAAAAGGGGGCGGGGCGGTGGCAGCGCAGCCGGAATACATAATAGAGATGCTAGGCATCACAAAAAGGTTCCCGGGCATAGTAGCCAATGACAACATCACTCTCCAGCTCAGAAAGGGCGAGATACACGCGCTTCTGGGTGAGAACGGCGCGGGCAAGAGCACGCTTATGAGCGTCTTGTTCGGCATGTATCAGCCTGAGGAGGGCGTCATCAGGAAGAACGGCGAGGCCGTAAAGATCAACGACCCGAATGATGCGACGGCGCTGGGGATAGGCATGGTGCACCAGCACTTCAAGCTCATCGAGGTCTTCACGGTACTGGACAACATCATCCTTGGCGCGGAGACGACGAAGCTGGGCTTTCTGCAGAAGCGAGAGGCGCGCAAGAAGGTCGAGGCGCTCTCTGAGAAGTACGGACTGAAGGTGGACCTCGACGCAAAGGTCGAGGATATCACGGTCGGCATGCAGCAGCGCGTCGAGATACTCAAGATGCTCTACCGGGACAATGAGATACTCATCTTTGACGAGCCGACGGCGGTGCTGACGCCGCAGGAGATCGAGGAGCTGATGCACACGATGCGCGGCTTTGCGAAGGAGGGCAAGAGCCTCCTGTTCATCTCGCACAAGCTCAACGAGATCATGGAGGTCTCGGACCGGGTGACAGTGCTGCGCAAGGGCAAGTGTGTGGGCACGGTGAATACCTGCGACACGAACAAGCAGGAGCTGTCGAACATGATGGTGGGCCGGCCAGTGCAGCTGGAGATAAAGAAGGACGAGGCGAAGCCGAAGGACGTCGTGCTGCGGGTGGAGGACTTGTGCGTGAAGTCCAAGATCCACAAGAAGGACGCGGTGCACAATGTGAGCTTTGAGGTACGCGAGGGCGAGATAGTCTGCATCGCGGGCATAGACGGCAACGGTCAGACTGAGCTGGTGTACGGACTGACGGGGTTGGAGAAGATCGAATCCGGCAAGGTGACGCTCTGCGGCAAGGACATATCGCACAACAGCATAGCCGCGCGTGGCGAGAATATGAGCCATATACCTGAAGACAGGCACAAGCACGGGCTCATTCTGGATTTCACGTTGGAGCAGAACATGGTGCTGCAGCGCTTCCAGGAGAAGCAGTTCCAGCATGGGGGGTTTATAGACAACGCCAGTGTGAGGAGCTATGCCGAGCGGCTCATAGAAAAGTTCGACGTACGTTCTGGGCAGGGCGCGGTGACGCGGGCGCGGAGCATGTCGGGCGGCAACCAGCAGAAGGCGATAATAGCGAGAGAGCTGGACCGCGACAAGCCGCTGGTGGTGGCGGTGCAGCCGACTCGCGGTCTGGACGTGGGCGCGATAGAGTACATCCACGGCCAGCTGGTAGCGGAGCGTGACGCGGGCAAGGCTATATTGCTGGTGAGTCTGGAGCTGGACGAGGTCATGAGCCTGTCCGACAGGATACTTGTTATGTACGAGGGTGAGATCGTGGGCGAGCTCGACCCGAAGAAGACCACCGTGCAGGAGCTCGGTCTATACATGGCCGGCGCCAAGCGCGAAGGCGGAAAGGGGGAGAGCGCATGAGAAGACGGCTTATCGAGCTCTGGGACAGGGATGCGACGAAGACCGTGCTCGCCAGCCTGGCCTCCATAGTCATCGGTCTTTTGGTGGGCTGCATAGTCATACTGGTAGTTGGCTATACGAGCGATAATCTCTCAGCTAAGAGTGCCTGGGAAGGCGTACGCATAGTACTTGGAAGCATCTTTTCGACGGGCAGGAGCGATGGTGCGCTGACCTTCGGCTTCAATCCTGTGAGCACGGGCAACATGCTGTTCAGGGCAACGCCGCTCATCATGACGGGCCTGTCGGTGGCTGTAGCGTTCAAGACAGGCCTGTTCAACATCGGCGCTCCGGGCCAGTATCTCATGGGCACGATGGCGAGCCTGATGATAGCGCTGTCTATACCGAGCGAGACTGTCCCGCCGGCCCTTATCTGGCTGATCGCCTTTTTGGGCGGCATGGCTGCTGGCGCCCTGTGGGGCTGCATACCCGGACTGGTAAAAGCATATCTCAATATAAACGAAGTGCTGGCTAGCATCATGACGAACTGGATCGCCGCGAATCTCGTCACCTGGTGCTTTGAGGTGAGCAACTTCAAAAACGTGGTCGAGAATACGAAGACCAACTATATCTACAAGACCACCTTCAACGACGTGGCGACGGCAAAGCTGGGGCTGGACAAGCTCTTTCCCGGCAGCCAGGTAAACGGCGGCATCATCGTGGCGATAGTGATAGCCATACTGATGTATATCCTCATCAACAAGACGACGCTGGGCTACCAGCTGAAGGCCTGCGGCAGCAACCGGCATGCTGCGAGGTATGCTGGCATCAAGGACAAGCGCAACATCGTACTGTCGATGGCAATAGCGGGCGCACTTGCGGGCGGCGGCGCAGCGCTGTATTATCTGTCGGGTAATACGGAGTTTTATTGGCAGACCTACCAGTCCCTGCCTGCGACGGGCTTTAACGGCATACCCGTTGCGCTGCTGGCAGCCAACAATCCGATAGGCGTGGTGTTCACGGGCATCTTCATGTCCATGCTGGACATAGCGGGCCAGCAGCTGACGAGCCTGACGCCTTATAACGAGTATTTGACAGACGTCATCATAGCGGTCATCGTGTACCTGAGCGCGTTCTCGCTGGTCATCAAGATGCTGATAACGGGCAGGAAAAAACGCCGGGCAATAGAAAACGCTCCGAAGCCGGCCAACGAACCTGTGCCTGACAAGGACGAGACACCGCCAGATGCCGCTTCGGCCGAGAAGGGAGGCGATGAGCAATGACATTCCTGATACAGCAGACGCTCATCTACGCCATCCCGCTCATGATAGTCGCGCTGGCGGGCGTGTTTGCGGAACGCAGCGGCATCATCAACCTCGCACTCGAGGGTATCATGATCTTTGGCGCGTTCATCGGAGTGCTGTTCGTTCGCGAGGTACAGCAGCTGGAGGTGTTCCAGCTGGCGAAGGAGATGGACAACTACTGGGCGCTGCAGGGACTGGAGCTTCTGGCGATGGCGGCTGCGGCAATCATGGGCGCGGTCTTCTCGCTGCTGCTTAGCTTTGCGAGCGTGAACCTGAGGGCGGACCAGACCATCGGCGGCACGGCGCTGAACCTGATGGCCCCGGCGATAGTTCTGTTCTTCATCCGCATCATAGCCAACCAGAACACCATGACCATGTCGTCGGGCGACTCGGCGAGCTGGTTCATGATAAAGAAGACGACGCTGGGCTATGACAGGACGGCAGACCTGGGCTTTCTGGGCAACACTTTCCTGGACAAGGTGTACCTTGCGACCTATGTGTGCATCCTGCTGTTCATCATCCTGTCGGTGATACTGTACAAGACACGCTTTGGCCTGCGTCTGCGGGCCTGCGGCGAGAATCCGCAGGCGGCGGACTCGCTGGGCATCAACGTGTACAAGATGCGCTATGCGGGCACGACGATCTCGGGCGCGCTGGCGGGCATGGGCGGCTTTGTCTACGCGCTCACCACCGCGAACTGCACCTCGAACGGCGACGTCGCGGGCTTCGGCTTCCTGGCCCTCGCGGTCATGATCTTCGGCAACTGGAAACCGCTGAATATCGCGGGCGGGGCGCTGCTGTTCGGCCTGTTCAAGTGCATCGCGGCGGCGTATTCGACGATAGATATAAACGGCGACGGCGTATTCGCCCTGGCGAATATAGGCATCAGCGCCAACTTCTACCGCATGTTGCCTTATCTGATCACGCTCATCGTGCTCGCCTTCACATCCAAGAGCTCGAGAGCGCCCAAGGCAGAGGGCATACCCTACGATAAGAGCACAAGATAAACAGAGAGCAACACAAAAAACGGCCCCGGGCACGTTGCCCGGGGCCGTTATATATTTTTAAACTGGTGCGGTCTGGCGCTGCTTTACTGCAGGACCGCACGTACCTCGACGCCGTAGCCGCTGCGGACTTCTTCTATCACGTCGTCAAGATTGCTGTCAACATAGGCGTTGCGGCGCTTGCTGACCTGGTTGAGACCTTCCTCCAGAGTGAAGGCGGCCTCCTCTTCCTGCTGACCGCGAACCTCATAGTTGATTCCATTGCCCTGTACGATCTTCATATCGGTTCTCCTTTCCGGGATCTCTCCCCTTTGGTCGTTCTAAATATACCATACGTTTCGTACGAAGTCAAGATTTGTTTGTGAAAAAAATGTTTTTCTTGTTAAGTTAAAAATTAGTCAAGTTGACACATAAAGTGCCCCCGCAGGGGGTTCTGCGGGGGCGAGGGATGGTTGCTGCGCTCAGGCTATCCGGCCGGAGAGCGTCTCTGCCGCCGCGCGGATCTCTGCCAACGAGGCCGACCGGGTGTGGGCGATCGGCTTCCAGGTCACGCGCTTCGCAAACAGCGCAGCAAAGGATATCGGTATATATGTGAACATGAACAGCGGAAAGGTCAGCGTATACACGAGCTTCTTCCACGTCGGCGCGTAAATGCGCTTCCACTCGCTTATCGTCGCCGAGCCGCCAATGATCAGCAGCGTCAGGTAGCTGTTCGTCAGAAGAGACAGCAGCGACTCGCCTATCACGCTTATGTCCCGGCCAGTCGCAAGCCCGATGACCGCCGCCGCTCCATTAGCAAACACACCTGTGAAAGTCAGTACCGCCGCAGGCATGATGTTCATTGTCATGTCAAAGCACGAAAAGCTGCCGTGCGCCATCCCGCGCAGCAAGTCTACGCCGTACTTGCCGAAGACCTGCAGATAGCCCTTCGCCCAGCGCAGACGCTGCCGCCAGGACTGCCGGAAGCGAGTCGGCTGCTCGTCGTACAGTATTGCTTCGTGGCAATAGCCTATCTTCAGGCCGCGCACTACGTTGTGCACTGTGAACTCTATATCCTCCGTCAGCAGGAAGAAGTTCCAGCCGCCGCACTCGTCCAGCACCCTCTGCGAAAACAGAAAGCCCGTACCGGATACCGCGCAGCTCGTGCCCAGCTTCATCCTGGCGTGGTTCAGATACTGAGACTCCCTCAAAAACCACAGCGCATAGCCCGAGGATATCCAATTGTCCCCAAAATTCTTGCTGTTCCGGTAGCTCGTCACTATCTCATATCCGTCCGAGAACACCTTATTCATTTCCTCTATGTAGGTCTCCTCGAGCACATTGTCCGCGTCAAACACGAAGTAGCCGTCGAACGGGCGTTCCGGGAACAGCTCGTCCACCTTCCTCAGCAGGTACCTGAGCGCGTAGCCCTTGCCAACCTTCGTCGTATCGAACCTCTCGAACACCACCGCTCCAGCCTCGGCCGCCACCCTTGCAGTCGCGTCAGTGCAGTTGTCGGCGACTACGAAGGTCGTCACGAGGCCGAGATCGTAGCTCTGTCTCCTGATGCTCTCTATCAGGTTCCCTATGACGGCCTCCTCATTCCTCGCCGAGATCAGCACCGCATACCTGTGTCCCTTTGTCTTCTTATGCGGCTTGTCCTTTATCACATAAGGTATGAGAATGTACAAAAACTGATACGAATAACACACAATGAAGACTATGGATATCACATAGTTTATCATTTTTACAGCATCCATGAGCTCCTTGCCTCCCATCTGGCGACATTATAGCTGCGCAATATTAAAACAAAATCCAACTGCTGATTAAGATTTGATTAAATCTCCCAGCGCTGTACTAATTGTATTAGCACGCATGCAATTTATCATGTCTTTATGCTTCTGTCAAGAGGCAATCTTCGCTGTGGATACTGCTAAATTATTTATTCACGCGAGCCTTCCAGCTTGTACTCTTTGCTCGAACACCATTTTTGTTTAAAAATACCTTGACCTGTGGGATTAATGCGAGTATTATATTGTACAGCCCGGTATGAAGCCGGGAAATTTGATGAATAATACAGGATATTTATTCATTTTTAGCGAATGAGACCGCAAGGCGAAAGGAGCCGATGACAATGTCGAAAGCCTATCTCCTGCTGGAGGACGGCACGGTTTTGGAGGGCGAGGGCTTTGGTTCTTCAGGTACCCGCGTGGGCGAGCTGGTATTCACCACAGGGGTCACAGGCTGTGCAGAGAGCCTGACCGACCCCAGCTATCGGGGCCAGATGATCTGTTTCACCTTCCCGATGCTGGGCAATTATGGCATATCCTATGAGGACCTCGAGAGCCCGCGCGTACATGCGAAGGCCGTGGTGGTACGCGAGTTTTGCCCCGAGCCGTCGAATTTCCGCGCCGACGTCGATGTGGAGAGCTTCCTGAAGGCCAACGGGGTCTGCGGCATCTGCGGCGTGGACACGCGGCGCATAACCCAGACCATCCGCGACAGGGGCGTGATGAACGCCGCCGTGACGGACGTGCCGCCCGACGAGGCACTGCTCAAGCAGGTGAGGGCATACAGGGTAACAGGCGTGGTGGACGAGGTCACGTCGAAGGAGATCGTGAAGCTCGAGGCCCCCAGATTCGCCCGCTGGTCCGTGGCGCTCATGGACTACGGCTACAAGAGCAGCATCGCCCAGACGCTCATGCGGCACGACTGCGCGGTGACGGTCTATCCCGCCGACACGCCCGCCGAGGTTGTTCTCGCCGGCGGGCACGACGGGGTCATGCTCTCTAACGGCCCCGGCGACCCGGCGGAGAACGTGTTCTGCATAGAGCAGATCAAAAAGCTCCTTGGGAATATCCCGATGTTCGGCATCTGCCTCGGCCATCAGATGATGGCGCTTGCAGCGGGCGCTGGCACTCGGAAGATGAAGTTTGGCCACCGCGGCGCGAACCAGCCCGCCAAGGACCTCAGGACCGGCCGGGTCTATGTTACCAGCCAGAACCACGGTTTTGCCGTCGATACGGCGACCCTTGCCGATTCTTCCGCAGAGCTGCGCTTCGTGAACGTGAACGACGGCTCCTGCGAGGGCCTCGACTACCCGGGCCTCAACGCCTTCTCGCTCCAGTTCCACCCCGAGGCCCACGGCGGGCCGCGCGACTGCGTCTCGATGTTCGGACTGTTCACTGAAATGATGGAGGGACGCTGAAATGCCTAAGGATAAGAGGATCAAAAAAGTTCTGGTCATCGGCTCCGGCCCCATCGTAATCGGCCAGGCTGCGGAGTTCGACTACGCGGGCACCCAGGCCTGCCGCACCCTCATGGAGGAAGGCGTGGAGGCCGTGCTCATAAACTCCAACCCCGCGACCATCATGACCGACCCCGACATGGCGCACTCGGTCTACATCGAGCCGTTGGACCGCCGCACGGTCGAGCGCATTATTGAAAAGGAAAAGCCCGACAGTCTGCTCGCCGGTCTCGGCGGCCAGACCGGCCTGAATCTCGCCATGGAGCTTTACAAGTCCGGCTTCCTCAAGGCCCACGGCGTCAGGCTCATAGGCACGAACATCGAGGCCATCCTCAAAAGCGAGGACAGGCAGCTGTTCAAGGACGCCATGGCCGACATCGGCCAGCCCGTCATCCCCTCGCGCACGGCCGAGACCCTTCCGGCGGCCATGGCGGCGGCGCACACGATAGGCTACCCGGTCATCATTCGCCCGGCCTTCACGCTCGGCGGCTCCGGCGGCGGCGTGGCGCACAATGAGGAGGAGATGGAGAGCGTCGCAGCCGCAGGTCTCGAGGCCTCGCCCATACACCAGATACTGGTCGAGAAGTACATCTTCGGCTGGAAGGAAATCGAGTTTGAGGTCATGCGCGACTCCGTCGGCACGGCCATCACCATATGCAGCATGGAGAACGTGGACCCCGTCGGCGTGCACACGGGCGACTCCATCGTCGTCGCGCCCGCGCTGACCCTCGCCGACCGCGAGTATCAGATGCTGCGCACGGCGGCGCTCGACATCATCGGCGCCCTCGGCATAGAGGGCGGCTGCAACTGCCAGTTCGCGCTCGACCCTGAGAGCATGGACTACGCCGTCATCGAGGTGAACCCCCGCGTCTCGCGCTCCTCGGCCCTGGCCTCGAAGGCCACGGGCTACCCCATCGCCAAGGTCTCCTCGCGCATCGCCCTCGGCTACACGCTCGACGAGATAAAAAACGAGGTCACGGGCGAGACCTATGCCTGCTTCGAGCCGGCGGTGGACTACGTCGTCGTGAAGTTCCCCAAATGGCCCTTCGACAAGTTTGGCGGCTCAGACCGCAGCCTTGGGCCTCAGATGAAGGCCACAGGCGAGGTCATGTCCATCGCGCCCTGCTTCGAGGCGGCGCTGATGAAGGCGGTCAGGGGCGCAGAGATAAAACAGGATACCCTGAACCGCGCGCCGCACTCGCGCCGCCCTCTGGGCCTGCGCCTGCGAGACATGGACGACCTTCGCATCTTCACCCTCTTTGAGGCGCTCAAGGAGGGCATGAGCGTGGACGAGCTGCACGGCATCACGATGATAGACGAGTGGTTCCTGCGCAAGCTCAGGGGCATGGTCGAGCTGGAGGCCGAGCTGGCACATGGCCTCACCGCCGAGAACTACAAGAAGGCCAGATACTTCGGCTACACGGACGCGGCGATACGCCGCATCTCGGGCTGCGAGACACCGGAGCGCCCGCCGCTCAGCTACAAGATGGTCGACACCTGCGCGGCCGAGTTCGAGGCCCGCACACCCTATTTCTACTCCGTGCCCGAGGGCTTCTGCGACGCGAGGGCCAGGGTGGAGCCTGGGCACAAGACCATCGTCGTGCTCGGCTCCGGGCCCATCAGGATAGGCCAGGGCATAGAGTTCGACTACAGCTCCGTCCACTGCGTAAGGACGCTCAGGGACATGGGCTACGACGTGGTCATCATAAACAACAACCCCGAGACGGTCTCGACGGACTACGGCACGGCGTCCCGGCTCTACTTCGAGCCGCTCTGCCCCGAGGACGTCATGGGCGTGCTCGAGGTGGAAAAGCCCATAGGCGTGGTCGTGGCCTTCGGCGGCCAGACCGCCATCTCTCTGGCGAACTTCCTCGTCTCGAAGGGAGTCAAGATCCTCGGCACCTCTGCCGAGGGCATAGATCTCGCCGAGGACAGGGAGAAATTCGACGCTTTGCTCGGCTCCATGGGCATAGAGCGCCCGAAGGGTGAGGCCGTCCTCACCCTGGACGAGGCGCTCGCCGCGGCCTCGAGGCTTGGCTTCCCCGTGCTGCTGCGGCCCTCCTACGTCATAGGCGGCCAGAACATGGTCATCGCCCACGACGAGGGCGACGTGCGCCGCTACATGTCCGTCATCCTCTCCGGCGGCATAGAAAACCCCGCGCTCATCGACAAGTACATGCCCGGCACGGAGCTGGAGTGCGACGTCATTTCAGACGGACAGCAGGTGCTCATTCCCGGCATCATGGAGCACGTCGAGCGCGCCGGCATACACTCCGGCGACTCCGTGGCCATCTACCCGCCGCGCAGCCTCTCGCCCGAGATGACGGAGCACGTCGCGGACTGCTCGCGCCGTCTCGCGCTGGCGCTGGGCACGCGGGGCCTCGTCAACATTCAGTACCTCATCTACGATGGGAAGCTGTATGTAATCGAGGTCAATCCGAGAGCCTCGCGCACGATACCCTATCTGAGCAAGGTCACGGGCGTGCACATGGTGGATATCGCCACGCGCGTCATGATGGGCGCGTCCCTGGCGGAGCTGGGCTGCCCCGACGGGCTGCTGCCGCCCTCGCCGTACTACGGCGTGAAGGCCCCGGTCTTCTCCTTCGAGAAGGTGCCGGACGCCAATTCCCTGCTCGGCCCCGAGATGAAGTCCACGGGCGAGGTGCTGGGCGTCGGCAGGACACTGAAGGAAGCGCTGTACAAGGCGCTGGCCGCGGCGGGCTTCCGCTTCGTCACCGAGAACGGCGAGCCAAGGCGCGGCGTGCTGCTTAGCGTCGAGAGCCGTCAGCTCGGCGAGATAGAGCCGCTGGTGCGCAGCCTGGACGGGAGCGGCAGACTCATGTTTGCAACGCCAGAGACGGCGGAGGCCATCAAGGCCCTGGGCTGCTACGCCTTCGATATCGGAGCCGTCAGCCACACGGCGGACCTTGGCGGCTTCCTCGAGCGCGCGGGCATCGGCCTTGTCATCTATGTCGGCGCGCTGCACGACGACACGATGGGTGACTATGTGGAGCTGCACCGTCAGGCAGTGAAGCGCGGCATCTTCTGCATAACAAGCATAGACACCGCAAAAGAGGCGGCTGCGCTGCTCGGAGAGCATTTCAGCCCCGACGCCACCGAACTTCTCGACATCGGTAAGGTCGCTGATTTCAGGAATGTTTAATCTCCCTTGACAAGTGCAGGGGATGGTATATACTGAACGTACATCGCTTTGCGGAGGTATATACGATGATAGTTACTACTACCAACACCGTTGAAGGACATGAGATACGCGAGTACCGCGGCATCGTGTTTGGCGAAGTCATCACCGGCATCAACGTTTTCAAGGATATCGGTGCTGGCCTGCGCAACTTCTTTGGTGGACGCAGTGCCGGGTATGAAGAAGAGCTTATGAACGCCCGCAACGCAGCCCTCGACGAGATGTGCCAGCGCGCAGAGCGCACCGGCGCTAACGCCGTCGTCGGCGTGGACGTGGACTACGAGGTCCTCGGTACCGACAACGGAATGCTCATGGTCAGCGTCTCCGGCACCGCCGTCGTCACCGACTGAGCACGCCTGAACGCAAAATGAAGCGGCACCCTTTGGGTGCCGCTTCATTTTTATATCCTCCCTCACAGCAATATCGGCCTCGCCTGCGGAAGGACGTATTCGTACATCTTGCGGTGTCCCTCCGGGCTCGGGTGGATGCCGTCCTCGCTGAACAGACCATCGAAATTCCGCTTCTCCAGAAACGCGCTGCGCACGTCCAGCATCGGTATGCCCCGCTTCGCCGCTATCCGCATCACCGCCAGGTTATACATCTCGTTCCAATGCTCAATGCTCTCCGTCGAACCCAGAAACTTCATCAGCGCCTTTGGGTCCAGCTTCCGCGAAAACCAGTCGAAATACCGCTTGCCGTACACCGGTATCAGATTTATCACCACCGGCTTGCTCCCCAACGCCATGATGCCGTCAAGTACCTTATTATAATACTCCACAAACCTCGCTATCGGCGTATTGCAGTCGTGCGCCGCCTCCGGCTCAGCAGACACCGAAGGCCAGTCAAAGTCCGAATCGTTCCCGCCCAGCATCACCAGCGTAGTCGGGCAGGCCGCTATGTCCTTCGAATACCTTTCCAGACGCTTCAGCGCCGCAGTCGACGTGCAGCCGAACTTCGAGTGGTTCTTCATCTCACTGTCCAGCGAGCTGCCCAGCAGATTCACGAACGACTCCTTCCAATGCGTATACTTCGCACTGTCCGACAAATACACAACACCGCCAGTGATGGAGTCGCCTATTATACAAATCGGATTGCCCATGACGTTTACCTCGCCTTCCTCAGCTTCCATGTCTGCATTATACGACCTTTCAGCCGCTTTGTCAACACAAGAAACTATAAGAACAAAAGGTTTTTTAGTTACTGCACTCCATCGTATATGTGAAGGTGCTGCCTTCGCCGGGGCGGCTCTCGACGCTGAGTTTTCCGCCGTGGGCGTCGGAGATCTGTTTGACCATTGAAAGCCCCAGCCCGGAGCCGCGGTCCACTCCCCTTGAGCTGTCGGCCTGCCAGAAGCGCTCCCAGATATGGGGCAGGTCCTTTTTATCTATGCCTATGCCATTGTCCTCGACCGAGAACTTGAGCAGGCCGCCCTCCGCTTTCAGGCTCACGCGCACATGCCCGCCCTCGGCAGTGTACTTGAAGGCGTTCTCCACGAGGTTCTGCACCAACCTCGCCATGAGGCCCACGTCCATGTTCGCGTACACGCCCTGCTCGATGTCCTTCTCCAGCTCTATTGCCCGGCCCGAGGCCGTCGCGGCCTCGTCGCACACGACCTCCACCAGCGCCGAGAAGTCCGCGCGCTCCAGCTGCACGCTGTGCGTGCCCTGGTCCATGCGCGTGATATTCAGCAGCTGGTTTATGAGAGCCGACATCTTCCTCGACTGCCGCTCCACGACCTCCATCGATTCCTCGTAGTCCTCGACCGTCTTAGCGTTCTGCCTCGCGTACTCGCACTCCGCTATGATAACCGCGATGGGCGTCCTCAGCTCGTGCGAGGCGTCGGAGGCAAAGCGCTTTTCCGCGTTGAAGGAGTGCTCCAGCCGGTCGAACATACGGTCGAAGGTCGCGGCGAGCCGGTGTATCTCGTCCCGGCCTCGCTTTAATCCTATCCTCGCCGTCAGGTCTGAGCCGTCCGAGATGGCGTCCACGGTGTCGGTTATCTGGCGCACAGGCTTGAAGGCCCGCCGAGCTATGAGCCAGCCCACCACCGCCGTCAGCAGTACCAGTATCGGAAACAGCACCAGCGACAGTATGACGATCACCCGCACCGCCGAGAACGAGTTATCCGTCGAGGTGATACCCCGGAGCCACACGTTGCCTCCGGGGTTCTGGACATACAGGTCGTAGACCAGATATTTCTCCCCGTCGATGGTGACGTCTCGCGTCTGCCCGTTCAGGAACTCGTCGTCGCCCTCGAAGTGCCTCAGCCCGGCGCCGCCTATGAGCTGCTCCGCGTCGTCATACACCAGCACGTAGACATTGTGTCGGTACAGGTTCAGCTCATCCAGGTCCAGATAGCCGTTTTTATACTCCACATCGTCAATATTGTCGTGTACGACGTCGAGCAGCGTGGTCTCCGCGTTGTTCGTGAGCACGCGGTTGCCCACTATGAGCATGAAGATCAGCACCAGCGCCACGACCAGCACCATCATGAGGGTGAAGTATATCGTCACCCTGGTTTTTATCGTTATGAACCTCATGCCTCGTCCCTCAGCACCCAGCCCACGCCTCTCACCGTGTGGATGAGCTTCTTTTCAAAATCCGCGTCCAGCTTGCGCCTGAGATAGCTCATGTACACATCGACGACGTTTGTACCGCCCTCCCAGTCGTAGCTCCACACGTTGTTCTCTATCGCCTCGCGTGAGAGGACGCTGCCCTTGTTGCGTATCATGAACTCCAGTACCGCGAACTCCTTCGCCGACAGGTCGATGTTCTTCCCTCCCCTTGTCACACGGTGCGAGGCCGTGTCCAGCGACAGGTCGCCGCAGGTGAAGACGTTTGTCACGCTGCCCGTCGCCTTTCTCGTCATGGCCCTTATCCTCGCCAGCAGCTCGTCAAAGGAAAAGGGCTTTACGAGGTAATCGTTCGCGCCGAGGTCGAGGCCCTCGACCCGGTCGCTCACCGCGTCGCGCGCCGTCAGGAACAGCACCGGCGTCGCGTCCCCGCGCTCGCGCAGCCGTCTCACCGCAGTGAAGCCGTCCAGCCGCGGCATCATAACGTCAAATATGGCAGCGTCGTATTCCGCCGACTCAAGGTAATCCAGCGCCTCACGCCCGTCATAGCAGGCGTCCGTGGAATACCCCGCCGCTGCCAGCCTCTTGCAAATTATACGGTTCAGGTCCCGCTCGTCTTCCACGACCAGTATCCTCATCCCATCGCCTCCCCAGCATATTTTCCCACGTCTCAATTAATCCTTCATTAAAAAACCGGCCCCGGCCCGATTTTTGCTCCGGGACGGGGCCGTATTCCTCTGAATCCTACTCCATCATAACAGCGTAGCCTTCGCTCCCGAGGCGGTCGAGCAGGGACTGGCTATGCTCCTTGCCGCCTACCTCGCAGGCTATGTGTACCAGTATCTCGCTCGGCGACAGCGTCGGGCACAGGCGGTCGTGATTTATCGTGATGATGTTCGCCCCCGTGTCCGCTATGATATGCAGCAGCCGCATCAGGCTGCCCGGCGAGTCCGGCAGCGTCGTCGCGAACTTTATCCTCCTGTGTCTCGACACGAGGCCCAGCTCGATCACCCGGTGGATGAAGCTCACATCTATATTGCCCCCGGACAGCAGACACACCGTCTTCCTGTCCTTCGTGTCCACCTTCCCGGACAGCACCGCCGCCAGCGAGCTCGCACCCGACGGCTCCACGATCTGCTTCGTGCGCTCCATCAGCAGAAGGATGGCCGCCGAGATGTCGTTATCTGTCACCGTCACCATATCGTCCGCGTACTGCATGATCTGCTCAACGGTCTTCTCACCCGGGCATTTGACCGCGATGCCATCCGCTATCGTCGAAACGCGCTCCGAGGCCACGTGTTTGCCCTCATGGAAGCTCCTGTACACCGCGTTCGCGCCCTCAGCCTGCACGCCCACGACCCGCACGCGCGGGTTCACCTGCTTTATGCAGGCCGCAACACCCGCCAGCAGCCCGCCGCCGCCCACAGGTACCACTACCGTATCCACCGTCGGCAGCTGGCTGAGTACCTCCAGCCCGACAGTGCCCTGACCCGCCATGACCTCATAGTCGTCAAATGGGTGCAGGAAGGTCGCATCCTCGTCCCGGCATATCTCCATGGCCTTCTCGAAGGCGTCGTCATAGCAGTCGCCGCAGAGCACCACCTTCGCGCCGTAGCCCTCCGTCGCCTGCACCTTCGCTATCGGCGCCGCCTTCGGCATCACTATCGTCGCCGGCAGCCCATGGCTCTGAGCCGCGTACGCCACGCCCTGTGCATGGTTCCCCGCCGACGACGCCACGACCGCCTTCACCTCGCCTCGCTCCGTCAGCGCTCCTATCTTATTCGCCGCGCCGCGTATCTTGAACGAGCCCGTCTTCTGCCTGTTCTCACATTTCATCCAGACCTCGCCGCCCGCCATGCAGCTGAAGGTCGCGCTGTAGTCCAGGTCAGTCTTGTGTACTATCCCGTCGAGCCTTTTCGCTGCCCTCTCAAAGTCCCTGAGCGTAAGTTCCATCCCGTGCACCTCCAAGCGTCGTTCTGTCCTTTCCTTCTTCTATGATAACTCCCCCCTGTCCCGCCGTCAACGGCCAAACAATTTTTATATGCCTCTTGCGATTTGCCGGAAAGTCGCTATATTGTACCCCAAACAACAAAGGAGGTATGCACATGACGGCATACGACAAAAACATCGACTACTCCGATCTCATCGCGCAGGAGGCCGCCAAGGGCGTCTACGCCGACCGCACGCTGCTCGCGCAGTACGAGGCCGCACGCAACGCCAAGATCGCCGGCGAGGGCCTCGACTACGCACAGACCAACGTCTACACGCAGGAGGTATCCGAGCCCCGGCACTACTACACCGCCACCGACCAGAGCGACTACATCCGCGAACTCTACGCCGCCGCGGAGCGTCAGGCCCTCTCCGCTCTCGAGAGCGCCTACTCCGACCAGCTCGCCGCCTACGACGCCGAGGCCGCCGCCATCCCCGCCGTCTACCGCGAAGCCAAAAGCCGGGCAGCCGCCTCCGGCGCCATTGCCCAGCAGAGCATGAACGAACGCTTCGCCGCCTCCGGCCTCAACACCGGCGCTCAGGGCCAGGCCGCCCTCGCCCTCGGTATCTCCACCCAGTCCGAAATGGCCTCCATCGACTCCGAACGCTCTGCAAAGCTCTCCGAGCTCTCCGTCGAGCGCGCAAAAGTCAAGGCCCAGTACCGTCAGGCCGTCGCCGACGCCATAGCCCAGAACGAAATTGACCTCGCCCGCGCCCTCTATGAGGAGGCCGTCCGCGTCGACAACAGCTACGCAGTCGCCGACGCCGAGCTGCTCGAGCAGATCTACAACACCTCCCACGGCTACGGTTACACCGGCTACGTCCCCGCCTGATACCCCGCCCTCGTTTGCCTCTGGTTTGACCATATGTAATTTACTGTCATTGTGGCCAGACCAGAGGCCGCTTTTTTGTCCAGCTTCCCATATTGTCAAAAGCCTGACACGGGTCTAAAATTGTGTCATCTACTTTGAAAAGGAGTCTTGATACAATGGCAGACGGCGTGCTCAGGCGCAAAGCCAGAAATGCTCAGCTCATATACGAGGATCTGCTCGACAGAACCGGGATGGACGGTCTGCCGGTGACCTTTGTCGCCGACGAGGGCAGGCGCTCCATGCTCTCCAGGGCCTGCTACACCTCCAATCCCTTCCCCATTCCGCTCAGTCTGGTGCTCACCAAGCTCAGAATACCCGCGGTCCGCAAGCTCTTCGAGGATGAGATCATCCCTCAGACCAGCGCCATCGCCGCCGTGCTCACCGCGTGCAGCGCCGCCGCGACCGAGATAGCCGCGCTCAGGGGAGCCGACGTCTCCAACGCTCAGATACGCTGCGACCTCGTATTCTCCGGCCTGCAGGCCATAAGGCTCTACATGTCCGACCACAAACACTGCAAAGAATTTACCTCCTCCCGCGTCCAGTCGGCGCTCCGTGTCAACAACGCCCTCAACGGCTCCATGCACAAGTTCCGTGCCAGGGACGGCCGTGACGTATCCTTCCACGTCTACTATCAGAGCCAGCAGGAGAAGCTGGTCAAGGCCCTCGGGCTCTCCAAGAAATCCGAAGAATACAAGTTCTTCTCCCTCAAAAGGGACATGAAGGAGATCGCCGCCAACGTCGCCTCCAGGACCGCCATGGAGCTTGAGGACCTCAGCTTCGACTGCGGCGCCTGCGGCTGCATGATACGCAGCCGCGAGGAGTGGGAGTCCAGCGAGGTCGGCAAGGCCGTGATCGCCATGCCGCTCATCCGCACCGAGAAGCTCGCGGAGTCCGAAGCCCCCGACTGGGGCCGCCCGACAGAGCGCGGCCCGCTCTCCGGCATTCGCGTGCTGGACCTCACCCACATCATCGCTGGCCCCGCCTGCTCGCGCATCCTCGCCGAGTACGGCGCGGACGTGCTGCTCGTGCGCCGCGGCGACTTCAAGCATCAGGAACAGGCTATGCTCGAGTTCGACGGCTGGGCTGGCAAGCACTCTATTCAGCTCGACTTCAACATCCCCGAGCAGCTCGAGCGTGCAAAGCGGCTCATCCGCGAGGCAGACGTCGTCACCTACTCCTATCAGAACGGCTGCATGGACAAGTTCGGCCTCTCCGAGGCGGATATCCGCGCGCTCAACCCCAACGTCATCTACTCGAATCTCAACTGCTTCTCCGACACGGTCTGGAAGGACCGCCCGGGCTGGGCACCATGCGCTGAAGATATCACTGGCCTGTCCGTGCGCAACGGCTCGCTCGAGGAGCCCAAAAACCTCAACGGCGTGCCGCTCGACTACTTCCCCGGTTTCATCCTCGCCCTCGGCACCCTGCGCGCCATCGCGCAGCGCCTGAAGGAAGGCGGCGGCTACAAAGTCACGACCTCCCTCACCCGCGGCGCGCAGTATCTGCACGAGTGCGCCGACCTCTGCGAGAACTCCGAGGCCGTTCCGCAGGAGAGTTCCGTCGCCGTCCGCAGCAAGGACAAGGTCTGGGACAACGTCTTCCAGTACGTCAAAGGCTGCGCCTCCGGCGGCGAGTGCGGCTTCAGCTCTCCCCCGGTGGTTAACACCGCGTTCCCCCTCGATGAGCGCAACCTCGTCTTCACCGACGGCTGCACAGGCTGGAGCCAGAACTGAACAGTCCAAAACAGCAAAAAGATGCCGGCCAGCTGGTCGGCATCTTTTCATACATTCAATTTACTGCGCCGGGGCGGTATAGCCCAGCTTCAGGCCCGGGATGCGCCGCTTCAAAAGCTCCTGCGCCTGGTCCACGTAGCTCTCCGTCTCCGTATACACCGCCGCAAGCTCGCGGCCTTCGCCGCAGACGACCAGCCGGAAGGTGTTCAAATCCATCTTGCCGCAGCAGCAGTGCGTCGAGCAGGCAACCACCCGCGTGAAGGCGTGGTCGATCTGCCCCAGCGGTATGCAGTAGCGCTTCAGGCCCCCGTCCCGGTAAAACAGCGCGCGCTGACCTACCCTGAACGGCCCAGCCTTCTCCGCATTCACATAGTCCTCCGCCAGCGCCGGGTCCTCTATCCGCACGCCCTCGGGCGTATACAGCCTTATATTCTTCGCTTCCGCCATTTCGCCGCCTCCTTAATGATAATAATTCTTATTCTTAATTTCTGCTCAAACTATAGCACAGTCACAGAAAGTTTGCAATAGGGAAGTTGTATTTTTTTTAAAAAGTGTTATACTGGCTTGGCCGGGGCCGGTCTCTGGTGTCGTTCCTGGAGGTATATGGCTTGAAAAAGTTTATTCATTTGTTTTTTGACAAGCGATTTCTGAAGTTCTGCCTGGTCGGCGCGGCAAACACGCTGGTCGGGGCGGGCGTGATGTTCCTGCTCTACAACGTGGCGTACTGCTCCTACACCTTCTCCTCCGCGATGAACTATGTCGTTGGCAGCATATTGAGCTATTTCCTGAACAAGTATTTCACCTTCGAGGTGAAGGAGTACAGCGTGGGGCAGGTGCTGCGCTTTATCCTGAACATCGCGGTCTGCTATGCCGTCGCCTACGGCCTGGCGAAGCCCTTCGCGGTCTGGCTGCTGGCGGATGCGACGCAGAGGGTGCAGGAAAACGTGGCGATGCTCGTCGGCATGGTGGTGTTCACCGGCCTCAATTACATTGGCCAGAGATTCTTCGCTTTTGCGAAAAAATAGGAAAACCCCTTGACAAAGAGGGAAAAAGCTGATAAATTACTATGGCGCTCCAAAGACAGCAGGCTGCGAAAGCGGAAGTCCTGCCGAGGACGGCATCAGTATGTTATACTATTGATTGCTATTCATCCTCCGTGTCTTTCTGACGCGGAGGTTTATTTTTGGGCGCGACGAAACTTCCGGAGGTGAAGAAGGAAAATGCCGAATGCAAGAGTTCTCAGCGAGAAGCAGGCGATAGTCGAGGAACTGACCAAGCGTCTTAGCTCCGCGAGCGCGGGTGTGTTCGTGGACTACAGGGGCATTACGGTCGCCGAGGATACGCAGCTTCGCCGTGAGCTGGCGCAGAACGCCGTGCAGTACAGCGTCGTGAAGAACAC
>URDJ01000026.1 GCA_900546615.1 uncultured Eubacteriales bacterium | reverse complement strand
AATTGTGGGATGCTGAGCTCGATTCCTGTTGCTCTTAGTTTGACAATTCGCTATGCCTCGATGTAGAGCCTCTCGGTCTCTCTCTGAGCCTCCATGAGCAGGAGCGCGGCCACCTCGGTTCTGCCCGCGTCAAGCTCCCTGAGCGCGTTCGTGATGGCGTTGAACAGGATGTGATACATTTTCTCGTAATCCGGCATTGCATGACCCTCCGTGACCATATTATGACGCCAACATGACGTCATTTTCTTAATAGTAACACATTTAGCACATAAAATGAATACAGATTATGTGCAATGTGAGGTCAGCCATGGCAACAAAGAGCTTAACCATCCGAATTGACGACAAGCTGCTGGATAAGCTGCACGTCGTAGCGGACTATGAGGGACGTTCCGCGAACAGTCAGGTGTTGATACTGATACGGAACTGTGTCAAGGAATATGAAAAGGAAAACGGCGAAATTCTGCCCGGGCGCGGGTAGAAAAATCCCCCGGCGGACCGCCGGGGGATTTAAAGGCTGCTGTGCATGTCAGGGCTTCATGGAGCCTGTGCGCTGACAGCGCTCGTGCCAGGACAGGGCCTTGGACAGGATATGCGGCGTCTGGCCGCCGACAGTCCTGCAAGCCTCGTCGAAGTATTCCCTGAGCAGGGGGCGGTAATCCGGGTGCGCGCAGTTTTCGATTATCGCTTCCGCGCGCTGCCGCGGGGTCTTCCATCTGAGGTCGGCGACGCCGATCTCGGTCACTATGACATCCACGTCGTGCTCAGTGTGGTCCAGGTGGCTGACCATGGGGACGATGCAGGAGACAGCGCCGCCTTTGGCGAGGGAGCCGGTGGCGAACATGGTCAGCCCGGCGTTTCTGGCGAAGTCGCCGCTTCCGCCTATCCCGTTCATGATGCGGCTGCCCATCACATGCGTGGAGTTGACGTTGCCGTAGATATCGGCCTCTATGGGCGTGTTGAGGGAGATGAGCTGCAGCCTGCGTATCACCTCGGGGTGATTTGATATTTCCTGCGGCCGGATGACGATGCGGTCACGGAAATAGCCCACATTTGCACACAGAGTATCGAAGCATTCTCTTGAAAGGGAAAGGGCGGTGGTGGAAGCCTGCCTGATTATGCCTTTCTCCACGAGCCGGAACGCCCCGTCCTGCAGCACCTCGGTATACATCGAAAGGCCGCTGAAGCCCCTGCCCAGACCGGTGAGGACCGCGTTCGCAACATTGCCGACGCCGGACTGGATGGGCCTTAGCTCTTTGGGCTGACGGCCCGCCTCGACCTCGGCTTTCAGAAAGCCGATGATATTTTCAGCTATGGCCTGAGAGATGCCGTCCGGCTCGACGAAGTGCGGGAAGTTGCCTTCCCTGTCGTTTATCACGACGGCCCTGACCTTTTCGAGGTCGCAGGGCATGAGCGGGCTGCCCGTCCTGTCGCCGGGGCTTTCGATATCGATGCGGCCGGCGCCGGCGGAGCATATGTCGTGCATGCCGTACAGTTCCGTCGGCAGTCTGGTGTTCAGCTCGAGTATGACGTTTTTCGCGTTGCGGACAAAACAGTCCGAAGCGCCCACGGAAAGGCCGGGAAGTATCCCTTCGTCGAGCACCGCCGCGCATTCCACGATGGCAAAGTCAATTTCCGGGCCCGTCCTGCGGTCGAGCAGCATGGGCATGTGGCTGAGGTGAAAGTCGTTGTATCCGACGCTCCCGGAGTTTATGGCGGAGCGCAGGGCCTTGTCGCTCTGATACGGGGCCCTGAATTTCAGGAGCCCTGCCCGGCAGAGGGCTCCGTCGAGTTCATCCCCGACTGAGGCGCCTGTCAGGAGGGTAAGTTCCTTCGCAAGCCCCAGCTCCGCCAGCTTTTCGGGCACGAGCACGGGATAGCCGACCAGCGTGAAGCCTGAAGCGCCGATGCACATGCCGCTCTTTATAAGGCGGGCGGCATCTTCGGCGCTCATTATTTTGTCTTGCAGCTTTTCTGTAAGTCTTATCATACTTGATCACCACAACAGAGCCATGACCTGCGAGCCGATCACGACGAGTATAAGGGCAAAGGGATATGTAGCGGCGTACGAAGCCGCAACATCTTCGGTCTTGCACAGGGAAATGAGCGCTCCGAGGGCAGGAGTGGATGTCATTCCGCCGCAAACGGAGCCGAGCGTAGTAAGCGTGTCCAGCTTAAGAAGCAGCTTGGCAATGAGGCAGGCGGCTATCATGGGCACGAGGGTTATGACAGCTCCCAGAAGGAACAGCTTCGCACCCTGCTCCATGAGCACTTCTACAAAGCCGGAACCCGCGTCCGTGCCCGCGCCAAGCAGGAAAAGACAAAGGCCGAATTCCCGCATGACCTTCAGCGTCCCGGAGGGCGAGGATATGGAAAACCTACCGACATGTCCGAAGTGGCCGATGATAAGCCCGGCAAAGAGCGGGCCGCCGGAGGTTCCGAAGGAAAACGACATCCCGCCGGGCAGAGGTATTTCTATCTGGCCGATAAGTATGCCGATGGTGAGCGCAAGGGAAAGGGCGAACATACCGAAGGGGTCGATGGCTTTGTACTTGCCGGAGTCCGAGGCCCCTTCCTCGGCGTTGCCGATATTGCTTCCGTACAGGTTCGCGTGCAGCTGCCTGACTTCGGACTCGACATTGCAGCCGACCAGTTTCGGATAGAGCTGGACGAACAGCACGACGCCCACGACGCCGAAGGGATATGCAATGCCGTAGCCGACCGTGGCCAGAGAGGTCTGCCCCAGACCCTGGGCCTCGAGCACGGACGTGGTGGCCTCAGTTGCCGCCGCGAGCCCGGGTGTGGAGGTGAGCGCACCGGTAAAGATGCCGATCGCAAGGTCAAAGCTCGTGTTCATCAGCTTTGCCAGCACGACGGTGACTACCGCGCCTACCGTTACTATCATAACACCCAGTATGAGAAACGCATATACCTTCTTTTTGAAGTTCCTGAAAAAAACAGGCCCGGCGATTAGCCCGACAGAACCCACAAACAGCGCGAGGCCGAAATTCCTCACGATTGCCGGGATCTCAAATCCATAGTGGCCGAATACGAGAGCCACGAGCAGCACGCCCGAAGTACCAAGCGACAGGCCCTTTATGGATATTGAGCCCAGGAGATAGCCCAGAACGGCAATTATGAATATTGTAAGCAGTGAATCCATAGAATTTGACCTCTCTACCGATCTGCGGCCGCTGGCAGGCGGCCGCAGATATGTTATACTTAACTTGATTTGCCGATGCCTTCAGCGAACCCTGTAGGGGTTAAAGAGAGAAACCGCGTTTTTCAGCGCGCCGGCAAACAGAGCGGCATCGGAGCTGTACATGATGTACCGGGCGCCGTGCTGGATATACATATCCATGTTGTCCTTGCCTGCGGCGATGCCGCCGGCCTTGCCGTAGCGCTCGGCAGTTTCGATAACGTGGAGCGCTATCTCGACGACCCGGGGGTCCTTGGACTTGCCGGGGATTCCTAGAGACTGGCTCATGTCGGCAGGGCCGACAAATACGACGTCTATTTCCGGTATCTGGCATATTTCCTCGACCCGTTCGGCCATTTCCTTGTTTTCGATATGGACGACTACGAGGCTTTTGTCGTTGGCCGCCTGAACATAGGGCTTCTCAGCCTCGTTCCAGAGCCCGAACCTGGCGTTGCGGGTGCCGCGGGAGAGGCCGCGTGTCCCTGCAGGAAAGTACTTGCAGGCGCTCACGCTCTCCCTGAACTGCTCCACGCTGGTCAGGTTCGGTATCTGGACGCCGACGGCGCCGCTGTCCAGAGCGTGAAAGATGTGTTCCTCCGCTGCGGAAGGAACGCGCACTATTGTCGACAGGCCCACATTCTCCGCGGTGCGGATGATGTTCTCCGTGCTCTCATAGCCGATGGGGGAGTGCTCGCAGTCGACGACTATGAAGTCGAAACCGGCCCATCCGAGCATCTCGGTCGCAATGGGGCTATTCAGCTTGTAAAACGTGCCGAATACCGTCTCATGGTTTTTGAGCCTGTCCTTGACTGAGCTGGTTATGGCCATGGCTTTTTACCGGACCTCGACGCTTTCCTCGCGGTCGGCGGTGCGCTTGGGGATGAACAGGTCCATGTTGTAGACGGGTTTGTCGTAGGGGTTCTCTATCCAGTGCATCACGCCGGCGGGGATGGTCATGAAGCACATGCCGCCGTCGTTGTCGAAGTCGGCGTCGAAGGTGTAGACCTCGTCGCCTACGTGGAAGTCGCACTTGCCCTTGACGATTATGACGGTCTGCTCAAAATCGTGCTTGTGCGGGCCGGGGACGTGGCCGGGCTGGATGACGCCCATGCTTATGGTGCAGTTCTCGCTGCCCTGATAGACCTTGCGCTTTACGGACGGCTTCGGGTTGAACCAGTCGCACTTGCCCCAGTCAAGATGTCTTACTGCCATTTTCATGATCTCCTTTGTCAAAATTGTATATATATCAGCCGTCAGGGGGACGCGTCCAACAGCAAACAGCCTGAGCTGTTTGCTATTGGACGTGTTCCCCTGACGTCCAATAGCAAACTGGTCAGTTCATTTCGATAACGGCTGCCATGCCCATCCCGCCCGCGACACAGAGGGTGGCGAGTCCCAGATTGAGCCCGCGCTTTTTCATCTCATGTATAAGCGTGACGATGATCCTGCTTCCTGATGAGCCTATGGGATGGCCGAGCGCTATGGCGCCGCCGTTCACGTTTATGATGTCCATCCGCTCCTCGAGGCCGAGCTCGCGTATGCATGCCAGCGACTGTGAAGCGAAGGCCTCGTTGAGCTCTATGAGCTGCATGTCGCCGAGGGAGAGGCCCGTCTGCTCCATCACGCGCTTTACGGCGCCGACCGGCCCGAGCCCCATATATCTGGGGTCGACCCCGGCGTTCGAGATACCGCGAATCCGCGCGAGGGGAGAAAGCCCCAGCTCGGCAGCGCGGCGCTCAGACATGAGCAGCAGCGCCGAGGCGCCGTCGTTGCGCCCCGAGGAGTTGCCTGCGGTCACGCTGCCGCCCTCCCTGAAGGCAGGCTTGAGCTTCGCGAGGGCCTCCATCGAGGTCTCGCGCGGGAACTCGTCCGTGTCGAAGATGATGTCCGGCTTTTTCCGGCCCTGAGGCACCGTCAGCGGCACTATCTCGTCCCTGAACCTGCCGGAGGCTATCGCCTCGGCGGCCTTCTGCTGGGAGCGCAGCGCAAATTCGTCCTGGTCGCTGCGGCTGATGCCGTACCTTTCCGCAATGTTTTCCGCGGTCATGCCCATGTTGAAGCGGCCGTAAATGTCCTCCGGCTGGGAGCAGAACTGAGCCTCCGTCAGGGAGTCCTTCAGCTTTGTGTCCCCGGCCTTGAGCCCCCAGCGCAGGTCGGAAACGTAATAGGGGGCGTTGGACATGCTCTCGACGCCGCCGGTGAGCACGACGCTGTTCTGCCCGAGCAGAATGGAGTTCATGCCGTCCCTGACGGCGAGCATGCCGGAGGCGCAGGCGCACATGACCGTGTTGCCGGGCACCCGGTCCGGTATACCGGCCTTGAGCGCGGCATAACGCGCGATGTTTGAATGGTCGGAGCTCTGACGGCACTGGCCGAAGTCCACCTCGTCGATGAGCTCGGGGGAGATGCCGGCGCGGGATATCGCGGCGCTCATCATGGCGGAGGCCAGCTCGCCCGCCGAATATGGCTTGAGCGTTCCGCCGAATTTGCCGACTGCCGTCCGGCAGGCTTCAACTATAACTACACTATCCATATATTCTCACCTTTGAAGTAATTTTCGGAGGGGAGGCATCAGACGAGCATCGGCTCGAGCTGCGGCGACACGGCATAGTCCAGCTCGGTGATGGCGCGCAGCTCGTCCTCGTCGATGTCCGGCGCCAGCTTTTCCAGCACGACCTCGCCGCCGCGGAACGCGAATACCGCGTATTCGGTCACGACCGCATCGACGCGACCGGAAGCGGTAAGGGGCAGGCTGCACTTTTTTACGAGCTTTGAGCCTGTCTTGCTGGTGTGCGTCATTGCTATTATCACCTTGCGCGCGCCGCTTACGAGGTCCATGGCGCCACCCACGCCCAGCTGCCTGCCGCCGGGTATTATCCAGTTCGCGACGTCGGCGTTTTGGTCGACCTCAAAGGCGCCCAGCACTGTCGCGTCCACATGCCCGCCTCTTATCATGCCGAATGCTTCGGCACTGTCCATATAGCTGCAGCCTTTGGTCTCCAGCACGGGTTGACGCCCCGCGTTTATAAGGTCAGGCTCAATTTCATCGCCCTCGGCTATCGGCCCGACGCCCAGCATGCCGTTTTCCGCCATCAGGTATATGCCCTCGCGGCTCACGTAGTTTGAGACCATCGTGGGGATGCCCACGCCCAGGTTTATGACTGAAAGAGACTCGTCGGCATCTATCAGAGCGGCTGTGTTCCTGGCTATCCTGTTTTGTTTTTCTTCCTTGCTCAAGACCATCATTTTTTGCTCCTTACAACGATCGCATCGACATAGATATGCGGAGTCACTATTTCCTCGGGATCCAGGGCACCGGCCTCTACGACCTCGTCGACTTCAGCTATCGTGTATTTTGCTGCCGAGGCCATGAGCGGGTTGAAGTTTCGGGCGGTCTTGTTGTACGCAAGGTTCCCCAGCGTATCGGCCCGAAATGCGTGGATAAGCGCTGTGTCTGCGCCTATCGCCTTTTCGAGGACGCACTTGACCCCGTCGAACTCTCTTACTTCTTTGCCGGACTCCAAATCAGTCCCGGCGGAAGTGGGGGTGTAATAGGCGGGGATGCCTGCGCCGGCTGCGCGTATGGACTCCGCCAACGTGCCCTGCGGCACGAGCGTGACTTCGATCTCTCCTCTGTTGTATGCCTCGATGGCTTCCGGGTTCCAGTTGTAGTAGCTGCCGACGAGAGCCTTGACCTGCCTGTTGGTCATCAGCCTGCCGAGCCCCTGATTGGGCGAACCCAGGTCGTTTGAGATTATAGTGAGCTCTTTTTTGCCCGAGCTGACCAGCTCATCCACCAGCTCGTCCGGACTGCCTCTGAGTCCAAAGCCGCCGATCATTATCCTGTCACCATCGCGGATTCTTTCCACGGCCTCCCTGGCCGATACCAATTTGCCCATATTCGAGTCACCTGCCTTCAGATTCATCTGGAAGACGGTACTGTTCCCCCTTCCGCTTTAATCATAGCATCATATCGAAATAGTTGACAAATCGCTTTTTTCGTTTTAAATTATCGATATTATTAGATATTGAAACAGTGACTAGAGCCTGAACTGAAAGCAAAAGGGAGGTTGCGGCATGAATCGCGAGATGATAAGCAGTTTTATTCTCATAGTGCAGCAGCAGACTATCTCCTCGGCGGCGAAATCGCTGTTCGTTTCACAATCGACAATCAGCCACAGAATACAAATGCTTGAGCAGGAACTTGGCCTGAAACTGTTTGAGCGGCAGCGCGGATTTAAAAAGATGGAGTTGACTGAGGAGGGGAGAAAGTTTTATCCTCTGGCGATGCGGTGGCTGGAACTGAGTTCGCAGATGCATCAAATAAAGTCCAATAATTCGCTTGGCAAGGTGAGGATAGGCAGCATGGACAGCATAAACCAGTACCTGCTGTCGCCCATCATCTCGAAGATAAGAGACGACTACCCCGAATTGCAGATGGAATTTGTCTCATATCATTCTTCGGAGATATATTCCAGATTGACTTCTCAGCTGATGGACATTGGTTTTGCTTTTTTCCCAATCAGGTACGACATTCAGGCGACGCCCGTTTTCAATGAGCCAATGTATATGATCTGTCTGCCGGGACACTATGCAGAGGGACCCATACATCCGTCACAGCTGGAAAAGAAGCATCAGGTCTTTTTCACTTGGGATGACAATATCACAAATTGGAACAACGAATGGTGGCCGGAGCAGGAGCCGCCGTATGTCAAGGTCGATTCCTGCGGGCTGCTCACAACTTTCCTGACGTCGCCTGAACTGTGGGCACTTTGCCCCGCCTCGGCGGCGGCCAGCCTGCGCGCGCAGTACGGCATCGAGATCCATCCGTTCATAGTTGCTCCGCCCAATCGAATATGTTATATGCTCTGCCGCAAGCATAACCACGGCGGGATGGGAAACCGGGGTATCGACACGTTCATCGATGCGTTTTATTCTCTGCTCAAGAGCCATCCGTGGCGGTACTCCTGATAGGCTAAATATCAACAATATTGATATTTAAGTCCAATAATATCAATTTGCATGCCGATTTATTTGATGGTAAACTTGGATCACAAGTTTGTATCCTGGGAAGAGGAAGTCAGATAAAGGAGCCTGTATAATGAAATCAAATACCGAAAACAAGTACGCAGCCTTATTTGAACCGATGAACATCGGCAAGCTGCAGGTAGCAAACCGAGTTATACTCTGCGCGATGGGCGGGACGGCTCCCATCGTGGACAACTTGTACAACAAGAATCCTGAACAGTTTTACATGAACTGCGCAAGGCACGGCGCGGGCCTCATCATACCCGGGCTGTCGATACTGACGGACAAATGGGGCAGGCCGGGCTGGCTGGACGAGGCCGGGGATGTTTTCAGGGGCCCGCTCAAGGAGTTCATGTGCCAGCTGCATGAGGAGACGGAGACAAAGTTCATACTGCAGCTCGGCGCCGGCATGGGCAGGGGGCTGCGCGCGAATTTTGGTCTCACGCTGCCATACTTCAATTATTCGAACGCCATGGTCGCCCCGAGCGACGGCATGCCGAACGTGTTCGCGCCCGAGCTGAAGCACCGCGCCCTCACGAAGGACGAGATACACAAGCTGGTGGAGGTCATGATAAACAGCGCGGAGCTGGCGAAAGAGGCCGGCTGCGACGGCGTCGAGATACACGCCATCCACGAGGGCTATCTTCTGGACCAGTTTTCGATTTCGAATTATAATCATCGCACCGACGAGTACGGAGGCAGTCTTGAAAACCGGCTGCGCATCTCGACGGAGATGATAAGCGGCATCAAGAAGCGCTGCGGCGAGGACTTCCCGGTGCTCATGCGCTACAGTGTCGCGAGCAAGACGGCGGGCTTCAACAGGAGCGTCCTGCCGGGCGAGGACTATGTGGAGTGGGGCCGGAGCCTTGAGGAGAGCATATCTGTCGTGCGCATGCTTGAGGAGGCCGGGCTGGACGCGCTCGACTGCGACAACGGCACCTATGATTCCTGGCATTGGGCGCACCCTCCCACGTATATGCCGCAGGGCTGCAACCTGCCGGAGGCGGCCTATATCAAGAACTTCACGAAGATGCCGGTGTTCGTATCCGGCAAAATGGGCGACCCGGACGTGGCGCTCGAAGCCGTCGCGACCGGGAAAATCGATGCTGTGGCTCTGGCCAGGCCCTTCCTTGCGGACAATGAATGGGTCAGCAAGGTCCGGGAGGGCAGGGTGGACGACATCCGGCCCTGCATCGGCTGCCACAACGGCTGCTTCGGGCGGCTGACACGCGGCCTGAACGTATCCTGCGCGCTGAATCCTTCGTCGCTGCAGGAGGACAAGTACAGGCTGAAGGAGGCGGAGACCAACAAGAAGGTCATTGTCGCAGGCGGCGGCGTAGGCGGCATGGAGGCTGCCCGCCTCTGCAAGCTTCGCGGCTTTGACGTTGCGCTCTATGAGGCGGGCGACCGGCTCGGCGGCGCGTTCAGGGCGGCGGCCACCCCTGACTTCAAGGATGACGACAAAAAACTGCTCGCCTGGTACGACAAGCAGCTGGCCGACTTGGATATCCCTGTACACCTAAACACTGTGGTGGACAACGAGCTAATAGAAAAAGAGAAAGCCGATGCGGTGATAATAGCGACAGGAGGGGCAAAGAAGCGCATCCCAATCCCGGGCTGCGACCAGCCGCATGTGTGCGACGCCAAGGAGTACCTGCTGGAAGACAGGCAGGTCGGCGGCAACGTTACGGTCATTGGAGGCGGGCTTACGGGCTGCGAGGTGGCCTATACGCTTGCCAAGCAGGGCAAGAACGTCTCGCTCATAGAGCTGATGCCCGACATCCTCCAGGTGGCAGACCTCTGCAAGGTCAATTCCGACATGCTGAGAGACCTGCTCAGGTTCCACAACGTCCACGTGTATACAGGCGCCGCGACGAAGGAGATAGGCGGCGACTACGTAAAATTTGAGAAGGACGGCGAGACCAGCGTAATAGCGGCGGACAATGTAATAATGGCGATAGGCTATGACCCCAGACCGATAGAGGTCACGGTCCCCGGAGTCAAGACATACGTTATTGGAGATGCCGACCACATAGCCAACCTGCTCAATTCCGTCTGGGGCGCGGCGGAGGCTGTCAACGATCTTTGAGCCTCCATGTGCGGCGTGCATGTTTGCGTGAAAAGGCAGAGAAATGAACTTCAGCTATACTGTCACAAAAGAAGAGTATCTTGAGACTCTGATACTGACGCTCAAGGCAAAGCGAAAGACGCCGGTAAACATACTCATATTCGTGCTTATGACCGTTGTGCAGTTTTCGTTTGCGGTCTGGTGCGCGGTGAAGTACGGCAGGGACAACAGCCTTATCTATGTTTTGTTGGTCCTGTCTTTGGGGATATGCGTTGTGCAGCTTGTGTATCAGCTGTGTCTCGGACTCAGGGCAAGGACCCGGATGAACAGGGACATACGCCGGGGCAATATCAGCCCGGAGTTCTGGAGCAGGCAGCACGTGACGCTGAAGGAACAGGTCTTCAGGCTCAAATGCGGGAAAAACGAGCTGAAGTACGACTGTGCATATTTCAGCCGGGCGCAAAAGCTCGGCGGCATGCTGCTGCTGAGCTTCAGAAAAGGGAAGACGGTTCACCAGCTCATGCTCCCGCTGACAGCGCTGGAGCAGGTCGGGGGTGCGGAAGCGTTTGTAAACGCCCTGTCAGAGGCAAAAAGGGAGAGTCTGGAGCCGGGCGCGGAGGCGCAGCGGCCTGCCAGACCGGAGGACGCGGCCTGTTCTGTGACCTTCTCGTACGACGCGGACGAGTTCAGCAGGGCGCAGGTGAAAGCCGCGAGGTACGCCTACGCCAACCGCATCGGCTGGACTTTCACGAATATAGCAAGGCTCGTGGCGGCTGCCTTCCTCATATACCACTTCGCAATCGGCAGCTACGATTCCATAGCCTTTAGGGTGTTTGTGGTCTGCATCATAGTTCTGTTGCTGTATCCGCCAGTCGTGACCTTTACTCCTCTGTGCCGCCTGTTGGTACGCAGGAATACTGCAAAGCTGTTCGGCGAGCGGACAACGATGGAGTTTTCTCTGGACGTGGCAGACGGGAAACTCTTTTACGCAGGCGACAGCTTTCGTAATGAGATCCCTCTTGATCAGGTGTATTCTGTTGCGGCAGGCGCCGAGTTCACCGTCATTTACTTGAAGAACAACACCGTGATAACGATCCCGTACGGCACATCGAACAGTCGGGACACATACAGGCTGGTGCGGCTTTTGGAAGATATCGCTGACGACAACTGGAAAAACCGCAGTACGCGGGAAAAGCTGAGATAATAAGCCGCCCGGCGATGCCGGCAGCTGAATGAACAGACACGCAAAAAAGGATACGCCCCTCCGATGCGGGAAAGCTGCCCGCATCGGAGGGGCGTTTGATGCGGATGTTGTATTTTTCGTGCGAGTTTTGTTTAAAATCCATATTGGAAAACGCTTTCGAATGTGTTATTCTTATGGTTGAGGTGAAGCGTATGGTCAGAACTACGATCCGGGATGTTGCCAGACAGGCGGGGGTGTCAATCACCACCGTGTCGAAGGCGCTGAACGATTATTCTGACGTCAATCCCGAGACCAGAAAGCGAATACAGGAAATAGCCGATAAGCTCAACTACGTGCCGAACGCCGCGGGCAGGACGATGGGCGGCAAGGCGGATACTGTCATAGGATTGCTCATAAACGACTTGAAGCCAACGGACCCCTCCGGCGCGGTCTACGGCATCCTCAGCGGCGTTTACCACGCCTGCCAGGACAACGGCGTCGAGTTCATACTGCTGACTACAGATACCCTCCAGCAGGAGCAGCAGAGCCTGAAGGTGCTCTGCCTCAAAAAACAGCTCAGCGGCCTTATCTGCTCCGGTTTCCGCACCAGCGACCGATACATGGAGCAGCTGGGAGATATCGACATTCCCTGCGCCTTCATCGACATGCGCACGCCGGACAGCCGCGTCTTGGATATCACCATCGACAATGCCAGAGCCGCATGCGACGCAGTCACGCATCTGCTGCGCTGCGGCAGAAGGAATATCGCCATGGTGAATGGCAGCACCGTTGCAGACGTGTCGGTGCTGCGTGAGAGCGGATATCGCAGGGCCATGGAGAAGGCTGGCCTGGAGGTTCGTCCGGAGCGCGTCATCTATGCCAATTTCGACGACCTCATGGCCTACAACAAGGTATGGCGTCTGCTGCAGGACGATCCGGAGATAGACGCCCTGTTCTGCGCCAGCGACCTCATGGCCATAGGCGCCTGCCGCGCGGCCGAGGACCTGGGCCTCGCCGTGGGCAGGGATATCCTCGTGTCCGGCTTTGACGACATACCCATCGCCAAATACCTATACGGCGGACTGACGACCATACGGCAGAACTTCTACCGCATGGGCTACACCGCGGGCAGGGCCATTTACGATAAGATCGAGGGTACGGACAAGGCTCATATGGACGACGTGATGTACGAGCTGGTAGTGCGCGGCAGTGCCAGGGCCAACTGAAGCATCAACAGCCGAAAAGGACGGGAACAAACCCGTCCTTTTTCCCACTCTATGGGCGTTTCATCAAAAAAGAAGCGCAGAATTTGTTGAGAATGTGACTATACAAAGGCGGAAGGATATGCTATCCTATCCATGACAAAAACGTTTTCGGAAACACGGAAGAGGGTAGACAGGCTGATGGATAAGAAACGGCTCATTCGCGGTATCATGCGGCTGCTCTGCGCGTTTATCGACTATGTGCTTTTGATGTTCCCGGTGCAGTTTGTCATGCTGTATGTGATGCAGATAGAGCTCAGGTCGGTGGATTTTCTCTTCCGGCTGCTTTTTGCCGTTTATGGGGTGCTGATGGTCGAGTACAACAATGGAGCGACCCTTGGCAAGATGCTCGGGCGGCTGAAGGTGAAGGATAAGACCGGGGTAAAGCCGAAGGTGCTGTATGTCGGACTGCGTGAGCTTGTGAAGTGCATGTACCTCATCCCAATCGCCGGCTGGGCGGTAGGGCTGGTGAGCGTTGTTTTGCTGTTCGTGAAGGGCACGACCCTGCACGACATGGCGGGTGGTACCAAGGTAATCTTCCGCTGGGAGGAGGAGGACCTTGAGGAAGCGGAAAAGGCGGAGGAGGCGGCGCGTGAGCAACCTTGACCAGATCATTGGGCTGGAGGAGAGCGACATCCTTGTGGCAACAAATCCGCTGCTTTTGGCAGGCTGCGTCATCGTGGCCATTGTCATAGGCTGGATATGTGCGAAGAAGTATGAGAATACCAGCGACTTTATGAAGTCGGTAAAGCTGTACATACCTCTCGCCATCGTGAATTTTGTCGTGTTCCTGCTGCTGGGCGTACCCTGGCTGTTTTCGCTGGGCGGCCAGCTCTGCGGCTTTGCCGTGATGGCGTGGATATCCAATTATTACTTTTATCATTGAACTTCGCTGCTCCGGCCACTGCGCTGGAGTAATTTATGCGGGCATATAAAAACGTTTTCGTAATTACATTAATATATATTGCAGCATAACAGGAGGACATCAATATGGGCATGGACTACTCTCGGGCCGGGGAATGGATAGTGGCGGAACGCTGCTTTGACTCCGAACACCTCGGCAAGTGTGAATCCATCATGTGCCAGGGAAACGGTTATCTCTGCGTCAGGAACGCTACGGACGAGTTCAACCCCCGCGAACAGCGCGACCTTTTCGTGGCCGGCACCTTCAACAAGTTCGACGACAATGAGGTGACTGAGCTGCCGAACGCGGCGGATGTGACCCGGCTGGAGATAAAGCTGGACGGCGCGCGCTTCAGCCTGCTCACTGGCACGGTGGAGGACTATGACCGCAGCCTGAACCTCAAGACGGGAGAGACGGTGCGGCGCGTGGTATGGAAGGCGCCGAACGGCAGACGCTATGAGCTGATGTTCAGCCGTTTCGTCTCCATGGAGAGGCTGCATGTTATCGGCCAGAAGCTCTCTGTCAGGCCGCTCGACGGGGACGCGCAGCTCGACATCTCCGGCGGCATCAACGGGCAGATGACGAACTCCGGCAGCCAGCACTTCTCCGAGGGCGACAAGAGGCTCTTTGAGGGCAGGCACATGCAGTATACCCAGACCACCGGGCAGTCGAAGATAGACTTCATCTTCAACACCACCTTCTCCTTTGCCATGGACGGGGAGAAAAGGGAGGAGCCGGGCTTCATCGTCATCGACCGCCGCATTATAAAGCAGGAGTACAGGATAGACATACCCGCGGGCAGCACGCTGACGGTGGAGAAGCTCTCGAGCGTCTACACCTCCCGCGACCGCGACAGCGAGGGTCTGAGCCTGGACGAGCTGCACGATAAGGCGCTCGCCGGGCACGAGGCCGCCTGCGAGCTGGGATACGGCGCCCTGCTATCCGAGAGCGCCGCGGCCTGGGCGCGCAAGGTCTGGGACAACATCCCCGTGACCATTGAGGCCGAAAACGAGTTCGACCAGCTCGCCATGCGCTTCGCGCAGTACCACCTGCACATCATGACCCCGGCGCACGACAACCGCATGAACATCGGCGCCAAGGGCCTCTCGGGCGAGGGCTACAAGGGCCACACCTTCTGGGATACCGAGATGTTCATCCTGCCGTACTTCATCTACAGCGCGCCCGAGATCGCAAGGAGCCTCGAGGAGTACCGCTACCTCAGCCTGCCCGGAGCGCACAAGAAGGCCGGCGGCAACGGCTACGAGGGCGCGCAGTTCCCCTGGGAATCCGCATGGATAGACGACGGCGAGGTCACCCCCGTCTGGGGCGCCGCCGACATCGTTACCGGCCTGCCGACCAAGATCTGGTCCGGCTTTATTGAGCAGCACATCACCGCCGACGTAGCCTACGGCGTATGGGAATATTATAAGGTCACCGGCGACCAGGACTTCATGGACCGCTGCGGCTATGAGCTCATCCTCGACACCGCAAAGTTCTGGGCCTCGCGCCTCGAGGAGGGCGAGGACGGCATGCTCCATATAAACGACGTCGTTGGTCCCGACGAATACAAGGAGCACGTGGACGACAACGCCTTTACGAATCACATGGCTGCCTGGAACATCCGCAAGGCCATAGAGTACTGCGAGCTGCTCCGCGCCGAGAAGCCGGAGATCTACGCCAGACTCGACGAAAAGCTCGGCCTTGCAGCCCTCGAGCCGGTCTGGGAGGACAAGCTCGCTCGCCTCTATCTGCCTCAGCCGCGCGAGGATCTCGTCATCCCTCAGGACAGGACCTACCTCACGCTCAAGGACATCGACCTCACGAAGTACAAGAGGCAGGAGAATGTCGGCAGCATCTACAGGGATTACAATCAGGAGCAGATAACGCATATGCAGGTCTCCAAGCAGGCCGACATCCTCATAATGTTTCTGCTGCTCGAGAACCAGTTCAGCTCCGAGGTTAAGAAGGCGAACTGGAACTACTACGAGCCGAGGACGCTGCACGACTCCTCGCTCTCGCTCTCGACGCACTGCATCCTTGCCAACGATATGGGCAACCGCGATATGGCCTACGAGCTGTTTTGCAAGGCGGCGGCCATAGACGTCGGCCCGAATATGAAGACCAGCGACGCAGGCATCCATGCGGCTTCGCTCGCGGGCGTGTGGCAGTCCGTGGTGTTCGGCTTCGGAGGGGTCAGGATGCTCGATGGCAGGCTCAGGCTCAACCCCGCGCTGCCCGACAGCTGGCGCAGCCTGGAATTCTACATCCACTGGCAGGGCCAGAAGCTCCACGTCAGGCTCACCCACGAGGACGCGGCTCTGGAAAACCTGACCGGTACGAAGCCCGTGGAGCTGACAATCTTCGGCGCTCCGTATACCGTGAGCGACAAACTTTCCGTCAAATTCTGAGGCAATATTTGTGCTTTAGTGGTTAAACCATCAAAGTATCCAAAAAAGGCAAAAATAGTTTGTTAAAAAAGTGCATTGAATACGAAAACGTTTTTGTATAGAATTAGAGACGCCAAAAACGTTTTAGAAACCAAAAAACTGAGGAGGATCACAATGAAAAAACCAGACTGCTTGCACTTGTCCTTGCGCTGGTCATGGCCGTGGGCCTGATGCTCTCCGGCTGTGGCTCCGAGGGGACCACCACCACGAACCCGCCCGCCGGTGACGGCGACAACAGCGGCGACGAGACCAGCTTTGCCGGACGCACCCTGACTGTCGGCATCTGGGGCGGCAACGACCAGGAGAGCGCCGCCATCAACACCCTCAAGGCCAACTTTGAGGAGATGTACGGCTGCACCGTCGAGCTGAAGGTCTACACCGACTACAACACCCAGATCCAGGCCGACTTCATCGGCCAGACAGCTCCCGACTGCTTCTATGTCGACGGCAGCATGTTCCCCTTCTACGGCTCCCTGGGCGTCATGGATCCCCTGGACCCCGCCGAGTATGAGCTCGACAAGTTCTATCCCAACCTGATCGAGGCCTTCACGAACGCCGACGGCGAGATCCTCTGCGTGCCGAAGGACGTCTCCACCCTGGCCACCTACTACAACATCGACCTGCTCGAGGCCTGCGGCTACACCGCGGACGACATCCCCGACAACTATGACGACTACAAGGCCTTCCTGACCGAGCTCCAGGCGAAGCTCGACGAGGTCTACGGCAAGAACCAGATAGCCGCCATGACCTACAACCAGGACCTCTCCCGCAACCTGCCCATCCTGCAGGACGGCAATGACGGCCTCGTCGCCGACGACGGCACCGCCACCCTGACCAGCGACGGCGTGGTCGCCAACATGGAGTACATACTCGACTTCGTGAACAACGGCCTCTGGAAGACCCCGGCTGACCTGGGCCTCGGCTGGAACGGCGAAGCCTTCGGTACCGGCAAGGCCGCCATCATGGAAGAGGGCAACTGGGTCTACGGCACCCTGAAGACGGATTACAGCGACATCAACTTCGGCGTCAAGGAGATGCCCTCCTACAACGGCACTCAGTACTCCATGAGCTACACCGTCGGCTACGGCATCTATGCCCTGAGCGAGAACAAGGACATGGCCTCCGCGTGGATCAAGTACGTCACCGGTGTTGACGGCCTGACCATCTGGTGCGGCGGCGCCGGCTGCCTGCCCCCGCGCTCCGACGCGGCCGAGGCCATGGACGTCGAGAGCGACCCCGTCTGGGCCGTCCACTCCGCCATGACCGAGTGCTCCCTGCCCTGGCAGCTGGGCAACAACGCCTCCATCATCAACACTGCCTATCAGAACTACTTCCCGCTCGCCGTCAGCGGTGAGATGACCGCTGCCGAGTTCCTGGCCGCGGCCGAGCAGCAGGCCAACCAGGAGATAGCCAACGCCGGCTGATTAACTGACAGAACTACAAGCATTGACTGGAGGAATCCATCGGGAATTCCCGTTGGATTCCTCCGCGCCTGATAGAAAAAGCCGGGCCGGTTCGGTCGTATCAGGCGAGTTAGAAAAGGGAGGAATCGCGAATGCCAAGCGGCAGCCCGCAGTCCACGGCAGTTACTGCCGTGAGGAAGCGGCCCCGTCACACCAAGCGCCAGCTGCAGGAATGGCGCCAGGGTTATGTCTTCCTGCTTCCCGCAGTCGTCATTCTGGGCATATTCATAGGCATCTCCGCAATCTTTGTCGTATACCTCTCGTTCTGCAAGGTGAACCTGTTCACGAACAGCTACACCTTCGTCAAGCTGGACAACTATCTGAGACTTTTTGAGGACGAGTATGCGCGCACGGCGCTGCTCAACTCCCTGAAGTTCTCGGCGGTAGTGGTGCCATCCCAGACCATCATCGCTCTGATTATCGCGAGCGTGCTCAACAGCAAGATTCGCGGCAAGACCTTCTTCCGCGCTGTATACTTCCTGCCGACCCTCACATCGAGTTCGGCGCTGACGATCATTTTCATGTTCATGTTCAGCGTTACCGGCCCGATAAACACGATACTCATCAACATGGGCATACTGCCTGAGGGCGAAGGCATCAACTTCCTGAATAACCCTGCGGTGGCGCTCCAGGTCATCATGATAATGAACATCTGGTCCACGGTGCCGCAGTACACCACCATGTATCTCGCCAGCCTGCAGGATCTGCCGGCCTCGCTGTACGAGGCGGCGGACATTGACGGCGCTGGCACCTTTGAGAAGTTCAAGAGCATCACCATTCCGTATCTGAAGCCCATCACGACCTACGTGCTGCTGACCGGCATCATCGGCACCCTGCAGATGTTTGACCAGGCGTACATCTTCTCGAACGGCTCGGGCGGCCCTGCGAACAGCACCCTTACCGTTTCGCTCATGGTCTACCGCTACGCCTTCGGCACGACGAACGCCATGGGCTACGCATCCACCATCGCCATTGTTCTTGCTATCGTTATCATGGTTGTCTCCCTGATAGCTGAGAAGCTGAACGATGCCGAGAAGTGGTATTAAGGAGGCGGGATATATGAAATCCAAGAAAAAAGCCGGGCGCATAGCGCTCTACGTGGTGCTCATACTCTACGCCTTTATAACGCTCTACCCCTTCCTCTGGATGGTGGCGGCCTCTTTCAAGCCCCTGCGTGAGATCGTGGGCGGCAATATGAGCCTCATCTCCGAGAACATGACGCTGGACAACTACGCCACCATCTTTGGCCACAGCTCTCTGTTCCCGAGATGGTTTCTGAACTCGCTGTTCGTCGCCACGGTGGGCACGGTCATCAACGTGTTCATAAACTCGATGGCGGGCTATTCGCTCAGCTGCCTGAACTATCCCGGCCGCAACAAGATACACCATGCGCTGCTGCTGCTCATGATGATACCCGGCCAGGTGCTGCTCATCCCGAACTACCTGCTGCTCAAGGAGTTCGGCATGCTCGACAGCTACGCGGCGCTCATTCTGCCCGCGGCGGCCAACATAGGCAACATTTTCCTCATGCGCCAGTTCTTCATGAACTTCCCGCACGACGTCGCCGAGGCGGCGGAGATCGACGGGCTGAACCGCTACGGCGTGTTCTTCCGCATAGCGATGCCGCTCGCAAGGCCCACTATCGCCACCACGGCCATCTTCGGCTTTATGGGTTTCTGGAACGCCTTCACGGCCCCGATGCTCTACATAAAGACCGATACCAAGTACACCCTGACCCTCGGCCTGCAGAGCTTCCAGTCCCAGAACGCCGGCACGATGTGGAACCAGGTCATGGCCGCGGCCTGCATTTCTGTGGTGCCCATCATCATCATTTACCTCATATTCAACAAGTTTTTCCTTGTCGGCCTCCGCATGGACGGAGAGAAATAATACCGAACAGGGGTCGGACGTATCGCCTCCGGCCCCTTTTTTGAGCCTTTCAGCGGCTCTGCATTGTTGATATCATCAGGAGGATATAAGGTATGAAACAGGCATGGTGGAAGGAGAGCGTGGTATACCAGGTGTATCCCCGCAGCTTCCAGGACTCGAACGGCGACGGCATAGGCGACCTCGCCGGAGTGACCTCCAGACTGGATTATCTGAAGGAGCTGGGCGTGGATGTCATCTGGCTGTCGCCCTTCTATCGCTCTCCCGGCGGGGACAATGGCTACGACATAAGCAACTATCAGGACATAGAGCCCTGCTTCGGCACGATGGAGGACTTCGACCGACTGCTGGCTGAGGCCCACGCGCGCGGCCTGCGCATAGTTATCGATCTCGTCGTGAATCATACCTCTGAGACGCACCCGTGGTTCATTGAGAGCCGCTCGTCCAGGGACAACCCCAAGCGCGACTACTATATCTGGCGCGACGGGAAGAACGGCGGGCCTCCGAACAACTGGGGTTCGAACTTTTCCGGCAGCGCGTGGCAGTACGATGAGACGACGGGGCAGTACTACCTGCACACCTTCGGCAGCTTCCAGCCAGACCTGAACTGGGATAACCCCGCCCTGCGCGAGGAGATCTTCAGCATGATGCGCTGGTGGTGCGGCAGGGGAGTGGACGGTTTCAGGATGGACGTCATCAGCATGATAAGCAAGACGCCGGATATGCCGGACGGGGAGCTGAGGCCGGGCAGCAGCTACGGCAGTTTCGCGCCCTACGTCGTGAACGGGCCGAATGTGCACAGATACCTTCAGGAGATGCACAGGGAAGTGCTGGGGCGCTACGACCTGCTGACGGTGGGGGAGTGCGCGGGTCTGACTGTCGAGCAGGCCTGCCAGTACGCCAACGAGGAGGGCACGGAGCTGACCATGGCCTTCCAGTTTGAGCACATGGACCTCGACGGCGGCGAGAGCTTCAAGTGGAATAAGCGCAAGATGGACCTCGTCGAGATGAAGGCGCTGCTTACGAAGTGGCAGAAGGGGCTTGACGGCCGTGCCTGGAACAGCCTATACTGGTGCAACCACGACCAGCCGAGGATAGTCTCGAGGCTCGGGAACGACAGCACGAAGCAGCTGCGCGAGAAAAGCGCCAAAGCCATAGCCCTGACGATACACATGATGCAGGGCACTCCCTACATCTACGAGGGCGAGGAGCTGGGCATGACGAACGCGCCCTTCGGCGGGCTTGAGGACTTCCGCGACGTCGAGAGCATCAACGCCTTCAACGAGCTCACCGCAAGCGGCGCCTTCACGCCCGACGAGATGCTGGAGTACCTGCGCTACAAGAGCCGTGACAATGCCCGCACGCCCATGCAGTGGGACGGCTCGGCAAACGCGGGCTTCACGACCGGCACGCCGTGGATAATGGTGAACCCGAATTATAAGGAGATAAACGCGGCGGAGCAGCTCGCGCGGCCCGATTCGGTGTTCAGGTTCTATCAGGAGCTTATAAAGCTCCGGCACGAGCACAAGCTGATCGTCTACGGCAGCTATGAGCTGCTGCTGCCCGAGCACAGGCAGGTCTTCGCCTACACGCGCAGCCTCGGCGGGCAGAAGCTGCTGTGTGTCGTTAACCTCTCGGACGAGGCGGCGGAGTGCAGGATACCGGCGGAGTTCGAGGGCGCTGAGCGGCTGATAGAGGTGGGCAGTCCCGTCATTGAGGGCGGAGCGTCGAAGCTGCAGCCCTGGGACGCATTTGTACTGGCAATACTGTAAGAAAAGAGAGGACGGCAAAATGAAGTATCAGGCAGTGATTTTTGATCTGGATGGGGTCATCTGCTTTACGGACGAGTACCACTATCTGGCATGGAAACAGATGGCGGACAGCATGGGCGTGTACTTCGACCGGGAGATAAACAACAGGCTGCGCGGCGTATCGAGGATGGAGAGCCTTGAGATCGTGCTCGAGCGCTACGAAGGCCCGGCGCTGTCGGCGGAGCGGAAGGCGGAGCTTGCGGCGATGAAGAACGACATATACCGCGAGAGCCTCGCGCAGATGAGCCCGGCGGATTTGAGCGACGAGGTCAAGGCTACGCTGGACGGCCTGCGCGCGAAGGGCCTGAAGCTGGCGATAGGCTCGTCGAGCAAGAACACGCCCTTCATACTGGGGCAGCTGGGTCTTGGGGATTACTTTGACGCGGTTAGCGATGGAAATAATATAACGCGCTCGAAGCCCGACCCGGAAGTTTTCCTGAAGGCAGCCGAGATGCTTGGCCTCGATGCGGCAGTGTGCCTTGTGGTCGAGGACGCGGTTTCGGGCGCGCAGGCCGGGCACGCCGGTGGCTTTGACGTAGCCTGCGTAGGAGACGCGGCCAAGGCCCACTCCGGCGAGTACAACATGACGAGCGTCAAGGAGCTGCTCGAAATAACCGAATGATCCCCACGCTGTAACGACGAAACTGCGGCGCCATCAACAATGGCGCCGCGGTTTTTTCGGCAGTGTGGAACGCGTTTATCATCAGGCCTCCATCAACTCATCATACGTAACAGAAGCAATCGCAAATTCAGTAAAAATCAGAACATTTATAGCGGCACCAATCAGAGGCAGACAGCCGATCACCTGAAAGCTGGCGCCAAGGCCGTATATGCCGCCTGTTAGGCCCGCAGCGGAGCCGGAAAGGAGCGTGAAAAGGTCGTCGATGAACAGGTTCGTCCCTGAGAACGAGCCTGCCTGCTCAGGCCTGATGGACTTCATTCCCAGCACGCTGATCGCGCTGGAAATCCCTGTCGCCACAGTGAGAGCGCCCAGATACTCCAGCTCCCGCGTCTCGCAGAGCGCGGGGAGAAAGTTGCTCTCCGCGGCGTAGGTCATCATCGGCAGCGAGCTCATCAGGCACAGCGACACGAGCTTCCAGCAGATGAATCCCCGGCTTTTTCGCATAGCGCCGCCCGGGATGACAGGCTCCTCTAAAATCAAGTCCTCGCGCTGAGACAGCCTGGGCAGGACGTCAAACTCTCCCAGGAACGCTATCGTGGAACCGCCGGCACCTTGCCTGAAACTGGTGCAGAAAGCGGTGTCCATGCCGAACAGGCTCACGGCCATACAGCCTATGATTATGACGACGAGTATGGACGGGTTCACAAAGTCGCACAGAACGCCCAGAACGATGCGGGAGATGCCATTGAGCGAAGACCAGGCAGTTTCTGTGGCCAGATATGACAGTCCGGTCAGTTCTGCGAGCTTGGGCACATATTGATTCTCCATTGAGACCGCCACAACAGGCAGCGAGGTGACGGCCGAAAGAGGCCGCGAACTGGCTCAGTCCGGAGTAGATTGCGTAGGCGCTGGATACATAGCCCCAGAGGACGTAGGTGAGTACGCAGAAGCCGAAGGCGGCGATGAGTATGTTCTTGCGTTTACCCCTCGTGGTGCCAGAGAGGCTGCCGGCGTGCGGATTAGAAAGCCGACCAGTGTAAATACGGAGCCGAGTGTGCTCACCGTTGCGGGAGACAGGCCGACGCTGTTGAGACCGATAAGCGTACTGACGGCGTTCTTCATGTTGATGCTGAAGGAATCAAACGAAACAATAACCATGATAAGTATGGAATTCCTGCATGCAATGCTCTTGAAACCGTGGATAGTGTCTTTGAAGTTCATCTTGGATCTTGCCATTTTGATTCCACTTTTCCCTCTGTTTTTTGCTGAATGCAGCGTCTTTCCAACCTTCCTGCGCGGAATTTGCGCGTATTTGACAAAAGTGGGTTGGTTTTTTTTGACCGTTGTGAAAAAACGAGCAACTGTCCGATAAGCAGACACCCGATGTACGGCTTTGAAGCTTGTTAAGATATTGGCAGAATGATACGATTTGCATATCAATACAGGAGGTGTGCAAACATGGAGTTTTTCACGCTGTACAATGGGGTAAAAATGCCGGCGATAGGCTGCGGTACGGTGAACTACGGCCGTGAGGGCCGTAAGCTTGAAAATCCGCTCAACAACGACTTCACCGCACTGGATTCTGCGATAGAGCTTGGCTATCGCCTTTTTGACACCGCGCTTGCTTACGGCAACGAGGAGGGAATAGGTGAACACCTGCAAAAGAGCGGAGTTCCCCGCGATGAGCTTTTCATAAGCAGCAAGGTGCCGAACTATGCGCCATACAATGTCAGCCCTCAGAGCGTGCGGGACAGTGTGTGCGAGAGCATGCGGCGGCTGCGCACGGATTATCTGGACATGCTGCTCATACACCACGCTGTCCCGCCCAAGGCCGAGGCCCAGGGACTGCCCATGGACCTGGAACGCACGGCCGAGATCTGGCTCACGTTCAATGAGCTCATGAAGGAAGGCAAACTCCGCGGCATCGGCGTCTCCAACTTCAACATAGAGCAGCTGGACCAGCTCATGGACGCCACCGGCGTAAAACCGATGGTCAACCAGATCAGGTGCAATCCGGCCATCCAGACCCGGGAGATAACAGAGTATTGCAAGAGCATGGACATACTCCCCGAAGCCCATTCACCGCTGAACTTCACCGTGGCGAGGGACAAAAAGGTCGAGGATCCGGAATATAAGGCCCTGCTGGTGGAGACAGGCGAAAAATACGGCAAGAGCTGGGCGCAGGTCATACTCAGGTATAACTACCAGAACGGCATGTGTTCAGTGCCGGGCTCCTTCAACCCGGCAAACCAGCTGACAAACCTGAGTATCTTTGACTTCGAGCTGAGCCCGGAGGAAATGGCCGCTCTTACACGATAACAGCGCGCAAAAAGGCCGCCGCTTCTGTTTCCAAAAGCGGCGGCTTCTCAATATCCGCATACGGGGCTGTACATTTTGCGAACACCCCTTGCCTGCCTTTAATTCTTCCGTCGAATCAAAGGCTACGTTATAATGTTGACAGATAAAGTTAATTATATGACAATCCGAAAATTTAAAAAGGAGAAAGACTATGGAATACTTCAAGCTGCGCAATGGGATTGAGATACCCGCTGTCGGTTCCGGAACGAACACCTTCGGGCGTGCGGACGACAGGTACGAGTCCCCCCTCAACGGTGACTTCACGGCCATGAGGTCCGCCATAGAGGTGGGATACCGTATGTTCGACACCGCCATGGCCTACGGCAACGAGGACGGCATCGGCGAGGAGATCGCAAAGTCCGGCATACCGAGGTCGGAGTTCTTCATAATGGGCAAGATCCCGAACCGCGCCCCATATAACAGCAGCCCGGAGAACATACGAAAGAGCGTCGAGGACAGCCTCAAAAATCTTAAAACCGATTATTTCGACATGTTCCTCATCCACAAGGCCGTTGACGACGCCGCGGCAAAGCGTGGCGAAAAGATGAATGTTGAAAAGACGCTGGAGCTCTGGGGTGTGCTGGAGGAGCTGCTCAAAGAGGGCAAATTCCGCGGCATAGGCGTTTCTAACTTCGAGGCAGAGCATCTCAAGGCGTTTGTGGACGGCAAGTGGACTGTTCTGCCCATGGTTAACGAGATACGCTGCAACCCCGCCATGCGGAATCGTGAGGCCGTTGCCCTGAGCAAGGAGCTGGGCATACAGCCCATCGCCCACTCTCCGCTGAGTTTCAGCATAGCTCCGCGCGTGTTCGCCGTTGACGAGGACTACAAGGCAAAGCTCGCCGCGATAGGTGAGAAATACGGAAAGCACTGGGCGCAGGTCCAGCTGAGATATAATTTCCAGTCCGGCATAGTATCTATACCCAAGTCCTCGAACCCGAAAAATCAGGCTTCGAACCTGAACATCTTCGACTTTGTGCTGACGGACGAGGAAATGGCCCAGCTGAGCTGAGCGCTGCGGCCTCAGCGCCTGCGGAAGGCGCCCTTTAGCAGCTTTATGAATCTTCTGTGGTTTTCACTCAGAAAGAGGTCACTTCGGTATATCAAACCCGACCGGCGCTGCAGCGGCGGAGAAAAGGGGAGAAGCCGGAGGTCGTCGCGGCCCTCGGCAAGCCGTTCAGCTACATACCTTAGCAGAATAAGCACATAGTCTCCCGCCCTATGTAGTCGCTGAGAAGCAGATAGTCGCTTGTCGTCACCGGCTCCGTCATGCTGACGCCCTGCTCACGGGCGTAGTCGTTGACCATGCCGACCTGGATGTTGTATCGTGAATACAGCACCGGCTGATATTTGTCGAGTATCTCCGGGCCGACGCTCCCGGCACAGTCAAGCTCTCCGCCCTTTGGCACTACGACCACAAAATCATCGCTGAAGAGCTGAATGCTTCTGTGATTTGGGCGATTGTACTGCGGAACGAGCGCAGTGTAAGCAAAATCGAGCGTTTTCTTGTCCAGCGCGTCGAGTATGTCCGGCCAGTCATAGTGAAAGACGTTCACGGAGAGCTCCGGATATCGCTCGACGAAGACGGAAATCGCGTCCTCGAGGAACTGACCCGTCTGGTACTGGCCGAGCAGTCCCAGACTGACAGGAGCGCTGGACCGGTCGTATTCCTCGTTGAAGCGTATCATGTCGCCGGCAGCGTCGAGCAGCGGCTGGACATGCTTTATGAGCTCGTTTGCGTAGTCTGTGGGGAAAGTGCCCTGGGGCGAGCGGACAAAGAGCTCGTGCTGCATGATGTTCTCGATGTTCTGTATGCTGCGCGCAACGGACTGCCGGGAGGTGAAAAGCTCCTTTGCCGTCTTGCTTATGCTGCGCTGTCTGTACAACTCCTGAAAGACCTGGAGGTCCACAAGGTTGATGTCGTAGAAATTCATCCCTGCTTATTGCTCCTTAGCATATCCAAAGTAATATTAATTTTAATTATATACATAGCCGACATTATTTTTCAAGAACAGAAGAGAGGGCTTATGAGTACACAAGTTAAGTGCGACAAAAGAGGTGCGAAATACTATGTAGGTTCGGCAATAGCAATTGCTGTGATGCTGTTCTCGGGCCTGGTCATCCCCACCTGGGGCGCTGTTACGGAGATCGGCGTTTGCTGCCTGGGTGTGTTTGTTGGAGTTATAATAGCTGTCATTTTCACTGGTGAGACCCTTTGGCCGACCATGGTCGCCATAGTTGCCTTGACCTTGGGCGGATACTTCGACAGTATATCCGTGGCCATAAGCAGCACATTCGGTCATCAGCTGGTATACGGTTTTTTCCTTATCACCGCTATAATCACGGCCATGAACGACGCAGGAACGGGCGTTTCCATAGCGTCCATATTGCTGACGAGAAAGTTCTTCCAGCGCAAGCCGATGCTTCTCTCATACTGCTTTCTCATAGTGTTCTCGATCGCAGTGAACTTCATGAACACGGTGGGTACCATGCTGCTGGCCTTCCCCATACTGGATGCCATACTTGACTTTGCGGGCATAAGCCGGAAGGACAAATACGCCAAGTTCATGAATCTAGGCCTTTTCCTGGCGATCTGTCTGGGCTTCACTTACCGAAGCGCGGTCATGCCGGATTTTGCGTTCAGGTTCGACTTCTTTGACAACGCTCTGGCGGATTACGGGATGTCGGTAAACGCCGGTGTGTACACGATATTTGAGATTGTTACCGGATTCGTATTCTTTGCCTTTTATGTACTGGCGATGAAGTACGTTTTCAAGTGCGATTTCGGAAGGCTTGCAAGCACGGACTTCCGCGAGATAGAAAGCCTGCGCCGGAACGCGCACATGGATAAATACCAGATGACCTTTATACTGGGCTTCCTTGTGTTTGCCCTCTTCGGCCTGGTTCCCAGCTCGTTCACAACTCTCAGCAAGATCGGCCAGTATGGCGTTCTTGGCCTTGTATGCCTTGCACTTTCATTTATGAAGCGCAAGGATAAAGAGGGCAACACGGTAAAACTTTTCGACTTTGAAAAGTACCTCAAAACGGTCAACTGGAACGTCGCCATGGCCTTGGGCATTTTCTCGGTCCTCGGCACGGCGATAGGCTCCGACGTCTGCGGAATTAAGCAGTGGCTGTTGGATTCCGTCGGCCCTGTGCTGGCAGACAGCGGCTCCATAGCGATGGGCATAGTGTGTGTCGTGGGTGTGCCCCTTATAACGAACGTATTCAACAACAACGCCGTTGCAACGATCTTCGCTTCCCTCGCCGCTCCGCTGTCCACGGCCTTCATTGTAAACGGCCAGCTCAACCCGGCCGTGCTGCTCGCGGCAATATCTCCCGGTTCACAGAGCGGCTTCTTGCACAGCCGCGTTAAAACAGAGCTCAGCTGCCGGTGTGCCGGAGGCTGAGCTTTGTTTTATCTTATTAAGGACGAGAGCAGCCGCCACGTACACATTAGGAGGATGACTCCGGCACTGCTCAGTCCCGACGGCGACAGCGCATCGACATAGCCGACATATGCTGAGGCCAAAGAAGAGCAGTTACTTTATAACCAAACTGCTTCAGCTGCAGGAGAATGATACCCAGATGAATTACTCTATCATGTAGCTCCCAATATATTGAGTACCGAGAGCAGGCTTGCGCCGTACATGCGGGAAATTTTCACCGCTCGCCGTGGGTTCTGATATAAGTGCCTTAAATCTGTATTGGACGGAAAGTTTACCCGGCAATACATGAGTCCAGTTAGTTTGCCAGCCCGGCTTTGTTGCCGGCGCGGCAAATAACCTGGAGCCTGCTGCCGCGCAGAGCTCTCCAAGCGATAGACGATAGATTTTGGAATATTGATAGTAAAAAAGTCCTGAAATCTTACGATTTCAGGACTTTTTTGGTCCGAGTGACTGGATTTGAACCAGCGGCCTCTTGAACCCCATTCAAGCGCGCTACCATCTGCGCCACACCCGGTTATTCAGCCTTGTTATAATAGCACAGCACGGCGGGGATTGCAAGTACTTTTTTCCCCGCCATGCATTTTATTTTATGTCAGTTCTATGCCGTAAATGCTCCCGTTCCGGTGGCCTACCACCAACCAGTTGTCAAACACCGCCGGCGTTGCCTCTATCAGTCCGCCGAGGTTCTTCGAGTCCAGCATCTCACCGGTCCTCGCGTCCAGCAGATACAAATAGTACCCCGTCGTGCAGTACAGGATATACCCGTCGCCGTTCTGGTCGTAGAATATCGTCGGCGTCGACCAGCTGTATACCTGTGTCTGGAACTCCCACACCTGCTCGCCGGTCGCTTTGTCGAGAGCCACGAGTGTGCCTCCGCCCGCTGTCGGATACCTCGACACCGGCGCAAAAATCAGGTCCGATACGTTGTTCTTTCCGCAGGTGATGCTTCCCTGCACGCCGCCGGACAGGTCCGCTACGCTCGAACAGCTGTAATTCACCTGCCACACTATCTCGCCAGTCTCGGCGTCTATCTTCCACACCGGTACGTCAGCCTTTACCCAGCTGCGCCAGCCCAGATGGAAGCTCGTGCTCACATACAAATACGGGTGCCCGTCCTCAAGCTCCAGCACCGGCGTACTGTTCGAGTCGTCCAGAGTGTCCTGCACCCATTTCAGCTCCAGCGTATTCAAATCGAGGCATATCAGGTTGCCGCTGTTGTCCGTGCACATCAGGTGTCCCTGATATATCACCGGCGACGCCTCAAAGCCCAGATAGAACCCGCTCTGAATATTGTTATAGCTAGCGTACCTCCACTTCACGACCCTCGTCGGGTTCACGCTTATCGTCCCCGCCGCCTCGTCGTATTCCGTGCCCAGCGTGATGATATAGATGACGCCGTTCTCACCGCAGTAGATGAGCTTATCCGTATCCGCGTCGATGAGCGGGGCGGAGTCGTACATCGGCCACGCGCGCAGGGCGAAGCTGTCGTTCGCGCCGAACTCGTAGAGGATGCTGAAGTCTATGAGGCTCACCACGAACACGTGCGAGGTGCCGTTATAGCTGTTCAGCCCGCTGCCGATATACAGCAGGGGATAGCCCCTCGGATCGACCGTACCCGTGCCCTTGTACACGTAGCCCATGTTCAGCGCGTCTCTCGTCTTCTGCCCGGTCTGCAGCTCATAGAAGTACACGTAGCCGTCCATCGACGGGTAGATGACCTCGACGAGGCTTTCCGCCTCCTTCGCCCAGTCGTACATGTTCATGATCTGCCGCGTCTCCTTCGGCCACTCGACCAGCAGAGGCTGGCCCGTCCAGCCGTTGCCCGACCAGTAGCTCGATGCGCCCGCCGTCGTCGGCGTGGTAAGCGAACCCGTCGGCGCCGTCCACTGGGAGCCGAACTTCTTGTTCGTCAGCTCCGCCGTGCCATAGGAGTTCGTGTTCCTGTAGTTGTTACCGCCGAAGGTGATGACGCCCGGCAGGGCCGAATACTCGGAGGCGTCGCCCAGATATATCTCGGTATCCGTCTCGTAAGGCCCGTCCAGCATCTCGCCGTCCACCATGACGTTCGTGTACGATATATAATTCGACGGGTCGGTGGAGTCCACGCAATGCGGCTCGAAAGGCTCCGGCGTCGGGGTGGATACCGGGACATCGGTCGGTACATCTGAGCTGAGGGGCGTATCGTCTCCGCCGTCTCCGCCGTCCTCGGGGGCTTCGCTTGACACCGCGGGGGGAGTGACATCCGTGCCGGGCTGCCTGTCCGCTCTGTTCAGCTTTATGTTCTTGCCGACTATGAGGCACAGCGCCACCACGAGCAGCACCATCATTACGGCCTGTACGACAGTCTTCACATGAGAAGGGTTGTACTTTCTCCGCCTTCTCGGAGTTCTCGTTCCCATTTTCCCCACCACCAAAGTGATTTTTATATATACGTATTAGGGCAAGTCCGCTTATATTACTCTGTGAAATGCACGTGGTTGTTTATGTGGTCCTGGCAGAAGCAGTGATAGCCGACGCAGCGCGAGCAGTAGCGGAACTCCAGCTCGGGGTAGTCCGCGTCCGTGCGGCCGCAGACCGCGCATTTGTGCATGTAGTTTTTCTGCTTTGTCTCGTATTTTATTTTCCTGACCTCACGCTTAAAGTCTACGGTGTTCCTGCGCTGCTCGCGCTTCCTCGGCATGACGGAATAGAACAGCTCGCCGCCGCAGAACAGGAAGTAGTTGAGTATCGCCACGAGCGGCAAAAAGCTCATCAGACCCATGCCTGCCGCAAAGTCCGAGATTATCGCGTATGCGAAATACAGCGCGTCGATGATGGCGAGCCACTTCATCTTTATGGGTATGATGAAGAACAGCAACACCATGTTGTCGGGAAACAGCGTCGCGAAGGCGAAGAACATCGAGAGGTTTATATAGTTCGCCGTCATGGAATACGAGCGTCCGGTGACGAAGTAGACGACGAAGCCGTAGATGATGCTCATAAGCATACCGGTAAGGTAATAGATGGTGAACCTGCCCGGACCCCATTCCCGCTCGAGCGTGCTGCCGACGAAGTAGTAGAAGTACAAAAACAGAAAGAGCCACAGACCGCCCGTCTGCGGGATAAACACGAAGGTAATGAGCCTCCAGACCTGACCTTTCAGCACCGCTGCCGCGTTGAACATCAGCGAGCTTGTGATGGTATAGGTCGTATCCATCGCGCCGAGCAGCCAGACCGCGAGCGTGCCGATGACGATGTACATCATGAGATTGTTTATGCCAAATCTGGGGTGCTTATAGCAGAACAGATCTACCTTTTTCATGAAGCCGCGCATATCCGTACCTCCGTGGGAAAAATACCTTATCATATTACCACACTTTACTGCACAAATAAAGGGCGAATAATGTCGCATAAGAGCAGACGCGCCGAGTGTTCAAAAAGTTTCAAACCTGTGTTATAATAGCCGCGAAGGGAGGCGCATATTTTGCCTTTTACCGATGAGACACTGGAATTCATGGTGCGAAACAAGATAACGGACTCGAGGGACTGGTTCCACGAGCACCGGGAGGAATATGAGAAGCTGGTGGTGGAGCCGCTGGCGGAACTGGTGACGGAGCTTGCGCCGGTCATGGTTGAGATTGATTCGGCGATAATGTGTATACCGAAGGTGGGAAAGAGCATCTCGCGCATCTGGCGCGATACGCGGCGCGGGCCGGAGCTGCCCATCTTCCGGGACGTGATGTGGCTGACGTTTCTCCGCTCCAAGCAGCAGAACCTGCCGGGATTCTGGTTCGAGTTCTCGCCCCGGGCTCTGCGCTGGGGCTGCGGCTGGTACCAGACAGACCCGAAGATAATGGCCGAGCTGCGCACACTCATCCTCTCGGACAGCCGGCTCTGGAAATACGCCCTGAAGTCATACAAAAAGCAGGACGCCTTCGAGCTTGAGAACGAGCGCTATAAGCGCAGCAAGTACCCGGACGAAAAGCCGGAAAAGCGCGAGTGGCTGGACCTGAAGTCCGCCTGCCTGACGCATAATGAGCTGGGACTTGAGCTGCTGTTTTCGGACGGGCTGGCGCTGAGGCTGGCGGAGGATTTCAGGAGCATCGCCCCGATATACCGGCTGTTTCTCGAATCCACGCTCAGGGCGGACCTGCCGGAGCGCATGAGGTAATAGTCCGGAGACGGGAGGCATATGCTTCACACAGGGGGGTGAGGCAGCATGGCCTGCCTGTTTTCGGAGCTGAGATGCAAGGAGGTCATAGACCTGCACAGCGGTCAGCGGCTCGGCTATGTCTGCGACGCCGAATATGACCCCTGCGACGGCAGGATACTGGCCATCATCGTGCCCGGACAGGGCCGCGCAGGCGGGCTGCTGGGCAGGGAGGACGACTACGTCATCCCATGGAGCAGCATTTCGAGGCTGGGCGGCGACATCATCCTCGTGGACCTTGAGCAGTCCCCAGCCCGAAGACGGCGCGACAAACGCCCGTTTTTGTACTGAAAAAGCATCGTTCCGCGCGCTGACGGAACGATGCTTTTTCAGTACAAAAAAGGCATAGTACCATGGTCAATGGTACTATGCCCTCCTCTTTTCAGTTCAAGTCATTGCAGCGCGTCCCAGTCGCGCTCGGGGAGTTTCTCAAGCCACTGCTCGATATTTCCCAGCCACTTGTACTCGTGGCTGTTCGTCGCCTCCTGCATGTCGGCGTAGAACCACTCATCCGGCGTGTTGTCCGGCCAGACGTTCATCTCCGACTCCGGCAGCAGATGCTCCTTGTCCGGCGCGCGGTTCAGCGTGCGGTTTATTATCGTGCAGGCCTCGGCTCTGGTGATGCTTTCGTCCGGGCGGAACACGCTGCCCTCGTAGCCCTCGATGAGACCTATCTCGGCCGCGACCGCCACGAAGTTTTCATACCAGCTGCCCTCCGCCACGTCGGTAAAGATGTTCTCGGCCTCGATGTCCTCGTACTCGAAGAAGCTCACCGCTATCTTCGCGAACTCCGCGCGGGTGATGGTCGCGCTCGGGCGGAACGACCCGTCCTCGTATCCGCCGAGGATGCCCATGCGGCTGAGGGTGGACACAGCGTTGTTGAACCAGTCGGCGGAACTCACATCCGTGTAATCGTTCGTCTCCGTCCAGAACTCGGCGCGCGCCTCGTCTGTAAGCAGGCGGAAGAAGATGGTCGCAACCTCGGCCCTCGTAATGGAGGCCATCGGCCTGATCGTGCCATCCTCGTAGCCGATGATGTAGCCGAAGTGGTCCTCGGTGTTCAGCCAGTTAGGCACATACTCAGGTTCAGACGGCTCCACGGGCGGAATGATGGGAGGTATCCATGGCTCCTCGTCCTTTTCCCAGCCTGCGTGGACGGTTTTGTGGTCGTCCATCGTTATCTTTTCTATTTTCTGTGTCAGAGTTTCATCGGAAAACCAGCCAAGGAAGGTATAGCTGTCACGTTCGGGAACCTTATCGAGCGAAACTTCTTTTCCCTCGGGGTGTACTTCATCCTCGAATTCCGTCCCGCCGTTTGAGTTGTAGGTGAGGGTGAAATACTTGACATCGGCCTCCCACTGAGCGGTGAAGGTGACGTTTGCTGTTATCTCTGCCTCGCCGTCGGGCTGATATAAGTCCGTGCCGTCGCTCCAGCCGATGAAAATATAGTCCTCGCGCTCAGGCGCAGCGGGCAGGGTTACTTTATCGCCCTCGTTCACGGTGACAGGGGAGTAATCGGCCCCGGGCGCGCCCGTGCCGCCGTCGAGGTCGTATTTGACAGTGAAAAGGTTCGCCGTGCGCTCGAGCTTCCAGCGCGTGCCGTAAGTCGTGTTGCCGTCATCGAAGGCGCAGGTGACGGAGTTGACGCTGTCCCCGGAGAAGATGACGCGGTTGCCGCTCTGCCAACCGGTTTTGCCGGCCTGGCCGGCGACTTCCGAGGCGGTGAACAGGACATAATCGATGCCATCGATAGTTTCTACATCCGCCTGAGACCTTGGCAGGGTGACGGTGTTATCGTAGAGGCTGCATGAGTTGGAGTTCATGCCGACGAGAAGCGCTTCAAATGGTAATCCGTCGGCCGATTCTGAGAGAAGATCTTTTCCTATTATTGCTTCGCAATTACGCATTGCCGCAGTAAAAGAATAATTCATATTGTAAGCCTGAAAAACAAATCCGGTCGCGATCGCGCTATACTGTGTGTCTGTGTTTCTAGCGTGGATGCTGTCCACAGTTACCTTGCAGCCGTCCAGTTCGCCGTGCTTAACAGTAAGGTATCTTGAGGTGTTTGGGGAAAACCTGTAGGCAAATCCAGAAGCGTCTGCATCTATTCCAACGCCCTCTATTATTTCAGCGTTCACCGAGCAATTTTTGCAAGCTCCGTAGCACCAGCGCATAAAGCCGGTGGCGTATCCCCCGTATTCAGTGGAGACTGCAGATATTTTCCCGGCTGACGACGAGCAATCCTCGTAGTCGATATTGCTGTCTAAGATGTTGTGCTCATCAAGCGACTGATGGGCAAAACCGTTTGCGTAAGCGTCACACGATCCCCTGGTTTCCGAACTGATTTCGCCGTGCACATTTATGGAGACATTCTTCCAAGGCAGCTCGTGAGAAGTCCAAACAGCCGCTCCGCAGGCCTTGGCGCTTGTCGGGGATTCGTCTGCGCCTTCTGCCTTTGAAAGAATGCTTCCTCCGACCGTAACTGTGCACTCGCCCGTGCTTTCGGCGCCAAAGACATCGCGGTTGTATTTGGTCTGCACGATATAACCCATGCCAGCGGCGCTTACGGTTGATCCATTATTATATTTTTCGGTAGTAGAAGTGTATTTACTGGCATATGCCGTGGCCTCGATGCTGCCGCCAACGCTGACGCTGCACCTGTACATGGCCAGCAGGCGGTAACCCAGCCCATAGGCATCTGCGTCAGCTGTGGAGTTTTCCGTGGTGCTGGCTGATATGTCTTCCAGCACGTTCACGGCAGCGTTGCCGAGCCGCAGATTCGTCTGCTCATAGCCGGCTGCTATTCCGGCCGCACAGGAGCAGCAGTATGTACCGCTGGTTGAATGGCTGCTCACGGCGTAGATGCCGCGAACGTCCACGGTTATGCCGTCGCAGACGATATCACCGCCGGCGGCCGTGTGTTCGGAGTACACGCCTGCAGCCATCACGTATCGGTGGCCTTGAGGGTCCATTGAGCCTATGATGCCGTAGGGCGCGCTGCCGGTGGCAGTGACGCTGACGTTCGTGACTCTGATGTCGATGCCGTCGGCAGCAAAACCATAGACGCCGGTCGCGATCGCGTAATCATCGGGGCTGACGGCGAAAATTATGTCCTTCTCAAAGCTGATATCCACGTCTGTTATCTTTGCGTAGGACGTGTGAGCGGCGATGGTCGTGCCGGCGACATCGTCCTTGAAAACCAGCTTTAAGTTTTTGACTTCTGCATGCTGCTGGGTGGAACTGCCCCGAAGCGAATCAAACAGGGGCCTTGCAGCCTTGCCGTCAGCGCTGACTACGGTGACAGTATGCCCGCCGCCGTCGAGCACGCCTTGGAACACGCGCTTATGTCCGCTGCTGTTTAAGCGTCCATAGCTGGTCTCAAGTCTGCTCGTATCTATTGTGATGTCATTTTGTAAAACGTATGTTTTGCCGAGAGTGTCATATGAATTGCTGGATGTAGTTGTGAGCACTGCTATCAATTCGTCAGCCGTGCTTATCTCCACGGTGCCGTCGGCAAATACGGAGACGGTTGCCGCAAGCATCAGTACTATCATGACCAACACGAACAAAATCTTCTTCATGGTAGGACCCCTTTCAATGATAAATGCTGCACCTTGAAGATACAGATTCCATATGGTTCCTCAACTATCAAAAAGTATACTTTTTGATAGTAATTTCCTTAGATCTGTTATTGAACGTTTATGTCGGTGATTGTGCAAATACTCTTGTTTCTGCTGTACAGATATGGTATTCTAATAAAGAAAATGGCAGCTATCAAAAGGTATACCTTTTGATAGCTGCCATCGTTTGCACCGTGCCCTGCGGCACGGTTATTATTTTGTCTTAGTATTCTATGCTTTTCGTTTTACTGAGTACAAGTATAAGGATGAATGCGACCGCCTCGAGGCCCACAAAGAGCAGGAACGCCGGGGCGTAGCTGCCGCTCGAGGTCTGTATCGCCCCAACGACCGTCGAGGCAAAGGCCGCAAACAGGATGTTCAGGTTCACAAGCCCGAGGTTGCGCCCGTAGTGCGCCGGGCCGAAAAAGTCTTCGGCGACGGAGGCCGAGATCGTCGGCACCGCACCGTAGCACGCGCCCATGACCATCATCGCCGCCAGCAGCAGCCAGGTCACGCCGTCCAGCGCAAAATAGCACAGGATGCCCACCGCGATATACACCAGCGCGTCCACCGCCAGCGAGACCCTGAACCCACAGCGGTCATGCACCATGCCGAAAACTATCCGCCCCAGCCCGTTCATCACCGACACCAGACCAACGCCCAGCGTCGCCAGCGAGCCGGACGCGCCGCCCTCCTGAAAGACGTACTGCGCGTGCGCTATCATACCCGAGCCGAATCCCGTGCCTATGACCGCCGCCGCGAAAAACAGCCAGAACCGTTTCGTCCTCAGCATCTGCGACGGCGTCAGGCCGCGCGGCTTCGGCTGGGAGGCGGTATCCCTCCTGACCCTCGGCGGCATGACGAAAAACCGCCCGATGACCGCCGCTGCCAGCAGCAGCGCGCCGGTGAGTATATACGTCAAATGCCAGCCGAAGTCGGGCGAGGCCATGAGCTTCGCCGCCAGCGAGCCCAGCACCAGCGAACTCGCCCCGTAGCCCATCAGCAGCACGCCCGAGGCCAGCCCCTTCTTGTCCGGGAACCGCGGCACCACCGCCGAGATCACCCCGTTATATACAAAACCCACGCCGATGCCCGCTATGGCGAAAGCGATAAACAGAAGCCAGATCCTGTCCTTAGTCAGGAACATGCACAGCAGGAAACCGATAAAGCCCAGCACGCCCCCGGCCGGTATCGTCAAGCCCACGCCCGCCCGGTTGGCGATCATGCCACCTATCACGCCGCCAAGACAAAAAGTGCCGAGCATTACCGTAAAGCAAACTCCAAGCTGCGTGCTCGACCAGCCGAAACCGTCCCGGAAGGGCACTGAATATATGCTCCAGGCGTACACCACGCCGTTTATGAGCATCATGGCCGTGCCCGCCACCAGCGCCGTTACGCGAGAGTACGATTTTACCATTTGAGCACCTCCGGGGTCAGCATGATTTTATCAGTCTCAGATAGAACTCAGCGCATTTGACGATCTTGCTTACGGGTATCCTCTCGTCGTTGCCGTGTATGGTGCCGCGCTCCTCCTTGGACAGCTCCATCGGGCCGAAGCGGTAGACGTTGCGGCTAATCCTGCCGTAGTGCCGCGAGTCGGAACCCGCGAGCATGAGATAGGGCGAGACTATGGCCTCCGGCCAGGTGCGCTTTATGGCGTCCCTGAGTCTCTCCCAGCCCTCGCTGCCCTCCGTTTCGGAATAGGGCGAAGGCTCTGCGTAAGGCCCGCGCCGGAGCGTGATATCCTCATTTTTTATCGCCTTTCTTATCCGCGCCTCGGCCCCGTCGCAGCTGTCGCCGCACATGATGCGCAGGTTGAGGCCCACAGAGGCGTCGGGAGGCATGACGTTGTTCGCCGGGCTGCCCTGCATCTGTGTGACCGCGCAGGTCGTGCGCACGAGTGCGTTCAGCTCTCCGCCCATCATGCGCGTGGCAAGGTCGAGCACCGGCCTGAACAGCCAGAGGTTCGCAAATACCAGCCTCACGGGGAAGATGGAGCGCCGGCCCAGCTCGTCGAACATCTCCAGCGCCGGCGGAGTCAGCGTGAAGGGCGCGGGCTTTTTCTCTATCCGCGTCACGGCCTTCGCGAGCTTGCCTGCTATCGTGCTCCTCGGGGGCGCCGAGGCGTGCCCGCCCTCGCTTTTCATGTCCATGAAAAGCTGCATCTGCCCCTTCTCGGAGGTGCCCACGAGCGCGCAGGGCGCGTCCACGCCCGGGAACACGCCCGTCACGACCGCGCCGCCCTCGTCCAGCACGAAGGCGGGTACTACACCGCGCTTTTGCAGCTCGTCCACTATGTCCGAGGCGGAATCCCCGGCTATCTCCTCCTCGCCGGAGAAGGCAAAGTAGAGGTCGTGCTCGGGAGTGAAGCCCTCCTTCTGGAGCTGCTCCGCGGCCTCAAGAGCGCAGCAGAGCGTGCTCTTGGTGTCCAGCGTGCCGCGGCCCCAGAGCACCCCGTCCTCAATGACGCCCCCGAAGGGAGGCTTAGACCAGTTGGCCTCGTCCGCGGGCACGACGTCGTAGTGAGCCATGAGCACGCCGGGCGCTTCGCTGGTCCGGCCCGCCCACTTGAACAGCAGACCGCAGCGGCCTATCTTCTCCGGGGCGCAGCGCTCGTGCATGAGCGGGAAGCGCTCGCGCAGCAGCGCCCTGAACCTCTCAAACTCCGCCTCGTCCTCGAGGCTGTGGTCGAGGTTCGAGACGGTGCGGCAGCGTATCATGTCGGCGAGGTCGGCGATGACCTTCGCCTCGTCCACCGAGACGCTGTCGGGCGCGGGCCGCGTCTCCTTTTTCGGCCTGAAGGCCAGGCCCCTTATGGTCACGACCCCGGCCAGGGCGGCGAAGGCTCCGGCCGCTCCGGCGGCGACGAGCTTCTTCATCATATCAGTCCTTTCTTGTAGAGGATGCGGGCAGCCCCAATGGCGAGCAGCGCGCCCACCGGCACCAGTACGCTCGCGGAGGACGCGAGGCTGGGCACGCAGATGAACAGCGTCACCATGAACACGAGCGGTGTCATGGCGACCTTCCAGTTTTTCGCCACGTAGACGACCGCGAGCGGTCCGAAGAGTGCGGGCAGTATGTTGTCGAAGGCGGGCTGTAGCGTGGGCGACTCGAGAAAGCCGCGTATCTGGCTGAGCAGCAGCACGCCTATGGCGATGACGGCGGTCGTGACTAAGGCCGATACGGCGATGGCAATGGTGGATATGACCTCGCCTGCCTCGGTACCCGGCTCCACGTCCGCAGCCTCCATGGCGTTGAGCGCGCAGGGGACCTTGAGGCTCGTGAGGTTGCCGGTGAAGAAGCCGAGGTAGGAGCCGCCCGTGCCGAGCATGGGCACATAGGTCAGCACCTCGATGGTGCCGACAGTCCAGTAGATGGGCGCGACGCCGAGCAGGCCCTTGAGTACCCATGTGACAGGCGGCCAGGCGTCATAGACGACGCAGATGGCGGTCGGCACGGCGAGCAGCAGGGCAAAGCCGGTGAGCATCCACCAGCGGCCGACGCGGTGTTCATAATCCCTGAAAACATCGTAGCTGTCCATGACCTGACCTCCTTATACCAGCGAATCCACAAGGTTCGTGATGGGTATGGAAAGGAACATGCCGCCCAGCATGCTCAGAGGCAGGGCGTACTGCTCCATCCACTTCCACTTGAGCACCTTGACAAACACGGCGCACACGCACATGAGAAGCGCGGAAACCATCATTACAAAGAAGGGTATCCATCCCACCAGCCCCTCACGGATGGTGCCGAAGACCATGCCGAGGAATGCGCTTATCATGCCGAGAAAGAGCGCCGACATGAAGATGGAGCCCCACTTCTCATCCTTGGAGCGGATGCGCATGATGCCGTTTTCTATCTTCTTGCCGAAGGCGGGCACGAGTATGGTACCGGGCACGATGCCGAGGGTCATGACCCAGGCGATGGTGGCGAAGGCCTTTGGGTCGGTGATGAGCTGGCTGAGGTCCAGCCCCACGGCCTGCGCGGCAGAGGCAGCCGCGGGTGTCTCATAGGTGAGCGCGCCGATGACGGAGAGCCTCAGCCAGGGCAGCGGGAAGCCCAGCGCCTTGGAGAGCGCAATTACGCCGAGCAGTATCGAAATGGCCGGTACCACCGTGAACACGGCGGCGGATATGGCCGTGCGCCGGAGAACTTTGGCGCTGATGCCTATCTTCTTCGCCCGCCTCCAGGCGAGCACGATGAACCTCACCGACATTGCAATGACAAAGACGATGACCACGGCGACGAGGCCGTACATGAATGCATTATTTGGATCGAACAAAGAGAATACACCCCCCTAATAAAAAGTAGTTTACCACAACAGAGGGGGGTGTACAATCAGTATTTTAACTTTTACGTCAATATTTAGTCTTTGCACCAGCCGTCGAGGGGCAGGCGCTGCATGGCTCCGAAGACCTTGCTCTTGAGGTCGGGGTAGTCGGCGGAGAGGCGGGCTATGAGCGATTTTATCTCCTCGCGCTTCGACTCCTTGTCCTCAGGGCAGGTGGTGGGTACGAGGGGCAGGCCCATTTCGCGCACGAAGGAGGCTATGCTGCCCTCGCCCAGATATAGAAGCGGCCGTATCTGCGTCACATCAGCGCGGGACATGTAGGTGCTGGGCTTGAAGCAGCCTATCTGTCCCGTGAACAGCAGGTTCATGAGGAAGGTCTCCACCGCGTCGTCGAAGTGATGGCCCAGGGCGAGCTTGTTGCAGCCGCGCTCCTTTATGGCGTCGTTGAGCGCGCCGCGCCGCATCTTGGAGCAGAGCGAGCAGGGGTTTTCCTCCTGCCGGGCGACGAAGACTATCTCGCGGATGTCGGTTTTTATGATGGTGTAGGGCACCCCGTGCTCCGCGCACCAGGCGGCGACAGAGGAAAAGTCCATGCCGGGAAAGCCCATGTCGATGGTGACGGCCTCGAGCTCGAAGCTTGAGGGGTGATAACGCTGAAGATGCCGCAGGGCGGCGAGCAGAGCCATACTGTCCTTGCCGCCGGAGACGCCGACGGCCACGCGGTCGCCGGGCCGCAGCATGCCGTAGTCGTCCGCACAGCGGCGGACGAAGCCCGTAAATCTGTTGAGGTCCATTAGATTACTCCAAAATATAAAAAATGAAAACGAGAATAAGAGAGCATACGAGAGAAAAACGAAGAAAAAACGAGCTATGCCGGTTGAAATCAAAAATGCTGTTGACAAGCCGCCTGAGGGGTGGTATAAAAATAAGGCGCGTCACGGGTATTGTAAGAGACGCGCCGTGATTTGTCAAAGCATTTATCATATATTAATGGAGGCTAAGAAATGTCCACTACCATGCTGAACAAGGACACTGTTGTCCGCAAGTGGTACGTTATCGACGCTGCCGGCAAGCCCCTGGGCAAGACCGCCGCACTTGCGGCCGACCTGCTCCGCGGCAAGCTGAAGGTCGATTACACCCCGCACGTTGACTGCGGCGACTATGTCATCGTCGTAAACGCCGAGAAGGCGGTGCTTACCGGCAAGAAGCTGGAGCAGAAGTATTACAGGACGCACTCGGGTTATCCCGGCGGCCTGAAGGAGACCCGCTATGACCGTCTGATGAAGCAGAAGCCGGAGCTTGCGATGAGGCTTGCGGTGCGCGGCATGCTTCAGAAGAACACGATCGCCGACTGGCAGCTCAAGAGGCTCCGCGTGTTCCGCGGCGCCGAGCACACCCACGCGGCGCAGAAGCCCGAAGTCTGGGACCGCTGAGGGAGGTAAGTAATAATGGCAACCTATAAGAGCAAGAAGGCTTATATGTACGGCACCGGCCGCAGGAAAAGCTCCGTGGCGCGCGTGCACCTCTACCCGGGCGGGAGCGGCGTCATCACGATAAACGGCCGCGACATAGACGATTATTTTGGGCTTGAGACCCTGAAGCTTATCGTGCGCCAGCCGCTGGTGACCACCGGCACGCTGGGCAAGGTGGATATTGAGACGACCGTCACGGGCGGCGGCGTGACCGGCCAGGCCGGCGCCATCCGCCACGGCATCGCCCGCGCTCTGCTGGCGGTGGACGAGAGCTTCCGCTCCCCTCTGAAGGCCGCCGGTTTCCTGACCCGCGACCCGAGGATGAAAGAGCGCAAGAAATACGGCCTCAAGGCTGCCCGTCGCGCGCCTCAGTTCTCCAAGAGATAACAGGCCCGACAAACCAATTCAAAAATGCTCAAAAAGCCCGGAACCATGCGGTTTTCCGGGCTTTTTCCTTTCCAAAAAGTCTGTTGTCCTTTGTCCGATTTTGGAAGGATTTGACCTCGCCTGACCCGGTTTTTCTTGATTAATAATGGGGCAACAGGCCCTTTTTGACCCCGTTATGATTAAAAAATGGGGCAACTGCGAGCCGAAATCGGGGTGTTTTAGAGGGCATTTTCCCCGTCATTTTTTCGATTCCATGACGGCCTTTGTGAACGGTTTTTCTTTTGAAGGGGATGTCCTGATTTGTCAGGATTTGACCAAACCGAATCCAGTTTATCTTGTCCTTCTGAGTTGCCGCTGTTACGTTTCAAGTGGACGAACTCGCACATTTGCGGTGTAGCGTTCTTTCTACATATAATGAAAGCGTAAAGGAGGAACGCCCTATGAAAAAACGGAAATTTAAGATATACCTCACCCCCGCCGAGAACAGTATTGTGATTCAGAGCCTTAATCGCCTGCGCAATACTATGCTTCGTGAAAACCGGGATACCGGCTGCTTGGACGAACTTCTGCTCAAAGTGATGTGCGCCCCGGTAAAGAAAATGTAAAATTACATATCGCTGCCAGATGAGCCGCTTATTCTTTTCAGAGAATAAGCGGCTTTTTTCATGCCCATCTTTCAGACTCCCCATACATAGCCGTCCGTCTTGCCAACGGGCGGCTAAATCTACGAAGAAGGAGGACATGAAAATGCCGGAACAAAGAAGCCGCCCCAGGGTTGGCCGCGTGATCGCGCTGGCCAACCAGAAAGGCGGCACAGGCAAAACCACCACGACG
>URDJ01000025.1 GCA_900546615.1 uncultured Eubacteriales bacterium | reverse complement strand
CCTTTCGGGCTCCAAACCTCGCTTGTTTTTTATGGGCTTGTTTTGCAACGGACCCGTTCTGCTTTATGCAGAAATTCCGAACTGCTGCGGGTTTCGGCGTATCTCCTCCATCGCCATCTGCAGCTCCTGTTCCGTCGGCGGGGTGAACAGTCCGACGGCAGTAAGGTAAATGTCCACCTTCACCTTTTTTGTTTTTTTGTCCTTGCTGTGGACTTCGATACGCCGTATCAGCGCATTGACAATCTCCGGGGTGAGCTGCCGGATGTCCGTGTAATCCCGAAGTGCCTTCATCAGCAGCTTCAAATCCACCTTGTTTTGCTCTGCATCCTGCAATTTTTTATTGCCGTCAGCCACAAGCTCCAGCAGCTCCTTCTGCTCTTTTTCGTAATTGTCCGTCATCTTTACAAAACGCTCGTCGCTGACCTTGCCGGAGATATTTGCCTCAAACAGCTCCTCAATCGCCTTGTCGATCATCTTGATGCGCCGTTCACTGGTTGCTAAGGATTGTTTCAGCTTTTGCACCTCGGACTGTCGTGCGACATTTGCTTGCAGATCGGAAACCGTGTGAATGTCCTGCTCCTGCAAGAAGTGATAATCGGCGATCAGCTCTTTCAAATCCTTTTCTGCTGCACGCAGATCCGGCGACAGCAGCATCACATCGGCAAGCTCGGCGACAATTCGGATCACCGTTATGACAAGATAAAAGACCGTATCCACCAAAACGGCTGCGGCGTCATAGCTGTGGTCAATAGCAAAATCCAGCCTTCGGAGTTCATCCTCTAGCGGAAACCGTTTCGGTCTGTATGGCGGATTGTATTCTAAGGTAAATAGTCGATAGCGGTTTTCTGCGTTTTGGCGGAGCTGTTTGTTGACACGCTCTTTTGTAAAATCGATATTTGCAAGCCTAACGGAACGCTCCCAGTGTTTTGCTTTTACCGAAAACCGCACCGGGTCAAGGGTGTAGCCCAGCGCATAAAGCTGACTCTCAAATTCTCCTGGGTTGGTTGCGAAAGACAGGCAGTATTCCACATCCTCCCGCAGATAGTCCCGGTGGGTTTTCTTGCCGGCCTTGTGCGCCCAATATTCTTTCTTCTTGCCCTTACTGTAAAATTCGCTGTTTTCCAGAACGGATAGGCCATACTCCCGGCAGATTTGGTCGGACACCCGGCGCAGTTCCTTGTGGTCACCGATTTTGTTATGAAACTTAGTACCATCCTTGAAGGACACGGGATTCACCACGAAATGGCAGTGAATGTTGTCTGTGTTCAAATGAACAGTCACCAGAACCTGATACTTATCTCCCCACATTCGTCGGGCGGTTTCCTTGCCGATTTCAAACGCTTGCTCCGGCGTGACCTCACCTTCCCGAAAACTCTGAATGCCGTGGTAGCCGACCACCTTTCCCCGTAGCCCAAACCGTCGCTGGACGGCAATCATCTCGGCGTAAGCATTCTGCTTGGAGCAGTTGATGCCGCACACAAACACCTGCCGGTCGGTCTTGTTGTCGTTCTCCGCATACCGCAGGGCGGCGTACAGATCCTCATCCAGATATTCCGGTAGCGCGGTCTTGTCGGGATTGTCGGCGTAGTCCAGCGTCGCTTTCAGATTCCGATATACAGGCCAAAATCCGGTTACAGCCATACCGCATCACCCCTTTCCCGGCAGCAGAAATTCTGCGGTAATTTCTTTCAAGAGAGCACCAATCTCGGTATTCAATTTGTTGGATGTGCTTTTGTCCTCCAACTCACTGATTTTCTCAATCAAAGTAAAAAGAGCGTCGGGCGGAATGCCTCTCGGCTCGTACCCTAACGCTCTTTGCTTGACATATTCCGTTGTTGAAAGCCCGCATTTGCGGGCCTTGGCTTGAATTTTATCTTTCTCTTTTGCCGTGACACGCACAGCTATTCGTATATCTTTCATATACATTATTCCTTCTTTCATTCATTTTTTCGGGGGATTGGGGGCAGTAAGCCCCCAAAGAGAAAAGTCGCCTTACCGGGCGGCTTCTGATTGGGACTTTGGCACACAAAGTCCCTGCTTGTTATACCGTAGGACGCACCCCGGAGGGCATAAAGATAAGCGGTTTCAGATACCGTGATTTCAGTGTATCTCTGCGCTGCCCGACACCGAAAACCACTTTCTTATCCCTTGGGGGGTATATCTTGCGTGGCATCAAAGTGATGCCACGCAAATTGTGGATGCTTCCCATTTTGCTGCCAAAATCGCCTTATTTGGCATCATCCGAACATCTTCAAATCATTGAGGACGCTCTGCTCGTTTGCCGCTTGTTCCTCCTCCGTCAATGTCGGCTGGACTGTTTGCGTCTGCGACGGCTGCGCTGATACAAAGGCAACATCCTGCAATTCCTCCCGGATAATGCTGCGGACTTCCTCAGCGGTCAGCGTACTGCTGCCATTGCTGTCAAAAGCCTTTCCGATAGCAGCAATGATGAATTTGTTGATAGAACCATACTGCTTTCGGTCAATGGATTGAAGCTGTTCAACAATCGACCATTGGGGCTCGTCGGCAAGGTCAAAGCGAATATTCAGCCGATAGATTTCACCGTTCATACCTTACCCTCAGCCTTCAACTGCGCTTCCGTCAGATATTCATACCCTTTTGCGGCGGCACAGATGTCCTCAACAAATTTCACCCGGTCGGCATTGAGCTTGCAGAAATTCTTCACAAGGCACCCGCCGCCACCGGCGATATACAACATCACCGTGCTGTCATCATAGCCGTGCTCACGGAGTCTGCGGAAAATGTCCCGCACATACTCAGCGGCGACGCCCTTGATGATTTTCAGATCGGCAGGCGCAATATTTGCCGTGCCGGTAATCAGCACCTCGTCAATAATGGCGTCGTTGATCTCCCGTTGCGCTTTCTGCATAAATGCCTCACGAACCGCAAGGGTACACTGGTAAGTCCCGAATTTTTCGGTGAACATTTTGCCCTGCTGCGGCTTGCCGTTGATCATATACAGCGTGTTCATCGTGCCGTTGCCGATGTCAGCGATCAGGTTCACGCCTTTCAGAGTCGTTGCGAAACTTGCAATGGCGGCGTAGCCCTGCGGGTAGATGCGCACATCGTCGATATAGATGTGGTAAGCAGTCTTTTTGTAGGTGAAATCCACTTCCGTGTTTTTCATCAGATACTCCCGGAACGCCGTCTTTTGCCCGCTTGTCCAAGTCAGTGGAAGACCGGCGGCAACCACAATGTGCGCCTCGGTAATATTTTCGGCTTTCAGTTCCTTGGCAATCGCCGCAAGGGTGAGGATATAATAGTCCTCGTCGTTCACCTTTTCGGCAATAAACTCCTTGTGTCCCTCGCCGATGAGATAATATTTGCCGTTGTAGGTCAGCATATCGCCGGTGAACAGCGGCTCTGCGTCAAAACTAAGAATACCGGACGGAAAATAGTGATTCGCCGTTTTCATATTGCCATAACCGTGGTCGATGCCGATGATTTTTGTGTTGTTCATTGTTTTCATAGTAGTTCCTTTCTGCTGCGGTGCAGCCTTCAAATTTTTTAGATAACTCTTTCGGGCAGTTATCCCATCCCGTTTTGCCGTAGGATTTCCGCATACAGCTCCTTTTCAGCCGGTAGCACTGCTTTTAGAAAATAATTGCAGTAGATACCGTACCGGGAAATGAGCTGCACGCACTTTGCTTCTTCGCCGTCATCCAGCAGCAGGCAATTTCCTTTGCGGCAGTTACAGCAAGTCCTGCGCACAAGGGCATTGATTTTTACCCGCTGCTTTGGTGTGATTTTCAGTACCATCGCTTTCGCCTCCTTTCCGTTTTTCGGGCAGCAAAAAAGCCGCCGAGTGTGACCTCGACGGCTCAATGACTGCCTTCTATGTATTTAATGGGGGAAACAGCGAAAAAAGGTAAGGAATAAGCAACACGAAAAAAACAATAACCGCAACATTGTGAAAAGCATTGAAATAAGTGCTGTTTTCTGATATAATAATCAAAACAAACTGTTTTGTTTTATGGGCTGTAACAAAAATATTTCAACTTTTTTGCGTCAAAACAGTGAGTACGGAAAACGGGACACTTCCCGTGATAGAATAAATCGGAGGGCTGAAAATGAGTGGTGGCTTAGGCTATTTGACCGCCGTTTACCGGGACGGGCGGGTATATATCGGCAGCAAAAGCTATGCGGCAGGCATCTTTGCGGCACATCTGCTGAACCGGTATTACAGGAATGATACCGCTGCAAGAATTGCCGTGTTCCGGCAAAGCAACTGGAATGTGCAGGAGCAGCTTGCCGCCGGATATTTAAGTAGTGTCGATTTTGTGAATGCCGGAGAGGAAATACAGAATATATTGCTGACATTACCGAAGTTGAAGCCGTTTGATACCTTAGACACCGTTTCTGAGAAGCAGCGCATTTCAGAGATGTTTACGGAAGAAAATGCCGAGCTGCTGTCAGACTATTTTATCCGCCGAGGAAAGGCGGCACAGACAGACGGCGGTGCAAGGGCGCTCGGTATTCTTCCGAAGGAATACGACAAGGTGCTCTTCAAAAAAAGTGAAACGCTGTGCGCAACAGTTTTGCGAACCCTCTGCTTTTATGATGCTATCCCGGAGGATATGCGCAAGGCATTTGAATTACTTAAACGCTTTGTATCTCGTGTAGACGAAGCCGACCGCTTTGATGAACGCCACCTGCTGCCCATTGCAACGGAGGTATTCGGATCAAGTCTGTTTCCGCTGCACACAGAATATCTTGCTCTCCCGAAACGGCGAAACAGTCATATTCTCGTCACCGCCCGAAGAATGGCCTTTGAGAGCTACTACAGCTTTGTGCTGACGGATTTCTTCGAGGGGCTGCACCACGGGCATTATCCGAGGCAGTGCGAAATTTGCGGGCAGTATTTTCTGATGCAAAGCGCACGGCGGCAGAAGTATTGTTCCTACGGCACAGCACCGGAGTTATACAATGGCAAGAAAATCTCCTGCCGCCGGTACGCCATCGTTCAGGGCAAGGCAGAGCGGGCGAAGGATAATCCCCTCAAAGCTGCTTACGAAAAACGCCGCGCCGCCATCCGCTCCGAAAAGAGCCGTGGAACGATAACAGCGGAATTTGCAGCGGCGGCACAGGCCATGGCGAAGCGGCGCTTGGAACAGGCGGAGGAGGACGATGCCTATGCCAAGACAAATTATTATGCGGATTTGGAGCGTGCCAAGCTGTACGCTGACACGGGCAAAAGAATGAAATGACAGGAGGTGCATCCGGTGTCCAAAGAACAGAATGAAGTTTTAGAGCAACAGCGGTATCTTTTGGAGCGCCGGATGTACCTCCTTGACCCTGCGCCGCCCAAGCTGCCGCTGCAGGAGTGTATCGAGCTATATTTTGATGAAAATGAAGACAAGTATCTGTCGTGGTACTTGCACGACCGGGAGCCGATGCTGAACAAGCTGGCGCAGGATGCCTGCCAGCGTTACGGCCTACCGGAGCACTTTGTGGACATCAAGCAGGCAGCGGTGTGCGGGATTCTAACCGCCTTGCAAAAGTACGATCCGTCCATAGGCACGCCCTTCGTCGCCTTTCAGAAGCAGTACATTTTGGACGGCATCGAGGACTACATCCGCACGGCACAGAGCGGTGTCATCACCATGACGACGGACACCTATCCCGTCCTGCGGCGCATTATGGCAATCTACCATCAGAGCGGCGATGATTGCAGCGATGATAGTGTACAGAGGTTTTGCAATGCAGGAAAGACAAAAGTATAGCTGAAATCTGTTGCCGAATGCCTTAACCATATCTTAACCAAACCTATGCTATAATCATTACCGTTATAAGGAGCTTCAGAAATGAAAAAGAAAAGCATTTTGAGAAATATAATCATAACGCTGCTTGCGTTGGTTGCCGCCGGCGTAATAAGCTTTATTTTTCAGCGGCTTGAGGTGCAAGAGCACATAACAACGATTTTTGTATTTTCTGTCTTTATTGTTTCTCTTTTTACTGATGGATATTTCTACGGCATCTTTTCATCTGTCGTAGGCACAGTTGCCATTAACTTTGTGTTCACCTATCCGTTTTTAAAGTTTGACTTTATAACTCCCGTCAATGTGATCTCGGCAATTATTATGCTGGCTATTGCTGTCATTACCGGAATGCTGACGACAAAAATCAAAACCTATGAAGAGGCAAAAGCGGAAAGTGAAAGGGAAAAAACACGCGCGAATCTGCTTCGTGCCGTTTCCCACGACTTGCGTACACCGCTGACCTCCATCTATAGCGCAAGCTCTCTTCTTCGGGACGAGAAAGAAACTTTGACAGAGGAACAAAAAGAAACAATGCTGTCGAACATTCAAGAGGATTCCGAATGGCTTATCCGGATGGTGGAAAATCTTCTGTCAGTTACCCGAATCGATAACGAGACGATGAAGATCAACAAGACTACGACGATATTGGACGAATTGATCGATTCCTCTGTTGCTAAATTTTATCAGCGCCATCCGGAACAAAAAGTCGAGGTGACTGTGCCGGATGATATTGTGATCATCGATGTTGACCCGATTTTGATCGAACAGGTTATCCTCAACCTTTTGGAAAACTCCGTGTATCACGCAAAGGGCATGACGGTACTTTTGCTTAAGGCCTTTACTTTGGCGGATCAGGTTGTGTTTGAGGTTGCAGATAACGGCTGCGGAATAGAAGAAAGCAGGTTAAAAACTCTTTTTTCGGAATGCTATGAGGTGCAGCAGGATATGACACAAGGCCCTCGTCGCTATGCCGGGATCGGATTATCTGTTTGCTCAACGATCGTCAGGGCGCATGGCGGAACGATCACGGCAGAAAATCGAAAAAACGGCGGCGCATTATTCCGTTTTACGATCGGGAAGGAAGAAATCAGTCATGACCAATAATAAGTATAAGGTGTTGCTGATAGAGGATGATGAGAACCTCCGGTCGGTTATGGCGACTATGTTGGGCGCAGCCGGATACCAGGTGATTCTTGCTGAAACCTGTAATCTTGCAATTACATTATTCACTTCTCATTTGCCGGATGTTTCGATACTTGATCTTGGGCTTCCGGATATGAACGGAATTCGATTTCTTGAATTTGTGAGGAAGAGTTCGCTATCCCCGATAATTGTTTTATCTGCACGAAACAATGACACCGATAAGGTCCTCGCATTGGATGCCGGCGCAAATGATTATGTGACAAAACCTTTCAGCTCGGCTGAACTGCTTGCACGGATTCGCATGGTATTACGAAATTATCAGCATCGTGCCGACAGCGGAAAACTGCCGATCGGTATATTCCGGACAAAAGATCTGCTGATCCAGTACGATGCAAGACAAGTGTTCGTTCACGGGCAAGATGTCGGTCTCTCCCAAACGGAGTATAACATTGTGGCGTTTCTTTCCGAGCACTGTGGGAAGATGATGACGTATTCTGCAATCATCAAGGAAATTTGGGGGTATCCCGACGAGGGCAGCACAAAAAGGCTACAGGTCAATATGGCCAATATACGAAGAAAATTCGGCGTGAAACCGGGAGAATCTTGGTGTATTTCCAATGAACTCGGTGTCGGTTACCGAATGAATGGAGATAACGAGGAATGAAAAAGCTCCTTCAAGCACAATCGCCGGCGCGTCTTATTTCATTAGGATTTGCCGCCGTAATTTTAATCGGATCGGTACTTTTGATCCTTCCGTGCAGTGTGCGGGAGGGTGTTGAATTAAAATATATCGATTCTCTGTATACTTCGACAAGCGCAGTTTGCGTAACAGGGCTGATAGCTGTTGATGCAGGAGATACCTTTACTCCGATCGGACAATTTTTTCTCGCTCTGCTGATACAGATCGGAGGACTTGGCGTTACATCCATCGGTGCCGGCGTCATTTTGGCTATGGGCAGGAAGCTGGATCTGAAAGGCCGACGCTTGATACGAGAGGCTTCCAATCTCGATTCCAATAAAGGTATCGTCCGTTTTATAAAAAGCGTATTGCTTACGACATTCACCATTGAATTTATCGGAGCAGTATTAAGCTTTTTTGTCTTCATTCAAGATTATCCACTCCAAAAGGCAATCGGAATCAGTTTGTTTCACTCCGTGGCGGCCTTTAACAATTCCGGCTTTGACATACTCGGGAATCTTCAAAATCTGATTCCTTATCAGAACAACATTATGTTGAATCTGGTCACCTGCGGCTTGATTTTTTTCGGAGGAATAGGCTTCCTTGTCATCCGGGAGATGTGGCAATACAGGCTGAGTTTCAGAAAGTACTCCATGCATGCTAAAGTCGTGTTATCGGTAAGCGGTGTGCTGATAATTGTTGGAACCCTTCTTCTCAAACTGACCGAGAATGTAACATGGCTCGGTGCTTTCTTTCACAGTGTCTCGGCAAGAACAGCAGGCTTTTCAACCTACCCGTTGGGAACCTTTTCAAATGCAGGACTTTTGGTATTGACCGCCTTAATGTTTATCGGCGCTTCTCCCGGTTCTACCGGAGGCGGTATTAAGACCAGTACTCTTTTTGTTTTAATACAAGGCATTAAATCGGCGGCAACCAACAGATCCGAGAAAGCCTTTCATAATGCCATCCCAAAGGACGCCTTTCGAAAAGCGTCTGTTATAACATTGTTGGCGGTAGCACTTGTATCGGCAGGCACATGGCTTATGGCCATACTGGAGCCGGGAATTTCGTTAATGGATGCACTTTTTGAGGTCACAAGTGCCTTTGGAACAGTTGGACTCTCAACCGGCATCACAACCGATCTGGGTGTCGGAGCGAAACTGCTGTCGATTTCTATTATGTACATAGGCAGACTCGGACCTTTGACTGTGGCGTCACTCTGGTATTTCAGCAGAGGCGAACACATCAGTTTCCCGGAGGGAAATATTTCTATCGGATGAAGGAGAATCGGTATGTTTGGGAATAAACCCGATAAAAAAATGACTTACGGTATCGTTGGGCTTGGACGATTCGGTTTCGCACTTGCAAATGAATTGGCTGCGTCCGGTGCGGAATTGATCGTTTTGGATCAAAATGAGGATAAGGTCAGTGAGATGAGAGAAGTGACCGAAAATGCTTATGTCGTGAAATGCTTAGATAAAAAGACACTGGAAGAATCGGGAATACAGAACTGCGATGTTGCCGTGGTCTGCATCGGAGAACAAATGGACACCTCCATTCTGACTACCCTGAATCTGGTTTCCTTGGGAATACCAAAGGTGCTGGCGAAAGCCACAAGCATTGAGCACGGTATTATTTTGGAAAAACTCGGCGCAGAGGTTGTCTATCCGGAGCGGGATATGGCGATTCGTTTAGCAACACGTTTGGAAACGGCAAAAGAGCTTGATATTATTCAGTTGAGTGAACAGATCAACATCTCCAAAATGCAGGTGCCGGAACAGCTGGTTGGGAAAAGTGTTGCCTGTGCAAATCTGCGGGGGAAGTTCGGATTGAATATTATTGCCATAGAAAGTGCCGGACGGGTAATAGATAGTATACAACCGGATTACCTGTTTGGCTCAGGGGATATGCTGTATCTTTCCGGCAGTAAAGACGGATTGTTGAAAATCGGTCAATGGACCTCGTGAGGGCAACTCCATTCCGCAGGAATTAGGATTCCGAAATTAAGAACGGAAAGTCGGGGAATAACAATGGGATTACCGGAATTTTGGGAGCAAATGTGCCACAGCCCGATGCTGATGGTATCAACGGTTTTAACACTGGGCGTTATTCTTGTCAATGGCTGGACTGATGCGCCAAACGCCATCGCCACATGTGTTTCGACAAGGGCCATCAGTGCTCGAAAAGCTATCGTTATGGCGGCGGTGTTTAATTTTCTTGGCGTTCTTGTTATGACCGCCGTGAATGCCTCGGTTGCCATGACGATCTATAATATGGTGGATTTCGGAGGAAATGCGCACATCTCACTTGTCGCTCTCTGCGCTGCTATGGCAGCTATCGTGATATGGGCAACCGCTGCGTGGTACTTTGGCATACCTACAAGTGAAAGCCATGCGTTGATTGCCGGTATTTCCGGTGCAGCCGTAGCTATCCAAAATAGCTTTTCCGGTATTAACGGCGCTGAGTGGATGAAGGTAATCTATGGGATACTGTTGTCTACGGTATTGGGCTTTGCCTTTGGCTTTGCTGTATCAAAACTAACGCTCCTCTGCGCTCGGCATTGCAACAGGATCCGAGCAAATCGATTCTTTTCCGGAGCACAAGTTGCCGGCGGCGCAGCCATGGCATTTATGCACGGTGCACAGGACGGACAAAAATTCATGGCGATCTTTCTCCTCGGCGCAGCTTTTTCCGGCGGACATTCCGATATATCGAGTTTTACGGTTCCGGTGTGGTTGATGATACTTTGTTCTGCCGTTATGGGTCTCGGGACCTCTATCGGTGGCTATCGGATCATTAAATCGGTCGGAATGGACATGGTGAAGCTCAAACCGTATCAAGGCTTTTCTGCGGACTTGGCAGCCACCCTTTGCCTGCTGTTTTCTTCACTTGCCGGGATCCCTGTCAGTACAACGCATACAAAGACAACCGCCATCATGGGGGTAGGAGCTGTGAGAGGAATGAGCAATGTGAATTGGAAAATCGTCAAAGAACTGGTCTTGACATGGGTGTTTACATTTCCGGGATGTGGATTATTGGGCTTTATTATGGCAAAGCTCTTTTTGCATATGTTTGCATAAGAAAAGGAGAATGAAAGATGGCGAAAAAACGCAACGATTATTTTGAAATGATCAAACATCAGGTTTCTTACAGCGTGAAGGCCTCCAATTTATTGGAGGAAATTTTATGCAAATATGATGCGGAGAGCATCAATGCCTATCGAGGCCAAATGCACCGGATTGAGCACGAAGCGGATGTTGTTCACCACGATATCTTAAATAGGCTGTCTGTTGAATTTATAACACCTATAGATCAGGAGGATATTCTTCGGCTGGTCCAGATCATTGACGACATAACAGACGCTATCGATGAAGTAATCCTGGACGCTTATATGTATCACATTGATGCGATTCCTGAGAATACGGCGGAGCTTTCCCGAATTGTCAATAGGTGTGTTAAGGCGTTGCAGGAAGCAGCAGACGAATTAAAGAACTTTAAAAAACCGGATTCTTTGAGAGCCTTGCTTGTAAAGGTCAATGATATAGAAATTGAGGCTGACAATGTTTATACCGATGCCATATACAGGCTGTTCCGCTCCTCGTCGGATGTTAAAGCATTGTTGGGAGCAAAGGCTATATACGAAAGTCTTGAACATTGCTGTGACTTGTGTGAGCACGCCGCTGATGTGATCGAACAGGTTATCATTAAAAATTCATAATAAGACGAAGGAGAAAACAAGTATGAATTTGGACTCAGACCCGGACCCTGACCGAGATAATTTCCGTATGATTCGTAATAGATACCTGGAATAGTGTGAGAGGCGTTTTGTAAACACTGTTAGCGAACACCAACTATTAATAAGGGGTATCTATATATGAACAATTCCATTGTATCTTTACTGCTGATACAGATTATTCTGATTGCATTAAATGCCGTGTTTGCCAGTGCAGAGCTGGCCGTATTGTCTGTAAACGAATCGAAGATCAATCGTCTTGCCGAGCGTGGAAGCAAAAAAGCGAGGCGATTGAGAAAGCTCTTAAAAGAACCCGCTAAATTTCTGTCTACGATTCAAATCGCCATTACGCTGTCAGGCTTTCTGGGCAGCGCATTTGCGGCTGACGGTTTTTCGGATCCGCTTGTTGATTGGCTTGTCGGCTTAGGGGCTACTTTGTCCAGAAACACCTTGGATACCCTATCCGTAATTTTTATTACACTTGTCCTATCTTACTTTACACTGATTTTCGGCGAATTGGTTCCCAAGAGAATTGCCATGAAAAAATCCGAAGCGCTGGCCCTCAAGGTGTCCGGTATTGTCAGTGGGATCTCGGTTTTGTTTAAACCGATCGTGTGGCTCTTGTCCGTTTCAACAAATACCGTGCTAAGGATGCTTGGTATCGATCCTAACGAAACGGAAGAACAAATTTGTGAAGAAGATATACGCATGATGGTCGAAACAGGCGGTGAAACCGGCGCCATCGATAAAGATGAACAGATTTTCATACAGAATGTATTCGAGTTTGATGATCTGTCGGTCGGGGAGATCCTTACACATCGCACTGATTTGACAATGCTTTGGTTGGAGGATACCGATGAAACTTGGGAGAAGGTCATATGCAGCAGTAGTTTTTCACGATATCCCGTTTGTGACGGTTCTCCCGACAGAGTTGTGGGTGTGCTGAATGCGAAGGTTTATTTAAGAGAAAAGGACAAAAGCCGGGATAACATTATGTGCTCGGCATTAGAACCGGCGTACTTTGTGCCGGAAACAGTGAAGGCTGATGTCCTGTTTCGAAATATGAAACAGACGCATAATACATTTGCTGTTGTTTTGGATGAATACGGTGGTCTGACAGGCGTTGTCACAATACAGGATCTGATTGAAAAACTTGTCGGGGCGCTTCAGGAAAAACCTTCAATTTCGGAAACGGCAGAACCTCAAATCAAGCAAATAGATTGCAACACATGGGAAATCAGCGGCAATGCTGCGCTTGACGAAATAGAGAGGGCGATAGGTGTTACTTTTGACACAGAATATATCAACACCTTTACCGGGTACATATTTGACCGCTTGAAGGGAATACCGGATGACGGGCAAACAAATATAGAGCTTAAACTTGATAACATATCGGTGACGATAAAAGAGATCAAGGATCATCAAGTCGTACTTGCAGAAATCAAAAGGATCGATCACTCTATCGAGAAGGAGACGCAGAAATGACGGATTATTATAAATCATCCGCCGAAGAATCGCTGCGGGAGCTGCAAACCGGCCCAACGGGATTAACCTCCCAGCAGGCGCATGCCCGTCAGGAAAAATACGGGATAAATTAATTAAAGAAAGCGGAAAAGCCGGGCTTTCTAAAACGCTTTTTTCTCCAGCTCAAGGATCCGATGCTGCTGATTTTGCTGGCTGCCGCCGCCGTCAGCGCTCTGACCGGGATGCTCTCAGGGGAGAGCGAATGGGCGGAAACGATCATCATTCTGGTTGTCGTTCTGCTCAACGCTCTCCTCGGCGTGATCCAGGAGTAAAAGGCCGAAGCGGCGATCGAGGCTCTGCAAAGCATGACGGCCGCCACCTGTAAGGTCCTGCGCGATGGGAAACCGGTCATTCTGCCGTCTGTCGACCTTGTCCCCGGCGATGTCGTTTTGCTGGAAGCCGGCGACGCCGTCCCGGCCGACGGGCGGATCCTGGAAAGCGCCTCCCTGAAAATCGAGGAAGCCGCCCTTACCGGCGAATCCGTGCCGGTCAATAAGGTGCTGGAAGCGCTCGGAGCCCCGCAGGAGCAGACGGATATCCCGCTCGGCGACCGGAAAAATATGTGCTATATGGGCTCCACCGTCGTCTACGGGCGCGGCAAAGCCGTCATCACCGCAACCGGGATGGCCACCGAAATGGGCAAGATCGCCGGCGTGATCTCCGCCGCAAAAGAGGAGCAAACCCCCTTGCAGAAAAAGCTGGATGATCTCGGCGGGCTTCTCTCCAAAATGGTGCTCGGAATCTGTGTCTTCCTCTTCGCCTTCAATCTTTTTATGGCGCGGGGCGAACTGGCCGCAGGCGGTCATGCCCTTGAAGTCATCTTAAAAACCTTTATGGTGGCCGTGTCGCTGGCCGTCGCCGCCATCCCGGAGGGTCTGGCAACGGTCGTCACCGTTGTCCTCTCGATCGGGGTCACGAAAATGGCAAAAGAAAATGCCATCATCCGCCGGCTGACCGCCGTGGAAACGCTCGGCTGCACCCAGGTCATCTGCTCCGATAAAACCGGCACCCTCACCCAAAATAAAATGACGGTCGTGGAGTATATCGGAGAGAAAGCCCTTGTTGCCTCGGCCATGGCTCTTTGCTCCGACGCTTTCCTGAACAGCGAAAACAAAGCCGAGGGCGAGCCCACCGAATGCGCTTTGGTGAATTTCGCCTGTGACGCCGGCTTGAAGAAGCAGGAGCTGGAAGCGCGGCAGCCGCGCGTGGGTGAGGCTCCCTTTGATTCCGGGCGGAAAATGATGTCCACCATCCACCGCGCCGAGAAAGGATTCGTGCAGTATACCAAAGGTGCGCCCGACGTCGTGATCGCCCGCTGCGCAGGCTATCTGGAAAACGGGAAAGTCCTTCCCATGACCGATGAAAAACGGCAGGAGCTCTTAACAGCTAATAAAAACATGGCCGACCGGGCACTGCGCGTTTTGGCTGTCGCCCGGCGGGACTGAGAAGAAAAACCGGCGGAAAACACCCCGGAGGTTCTGGAGCAAAAGCTCACCTTCCTCAGCCTTACAGGGATGATCGACCCGGTGCGCCCGGAAGTCAAGGCCGCCATCGAAGAATGCCGCCAGGCAGGGATCCGCGCCGTGATGATCACAGGCGACCATAAAGATACCGCCGTCGCCATCGCCAAGGAATTGGGAATCCTTGCAGATGCCTCCCAGGCAATCACCGGCACTGAGCTGGACTCGCTTTCCGACGAGCAGCTTTTGCAAAAGGTACAGGAAACGAGCGTTTACGCCCGAGTGCAGCCCGAGCATAAAACCCGGATCGTAAACGCATGGAAATCCCTCGGCGCCGTGACCGCCATGACGGGCGACGGTGTCAACGATGCGCCCTCCATAAAATCCGCCGATATCGGAATCGGAATAGGAATTACGGGAACCGACGTCACAAAGAATGTTGCCGATATGGTTTTGGCGGACGATAATTTTGCCACGATCGTCCTCGCCGTCAAGGAAGGCCGCCGCATCTATGAGAATATTCGAAAGGCCATCCAGTTTCTGCTCGCTTCCAATATGAGCGAGGTTTTGGGCGTTTTCGCCGCAGCAATGCTGGGCTTTACCCTGTTGAATCCTGTGCATCTTCTGTTTATCAATTTGATCACGGATTGCTTCCCCGCGCTGGCGCTCGGGATGGAAAAAGCCGAGGCGAACAGTATGCGCCGCCCACCCCGGAGCGCCAAAGAGGGATTTTTCTCCAGCAGTTTGCTTGTGGATATTCTCTATCAGGGGATTTTGGTCAGCGCGTTAACAATCATCTCCTATCTCATCGGCCATTTCTTTGAAAGCGGGGTCTTCTCGCTGCCCGTAGGCTCGTCCCGGCATGGGATGACAATGGCGTTTCTGACTATGTCCATGTGCGAGATATTCCATTCCTTCAACCTCCGTTCGCAAAGAAAATCCGTTTTCAGCCTGCGGGGGCAGAACAAGGTTTTGTGGGGCGCCATGATCGGCTCGCTGATCCTGACGACCGCTTTGCTCGAGATCCCGTTTTTGGCTAATGCTTTCGTCTTCACCCCGGTCGGCTGGACGGAATACGGGATCGCCCTCGGCTTGGCCTTTTTGGTGATTCCCATTGTGGAGGTTGTTAAGTTCATACAGAGAAGACACGCAGGTCAAGCGATCTAAGGAGATTCAAAACTATCTTTAACCTTTTTACAAAAGCAACCCGCAACGGATCGACCGATCGTTGCGGGTTGCCTTCAATACGCGTATGTGAGATCATTGTTTACGATTTCTGTAACTCGATTTCTTATGTTGTTCATTTTTCTTACCCATTCTGTCTGATCAATAGCCTTCATCTGTTCTGTGATATCCTCTGATGCTGCCATCTGCTTTGTAAGCCGTTCAAACATTTCCTCTGCCTGCCTATCAATATCCGAAAGATAGTTGTTCAGCTTACCGCTTGTTAGCAGATTGGCATAGTGTACTTTGCGGTGATTTTTCAGATAGCGAAGATGTCGCTGTCCCCACATCCCGATTGGCTTCTGTTCTTCCTCCGGCTCATTATCTCCGGCGAGGAGGTAATAATCACCTACCAACTCATATTTCAGCCCTGTGCGTTCATCTGTAATGTACTTTTCCATATTCAAGCCCTCCGTTCTTTAACCTTGATTTTTTTGATTTTAGCGTTTGCCACTTTAACAAGCACCTCATCCACGGTATCGGTGTATCTGTCCTCCGATATAAGCCGGTTGCGGAGCTTGTTTAAGCACTCAAGCATAAGCCGCCATTCCTCCTTTGTAAGCGCAAGGTAATACTTTTGCTTCATCAGTTAGACCTCCTTTGATTTCTGCTCTTATAGTAACGGAGAACACAGAAATAATCAAATGTGCGGAGAAGGAAGAGTGCCAAATGATTTTCGCTTGGTATTCTTGATTTTTCTCGGAAAGTAATAGGATTGTATAAGAGAAACAAAGGATTTAAGGACTTTTTGCAAGGAATCCGGCCAGCGAATTTTGGCATTTTTCATTTCATAAATCTGAAAAGTTACCGTTCCAACTCCCCATATAATAAAATCACCGAGAAATGCTTTTTGCTTCTCTCGGTGATTTTATTTGCCTTTGCTACGCCTGATAAACTGTTTTGCTCAATACTTCGTTATCAGTCCGTAGCTTTAGCGGGGCGGTCTTCATTTTATTAACTTATTATGCCAGCTCGCGGCCCATGAGGACGCCCATGGCGGAGGCCATCATGAGACCTCGCGTCCAACCGGAGCTGTCACCCAGCGCGTGGAGGCCGGGAACGTTCGTGTTGAAGCTCGTGTCCATCTTCACCTTGTTCGAGTAGAACTTCAGCTCCGGCGAATACAGCAGCGTCTCATACGACGCAAAGCCCGGCACGACCTCGTCCATCGACTTGATAAAGTTGATTATATTGATCATCGCCCTGTACGGCATCGCCGCGGTGATATCTCCCGCCACAGCGTCCACCAGTGTGGGGCGGACGTTCGAATATGCCAGCTCCTTCTCCCAAGTCCGCTTTCCATCCAGAATATCACCAAACCTCTGCACGAGGATATGCCCGTTCGCCAGCATGTTCGTCAGCTCGCCCACCTTCTGCGCGTAGGCAATGGGCTGATTGAATGGCACAGAGAAATTATGCGAGCACAGGATAGCCACATTTGTGTTTGGGCTCTTGAGCTCCGCTCCCTTGAAAGCGTGGCCGTTTACCACCGCGAGGTCGTTGTCGTAATTCTCCTGGCTCACCACGCCGCCGGGATTCTGGCAGAAGGTACGCACCTTATTCTTGAATGGCGCCGGGTAACCAATGAGCTTTGACTCATAGAGGACGTCGTTTATCTCCTCCATAATCTCGTTGCGCACCTCGACCCTGACGCCGATGTCCACCGTGCTCGGCTGGTGCTCCACCCCGTGCTCGGAGCAGATCTTCTCGAGCCAGTCGGCTCCCCTTCTGCCAGTGGCCACGACGGTGTGCTCGGCCCTTATCTCAAACTCCTTTTTTCCGTCCGAGAGGTAGACGCCGCGGCAGACGTCGCCCTCCATGATGAGGTCACGGCACTCGGTATCAAAGTACATCTCGACCCCGTTGTCCATCAGGTAATGCTCTATACCGAGGTAGACGTCGTGCGCTTTCTCGGTGCCCATATGCCTGATGGGGCAATCCACGAGCTTGAGGCCTGCCTTGATGGCCCGTGCGCGTATCCTTCTGACCTTCTCATCGTTTCCAATGCCCTCGATGTGCTCGTCCGCACCGAACTCGAGGTAGATCTTGTCCGCGTAATCTATCGTCTCCTGCGCAAGACGCTCGCCTATGAGCGTGGGCAGGTCGCCGCCGACCTCACAGGCCAGCGACAGCTTGCCGTCCGAGAACGCGCCCGCGCCGGAGAAGCCCGTGGTGATGTGGCAGCTCGGCCGGCAGTTCATGCAGACGCCAGTTTTGGCCTTCGGACAGCTGCGCTTCTCCAGTGCGCGTCCCTTCTCGACCATTACTATCTTCTTCCTGCTCCCCTTCCTGAGCATCTCCAACGCCGTAAAGATACCCGCAGGTCCCGCTCCAACTATCACGACATCTGCATTCATCAAAATAACCTCCAAACACAAAAACAGCACGCCTAAGCGTGCTAAATAATACAGTCTATTGGCCATCTCAGGTATGTATTATTCAGCACCCCTGAGATGGCCTGGAGCGGGCAACGAGGCTCGAACTCGCTACCTCCACCTTGGCAAGGTGGCGCTCTACCGGATGAGCTATGCCCGCACATCTTGGGCATCCTCATCTGGTCAGGCGCCTCCTTGCCAAGGTGGCGCTCTACCGGATGAGCTATGCCCGCAAAACGTGTGTTATTCTAGCACGTTTTATAAATTTGTCAAGAGCTTTCTGTAATTTCCGGCGATGCTTCCGGCGCGGGCGTCGTATCCGGGCTGTCGGTGATCTCGGGGCTGGGGCTCGTGCCCGGCGTCTCCTCGGGTTTGGGCTCCTCCACGAGCGCGGCATAGCTGAGGCTGCCCTCGCACTGGGGATAGTCCTCATTGTCCCACCAGTAGCGGCCCCACATCTGCGCATCGCTTATGAGGAAGGTGCCCGTAAAGCCCTGCTCGCGCGCCATGCTCACGTCCACGTGGTAGCTCGCGCCCTCCAGCGTGAGGATGTTCCAGTAGTGCTCCGCCCTGTCCAGCCTGCCCGTCACCACCACGCAGTCGAGCCCCAGCGCGTCGCACAGCGCCTTGTAGGCCACCGCCATGCCCTCGCTGTTCGCCGCTCCGCCGTGTATCGCCGCCCAGATGGACGAGCCCGCCGACTCGTCGTGCGCGCACTGCTCCGTCAGCACCGTCGCCGCCTGGAGCGCGCGGTGAGGCTTGCTCTGCGAGCTCACCCTCGCGGTCAGCTCCGCAAGCTCCGACTCCAGCGCGGGCTTCATCTCCTCCAGCGCCGCCGTCTCAAAGCCGTAGTCCAGCCCTATCTCATATATCCGCTGCAGGCCGCCGCCCGAGTACATCACGACCTCAGTCCTCGGCCTCACCACGCAGGAGAGCGGGCTGGCATAATATGCCTCCGTCACGTAGCCCGCGACCTCGTCCTCGCTCGCGCCCGAGGCGCTGACCATGACCACAAGCTCCGTCTCCAGCCCCTCCAGCGCGGCCTTTATCGCCTCGCGCAGGCCCGACACCGTGCTCTCGCTCACGATGGCCTCCACCTCCTCCGCCGTGCGGCGGTAGTAGACATAGACCTCCGCCTCGTAATAGCCGGCTATCCTGTCCAGGTCATAGGAGATGTAGTCCACCGCATATGCGCCCAGCGCCGTCTCCGTGCTGACCTCCTTCGTCGCTGCTGCCAGGTCGTCGCTGATGGAAGCGCTGTTGTAGTTGCTGAAATCCAGCGTCCCGCTCTCCGAATGGGCGGTGACGAGGCTGTTTATTGCCAGCTTGAGGTCCAGGTAGCTCCGCACGGCCGTGGCCCCGTCCGCAGCGGGGCTCGTCGTGCTCTCCGGGAAGGTCGTGACCGAGAGATACTCCTTGTCGAAGACCGAGGCGCAGCCGCTCAGCGTCGCTCCCAGCGCCGCGCAGAGCAATATTGCCGCCAGCAGCTTCTTCACGGCTGCGCCTCCTTCCCTCAACTCAGTAGCCGAGCTCCTCGTTTATTATGACCACCTCGACGGGCATGCCCATCATCGGCTCCATGAGCATGGACACGCCGCGGCAGATGCGCTCCGGGCTGCGGCAGTCGTAGCACCTGAGCTCGCCCGTCACGCAGGGCGTATTCTTGCCGAACCTGCGCGCGTTCTTCGGCGCGGCGACGTTCCTCGCGCGCTGGAAGGCGGACTCAACATCCGGACATACCTTGTTCACGCCCGCGACGATATAGACCTTCCCGTGCCCGTAGAGATTCGAGGCCACACGGTTACCGGCACCGTCTATGTTTATGATCTCGCCGGTCTCGGCAATACCGTTCGCGCTCGAGACATACACCTCGGCCTTTGCAGCCCTTTCTTTTGCCTCGTTCGGCTCGGTCTTCCAGTGCCAGGCGACATCCGCCGCCTTATCCAGCAGCTTATTATACAGTCCGATAGTTTCGACCGTCATGCTGCCGCCTATGCCCACCGTTTTCCCGGCCATCTGCTCCGCAAGATAGTCCGATGCCTCGGCTCCGGTCTCGAAGTATTTAAACGTGAAACCGCGTCCCTCGAGATTCTTCTTCAGTCTTTCAATATCCATGGTTTTCTCCTTTCTCAGCTCTCGTCGGATATATCGCCGAAACCGTTGCCGTAAACGTTCTTGGCTTCGGTCACGATCAGAAATGCGTGGGTATCAATGGACTTGATTATGCGCCGAACGTCCATGATCTGGTGCTTCTTGATGACGCAGAGGATGACGTTTTTCGCCTTGCCGGTGTAAGCGCCCTCACCGTGCAGCAGGGTCACGCCGCGTCCAAGGGTCGCGGTGATGGCGTTCTTGAGCTTGTCGCTCTCATCGCTGATGATATAGCAGACCTTCGACGTGCCCATGCCGTAAAGCACAAGGTCAATGACCCGAGTGACAATGAACATGCCTATTATGGCATACATCGCCGCCTCATACTGGTTAAAGATGAGTGCAAAGGCCGCAATAATAACGATGTCCAAAATCAGGATTATTGTGCCGAAGTTGATATAGGGATACTTCCTGCGCACAAACTTTGCCACTATGTCGATGCCGCCCGTGGTGTCTCCCGCGCGGTAGATGAGGCCGAGGCCCAAACCGTAGATGACGCCGCCATAGATGGCCGCGAGCAGCAGATTGTCGGTGACCGAAACCGGAATCAGGGCAAATACGTCCATCAGCACCGAGGAGAGCATCGTGGCCACAAAGGAGCCGATGATAAACTTCAGCCCGAATGCTCTCCAGGCGAGAATGAACAGCGGGATGTTTATAACGATGTTGATCACGCCGACGGGGATGTCGGTCAGGTAGTTGATGATCATCGCAATGCCGGTGACACCGCCGGCGATGATATCGTTGGGGTAGAAGAAAAAGCGGAAGCCAACTGCGTAAATAACGGAACCGAGGACTATGAGCGCATATTCCCGAAGATAGTCCCTAATCGTCTTTGTGTGCAGCATCACTATTCCTCCAATAGAGACAGTTGTTTTTCTCCCCTGTCCTCGTCCCTTAGCAGCGCGCCGGCAGCAGGAAGGCTGCGGACGCGGTAGCGGGAGAGGTTTTTGATGCCCGTCTCATGCAGCGGCCGGGCACCGCTCAGCTTGTATTTCGGCTTCATGGTCATCACCGCTACACCCTGCGTCGAGCGCGAGGTCTTCGGCGCAAGCAATGCGCTGCTGAAAATGATGGCGCGGCCTTCTGTTGAGAACGCCGCAAGCTCCAGCTCCTCGCCGAGCTGAAGTATGCACACCAGCGGGCTCTTGTCCGAATAGGCGTTCAGGAGCTTCTTCCTGTTCGTCTTCGTCTCATACGCCGAAAGCGCGAGCCTTGCCGCCTTGCCGTTTTCGAAGAACAGCAGTATCTGTCCCGAGTAGTCGCCGGGGTCGACGACCTGCACGACCCGTTCTCCCTCGTCCATCTCCAGCTTGCCCGGCAGGTACACGCCCAGCACCGAGGCCTTGTTATCCTCGAAGTCCGCAAGCCTCGTCTTATACACCTGCTGCCTGTCCGTAAACACCAGCAGCTCGGAGCGGTTCGTCGCGTCGAACTCCGTCGCAGGGCCGTCGCCCTCCTTGTACTTCTGTTCCGAGGCCATTCTCAGCGACTGCGGCGTTATCTTCTTCAGGTAGCCCTCCCGCGACACGAACACCCGCACCGGGTAATCCTCTACCTGCTCCTCCTCGACCTCCTCAGGCAGCTCGTCGGCGTACACTATGCCCGTTCGCCGCTCTGACGGATACTCCTTTACTATACGCTCCAGCTCCTTCACGATAACGTTCTGGAGCCTTCTGCGGCTGTTCAGCGTGGCCTCGAGCTCGGCTATCTCGCTTTCGAGGCTCTCTGTCTCCGCCGTGCGCTTTAAGATATACTCCCGGTTTATGTTCCGCAGCTTTATCTCCGCCACGAACTCGGCCTGAACCTTGTCGATGCCGAAGCCGTCCATCAGGTTCGGCACGACGTCCGCCTCGCGCTCGGTATTCCTTATGATGGCTATGGCCTTGTCTATGTCGAGAAGTATCTTCCCAAGGCCCTGTAGCAGGTGCAGCTTCTCCTTCTTGCGGCTCATGTCGAACCAGATGCGCCGCTTCACGCAGTCGAGCCGCCAGGCCGTCCACTCCGAGAGTATCTCCCGCACGCCCATGACTTTGGGCGTGCCCGCGATGAGTATATTGAAGTTGCAGGCAAAGCTGTCCATGAGCGTCGTGGATTTAAAGAGCTTTGCCATGAGCTTTTCCGGATCGGCGCCGCGCTTTAAGTCGATGGCCAATTTGAGTCCGCCCAGATCCGTCTCGTCGCGCATGTCGGAAATCTCCTTGGCCTTGCCCGCCTTAACCAGCTCCGCGACCTTGTCCATAACGGCCTCCGCCGTGGTAGTATATGGTATCTCGTATATCTCTATGACGTTTTCCTTCGCGTCATAGCGCCAGCGGGAGCGGACCTTGAAGCTGCCCCGGCCCGTGCGGTAAATTTCCTCCATGACGCCCGGCTCCATGATAACCTCCCCGCCCGTTGGGAAGTCCGGCGCGGGCAGGGTCGCCATGAGGTCGCAGTCCGGGTCGCGGATATAGTTTATCGCCGTCTCACAGACCTCGCTGAGATTGAAGCCGCATATCTGGCTCGCCATGCCGACGGCTATACCCGTATTCGCGGACACCAGCACGTTCGGAAACGCGGTCGGCAGCAGCGCCGGCTCCTTCATGCTGCCGTCATAATTGTCCACGAAGTCCACCGTGTCCTTGTCTATATCCCGGAACACCTCGGCGCATATTGCCGAAAGCTTCGCCTCCGTGTACCTCGAGGCCGCATAGGACATATCCCGCGAGTACACCTTGCCGAAGTTGCCCTTCGAGTCCACAAATGGCGTGTTGAGCGCCTCGCAGCCCTTTGCAAGCCGCACCATCGTCTCGTATATCGCCGCGTCGCCGTGTGGGTTGAGCCGCATGGTCTGGCCCACGATATTCGCCGATTTTGTCCTCGAGCCGGTGAGCAGCCCCATCTTGTACATCGTATAGAGCAGCTTGCGGTGGCTCGGCTTGAAGCCGTCTATCTCCGGTATCGCCCTCGAGACGATGACGCTCATCGCGTATGGCATGTAGTTCGTCTCAAGAGTCTCGGTTATGGGCTGCTCGAGCACCTCGGCACGCAGGCCCATGACGTTCTCGTTCGTCTTCCTCTTGTTCTCCGGCTCTTGCGCCGGTTTTTTACGCGCCATTTATTTTCTTCCGCCCTTGCCTTTTTTCTTTTTGCCCGTCTCGAGGTCGCGGCCGCAGTGCGGGCACTCCTTTATCGAGAACAGCTTCTTGATGATAAGCTCCCCGCACCACGGGCAGCGGCTCCACTTGAGCACCACCGCCATCGTGAACAGCAGCACAACTATCGCCCATATCGCCATGCTGCCCGCCTGCTCGGACGACGGGTCCATGCCGAAAATGCCGATGAAGCACAGCGCAAGCGAGAGCAGCAGACCCGCTATCGCGACCTTTTTGACTGTCTTGAATCTCATTCCCAAACCCCCTCAGGATATGTCGGCAAGGTCCAGATACTGGCTGCCAAACTCCGATATGTGCTGCTTTCTGCCAGCGAGATCGTCGCCAAGCAGCAGGTCGAACATCTCGCTCGTGCGCTCCGCGTCCTCCGGCATGACACGGATGAGCCGCCGCGTCTCCGGGTTCATCGTCGTCAGCCACATCATGTCCGGGTCGTTCTCGCCCAGGCCCTTCGAGCGGCTTATTGAAACCTTTGCCTTCCCCAGGCCGTCCAATATCTCGGCCTTCTCGCGCTCCGAGTACGCAAACCACGTCTTGCCGCCCGATTCTATCTCGTAGAGCGGCGACTCGGCTATATACACGTAACCCTCGCGTATCAGCGTCGGAGCGAGGCGGTAGAGCATCGTCAGGATGAGCGTCCGTATCTGGAAGCCGTCCACGTCCGCGTCGGTGCAGATGATGACCTTACTCCACCTCAAACTGTCCAACTCGAATGCCGGCAGCTCCTTTATGTGCTTTTGCACCTCCACGCCGCAGCCGAGCACCTTTATTAAATCCGTTATTATTTCGCTCTTGAATATCCTGCCGTAGTCGGCCTTGAGGCAGTTGAGTATCTTGCCGCGGACCGGCATGATGCCCTGAAACTCCGCGTCCCTCGACAGCTTGCACGCGCCAAGAGCCGAGTCGCCCTCGACGATGTATATCTCGCGCTTCGACACGTCGCGGCTGCGGCAGTCCACGAACTTCTGCACCCTGTTCGAGATGTCCATGCTGCCAGTGAGCTTCTTCTTTATGGTCAGGCGCGCCTTCTCCGCCTGCTCGCGGCTGCGCTTATTTATGAGCACCTGATCGGCCACCCTGTCCGCCTCGGCCTTGTGCTCGATGAAATACACCTCGAGCTGCGAGCGCAGGAACTCCGTCATGGCCTCCTGTATGAACCGGTTCGTGATGGCCTTCTTCGTCTGGTTCTCATACGAGGTCTGGGTCGAAAAGCAATTCGTCACGAGCACGAGGCAGTCGGCCACGTCCTGAAAGCTGATCTTCGACTCATTCTTCTGGTATTTGCCGACCTTTTTTATATACGCATCCACCGCGCTCACGAATGCGCTCCTTGCGGCCTTCTCCGGCGCGCCGCCGTGCTCCAGGAAGGAACTGTTGTGGTAATACTCTATGGCGTTTACCTTGTTCGAGAAGCAGAAGGCCGCCGAAAGCTTGACCTTGTACTCGGGCTTGTCGGCCCGGTCGCGCCCTCTGCGCTCTGCCTGTATGAAGGCCGGGGTCGAGAGCGTGTCCTCCCCCGCTATCTCGCCCACATAGTCCAGAATTCCGTTCTCGTAGACGAAGTCCGTCGTCTCAAACTTACCCTGTGCGACCTCGTTTTTCAGCCGGAAGGTGACGCCCGCGTTCACGACGGCCTGACGCTTGAGCGTCTCGGTGTAGTATTCGAGCGGTATGTCGATATCCGTAAAGACCTCGAGGTCGGGACGCCATTTTATTGTGGTGCCGGTCTTTTTCCGGTCCGCCGGTTCCTCCTCGAGCTTGCCCTTTATGCGGCCCTTTTCAAAGTGCAGCGTGTATTTCTTCCCGTCGCGCCGGACGGTGACGTCCATGTACTCGGATGAATACTGCGTCGCGCAGGTGCCGAGACCGTTGAGTCCCAGCGAATACTCATAGTCGCCGCCCTCGTTGTTGCGGTATTTGCCGCCGGCGTAGAGCTCGCAGAAGACCAGCTCCCAGTTGTATTTCTTCTCCGCCGGGTTCCAGTCCACGGGACAGCCGCGGCCGAAGTCCTCGCACTCTATGCTCTTGTCGAGAAAGCGAGTAAGTGTTATAATGCTTCCGTTTCCGGCCCTGGCCTCGTCGATGGAGTTGGAGAGTATCTCGAACACCGCGTGCTCGCAGCCCTCCAGCCCGTCAGAGCCGAATATGACCGCAGGGCGTTTGCGTACCCTGTCCTCACCCTTGAGCTGGGATATGCTCTCGTTCCCGTAGGACTCGGGAGTGTTTCTTGCCATTTGCAGTTTTTCCCTCACAATATCAATATGTTGTAGCGCAAAATTGCATATTTTTACTTATATAGTATAGACCACCCGTCCCCAAATTGCAAGAAAAAAAGCGGGGCTGCGCTCTAGCGCTTCCCCGCCGCGCCGTTACATACGCAGCTATCGCTTCGTACTTCGGCACTTGACTTCATTCTCTCGCGTATTGAATGATGCTCGATGTCCCTGCTGGAACAGAGTCCTCATCCTTCCGGCAGCCCGTTTTTTGAACGGACGGCCATTCGCCCATCTGGCGCTTTCCGCACCGGGCACCGGCCTTGGGTTTTTCTCTTTCGCCCTGCCGGACCGCTCTCTTGTGAAGTCCGAGTCTAGTATGGCACGGCGCGCGCCCATTATCAGCGCCAATTTTTGTTCTTATTGGTTAAAACGCCCCGGCTTTGAATACAATATGGACAAGGAGTGTGATATACTTTGTCCAAACGTTCAAGACAGGCCAGGGCGCTCAAAGCCGATATCAAAAAGGCCGTGGATGAGATAAACAGCGTCCGTTCCCAGCTGGACGACACCTACATGAGATTCAACAACGTCACCGACCCCGCGCAGCTCGATACCTGTATCTTCGAGATCAGCGCCCTGAAGTCCAAGTACAACTGCGCCGTTCGCAACCTAAAATCGTTTTACCTGTAAAGGAGGCACAAAAATGCCGCCGCTGGCGACTGTCATCACCATTTTAGTATGCGGCCTGCTCATCTGGCTGCTCATCAGTATCATAAGGCTGCCCATAAAGTTCCTGTTCAAGCTGCTGCTTAACATGCTCTCCGGTCTTGTGCTGCTGTTCGTTTTCAACTTTATCGGAGGATTTTTTGACTTCTCGCTGGGCGTCAACGCCGTGAATGCGCTCGTTGCCGGGGTGCTAGGCATCCCCGGCATAGTCCTTCTGGTGCTCATACAGAACTTCCTGTGATACATAGACGCCGCTTATATGCGACGTTATCCTGCGTGCTCAGTTTGTCTTTCCGAAGCGGTATACCGTCTTTGTGCGGTATGCCGCGTCTTTTTTCAGCAGGGCAGACGGGAAGTTTTCGTGGTGCGGCGCGTCGGGGAACACCTGGGTCTCGAGGCAGAATCCCCAGCGGCGGCCGTAGGGCGCGCCGCCCTTGCCCTTCGGCAGCCCGGCCATGCCGTTGCCGGAATAGAACTGCACGGCGGGCTGGGTAGTCCAGGTCTCCATCCTGATGCCGGTCTCGCGTGACTCTGCCACGGCCGCGAGCCTAAGGCTGCCTTCGGCGCCGTCCAGGACATAGTTGTGGTCGAAGCCGCCGCCGAAGCGCAGCGCCTCGAAGTCCAGATCGGCTCTCTCGCCTATTACGACCGGCTCGCGCAGGTCCATCGGCGTACCCGTCACGTCCGCGATCTCTCCGGTAGGGATGAGGCACGCGTCCGTCGGGGTATAGTGCGAGGCGTTTATCCTGATTATCTGCCCCTCCACCGTGCCGCTGTCGTGGCCGTTTAAATTGAAATACGTGTGGTTCGTGAGATTGCAGAGCGTATCCGCGTCCGAAAAGGCCCTGTAGCTTATCTCCAGCGCGTCCTCCTTCAGCTCGTAGAGCACGTAGACCTCCAGCCTGCCGGGGTAGCCCTCGTCGCCGTCCTCGCTCACGAGCGAGAGCGCGAGCCGGGTGTCGTCCCGGGCCTCGATCTTCCAGATGCGCTTGTCGAAGCCTCGCCTGCCGCCGTGCAGGTGGTTGCCGCCGTCGTTCTTATACAGCTCGTACCTCCTGCCATCCAGTTCAAAGGACGCGCCGCCTATGCGGTTCCCGAAGCGGCCTATGAGCGCACCGAGATAGCCTGTCTGCTCCATGTAGTCCTCAAGGCTGTCGAAACCGAGCGCGATATCCACGCTCCGGCCATTCCTGTCCGGCACGTTCAGGCAGCGCACCGCGCCGCCCCAGGTGAGTATCTCGCAGGACAGCTCGCCGTTTTCCAACCTCACGCACTCCGCAGTGCCAAATTGTCTTATCCTCCAACCGCTCATATGCAACGCCTCCTCAGCCCTGACCGTAATACGCACCGGGGCCGTGTTTTCTAAGATAGTGCTTGTCGAGCAGCTCCTGTTGCATCGGGGGCAGGCCCGGGGTCAGCGCCATGGCGTGGAAGGCCATGAACGCCACCTCCTCGAGCACCACCGCGTTGTGGACGGCGTTCATCGCTCCCTTGCCCCACGCGAAAGGCCCGTGGCTGTATACCAGCGCGGCCGGCACCTGATCGGGGTCTATCCCGCGCTGCCTGAAGGTCTCGATTATTACGTTGCCGGTCTCAAGCTCGTAGCGGCCCCCTATCTCCTCCGGCGTCATCTTTCTGGTGACGGGTATCTCGCCGTAGAAGTAGTCGCCCTGCGTGGTGCCGAAAGCGGGGATGCCGCGCCCGGCCTGGGCAAAGCTGGTCGCCCAGCGGCTGTGCGTATGCACCACGCCTCCGATACTCGGGAAGGCGTTATAGAGCGCGACGTGCGTGTCGGTGTCGCTCGAGGGCTTCCAGCGCCCCTCCACCCTCTCGCCGGTCTCGAGGCTCACGACCACCATGTCCTCCGGGCGCATGCCGTCGTATTCCACGCCCGAGGGCTTTATGACCATCATCCCGCTCTCGCGGTCAACGCCCGAGACATTGCCCCAGGTGAAGGTCACGAGACCGTGCTCCGGCAGCATCAGATTCGCCCTGCATACTTCTTCTTTCAGTGCTTCAAGCATAGTTTACAAACTCCTCAACTTCCATGCAATATATTTAATTTATCGGTTCCTTCCTCAGGCCATCGACAGCGGCCCGCTCTATCGCGAGGCCCCGGACATAGTCCCTGATGAACGCGCCGAATCCTTTGGTGTCCTCAGCCTCCGGCTGGATGGTGCTGAGTTCCTGCCCGGCAAACACCGCGTCGTCAAGCCATTCCTCAAGGCCCTCGCCCTCCTTTTTCATCGCCATGTACCCGGCCAGCAGGGCCATGCCCCATGGGCCGCCCTCGCCCGCAGTCTTCATGACCGACACCGGCGCGCCCAGCGCCGCGGACATCAGCCGCTGGCCCGCCTCCGGCGTCTTGAAGAAGCCGCCGTGTCCCAGCAGCCTGTCAACCTTCACCCCGTCGGCTACCAGCATGTCCATGCCCAGCTTGAGCGAGGCCACGGCCGAGTACAGCTGCGCGCGCATGAAGTTTTCAAAGCTCAGCCGCGCCTCCGGCGTCCTCACCAGCAGCGGGCAGCCGCTCTCGAACCCCGTCATCGGCTCGCCCGACAGATAATTGTACAGCAGCAGCCCGCCCGCGTCCGGCTCGCCCGCGAGCGCCGTGCGGAACATGGCCGTAAACACCGCGTCCATGTCCGGCTCCTGCCCCAGCGCCTCGAGAAAACCGCGGAACACCTCAGCCCAGGCATTTATCTCGTTCGTGCAGTTGTTGCAGTGTACCATGGCGGCAGGGCGGCCCGTCGGGGTAGTCACCATATCTATTTCAGTATGCATCTTCGGCAGCGCATTTTCAAGCACTATCATCGCAAAAATACTTGTGCCCGCCGAGACGTTGCCCGTCCTCGGCCTGACGCTGTTCGTGGCGGTCATGCCGGTACCTGCGTCGCCTTCCGGCGGGCAGAGCGATATGCCGGCCTCCAGCGCATCGCTCGGGTCAAGCAGCCTAGCGCCCTCCTCAGTCAGCCTTCCGGCAGGTTCACCGGCTGTCAATACTTTCGGCAGGATGTCCCTCAGCTTCCAGCGGCAGCCCCTGTCCGCGACGAGCGCGTCGAAGCTCGAGAGCATGGCCGCGTCGTAGTCCTTCGCCGCGCTGTCTATCGGGAACATGCCGCTGGCCTCGCCCACGCCGAGCACCCGCTCGCCGCAGAGCTTATAGTGTACATAGCCCGCGAGGGTCGTGAGGTAATCTATATCCTTCACATGCTCCTCGCCGTTGAGTATGGCCTGATACAGGTGCGCGACGCTCCAGCGCTGCGGGATATTGAAGCCGAAGCGCTCCGTCAGCCTTCCCGCAGCCTCTCCCGTTGTGGTGTTGCGCCAGGTCCTGAACGGCGCCAGCAGCTCGCCGGAGGCGTCCAGCGCAATATAGCCGTGCATCATGCCCGAAAAACCCATGGCCGCGACCCTCGTGAGCTTCACGCCGTACCGTTTCTCCACGTCGGCTGCCAGCTCCGCATATGCGGCGCGCAGTCCGGCCCAGACCTCGTCCATGTGATAGGTCCAGCACCCGCCCTCCCAGCGGTTCTCCCACACGAAGCCGCCCGAGGCGACCGGCGCAAAGCTGCGGTCGGTCAGGACGGCCTTTATCCTCGTCGAGCCCAGCTCCATGCCGAGGAAGGCCTCCCCTTTTTCTATGATGTCCCTGGCTTTCACAATAAACACCCCCAATTATAATCTCCCATCAGCCGGAAAATACGCTCTGAGCAGCTCGGCCGCCCCGGCGCAGCGCCATTCATAATAAAAGCAAGACCGGCCATGCGCTGGCCAGCCTTGCCATGTTCACGACTGCGCTCACGCGCGCTGTTTATCCTTTTTTACAGTCATGCCCGTCTTCTTGAGCACGTGCAGGAGCATGGGCACGCAGATGGCGATAGCGATAAGCTCGGCTATCGGGAAGGAAAGCCAGACGTTGCCGAGCTTGCCGGTCAGGGACATGAGATACGCGACCGGTACAAGCACCAACAGCTGCCTTGCCGCTGAGATGTAGAGGCTGTACATGCCGAAACCAAAGGCCTGGCAGGCCGAACTGCATATGACGTTGACACCCGCCAACAGGAAACAGGTGCTGACTATCCGCAGCGCAGGTACGCCTATATTCAGCATGTTCTCGGACGCGTCGAAAAACAGCAGCAGCTTGTCGGGCACGAGCTGGAAGATGGCGAAGCCCACGGCCATAATGCCGGTAGCATAGACCATGCTGAGCTTGATGGTCTTGTGAATACGCTCGGGCTTGCGGGCGCCGTAGTTGTAGCCTATAATCGGTACCATGCCGTTGTTAAGGCCGAAGACCGGCATGAAGACGAAACTCTGGAGCTTGAAGTATGCGCCGAACACCGTCGCCGCGGTTGAGACAAAGGTGGTAAGGATGCGGTTCATGAAGAAGGTCATGACAGAGGATATGGAGCTCATGACAATGCTGGGTATGCTGATGCGCGAGATAGCTGCGATTGACACCCAGGACGGTCTGGCTCCGACAAGGTTTATCTCGACGTTCTTGTGCTTGTTGATGAAGAAGGCGACGATCGCAGCAATGATCTGTCCGCCGACGGTAGCCCATGCAGCACCTGCGATGCCGAGTGCCGGGAATCCGAGCAGGCCAAAGATGAGGATGGGGTCAAAAATGATGTTGAGTATGGCGCCGATGAGCTGAGTTATCATTGAGAGCGTGGTACGCCCTGTAGACTGGAGTATGCGCTCGAAGGTTATCTCGGCAAACACCCCGAATGAAAATATGAGCACAATTTGAAGGTAGTCAACGCCGTATCGGATGATCTCCTCTGCGTCCTCTGGAGGTACCTCTGAGCTTATCTGGGCGCGCATGAAGATCTCGGTGAAGAACAGACCCAGGACGAGAAACACGAAATAGCTGGCGGCCTCGAGCACCATGCCGCTGACGGCTATCCTGCTCGCGTGGGCCGGGTCCTTTTCGCCCAGCGCGCGGCTCATGAGAGCGTTGATGCCGACACCAAAGCCGACGGCAAAGGAAATGAGAAGGTTCTGCATCGGAAAAGCAAGCGAAACGGCGGTGAGCGCGTTTTCACTTATCCTGGACACAAAGACGCTGTCCACGACGTTGTAAAGTGCCTGAACGAGCATCGATATCATCATAGGCACGGCCATGGACAGCAGAAGTTTGTTTACAGGCATGACGCCCATTTTGTTTTCATTTGGAACGTTGTTTTCCAATATTATCTATCCTTTATGCACGAATTGCTTATAGCTTAACGCACATAAATATTCTTGTCAAGCACAAAAGCCGCCCCAATATGGGACGGCCTTTGCGTTTGCAGCAAAAAGCTTACTTCATGCCGTTTTCGTAGGCCTCGATCATCTTCTTGAACGTGTGACCCGTACGACCGCTGAGTTTTTCAAGGTATCTGCTGGTCGTTTCGCCCGTAAATATCTTCACGTCGAGGCGCATCGTGTGATCATCCATGGGAGTGGCGATTATCTTGTCCACGAAGGTATCGACGAACTCCTTGGTTATCGCGCCCGCGTTTGCCTGTCGCTCCGCGGCGCGGAGGGTGGAGCGTATCTTCTCCATGTGCCGGCGGAAATCCTCACTGTCGTCGCGCCGTGAGCGCAGCTCGGCGAGGTCTCGCTCGGCGGTTTTTATCTCCTCATTGCACGCCGCGGTCATGGCGGCGAAGTCCTCGTTCGTTATCTGACCGAGCGCGGTGAGCTCGAGCAGCTTGCTCTTTTTCTTGAGCGAGAGCTCTATCTTGCCCTCCGCGTCAGAGATCTGGCCCTCGAGGTTGACGTCCGAGGTCATCGCCGCGTACATGCGCTCGTACTCGAGTATCATCTCCTCGGATGCGTCGTGCGTGTCGCGGAACACCTCGAAGAGCAGCGGCTTTATCTCGTCCTCGTACACGGCGAAGCTCGGGCAGGAGTCGCTGCCACCCTTTATCTTCCCGGAGCAGACCCAGCGGCTGTTGACGTTGCCGAGCTTGTCGCGCGACTCGCGCCTGTAGTACGCCGCGCCGCAGTGGGCACAGTAGAGCTTGCCCGTGAGCAGGTTGGCGTGGTTACAGATGCCCTGGCGGTTCTTGACGTCCTCGCTCCGGCGGCGAAGTATGGCGTTCGCGGCATCCCACAGCTCCTCGCTGACGATGGCCGGGACGATCTCGCCCGTCTCGTCCTTGAACATGACCCACTCCTCGGGCGGGAGGAACTTCTGCTTCTTCGTGAACATGTCCACGACCTTGACCTTGTTGCCGACATAGTAGCCCTTGTACTTGGGGTTGGCTATCATGTTCGACATTGTCGAGTGGGCGATCTTCTTGCCGTTCAGGTTGCGATAGCCCTTGTTCCAGAAAAGCGTCTCAAGCTGCTTCATGCTGTACTCGTCCGTGGCATAGAGCTCAAATAGCTCGCGCACCATCGGCGCCTGCTCCTCGTCGATGACAAGGCGTTTGTTGTCCTTGCGGTAGCCGAAGATGCGGCTGTTGCCGAGTACCACGCTGGATTTTATGGCCTGCTGGTGGCCGAATTTCACGCGGCTCGAGAGCTTCCTGAGCTCGTCCTGCGCTATCGACGACATTATCGAGAGGCGCAGCTCGCTGTCCTCGTCGAGCGTGTTGATGTTGTCGTTCTGGAAGAACACGCCCACACCGTCTGAGAGCAGCTCGCGTGTGTAGCGGATGGAATCGAGCGTGTTGCGCGCGAAACGCGATATTTCCTTGGTAATGACGAGGTCGAATTTGTCGTGCGAGGCGTCGTCGACCATGCGGTTGAAGTTTTCGCGGCGCTTCGTCGAGATGCCGGAGAGACCCTCGTCGATGTATCCCGGCACGAACTCCCACGCGGCGCTGCGGCGTATGAAGTCCTCGTAGTACTTTATCTGGTTGCCGAGCGAGTTGAGCTGCTCGTCGGACTCGGACGATACACGCGCGTAGTACGTCACGCGCAGCGGTATCTCGTATATGCTCTTTGTGCGCAGCTCCCGACGCACGTCATGTATGTCCATGAGCGCCTCCTGTTCGTTGTATCATCATTGGCATTAATATAGCATAGGTATACGAATATATCAATCATAAGAAATTGGCGGGGAACAAGTCCCCGCCTTTACCTGCTTTCTAATTGCCGCGTGCGGCTCTTTATCTTAATGCGCATCTTGTTGCGCTCATCTTCGGTTATAATGCCCTTTTCGTAGAGCGTGTCGTTGTAGTAGGTCAGCCAGAGCTGTTCCATCATGCTCCGCCGCCGCTGTTGGGATATCTCGCCGTGGGTATTCTCCATAAAATGCCTCCCTGTAATGAATATTGTCGCCGCTAGGGGCGGATTTATACACATTTCCCGAGAGTTTCGGGAGGCGTCTTAGGATTTCTTCAAATTTCTTCGGGAGTCTTAATCTCTTTCGCTCGCTAAAAGTCGCGGTTCGCGGCCTTTGTCTTCTTCACCGCTGAGCGCCCGGTCAACGCAGTACTTCACATCCAGCAGCGTTTTCATTTCATCGCGCAGGGGTTTGTACTTTGCGTATTCGGCCTCGCAGTCTTGCTTCAGGGTGTCGAGCTCGCACTGCCACTCGGCTGTGTGGATGTCGTCCGTGAGTTTTCGGCGGGCCAGGTAGAACTGGCGGAGCTCGCTTTCGTGCTCAGTTTTGAACTGCTCGCGCTTGGATTTCCACTTTAGAGCGCTTAGTTGGTCGTGGATGGGCTTGAAGCGCTCGTATTGATCGGCGTATCTCAGCAGCTCGCGCAGCTGCTTTATACGGACGTGCTTGGCGTCGAGGTTGGTTTTTACGCCGTGTAGACTCTTGCGCAGCAAATCAAGTCGGGCGTGCACGTCATCTAATGTGTGCAAGTCGTTCTCTTGCAGATACGCCGCGGCTGATGCGAAGCGCTTCAGATTGCTCACCTTGGCCTTTCGGCTCCACGCTTCGGCATTCCGCGCATCGTAGTAGTCCGTGAGCAGCGCGGCAAGCGTTGGCTGCTGAGACTCCGCACGGAGCTCTGTGAGCCATATGGTCAGGGCTTTTATCTTTTCACGCAGCGTCCTTAACATAGCGTTTGCAGACCTGATCCAGCGGTTGCGCTCGCCCTTGTCCGTGGCGATGCCTTTGGCCTCCATCTGCCTGACGGCCACACCCTCATGGATGGTTGGGGCTTGGTCAACGCCCTGTTTCTCGTATGAACGGTGGTCGATGCGGCACTCCAATTCCTTTTCCTTAAACTTCGCGTTGCACAGCTCTGCCCATGCCTCGCGCCATTCTTCTAATGTTTCAGGCTTGCCCCAGTCGGTGGTCGGCACGGCGTCAAATTTGCCGTTTTCGCGGTACACTCGCCGCTGTTTCGCGCCCCACGAGCCATCCGGGTCCAGCGGACGTATTGGGCAGAGGACGTGGAAGTGCGGGTTCTCGATGCCGCCTTCCCTGTCCGGCTGATGGACGGCAACGTCTGCAATCATGCCGCTTGAAATGAAGTTGTCCAGCAGGAATTGCCGCGCAAGGGTTATGCTTTCCTCGAGTGTGATCTCGTTTTGCTGCGCGATGTCGAAGCTGTAGGCGAGCTGCGCGTTTTTGCCTCGCTCGGCGGCCTCGACCGCGTTCCAAAGTGTCTGCCTGTCGGCGTACTCGCGCAGCGCGTGCGGCGGCAGCAGGATCTCCGTGTACACCACGCCGCCCTTGCGGGTGTAGTCGCTGTACTCGCCGTAGCGCTCGCTATATAGTCGCTCGCCAGCGCGATAGGCTGCCGATTCGACGACCGATTGGCCGGCGCTGCGCTTCACCTGGCCGACGTGGAAGTGGTAGAGTGCCAATCACTCACCGCCCTTCGGCAAGAGCGCCTGTACATCAGGCAGGGTGAAGATGCGCTCGACAAGCTCGTAGAACTCGTGCTCGGTCATTCCGCACACTGCCGGCGCGACGCTCTCCACCGCCGCGCCGCGGGTGATGAGCCGGTGCGCACGTTTTTGGCGCTCGCCTTTGGCGATGTGCTTTGTACGCTGCTCGAGGCGTTGGAGCCGGTTCTTGTGCTGCCTGATGCGCTGCTCGAGCTCTGCGCACTCACGTTGAAGTTGTTCCTTGGTTTTAGCTATAACCATACCTCCTTGAAATTGGGTTAGCCGCACCGCGGCGCAAGGGCCATGCCCTTGACCAGAGCGCAGCGACGCATATTTGACGCACATACATGGCCATGTATAGAAGTGCGCCCTTGGACAAAGCTTCTTCACGAAGGGTACGCCGTCTCGGCGTACCCTTTGCCGCAATGGTGTCGCATTTCGCGACATCTTCTCAGAGCATTGCTGGGTGTACCGAAACGGTACGCCCCTCTGACAGGGCGTCGTGAAATGCGACTCCCCAGCTGTCTGGGATGCAACGGCTACTGCGTTTCACCGCAGCCCCTCGCGTTTTGCGAGCCCCTGGTGACGATGGGTGACGATGGTGACGATGTTTTAACACCCCTATTTTCATCGTCACCACCGTCACCATCGTCACCTTTGCAGCGTCAGGGTGATGTGGCTGCCGGTCTTGGTGCGCACGTTTGAGTAGCTCACGTTGAAGTCGCTCAGCAGCCGGCCAGCTTTCACGTTCAGCCGCTTGGCCAGCGCGTTGGGCTGCATGTCCAATGCCATCGCCGTGATCAGCTCCGTTGCGCTGCCTTCCCATGTTGGAACTTCCTCTGTCACAAGTGCTGCCACCTTTTCCAGCAGCGGGTCGGGCGGCTCGTGGTATGGCTCCTTGTCCGCGTGGTCGAAACACCAGAGCAGGCGTTCCTCGTCGCGCACAAGGTGGATGCGCTGGTCTGGTTGGTCGCGGCCGGAAACGCTGAGCGTGGCCGCGTTGTCCGTGCGGTTCTCCTTGCTCAGCACGAAAGCGCCGTCGGCGCAGCCGTAGATTCCCGTCGTGCCGGAGATGCGGTCGAACTCGTCGTTCGCAGCAGACTTGCGCGTGTGGTGGACGATGAGCATACACAGCCCGAACTTGTCCGCGAGCTGCTTGAGTTGCCCGATGATCTGGTAGTCGTCCCTGTAGCTGTATGCCTCGCCGCTCAGCTCGCGCACCTTTTGCAGCGTGTCGATGATGATGAGCCGAGTGTCCGGGTGCTCGCGCACGAACTTCTCGAGCTGCGCGTCGAGGCCGTTTCCGAGCTGCTTCGCGCATATTGCAAAGTGCAGTTTCTCTGCGCCCTCTACGCCGAACATCCGGTACATCCGTCGCTGCAGACGTTCGTAGCCATCCTCAAGCGCGAGGTAGAGCACCGTGCCCTGGTTGACCTCACAGTCCCAGAGCTTCTGTCCGGTGGCGACATGGTAGGCGAGCTGCGCCATTAGGAACGACTTGCCGACCTTCGGCGCGCCCGCGAATATGTATGTGCCGTTTTGGAGCAGCCCCTCAATGACCGGCGGTTTGCTCTCATATACCGTGTCGTAGAGCTCGGCCATCGTTACCGTAGGCAGGGACGCCGGGTCATTCATCCGGCGCAATTTTCGGTACAGCTCCTGCAAGTTTTCGTTGCTTTCGGCACCGGGATTTGATATATTGTTGTTGCAAACATTTGAAAGCTGCTGTCCCGCATCTGCGCCAACAGATGCCGAAGGGGCAGCGTTTTCTTTTGTTTCAATGTTCAAATAGTTTGTCTCCTTTCATGAATTTTGGCATAATGGTCCTTATTTCGTGTCGGATACTTTCTTGTCGCCTCCGATTTGCCCGGGCGAAATATCATTATGCTATATTAAACTTATTAGCTTAATTCACCATGCATTATACTATGCATATATGCTTAAGTCAAGCGGGCAAAATTAAACAAATTAAATTAAGTTTCTATTGACAATACTAAACATATATGCTATATTCTCTGCAAAGAAACCGTTTGATTGGAGAGATTGCAATGGCTATAGGGGAACGCATACGGTACTTCCGCAACAAGCGCGGCTTGACTCAGAAGCAGCTGGGTACGGCCGTGGGGTTTTCGGAGAAGTCCGCGGACGTGAGGCTTGCCCAGTACGAGTCAGGCACTCGCTCTCCTAAGTCTGAGTTGACGAAGGCGCTTGCTGAGGTGCTGGACGTCTCGCCGGCGGCGCTGTCCGTGCCAGACATCGACTCCTACGTAGGTTTGATGCACACTCTGTTCACGCTGGAGGACTTGTACGGCCTGCGGATAAGCAGCGACGCAGGAGATATAACGCTGCGTGTAGACCCGCGCGCCGGCAAGGACGCAGACAGGCTCCATGAGATGCTTTGTGCCTGGGCAGAACAGGCGGATAAGCTCAAGGCAGGGTCGATAACGCAAGACGCCTACGACGCCTGGCGCGACCACTATCCGCGACAGGACACAACGCAGAAGTGGTCGGGCGTGATCAGCCAGGAGCTGAGCGATATGCTGTTCAAGGGAAATGAGAACTAAATATATCAACCAAATAAATGCAAACCGCCAAGCTGCGTATACGCAGCTTGGCGGTTTTCTCATTCTCTCGTTGGCGGAGCCAAAACACGGCCGCTGCGGCCGCATGGCTTCATTTCATAAACTGTTCAGACACTTTGAAAGCATTTTCGTGCAGGCGGCAGAGGATATCCAGCGCCTCGTCTTCTGGCATGTCGACGTCGTATATATTGCCCATCAGGAATCCGACTATAGCTCCTGAGCTATACCAGCATATGAGCTGATACGTCTGACTGTCTGCGTATTCCAGTTTCATCTGCTTTATCCCGGAGGCGTACAACGTAATATAGAGCTCGTTCTGAAGCCGACGGAAAAAGGTGTCCGCGTGGCCGCAGCTCATGAGCGGCCGAAGCTTTTCCCGCACCGACAGAGTTGAATGGCCCATTAGCCGTATTTTTCGGACTGCATAGTCAAGGTAGCTCTCATCGCTCTCGCGGTCGCCGGGCAGGAAGCCTGAGCGCACCTGCTCTATAAGCTCGTCTATCAGGGAATTGTACAGCGCTTCCTTGTACGGATAGTGCAGATAGAAGGTGTTCCGGCTGCAATTTGCCCCGGCACATATCTCCGTCACGCTTATCTCCTCAAGCGGCTTCTTTGCCAGCAGAGCCAGAAAGCTGTCTATTATGTTCTTCCTCGTCTTTATGACCCTGAGGTCGTTCTCGTTCTTCATGTATACCTCCGGAAAATACAGGACAGTTTCTGCCAGAATGTAAATTAATTACCAGAAGTCGATTGACTGTAAATTGACAATCTTTGAAGGCGCAGCTATGATGCATGTGTAATTTATAGTACAACAGTCATATATCTTTGTCAAGCATTCCGCATGCGCGGATGAAATACATAGAAAAGGAAGGTATTATCATGGCTAAAGTCACAACTCTCACGCCGGAAGAAATTGCGGAGCTCGAGAAGGCACCCAGCGAAGTCGCCCGCGAGAAGATCGCTGCCACCGGAAGCAAGGAGGCTCTGGAGGCCTTTGACCAGTACGTCGGTATGTTCAAGGGCGTGCACGACGGCTATCTGCTTCAGGCCAACGCCGCTGAGAGCGCGCTCTACAAGGAAGTCGGCGCGGACAAATACCTGGAGTATATGCACGACTATTTCTACAACTCCAACAGTCCCTTCATGCAGGGGTTCTGGGACAAGCCGTTCAAGGAGCGCGCGATGATAGCCATAAATGCGCCGCGTATGTTCCACGACTGCCGCATGAAGATCCTGGGCGAGGATGACGAGAAACTCTGGTTCGTCATGGAGCCGTGCGGAGCGGGGCAGAAGCTCTGGGAGATGGGCATGTGCAAGCCCGGCTGCGGCCTGTGCGATGAGCCCCACGCCATAACCGCCGGGGGCAAAAACTTCCCCGTCTACTGCACCCACGCCCCCATTGCCGAGATAGTCTGCGGCGAGCTGGGCATCCCGTACATGTACCAGCAGGAGTACCCCGAGCAGGTCGGCCCCTGCTCCTGCGTGTTCTACGTCTACAAGGACCCGAAGGACATCCCCGACAGCTACTTCGAGCGTGTCGGAGCAAAGCGCCCTGAGATCTGCAAGAAGTGAGGGGGAAGCAAAATGGCACTCAAGTATCCCGAACTGTTCAAGCCCTATAAGATAGGCAAACTCACTATCAAGAACCGCATCACGATGAGCCCCATGCACCTCGGCGGGCGCATGGACTCCACCGGCAACATGACCGACGAGGTCATCGACTACTACGAAGCGCGTGCCAAGGGCGGCTTCGGCCTCATCGTCACCGGCGGATACGCCTCCGCCGGAGGAGCGGAAGTGACCACCGCCGCGCTCAACGCCATGGACAACCCCCATGCGTTCAACACGTCCATAAGCAAGGCCGTTGAAAAGCTCAACGCATATGACTGCAAGCTCTTCGTCGAGGTCGGCGCGCCGTTCGGCCGCGTCGCCTTCCTGGAAACGCTCGCGCCTGTGATGGGCGGGCATCCGGTAGCTCCGTCCGCGGTGCCAAGCCGCTGGGACCCGAGCGTGATGTGCCGCGCGCTCACGACTGAGGAGTGCTATGGTCTCATCAATGCGCAGCTGGATTCCGCATCCGCCGCCGTAATGGCCGGAGCTGACGGCATATGCGTGGGCGGCCCCTACGGCGGATATTTCACCGACCAGTTCGCGACCCCGCTCTTTAACAAGCGCGACGACGAGTTCGGTTTCGCCCAGGGCGGACAGTTCCGCATCGCCACGGACGTTATCAAGGGACTCAAGGAGCGTTTCGGCAAGGATTACCCCGTCATGGTGCGCCTGTGCGTGCGCCACTACATGAAGGATGTCGGCGTCTCTCCGCTGCCCGGAGAGGACTACAAAGAGGTGGGCCGCGACATAGACGTCAGCATCGAGCTCGCCAAGGCGCTTGAGGCCGCTGGAGCGGACGCGCTTCTGCTCGCGAGCGGCAGTTATGACAGCTTCTACTGGCTGTATCCTCCCACGTATCAGAAGGAGGGTCTGTGGCTCGACGACGCAAAGAAGATCAAGGAGGCCGTCAACATCCCGGTCATCTGCCCGGGCAAGATCCTCACCCCCGAGCTGGCCGAAAAGGCCATAGAAGAGGGCTATGTCGACGCCGTCGCGCTTGGCAAGGCTTCACTCGCCGACGCCGAGTGGGCGAACAAGGCTCACGCCGGCGCGGATGAGGACATCCGTCCCTGCATCGGCTGCCAGAACGGCTGCATGGCGCGTGTCTTCAACGGCGGGCTCGTCACCTGCGCGGTCAACCCCGAGTGCTTCTATGAGAAGAGCGACCCCGTCACCCCGGCTCCGGTCAAAAAGCACGTGGTCGTCATCGGCGGCGGCCCCGGCGGCTGCGAGGCGGCCATCATTGCGGCTCAGCGCGGCCACGAGGTCGACCTCTACGAGAAGGCCGACAAGCTCGGCGGCCTCTTCAACCTTGCGGCTGTGCCTGACTTTAAGACCGGCGACCATCGTCTGCTCGCCTGGTACGCGCGCACCGTCGAGAAGGCCGGCGTGAAAGTTCACCTGAACACCGAGATCACCGCCGCCGATGTCGAGAAGCTCGGCGCCGACGCGATCATCGTTGCCACCGGCGCGAACCCGAAGAGCTTCAATATAGACGGCTGCGAGACCGTCACGGCCTCCGACGTTTTGGCCGGACGCGACGTTGGCAAGAGCTGCGTCATCGTAGGCGGCGGCCTGGTCGGCTGCGAGACCGCAGTGTGGCTGGCTCGCAAGGGAGTGAAGGTCACCCTGGTCGAGGCCCTGCCCATGCTCATGAGCGCGGGCGCGCCCGTGCCGACGCCGAACTTCCTGATGATGCTCGACATGCTGCCCGGCGCCGGCGTCAACGTCTACACCGGCTCGAAGTTTGCTGGCTGGGCCGACGGCACGGCGAAGATCATTGACGCCGAGGGCAAGGAGCATTCTTGTGAGGCCGAGACCGTCGTCCAGGCGGTGGGCTTCGCCCCGAACAACGCGCTCTATAACGAGCTTGAGCAGAGTGTCTCCGTCCCCGTTTGGAACATCGGCGACAGCAAGGAGCCTGCCAACGTGATGGAGTCCGTGCGCGGCGGCTGGTTCGTTGCGAAGAACATATAAGCGGCCTGCTAACGGATAGTTTTTGCCCCCTGTTGAGAAAACGTATCAAAACGCCTCAGCAGGGGGCTTCTTATATGAAAGGAGAGCGAATGGAAAAGAAGAAGCTCCACTACGGATTCATAGTCGCCGCCGGCATATTCATAGACATCCTCGTGTGCGGCGGCATATTTTTCGGCGCGAGCGGCGTGTTTATTGTCCCGGTAACGAATTCGCTCGGAATAGGGCAGGGCGAGTTCTCGATGTACCTCACGGTGCAGAGCTTTACCATGGCGCTTGTCATGCTCGCAGCGCCCAAGCTCACGGCGCGATTCAGCTTTCGCATACTCAACGCCGTCGCTGTCGTGCTTGCAGCATTGGGCTTTGCCGCCATGGGTTTTGCAAACGGCGTGCTGCTGCTCTATGTGGGCGGAGCCCTCGTGGGCTTCGGCTGCGTGTTTCTGACCTATCTCATCTCAGGCACGCTGCTTCCGCGCTGGTTCAACAGGAATCTCGGCACCATGATAGCCCTGGTCATGAGCGGACTGGGTATCGGCGGCATCGTGTTCAACCCCGTAATATCTGCGCTCGTGAACTCTGGCGGAATGTTCGGCTTTGCCGAGGGCTGGCGCTCGGCATACGTTATTCTCGGCGGCATAGTACTGATCATCTGCTTGCCGGTCGCGGTCTTCGTCCTGCGTGACTATCCCTCGGACAAGGGTCTCAGACCATACGGTGAGGAGCAGGAAGCCGACGGCGAAAGCACCGTGCGGGCGCTCAGCGGCGTGTCCAAACAGACCGCCGTCAAAAGTGCGAGTTTCGTCTGGTACGCGGTCATGGTCGTCTGCTTTACGCTCTGCGGCGGAATCATGACCTTCCTGCCGGCGCTGGCCAGCTCCCGCGCGGCCGATGCCGGCGATGTCTCCGCGATAATAGGCTCTGTGGGTATGGCCGGAGCCATCATCGGCGGCTTCCTGCTTGGTGCGCTGAACGACCGCTTCGGAGCCCACGTCGGTGCGCTCGTTGGCGGCGGCATCGGCGCCGCGGGATTCATACTGCTGCTTATCAGCGGCCGCGCGCAGCTTGTAATGCTTGCCGGCGCCGCGCTCTACGGCATATTTTATCAGATAAACCAGGTCCAGATGCCGGCCATGGTCCGCTGTATGTACGGCGAGCGGGAGTACGACAGCATTTTCCCCGTGGCTGCGGTGTTCTCACCCTGGGTGGGCGCAGTGTCGTACACGCTGTGGGGTTACATCTACGATTTCACGCAGAGTTACAACGCCATGCTCATTATAGGTCTGGTGCTGAGCTCGTTGACCGCTGTCACAGGCGTGCTCGCGGTCTCGTCCAGCAAAAAGCTCCCACGGCAAGAGTAGAAATAATAATCGCCCCGGAGACACTCTCCGGGGCGATCTTCTTGTCTGTTTTCACCGCGTCATGCTCTGCGCGAAGCGCATGAGTATGGTCGCGGTCTGAGCTCTGGTGGCCTGACCTTTGGGGTCCAGCCTGTCGCTGTCAACGCCGTTGATGAGCCCCAGGCTGACGGCCCAGCTCACGGCCTGCTGCGCCCAGGCGCTTGTCTCGGCTCCGTCCGCGAAAGCGGAGAGTCCGCCTTCGGACTCCGGCCTTGCCGCGTACCTCCACAGCATGGCCGCAAGCTGCTCGCGGGTGATGGCGTCGTTTGGGCCGAACAGCCCCTCACCGTAGCCGTCGGCTACGCCCTCCGCCACCGCCCAGGCAATGGCCTTGGCGTACCATGCGTCAGGAGAAACGTCGGTGAACGTCTCAGTCGCCTCGACCTCCGGGCTGCCCTGCAGCCGCCAGAGTATTGTAACTATCATAGCCCGGCTCGTCGTGGCGTTAGGGGCGAACATCCCCGCGTCAACGCCGTCCATAAGGCCCTCGTCAAGGCAGTAGTGTATTCCGTCATGATACCACTCACCCATGTTGAGATCCGTATAGCCCGACATGGGGCAGCTCGCGTCGCGCGGGCACTCGGACACATCCGTCAGCACCTTAAATGTTACGGTTATGGTCACAGCGCCCGAGGGCTGAGTGAAGCTGTATGTGCCATCTCCGTTGGGACTGACCTCCACGGCCTTGCCGGAGGCGTCCGTGACGGTGATCTTGTCCACCGTATAACCCTCGTCAGGCTTTGGCGTGATGGTCACGGTCTGGCCGGAAAAGGGTCTGTCCGGGCTTACAGCAAAGCTGCCGTTTTCGCTCTCGGTCTTGACGGGAGGATAGGTCGGGATGACGATCTGGTAATCCCTTCCGCCCACCGCGTAAACGCCGGATTCCTTCACATGGAGGATGAGGCCGGAGCCGTCCTCTGTCAGCTCATAGTATTCTCCGCTCAGCTCGTCAGGCTCGGACGAGAGTGCCTCGCCCGTCGCTCCGTCTGTGCGCACCACGGTGTAGATGTCCTTGTCCTTCAGTTCGGTGGGAAGAGGTATGATTATCGTCAGCAGCCCCTCGCTGGAGACTCCGCTCTCTACCTGCGCGGTGCCGCCGGAGGGCGTGGTGGTCTTGTCCAGGGAAATATCCACAAACAGGCCCAGTTCGCCGTCGGCCTTGTCCTCGAGCTGCTCCGCCTCGCCGGGCGTGAGCCCGCTCTCGGGCTTCTGCTCCACCTTTACGGCTATTTCCACCGTGCCTCCGGACGCCGCAGTGGCCTCATGTTTATATACACAAATCCCTGAAAGCCGCATAAACACTGAACTTTTTAACTATCATCAAAAAACAGAATAGCCCTATAACCACACTGAAAACGCCTTTTGACGGCTTCCCAGCCGATCACGGGGCG
>URDJ01000024.1 GCA_900546615.1 uncultured Eubacteriales bacterium | reverse complement strand
TTGGGGCGCCACTCCCGTTTCTTTGGGCAAGGGCCAAAGAAATGGGGTGGCATTTTTTAGTTCACGTCACGCGCAGGCGGCGACGATGACCTCTGCCGCCTTTTTCACCAGTTCCATCGGTATGTTCAGCGCGGGCAGGAGTCTGACCCGGCCGTGGGCGGTGAGTACGAGCACGCCGTTTTTCATGCACTCGGCGACTATCTCGCCCGCGGGCTTTTCGGTCTCGAGGCCAATCATGAGGCCCATGCCGGAGACGTTTTTGATGCCGGGCTTGCCCTTGAAGGTCTCGAACAGGTACGCGCTCTTTGCCTTGACGTCCGCGAGCAGCGCGTCGTCTATCCTCGCGAGTATCGTCAGCGCGCCGGCGCAGACGGCGGGGCTGCCGCCGAAGGTCGAGCCGTGGTCGCCTGCCGCGAGCGTGTGCTCCGTCTTCTCCCCGAACAGGCAGGCGCCTATGGGCAGGCCGCCGCCGAGGCCCTTGGCCGTGCTCATTATATCGGGCTTGAAGCCGCACTGCATCCAGGCGTAGAGGCTGCCCGTCCTGCCGTTGCCGGTCTGCACCTCGTCGCAAACGAGCAGGATGTCGCGCTCCTTCGCTATTTCGACCATGCAGTCCACGAAGCCCTGCTCGAGCGGCATGACGCCGCCCTCGCCCTGCACCAGCTCGAACATGAAGGCCGCGATGTCGTCATGCCCGGCGACGAGCGCTTTGAGCGCCTCGCAGTCGTTGGCCGGCGTGTAGAGGAAGCCGGGCAGGAGGGGGTTAAAGTCCTTGTGCATGGCGTCCTGGCCCGTGGCGGTGAGGGTGGCGATGGTGCGGCCGTGGAAGCTGTTTATGAGCGTGACGATCTTGTGCCGCTCCGGGCCGTATTTATCGGCGGCGTATTTCCTCGCGGCCTTTATCGCGCACTCGTTTGCCTCCGCGCCGGAGTTGCCGAAGAAGACCTTTTTCATGCCGGTCCGCTCGCAGAGTTCCGCGGCGAGCTTCGCGCAGGGCTCGGAGAAATAGAGGTTCGAGCAGTGCTGAAGCTTCCCCAGCTGCGCCGTAACGGCGGCGGCCCAGGTCTCGTCCGCGACGCCGAAGGCGTTCACGGCGATGCCGCTGCCCATGTCGATGTATTCATTTCCGTCCTCGTCCCGGATGAGGGAGCCTTTGCCCTCTTTGAGCACCACCGGGAACCTTGCGTAAGTCCCGGCAACGTATTTGCCGTCGAGCTCCTTTACGTTCATTTCTTCTCCCCCACCATCATGGTGCCGCTGCCCTCGTCGGTGAGCATCTCGAGCAGGATGGAGTGCGGGATGCGTCCGTCGAGGATGAAGACCTTCTTCACGCCGCAGAGCAGAGCCTCTATGCAGCTCTCGACTTTGGGTATCATGCCGCCCTTTATGATGCCGCGGCGGAAAAGCTCCACGGCGTCGTTTATATCGGCGGTGTGGATGAGGCTCTTCGGCTCATCCGGGTCCTCCATGATGCCCGGCACGTCGGTCATGGAGATGAGGCACTCCGCGCCCATCGCCCCGGAGATGTGCGCCGCCATCGTGTCGGCGTTTATGTTGTACACATTGCCCTCCGCGTCGCAGCCGAGACTGGACACGACGGGGATATAGCCGCGTTCAAGCAGGTCCTTTATCGGCTCGACGTTCACGTGCACGATATCGCCCACATAGCCGAGCGCGGCGCTCTTGGGCCTGGCCTCGACCATCCTGCCGTCGATGCCGCAGATGCCCATGGCCTTGCCGCCCGTGGTCTCGATGAGGTTCACGAGGCTCTTGCCGACCTTGCCCGCCAGCACCATCTGCACTACCTGGGCGGTCTCGGCGTCCGTCACGCGCAGGCCGTTCACGAATTCGGTCTTGACGTGCATGGCCTCGAGCGTGTCATTGATCTCCGGCCCGCCGCCGTGCACCAGCACGACCTTGACGCCCACGAGCTGCAGCAGCACGATGTCCTCCATGACCTGGGCCTTCAGCTCCTCGCTCTCCATCGCGTGCCCGCCGTATTTTATGACGACGACGCGGTTCCAGTAGCGCTGGATATAGGGCAGGGCCTGTACGAGCACCTGCGCCCTCTGGCTTTTGGATATGTTTCCCTCCATTGCTTTTTCCTCTCTCTCCCTCAAGTCCTGTAGTCTCCGTTGATTTTGACGTAATCGTAGGTGAGGTCGCAGCCCCAGGCCGTGGCAGAGGCCTCGCCGTCGCCGAGCGCGACGAGGATGTCGATCTCGCTCTCCGAGAGGACGGCCTTCGCCTCGTCCTCGGAGAAGTCTATGCCTGCTCCGTCCTCGCAGACCTTGACGGTCCCCGCCTTCGACCTGAACGCCACGTCTACCTTGTGTATGTCCACCTCCGCGCCGGAGCAGCCCACCGCGCAGAGGACCCTGCCCCAGTTCGCGTCCGCGCCGAACATCGCCGCCTTGAGCAGCGAGGAGCAGATGACGGCCCGCGCCACGGTCTTCGCCGCGGCCTTGTCCTTCGCGCCGGTCACCGAGCACTCGAGCAGCTTCGTCGCGCCCTCGCCATCGCCGGCTATGCAGCGGCACAGGTGCACCGTCACGGTGTTGAGCGCGCGCATGAAGCTCTCGAAATCCTCGCCCTCGGAGACTATCTCGGCGTTCCCCGCGAGGCCGTTCGCCATGACGGAGACCATGTCGTTCGTCGAGGTGTCCCCGTCCACGCTTATCATGTTGAAGGTCTCCTGCACGTCGCTCGAGAGCGCCTTTTTGAGCATCTCGGGCGAGATGGCGCAGTCCGTGGTGATGAACACCAGCATCGTCGCCATGTTCGGGTGTATCATGCCGCTGCCCTTGGCTATGCCGCCGAGCTTGCAGGTCTTGCCGCCGACGGTGAACTCCACCGCGGCCTCCTTGAGCCTGGTGTCCGTGGTCATGATGGCCTCGGCCACGGCGTGGCTGTCCGTGCCGAGCGCCCTGCACAGCTCGGGTATGCCGGACTTAAACGGCTCGATGCTCATCCGCTGGCCGATGACGCCCGTGGAGGCGACGATGATGTCCTCCGGGGCGATGCCCAGCTCTGCGGCGAGCAGCCCGCAGGTGGTCTCGGCTATCTCGATACCGTCGGCGTTGCAGGTGTTGGCGTTGCCGCTGTTGCATATGACGGCGCGCGCGACGCCGTTTTCAAGGTGCTTTTTCGTCACCTCGAGCGGCGCGCCCTTCACGAGGTTCGTCGTGTATACCGCCGCGGCCGAGGCCGGCACGCTGCTGAGTATGAGCGCGAGGTCGCGCTTCGAGCGGTTCTTCCTTATCCCGCAGTGTATTCCCGCGCCGGTGAAGCCCTGCGCGGCGCACACGCCGCCTTCTATGAGCTTTATGTCAGTCATGATCGAGTTCCTCCCATTCTCAGAGCACGAGGCCCGCAGTCTCGTCCATTCCGAGCATCAGGTTTATGCACTGCACGGCCGCGCCCGAGGCGCCCTTGCCGAGGTTGTCGAAGCGCGATACCAGCAGCATCCGCTCCTCATTGCCGAAGACCGCGACCTCCATCGTGTCCTTGCCCGCGAGCGTGTTCGAGTCGATGAACCCGCCCTCGTCCATGGCCTCGGTATATTTGACGATCGGCCCCCGGAACCTGGCTGCATAGCAGGCTTTCACGTCCTCGATGCCGTATCCGGCGTTCAGCTGCTCGCGGAACAGCGGCACCGTGACGACCATGCCGCAGTAAAAGTCCGCGACGATGGGGCAGAAGACGGGCGCCGCCTCGAGACCCGTGATGCCGACCATCTCGGGCAGGTGCTTGTGGGTCTGAGAGAGGCCGTAGGGCCGGGCGGAATCGAACTTCGCGGCCCTGTCCGGGGCCTCGTAGTCGGCTATCATGCCCTTGCCGCCGCCGGAGTAGCCGGTGAGCGAGTGGCAGCAGAGCTTCGCCGAGGCCGGGAGCAGCCCTGCCTCGATAAGCGGCTGCACCAGCACGATGAAGCCGCCCGCGTGGCAGCCGGGGGAGGCCACGCGCTTGCCGTTTATTATCGCCTCTCGCCTCGCGGCGGAGAGCTCGGGAAAGCCGTAGGCCCAGCCGGGCGCGACCCTGTGCGCCGTCGAGGTATCGACCACGCGCACCGCCGGGTTTTCTATCATCGCCACGGACTCGCGGCTCGCAGCGTCGGGAAGGCAGAGCACCGCCAGCTCGCAGGAGTTGAGCGCCTCGCGCCTTGCCGCCGCATCCTTCCTGGCATCGCCCGTGAGCGTCATTATGTCCAGCTCGGGCCGTCCCTCGAGCCGCTCTCTTATCCTCAGCCCGGCCGTGCCCGCGCTGCCGTCTATGAATACCTTCGTCATGCCGTCACCCGCTTCAAATATTCGATCTGCGCCGCGATGTTCACCGGCGACGCGCCGCCCTGCGACACGCGCTTGCCCACGCAGGCCGCCACAGAGATGTCCTCGTACAGGCTCTCGTCAAATATCTCCGAAAAGCCCTTGTATTCCTCGAGCGTCATGCTCTCGAGGTCCTTGCCCTTTTCGATGCACCAGGCGACGATCTCGCCCGTGAGCTTGTAGGCGGTGCGGAAGGGCACGCCGCGCTTTGCCAGCCAGTCCGCGAGGTCGGTGGCGTTTATGAAGCCGCCCTTCGCCGCGGCGAGCATGTTCTCCTTCTTCACCGTCATCGTCTCTATCATGGGGGCGAAGACCCCGAGGCAGGCGTTCACGGTGTCGAAGGCGTCGAACACGGCCTCCTTGTCCTCCTGCATGTCCTTGTTGTACGCCAGAGGCAGGCCCTTGAGCATGGTCAGCAGCGTTATGAGGTCGCCGTAGACCCGCCCTGTCTTGCCGCGCACCAGCTCCGCCATGTCGGAGTTCTTCTTCTGCGGCATGATGGACGAGCCTGTCGTGTAGGCGTCCGAAAGCTCCACGAAGCGGAACTCCCAGCTCGTCCAGAGTATCAGCTCCTCCGAAAGCCGAGAGAGATGCGTCATGACGAGCGAGAGCGCCGAGGCCAGCTCCACGCAGAAATCGCGGTCGGACACGGCGTCGAGACTGTTGAGGCACACCCCGTCAAAACCCAGCTCCGCCGCCGACATCTCGCGGTCGATGGGATAGGTCGTGCCCGCCAGCGCGCAGGCCCCGAGGGGGGAGACGTTCATCCGCTTCGCCGCGTCGGAGAGCCTGCCGATGTCCCGCGCGAGCATCATGCCGTAGGCCAGCAGCTGGTGAGCGAAGGTGATGGGCTGCGCCCGCTGCAGATGCGTGTAGCCCGGCATCACGGCGTCGGCATTCTTCTCCGCCTGGGCACAGAGCGCGTCTATGAGCTTCGCGATAAGCTCGATGGTGTCGGCAGTCATATCGCGCAGGTAGAGCCGCGTGTCCAGCGCCACCTGGTCGTTCCGGCTGCGCGCCGTGTGCAGCTTCCTGCCCGTGTCGCCCAGCCGCTCCGTCAGCACGCCCTCCACAAAGCTGTGGATGTCCTCCGCTGCCGGGTCTATTGCCAGCCTCCCCTCGTCGATGTCCGCGAGGATGCCGCCCAGCCCGCCGATTATCGCCGCGCCCTCCGCGGCCGAGAGTATGCCCAGTTTCGCCAGCACCGCCGCATGCGCCATGCTGCCGCGGATGTCCTGACGGTACATCCTGCTGTCCACCGATATCGACGAGTTGAAGTCGTCGGCAGCCTTGTCGAGAGCGCCATGCGCCCTGCCTGCCCAGAGCTTTTCCATATCCTGTCCCCCTGTGTCCTTAAAGGGCGGGGGATAGCCCCCGCCCTATATGAAAGTCAAGCTGAGTTATTTTACTTCTTCGCGTTCTTCGCGTCAACCTGCGCCTGCACCTTTATGGGCAGCCCGAAGAGGTTTATGAAGCCCTTCGAGTCCGCCTGGTCGTAGACGTGGTCCTCGCCGAAGGTCGCGATCTCCTCAGAGTACAGGCTCCAGTCACTCCAGGCGCCGGCCTTTATCACGTTGCCCTTGTACAGGCCCAGCTTCACCTTGCCGGTCACATGCTCCTGCGTCTTGTCCACGAAGGCGGAGAGCGCCTCGCGCAGCGGCGTGTACCACTGGCCGTCGTATACCAGCTCGCCGAAGGTGATGGCCAGCTCCTGCTTCTTGTGCATGGTCATCTTGTCGAGGCAGAGCGTCTCGAGATAGCTGTGCGCAGCGTAGAGGATGGTGCCGCCCGGCGTCTCGTACACGCCGCGGCACTTCATGCCGACGAGCCTGTTCTCCACGATGTCCAGCAGGCCGATGCCGTTCGCGCCGCCCAGCTCGTTGAGCTTCAGGATAATGTCCTTCGCGCTCATCTTCACGCCGTCGAGCGCCACGGGCACGCCCGCTTCAAAGTCCAGCGTGATGTAGGTCGGCTTATCCGGCGCGTCGATGGGCGATACGCCCATCTCGAGGAAGCCCTTCTTCTCATACTGCGGCTCGTTGCCCGCGTCCTCGAGGTCGAGGCCCTCGTGGCTGAGGTGCCAGAGGTTCTTGTCCTTGGAGTAGTTGGTCTCCCTGTTTATCTTCAGAGGCACGTTGTGCGCCTCGGCGTAGGCGATCTCCTCCTCCCTGGACTTTATGTTCCACTCTCTCCAGGGCGCTATTATCGGCATATCGGGCACGAAGTGCTTGAGCGTCAGCTCAAACCTCACCTGGTCGTTGCCCTTGCCGGTGCAGCCGTGGCAGATGGCGTCCGCGCCCTCGGCGATCGCGATCTCCGCGAGCCTCTTGGCGATCACGGGCCTCGCCAGCGAGGTGCCCAGCATGTAGTCCTCATACATCGCCCCGGCCTTCACCGCCGGGATGATGAAGTCGTCCACGAATTCGTCGGTAAGATCCTCGACATAGAGCTTCGAGGCGCCCGTCTTGATGGCCTTCTCCTCAAGGCCGTCCAGCTCGTCGGCCTGGCCGACGTTGCCCGAAACCGCGATGACCTCGCAGTTGTTGTAGTTCTCCTTGAGCCAGGGAATGATGATCGAGGTGTCCAGTCCGCCGGAGTACGCCAGCACTACCTTCTTGATGTCCGATTTATTCATAACGATTCCTCCATACACTTTATCGTCCCGCCTGAGATGTGCTAAGTATATACCCCAATGAATAAATATACAAGCCTCTTTTTTACTTTCAGCGCTTTTTGGCTGAAAGCGGGATTTCCAGCGGCCATTTTGTCGGCATTGCACAAAAGCCTAGACGATCTGGAAGATATAGAACTTGAGGTAGGCGGTTTCAGGCACGTTCCAGAGTATCGGATGGTCGGGAGACTGCTTTTTCACCTCGATCTCGCGGAGGCGGACGTTTGCATCTTTTGCAGCATTATGCAGCATATATTCAAAATTGGCGGGGTCCATGAAGTGCGAGCAGGAGCAGGTGGCGAGGTAGCCGCCGCGGGGCAGCAGGCGCATGGCGCGGTAGTTTATCTCGCGGTAGCCGCGCTCGGCGGAGCGCACGGTGCGCCGGCTCTTGGTGAAGGCCGGCGGGTCGAGGATAACGAGGTCATAGTCGGCGCGCTCCTCGCACAGCCGGGGCAGCAGTTCAAAGACGTCGGCGGCGAGAAAGTCCATCCTGTCCTCGAGGCCGTTGAGCGCGGCGTTTTTCCGGGCCATTTCGACGGCGGACTCGGATACGTCCACGGCGGTGACGCGCTCCGCTCCGCCGAGGGCGCAGTTGAGGGCGAAGGAGCCGGTGTGGGTGAAGCAGTCGAGCACCCTGCGGCCGCGGGCGAGTTTTGCCACGGCGAGGCGGTTGAACTTCTGGTCGAGGAAGAAGCCGGTCTTCTGGCCGTTTTCAAAGTCGACCGTGTAGCGCACGCCGTTTTCGCAGATCTCGACGACGGTGCTCTCGGGGTGGGGCAGGCCCTCGTACCAGCCCGTGTACTTCGGCAGGCCCTCGAGGTCGCGCAGGGCGGCCTCATTGCGCTCATAGACGCCGGAGACGTGTTCGCCCATGGCCTCGAGCTGGTCGCGGAGCGCGCGGTATATGACGTCCTTCTTCGTGTCGGTGCCGAAGCAGAGCGACTGGGCGACGAGGATGTCGGAGAATTTGTCGACGGTGAGGCCCGGCAGTCCGTCCGCCTCGCCGAAGATGAGGCGGCAGCAGCCGAGGGAGCCCATGACCGTGCGGCGGTATTCGAGCGCGTATTTGACGCGGCGCTCGAAGAAGGCGTCGGAGAAGCTCTCGTTGGCGTTGTCGGAGAGGATGCGGACGCCTATTTTGCTCGTTTCGCTGTAGAAGCCCGCGCCGAGCCAGGCGCCTTTGTCGGAGAACACGTCGCATATGCAGCCCTGAGAAGGCTCGCCCGACATGCCGGTAAATTCCTCCCTGTAGACCCAGGGGTGTCCGTTCCGTATAGAGCTTTCGGCCTTCCGCGTAACGGTAACAGCCGGAAATGTACGTACCTGTTTCATGCTGCCTCCAAAGTGAAATAAATTGATCTCCGGGGTGCGGGAATGCGTGCGTATGCGGGAAGCGCGAAGGCTCCCCTGCGCGAGAGGAGCCTTCGCCTTGCGGCCTTTTATATCCCGTCTATTATTTTCTTCCGCTTTTCCTCGTATTCCTCGTCCGTTATGAGCCTCTGGTCGTAAAGCTCCCGCAGCTTGCGCAGGCGCTCCTCAGGCTCGTCCTGCCCCTCGCCGCTGTCCTCATCCTCAATGCGTATCTCCGGGCCGATGTACTTCTTCCCGAAGACCACATAGGCGTTATAGACCGTTATGGCCGCGGCCATCGCAGTCCAGAGCGCGCCGAAGGCGCCAACGCCCGGGATGATGACAAAGATGCCGATGAGAACGAAAACAGCCCCGCTCACCATGCCAAGCACGCCGTTTGCACGGCTGGGCCGATAGGTCACCCTCCTGCCCCAACGCCTGTTGTTCATCAGTAGTTCTCCTCCGGCGCGCCCTCAGCGTTCTCAAGCTCCATCGCCAGCTTCACGATGCGGCTCGTGCCCAGCCGGTCTGCGCCGAGCTTTATGAAGTCCTCCGCGTCCTCGAGCGTCTTTATGCCGCCCGCGGCCTTGACTTTTATCTTGCTGTCGCAGCAGGCGCGCAGCAGGGCCACGTCCTCGCGCGTAGCGCCGCCCGTCGAGAAGCCCGTGCTCGTCTTGATGAAGTCTGCGCCGGAATCGGACACGATGCGGCAGAGCATCCGCTTTTCGTCGTCCGTCAGCAGGCAGCACTCGATGATGACCTTGAGCACCTTCCCCGCGCAGGCCGCCCTGACCGCGGCGATATCCTCGGCCACGGATTCCCAGGCGGCGTCCTTCACCATGGCGAGGTTTATCACCATGTCTATCTCGTCCGCGCCGTTTTTCACAGCGTCGGCGGTCTCGAAGGCCTTGGCAGCCGTTGTCATGTAGCCGTTCGGGAAACCGATGACGGTGCAGACGGCCATCTTATCTCCCAGATAATTCTTCGCGCCCTTGACGTGGCAGGGCGGGATGCAGACCGAGGCGCAGCCGTATTTGACGGCCTGGTCGCAGATGCCGCGTATCTCGTCCGCGCCGGCGTCAACTCTCAGCAGGGTGTGGTCACAGCGTGCAAGTATATCCTTAAGCTCCATTTCTATATCTCCTTACATCGAACTGCTCACATTATAATACAGTCTCGGGTAATACACAAGCGGCTTTCCGAATATGCTGAGATTGAGCCCGACGGGGCATCTGCGATACGGAGGCAAAGGCATGGACGAAAGCGTAAAAATCAGAAACGAGGTGGAGCTGCGCGGCTCGCTGGCCGACCGGCCGAGGTACTCCCACACGAGCCGCGGCGAGCGGTTCTACGTATTCCCGATCTCGACGCGGCGGCTCTCGGGCGTATCCGACTGCATCAACGTCATTGCGCGTGAGGCGCTGCTGCGCTCGGCCGTCCCGGACGAGCAGAGCGGGGGCATCTATGTCCGGGGCGAGCTGCGCTCATTCAACAACAAGCGCGGCGAAGGAGCAAAGCTGGTCATCACCGTCTTCGCACGGGAGCTCTGCTTTGACTCGGGCGAGGACCTCAACCGCATAAGCCTCATCGGGACTCTCTGCAAGCCGCCGAACCTGCGAATGACCCCGATGGGCCGGGACATATGCGACCTCATGCTGGCGGTCAACCGGCGCTGCGGCCGCTCGGACTACCTGCCCTGCATCTGCTGGGGACGCCGCGCCCGAGAGGCGGCTTTCCTCTCCACCGGCGACCGCGTGGAGCTGACCGGCCGCGTGCAGAGCAGGGGATACTTAAAGATCATCGACGGAGTGCAGTATGAAAAGACCGCCTTTGAGGTTTCGGTGATGGAACTGGCGTGTATATGAAAAAACGGACCCCCGGCCTGTGTCCAGCAGCAGGCCGGGGGTCCTGGTCGTCTGTGACCGAAAAGACGACCGGGGGTAATGCGCAGGAGTGAAAGTAAATATTATTTTGCTTCAGAGGCCGGGCACCACTTCTCGAAGTCCCAGGGGTCCTTTTCGTACACGCGGTCCGGGAAGGGCACGAACAGGGTCAGGAACGTGAAGACAAAGGTCAGCAGCACGAAGAAGTTGAAGGGTACGCTCTGGATGAAAGATACCCCGCCGCCTGCCGCCTCGATGAGCGAGGCCATGGTCAGGGCGGCCCCGGTATAGGGTATGATGACCGCCGTGCCGGCCGTGGAGACGGGCATGATGGCGGCGACGCGCCTCGGGTCGAGCCTGTACTTGGCGGCGATATCCTTCGCGATATCGCCTATCGTCACCATGGGGATGGTGTCGTTGCCCACGCAGCAGGTGACGAGCAGGCCCAGCAGGAAAATGACCGCCTGGGCGGACTTCTTGCCGCGGATGAGGCGTACCAGCTTGCTGATGACCCAGTCGATGCCGCCGGCCTCGGAGACGATGCCTATCGTGCCCGCCATAAAGACGAACAGCAGGATCATGTTGGCCATGCCGTACATGCCGTTCGCCACCGTCGTGCAGCCCTCGAGCAGATTGAAGTCGCCCTCGGCGACGCCGATGATGACGCCGAGCACTATGCCGCTGCTGAGCGAGATGACGAAGTTCACGCCCGCGACAGCCATGACAAGGATCAGTACATAGGGAAGGATGGTCCAGATCTTGACCTCATAGGTGTCGATGCTCACGGTGCCCTCGGGCCTGCCGAAGATGACGAGCAGGACTATGGTGAGCACAAAAGGCACAAAATACATGAGCACCTGAGAGAGCAGCTTGTCCTTCGTGGCCTTGCCCGCGCCTATGCCCATGACGCTGTTGGAAACGATGGTACAGTCGGAGATGAGGCTCATGCTGTTGCCGAACATGGCCGCGCCCATGACGGCGCCTATCATGACGGGCAGGGAGATGTTGGCCTCTATCGCGATCGAGAGAGCAATGGGCGCCAGGGCCACGATGGTGCTGACCGAGCTGCCGCTGGCAAAGGAAACTATGCAGCCGACGACGAAAAAGCCCGCCGTTATGATGGATACCGGCACATAGTTCATGCACAGGCCGACGATGGAATCAACGCCGCCGCAGGCTTTCGCGACCGTGGCAAAGCCGCCCGCGAGCGCAAAGACTATGATCGGCACCACGATGTTCGGCTTTGCTATGCCCTTGAGCATCCAGTTGAACTTGTCGGAAAACTTGCCCCTGACTATGAAGAATGCCGACATGAGTGCGATATAGCCGCCCATGCTTGCCGGGAACTGCGCGAAGGGCTTCTCATAGCCCGCAGCCGCACAGGCCGCGCCCGCGCCCAGGAATACGCAGACGAAAATTATTATCGGAATAACTGACGCAAATCCCTGGGAGTGAATGTCCTTCTTCTTTTCCATGTGATCACCTCATATTTAAATTGGGACTTCTTAGCTGAGAGGAAGATTTGCCGGGTTCCGATAAGAATTGGAATGCAAAACTAGATTGTCAATTCATTATTTTGCTGTAATACTACACTATATCGAGTTAGCTGTCAAGGCATAAAAAATGCAAAAAAAAGAATTTCGGAGCAAATTGCACGAATTTACCAGTATATAAAAGTGAGTTATCTACAAAATCGTGTTGACAGGAGCGGGGATGATTGTTATACTTGCATCAATAAATTGGAGCAGTAATCTATTATAGTTAACAAAATCAAGGAGGCGCACAAAAGATGGCAAGCAAGTACGAAGAAGTAGCACAGATCCTGGACGGTTGCGAAGGAAACACCCTGCTGGCGCGCAGGCTGGGCCAGGTGAGGCCCAACATCATCAGGAAGCTGCTGAACATGGACACCTCGGACTGCATACCCTTCACGGCGGGCACGCCCTCGCCGGAGGCGTTCCAGCTCGACGTGCTCAGGGAAGTGACGAACGCGGCCATTGACAAGCACGGCGCGGCGTGCTTTGCCTACGGCACGACTTTCGGCGAGAAGAGCTTCCGCGAAGCCATCGTGAAGCACTACCTGAACGGCAAGTGGCTCGGGGACACCGACCCTGAGGACATAGTCGTGACCACCGGCTCCACCGAGGGCTTCGACCTCATGTGGAAGGCCCTCGTCACGCCGGGCGACGTGGTGCTCATAGAGGAGACGACCTTTGTCGGCACGATAAGCGCCCTGACGATGGGCGAGCCGAAACTGGTGTCGGTCAAGGCCGACGGCCAGGGCATGAGGATGGACGACCTTGAGGAGAAGATGAAGCAGTATCATCCCAAGTTCGTCTATATAAACCCGACTTTCGGCAACCCGACGGGCAAGACCCTGCCCGCTGACAGGCGCAAAAAGATGGCCGAGCTTGCCGCGCAGTACAACGTCTATATACTTGAGGACGATCCCTACGGCGACGTGAGGTTCTACGGCGAGAGGCTCAAGCCCATAAAGTGCTACGACGTGGGCGACAGGGTAGTCATGCTCAACAGCTTCTCCAAGATATTCGTGCCCGGCCTGCGCGTGGCCTTTGCGGTGGTGCCGAAGGACCTGAGGGCGGCCTTCGTCTTTGCAAAGCAGACTACGGACATGCATCCGCCGGTGCTCAGCCAGTATATTGCCGAGGCCTTCCTTGAGCGCGACCTCATCTGGCCGAACATTGAGCGGCTTGCGGGCATCTACAAGAAGCGCTGGGACCTCATGAAGAGCTGCATACAGAAGTATTTCCCCTCCTGCGTCGAATATGTCGACTGCGAGGGCGGTTACTTCACCTGGCTCACCCTGCCCAAGGGCGTGGACACCACGGAGCTGTTCGCAAAGTGCAAGGAGGAGGAGCACGTCATCTTCATCCCCGGCGCGGGCATGTTCCTCGACATGGAGAACAACAAAAACTGCATCCGCATGAGCTACACGGCATGTAAGCTCGACGAGATGGAGGAGGGCCTGCGCCGCATGGGCACCTTCCTCAAGCGCAACATCCCGGCGGAGCTGCAATAAGTGCGCAAAAAGGGCAGGGGAGCCGAATGGCTCTCCTGCCCCGGATATGGCGGATATGATATTCAGTTTTCGCTCTCGTCCCGGTCGCTGATGGCGAGCGTGCCTTTTATGAGCGCCCGGATGACGGGCGGCCAGAAGATCTTCGAGTATTTCACGAGGTCGAAGTCGTCTCGGCTGGTCCAGCCGTAGAGCAGGCCGCGCTGTAGGGTGAAGATGAATTCCACGGTCGAGGCCGGGTCAGATTTCTGCGATATCGTGCCGGCTTTCTGCGCCAGCGAGATGAAGGCCAGCAGCTCCTCTCTCTGTATGGGACTGCAGCCCATCATCGTTCTCGACGAGACCCAGCGGTACTTGTTTATTAGCATCATCGGCCCCGTTCTCTGCCACAGCTCCTGGGTATTCAGCATGAACTCGAGCAGGTATTTGTAGGGGTCGGCTATTTTTTCCTCGATGTTGTTCGTCAGGCCGAGGGATATGTTGATATTGCGGTAATATATCTGCCTGAGTATCTCGTCCTTGCTTTCAAAGAGGTGATAGAGCGAGCCGTTGGACAGCCCGGTGGCCTTGCTTATGTCGCTCATGGTGGTCTGGTCGTAGCCGCGCTCGTTGAACAGTGTTATGGCAGTATCCAGTACGAGATTGTAATTTGCCTGGGTCTTGAGCTGGCGTTTTGAAGGTGTCTGGCTCATCTTTACCTCCCGGTCACTAAGCGTTTATACAGAATATATAATTTATAGCATAAATATTTGGACGTTTCAAGCCAATTTCACAGGAAAAGAGGAGACAAATGAAAAAGCTGTTCACTGCTGGAAGGATAGGCGAACTGAGGCTGAAGAACAGGGCCGTGATGTCGCCCATGGAGGTGCTGTACGGCGAGATGAACGGCAGTCCCGGGCCGAGGGCGATCGCGTACTACGAGGAGCGTGCGCGCGGCGGCGTGGGGCTTATCATCGTCGAGGCGACGGCGGTTGACGAGACGAACAACGTCCCCTGGCAGTCTCAGCTGCGCATCACCGACGACAGCTACATCTGCGCGTATCAGCAGCTTGCGGAGGCGATACACAAGTACGACTGCAAGGCCTTCATTCAGCTGCACCATTACGGCGCCAAGAGCGACCCCGTGCCCGGCGGCGAGGTCTGGGGCGCGAGCGGGATACCGGCGATGCCGGGCGGCAGGCCCGCGCATGCCATGACGGTCGAGGAGATAAAGGTCGTGGAGCGCCGCTTTGTTGACGCGGCGGCGAGGGCGCAGAAGGCGGGCTTTGACGGAGTGGAGCTGGCCGGGGCGCACGGCTATCTGCTGGCCCAGTTCCTCAGCCCCTACTATAACGACAGGACGGACGAATACGGCGGCTCGGCGGAGAACCGCTGCCGTATAGTGACGGAGATCATTGAGGCGATACACCGCGAGCTGGGGCGCGGATTTGCGGTGAGCGTGCGTTTCCCCGGCGACGAGTGCACCCCCGACATACCGGGCACCATGACCGCCGCCGACGGCCCGGTGCTGGCGAAAATATTCGAGCGGGCCGGCGCGGACGTGCTGAACGTGAGCTACGGCAACAACTTCAACGCCGACGCCAACTGCGAGCCTTACTCCTACCGCTCCGGCTGGAAGCGGCATATAGCGAAGGCCGTGAAGGACAGCGTGGGCATCCCGGTGATCTCGACGAACACGATAAAGGACCCTGAGTTTGCCGAGCAGATGCTTGAGGAGGGCGTATCCGATTTCGTGGCGCTGGGGCGCTCGCTCATAGCCGACCCGAATTTCATGCGCAAGGCCGAGGCCGGCGACACTGTGGGCATCCGCAAGTGCATAGGCTGCATGTTCTGCCGCGAGCAGCTGTACGCGCGCCTGCCCATACGCTGCGCGCTGAACCCGAGGGCGGGCTGCGAGGCAGTGTATCCCGCAGTCCCGGAGCGCGACGGCGAGGGCCGGAGCGTTGCCGTGATAGGCGGCGGCCCGGCGGGCATGCAGGCGGCCGAGGTACTCGCGCAGCGCGGCTTCGACGTGAGCCTGTTCGAGAAGGAGGAGCGGCTCGGCGGCAGCATGAATCTGGCCGACAAGGGCCAGTTCAAGGAGAAGATCACCCGCTATACCGAGACGATGACGGACAGCCTCGGGCGTCTGGGCGTGAAGCTCCATCTCGGCGCCGCGCCGGACATCGGGGCGGTGAAGGCGGAAGGGCCAGAGGGTGTCGTGCTGGCCTTCGGCGCGGAGCCGATAGTCCCCGCCAGTCTGCCCGGCATAGGCTCCGGGAAGGTCGTGACGGTTCACGATGTCATCTCAGGCAAGGCGAAAGTGTCCGGCCGGGTCGTCATCGTGGGCGCGGGCATGACCGGGCTGGAGTGCGCGGAGAAGCTCTGCCTGGAGGGATGCCGCGTTGCGCTCGCCGACATGCAGGACAAGGTCGGTTCGGGCATGTTCTCGGTCATCATAAGCGACCTCATGAGCCGCATCCTGCCGCACGAGCCGGAGATATATACGGGCCATGCCCTGCTGGGCATCACGGACAGGGGCGTGTCGCTCCGCTGCCTCGCTGACGGCTCCGTGAAGGAGCTGGAGGCCGACTGGGTAGTGCTCTCGCTCGGGGTCAGGCCCGACGCCGAGGCAGCCGAGCGCTTCTACGGCGAGTTCGGGCACGTCGTTTCCGTGGGCGACTGCGTAAAGAGCGGCCGCATACCTCACGCAACGAAGGACGGCTGCATCAAGGCCCTCTGTTTTCTGAAATAAGCGCAAAAAGCACCGGGGTCCCGCAAAACGCGGGGCCCCGGTATTCTTTTCGGCTCATTCCTCGGGCTTGTCCTCGGTTATCTCGACCTCTATGCCGTCCTCGGAGGCGCTCACCACGTCCTCGAAGTCGGCATCCACGACACCGCTGTTGCCCAGCGCGGCGCGCAGCTCGGTCAGCTCGGCCTCCATGCGCTCTATCGCCGCCAGCGACAGCATCACGCGGTCGAAGGCCCTTACGTACATCTCGCCCGGCGCGGTCTTGTCCGCCGTCTCGAAGTACAGCCTGCCTACCTCGGCATAGGCGTCCTTCAGGCTGTCGCGCTCGGAGCTGAGCTCCACGGACAGCTTCGCCATCCTTGCAAGGGACTTGGCCTTTTCGCCCGCGCCTCCGGCCAGGTCCTTCGCCTTGTCCCCGGCGGCTCCCGCCAGGTCCTTCGCTATGTCCGCAAACCCGCCGGCCGCGGCTTTCAGGGATTTGATCAGATCACTGTAATCAGACATCGTCTTTTTCCTCCATTTTCTCAGCAGTTTCGGTTTCGATTTCGTTTGTGATATCGGCCCCGGCCCCGGTCTCTGTCCCGGCCCCGGTCTCTGTCCCGTCCCCGGCGGTCTCCGCAGCGGCCGCGGCTTCGGCGGCCTGCACGCTCACATAGGTCGGCCTGTGCGGGCGCTTTATATTGACGAGCAGCACGGCCAGCGCCACGACCGCAGACACCGCGGCGACGAGCTGTGAGGTGCGGATGTTCGTGCCCGGTATGTACAGGCTGTCCGTCCGCAGACCCTCGACCCAGGCCCGGCCCGCGCCGTACCAGAACACGTAGAAAAGGAATATCTGCCCGTCGTATTTCCGGTGGTCCTTGCGGTACCAGCAGCGGTCGATGATGATGAAGCCGACGAGGTTCCACAGGCTCTCGTACAGGAAGGTCGGGTGTACGTAATATGTCGTGCCGTCGGGAGTCGTCAGTCCCATGCGGCAGAATATGTCCGTCTCGCTTCCGAAGGCCTCGCGGTTCACGAAGTTTGCCCAGCGGCCGATCACCTGGCCGAGAATGAGGCCCGACGAGGCTGCATCCAGCGTCGCGCCGAAGCGTATCTTCTTCACATGGCTCCAGACGATGACGGTGAGCACGCCGGCTATCGTGCCGCCGTACATGGCGATGCCGCCCTCCCAGATCTTGAAGACGTCCCAGAAGTTGTCCCTGTACCTGTCCCACTCGGCGATGACGTAGTAGATGCGGCAGCCGACTATGGCGATGGGCAGCACCCAGAGCACCAGCCCGAAGATATCGTCGCCCTTGATGCCGACGCGCGGCGCGCGTTTTGCGGCGTAGAACACGGCGGCGATGAAGGCGATGGCCATGACGACGCCGTAGAGGTAGAAGGTGTGCCCGAAAAGCTCGAAGCTCGCGGGGAAATCGAGGGTGAGGCCGCCCAGCATGGGGAAGCTGATGGCGGCGTCTCTCATCATGGTTGGCATGGAAGTTCAGTCCTTTCGAGGTCTCGGCAGTATGACCGAGAGCGCGGTGCGCTCCGGTCTGAGGTATTCCCGGACGAAGCTCTCGCACTCGCCGCGGTCTATTTCCGGCAGCAGCTCAAAGCTCCTGAGTGCCTCGCAGCCGGCGAAGCTGTTTCTGGCTATCGAGTCCGCCACGGCTGAGGCTCGCCCGAGGGCGCGTATCCGCATACCGTATTCGGCCCGGCGGCAGTTTTCAAAGCTCTCCGCATCGAAGCCGCGCTCCGATACGTCCTTCGCGGCGTCAAGGAAGCGCCCGAGCACGGTCTCAGGTTCACGTCCCTCGCCGCCGAAGACGGCATAGGCCGCACAGGGTCCCCAGTCGGCCTCGTTCCAGAAGCTGCGGATGAGGCCCTCGGAGTACATGGAGGTGTAGAGCTTCGAGGACGTGCCCGCCAGCGCCCTGAGCGCCAGAGCGGTGGTGAGCTTTCGGCGGAGCAGCTCGTCCCCCGCGCCCTCCGGCGGCAGCTTCACGCCGAACATGAACTGCGGCGCGGAGACATCCATCTCCTTCGTGAAGCGCTCCGTAAACGGCTCAAGGCCCTCCGGCTCGCCGTAGTCCGGCTCCGGCACGGGCGAGAGCTCGCGGGGCAGTATCCTCTCCGCAGCCTCGGCGACCCTCTCCGGCTCCACGTCGCCCACGACGCACAGCAGCATGTTCGAGGGCGCGTAGAAGGCCCTGTGGCAGTCAGCGAGTATCTCCGGCGTTATGGCTGCTATGCTCTCCGCCGTGCCGACGATGCTGTCCCTGACCCGGCAGTGCTCGTAGAGGCAGCGCATGAGGCCGTAGTAGAGCGCGTGGCCGGGGTCGTTCTCGGTCATGCCTATCTCCTCGCCGATGATACCCTGCTCCTTTTCTACGCTTTCGGCGGTGAAATACGGCGTTGAGACGAACTCGAGCAGGGTGTCGAGGTTCTCATAAAAGCCCTCGACGCACTCGAAGTGATAGGCTGTGATGAAATCGGAGGTGTAGGCGTTGGGCATGGCGCCCCTGCCCGAGAGGAGGGGGAGCGCGTTGCCCCAGGGCATGTCGAACAGCTTGTGCTCGAGAAAATGCGCCACGCCCTCGGGAGATGCGACCCTGCGGCCGCCGATGGAAAAGTCCCTCATGACGCCGCCGTAGTTCGCGGCGAAGAAGGCGTACTTTTTGAGAAAGCCCGGCCGGGGCAGCACGGCTGCCCTCAGCCCGTTTGCGAGCGTGCCGGAAAACAGCGTCTCGCCGATGTTGGGGTAATCAGTCCTCGTCAGGCTCATCGTCCCCGTCCTCCTTCCCGCAGAGGTAGAGCTCCGCGTCGCACTCGCAGCTGCGGGCGATGGCCGCGACCTCGTCTTTTGTGACCAGCTCGCAGGCGGCGGCCAGCTCGGACGGGCTTATCTCGCCGCCGGAGACATTCATGGAGAGCCAGTAGGCCTCGAGTACTCCGGGGTCATCCTCCACCGCACGGAGCGCGGACGACACGCTGCGCTTTGCGGCCAGCAGTTCCTCGTCCGTAATGCCGCCCTGTTTCATGAGTTCGAGCTGACGGAATATCTCGTCCCTCGCCATGCGGAAGTTCTCGAAGCTCACGGCGCTGGCGACAAAGAGCAGGCCCTTCTGCACGTCCGCGCCGGAGGAGGCGTAGTAGCAGAGGGAGAGGCGCTCCCGGACGTTTGTAAAGAGTTTGGAGGACGCGCAGCCGCCGTAGACGGCGTTAAAGACGCTGATGGCGGCGAGGTCGGGGTCCTCCATGCACTCGCCGAGCCGCCAGCCTATGGCGAGCTTGCCCTGGCTGAGGTCCATGTGCTCAGTAAAGACGCGCGGCTCAGGCTCGACGGAGTTCATGCGTATCTCGGTGCCCATGTCCCGGTCGATCTCGCCCCTGGGCAGGGCGGTCAGGGCCTCGGAGACCGCGCCGCAGACCTCGTCGAAGCCGGACGCGCCGCAGTAGAAGACCTCGATGGGCACGGTGGAGAGGAGCCTGCGATAGTGCTTCGAGAGCGCGACATAACCGATGCTCTCGGCAGCGTCGGCTGAGCCGAGCGCGCCGACGGCGGCGGGTTCGTAGCAGCACATGAGTTCGATGAGTCTGAGGACGGCGTAGCTGTCCTTGTTGTTCCTGCGCGCGCGTATTTTTTCGGCGAGCCTTGCCCGCTCACGCTCGACATAGTCGGGCAGGAGCAGCCCGCCGCGGGTGTTGGGGGTGAGCAGAAGCTCCCCGAGCAGCCCGGCGGCCTTGTCGAGCAGGCGCTCTCCTCCTGGGAGGAACCTGTCCTCAGGGAAGGAGCAGTAGAAGCCGGCGGCCTGTATCTCGCCGATGCAGCGGACTACCGGCTCGGCTCTGAGGCCGTAAAGCCCGTCCATGTAAGCGGCGAGGCTGTCCATATCCGGGCAGCGCACGGTGCCGCGGCGCAGGACATAGGGGATGAGGGCGTTCATGGAGGCGGTCTCGGCGTCGAGCTGAGAGAGCAGGCAGACGCTCAAGGCCGCGGTCTTAAATTTGTCGGTAATGACGCCGGTCAAAAAGACGCCCGGCAAGATCTCTTCCCGCCGAAATTCCATACAGGCCCCTCCCGTTCAAGCAATCTTCAGCTATTATAGCACAGTTTCCCCGCAACGCCATACAATTTCTCCCGAATGCAGTAAATAATTTGTGAATTGTACATGTACAGCTAAAAAACCTGCACGCGCATATTGCGTCAAAGACGCGCGTGCAGGATACAGTCGTACACATTTGAGGGACGGAACAATATGGGAATTAGGGCGATGCAGCCTATGAGCCTGAATTATAGTGCCATAGATTTCGCGATTTTACTGAACTCCAGCTCAATCATCTCGATGATCCGTGCCAGTGGGGTGTTAGATTTTTCAACATTTCCCGTAAGGTACCCATATACTGTCTCAAGCCTGGGCTCAATTGTAGAACAAATCAACGGCTTATCTTTAAAGTAATAAAACTCGACTGCACTGGTGAACCCAACTGTGTTTTTGTTTTCACACAAGACAGAATAACCGAGGGTCTTACTTTGAGACCGGATAACTATTTTAGATTTGTCATACACGGGGTAGAGCGACCTTAAAAAGTATCCGTCATTTCTGCACAAAACAATGTCCATGTTCGTCATGTCGTCTCTTGCAATCCGTTCTTTCCCGGCAAGCGGAGACTTTTTGGACATGCACATCAAAACAGGGGTCCGGCAAAGGATGTGCCTTTTAGGAAGTTCGGGAAATTTACCTGATATTGATTCCATGTTGGCCGGAGAAGCGCTGAACAGGCATATGGAGTTAAGAGGATCAACGGGAATTCCTGCAGCGTCATGCGATGGAAATTCGATGATTTTAAGCCTCGCATATGGATTGCGCTTGCAGAAAGCAGGAAGAAGCTTCGGCAATATCATTTCTGTAAAAATTGGCGCAGAAAAAATGGTCACGCTGTTTTTCTTCATTGCAAGTTCGTCAAAGTGGCTGCTCCTAAGCGTGTCTATAGCACTGGAGTTTAATGAAATTATCTGAGAAAAAGTATGATATAACAGCGTTCCGGCTTCTGTAGGCAGCACTTTGTTTTCTTCTCTGTAATACAGCTTTACTCCATATTCGCTTTCAAGCCGCTGCAGGGCCTGATTCAGGCCCTGCAATGTCATAAACAATTCATTTGCAGCGGCAGGAAGGGAACCGCAATCTATGGTTGTGACAAAGTATTGCATACTGTTGATATTCATATAAGCCTCCGCCGGACAGATACTGGATAAATCGAACGAAACTCAAGTTTATTTACCGCAGTTAATAGTATATATTGAATAGCAATTGACGAATAGAGCTAATAATTATATGATATATATAATTATATTTATATAGGCATATAAAACCAGGGCGGCTATTGCGGGAGGCTATTATTGTGGAATATCGTCAGATGAAATACCTTTTAACTATTGCAGAGAGTGGCAGTATAACAGCAGCGGCCGAGAAATTGTTCATATCACAGCCTGCTCTGAGCGCTTTCGTTCGTAAGACGGAGAAAAGCTTGGGTGCAGAACTCTTTGACAGGAGTACGGCTCCAATTACTTTGACGTATGCTGGACGTATATATATAAAGACGGCTGAAAGAATTGTCAGAATATACGAAAAGATGCTGCGTCAGCTTGAGGACATAAGCGAAGAAAAAGCGGGCAGACTGGCTGTAGGGATGCCGGTTATGCTTCACGCATACTGTGCTCCTGAGCTGGAACGCAGAGCTCGCAGCTGCATGGGTAATACAGAGTTAGAGGTGATTGTATCTGATGAAGATGAGCTTATAAGGAAGCTTATGCAAAGGCAGCTTAACATGGTGATACTTTCATTGTACAAACCTATCCCTGATTTTGTTTGCGTGGAGATAGCTTCTGAAAATTTATATGTGATAGCAAGACATGAATATATCGGAAATACCCAGGCAGACTGTGCAGATGACGATGTGATTCATTTAAATCAGATAGCAGATTGTCCTGTGTTTACCAGGCCGGCTTCGAGAAGAATAAGCAGCATGTCACAGCAGGTATTTGACTCAGCTGCAATTATACCATCGAACTTGGTGGAATGCCCGAGTCAAGCCAGCGAAATAATGTTGAGCATTTCCGGCCATGGTATATCAATTGTGCCTGAACATGTAATACGAGTTATTAGAACAGAAAAAACGGTTCAACAATATCGTTTGGACGAGCAATTCTCAAAAGCGGGTATATATGCTGTTTTTGCAAAAGACACATATGTAGGCAGGCTGGAAAGAGCATATATGCAGATGATAAAAGACAGTATTTAGTTGGGTACGACGCCAGATAAACAAACCGTTTATCTGGCGTTAAAATTTGCTTGATTGTCATGATTTAAATAGTGACTTACAATCATTTTAACGATTGGGTGGTCTGCAGCAGCGTGAATTGCTTAGACCACGGTAGCACTTTGCAGGCGTGTTGAGCAGTAACAGAAAGGAGACAGTGTGAAATGATCAAAGACAGCATTGTATATTTCGACCATCAGAATGAAAAAATGGAGAAAATTTTTGCAGAATGTGCGCTTCCTGAGGTCGAACTGGGGTTCTATCAGCCGTCGACTGGGAAGAAAGGGGAATTAAAAGACGCAGAGGTCCTGTGGCTGCACCAGGGGTATATTACCAAAGAAGTTATTGAGCAGATGCCCAAAGTAAAGCTGATACAGGAAATGGGTATTGGAGTCGACAGAATAGACCTTGAGTTTGCAAGGAGCAGAGGGATATACGTTTGCAACTACAAGGGAGGGGCGTCAGACAGCGTAGCTGAGTTTGACATTGGTCTCATGATAGCGCTCCTAAGGCGCATAGTTCAGTTATCTCCGCTGCTTATGGAAAAAGGAGAATGGAACTGCTGGACATATCGGCATGACAGCTACACGCTTGCAGGTAAAACGATAGGCGTGATAGGCGGGGCCGGTGACATAGGGAGCGCAGTGCTTAAAAAGCTTTCCAGTTTTGGGATGAGAGAGATATATTACGACATTGTCAGACTTTCACCTGAGAGAGAAGCGGCATATGGCGCCGAGTATGTGGAACTTGATACGCTACTCAGGGAATCTGATATTGTTCTTCTTGTTGTGCCGCTGCTTCCGAGCACCTATCACATGCTTGGAGCTGAAGAATTCAAAAAGATGAAGAAAACAGCGATCCTTGTTAATGACGCGAGAGGCAAGTGCGTAGACCAGAAGGCGTTGGCTGAAGCGCTCAGAACGGGCGAGATATGGGGAGCTGCTCTTGATGTCTTTGAGAGTGAGCCGCCCACTCCGGACGACCCGCTTTTCCATACGGGGTCAAATGTGATAGCGACTCCTCACCTGGGTTCGTCTACTGTAGAACTTGTGCAGAATCAGGTAAGATTCTGCGTGGGCAATGCGCTGAAAGTACTCAACGGTGAAAGGCCGGATAACATAGTCAATGGCCTTTGACAGATCGGAGGAAGAAACTTGAAAAGAAAGCTTAAGAACGCAGGAACAGTCATAATACAGGGCAACGCGGCCATGGTGGAAGGAGCGATAGCTGGAGGATGCAAATATTTTGCGGGTTATCCCATCACCCCGGCTACGGAGATTTCTGAGCATGCGTCGCTGCGCTTGCCGCAGGAAGATGCCGTGTTTATGCAGATGGAGGATGAGCTTTGTTCCATATGCTCAGCCATAGGAGCGGGGTTGGCCGGCTCCAGAGCAATGACTGCCACATCCGGCCCCGGATTCTGTCTCATGTCCGAAGGAATAAGCTATGCCATAGCGGCAGAGCGGCCCGTAGTGATTGGCTACATTTCCCGCGGAGGTCCAAGCGGCGGGCAGGTAGCGATGCCAACGCAGGGCGATATCATGCAGTGCCGGTATAATTCCAACGGTGATTTTCAGAGTATCACACTGTGTCCGTCTTCGGTTCAGGAGATGTTTGACTTTACAAGACGGGCATTTGACCTGGCAGACAAATATATGATGCCCGTAATAGTGCTCAGTGACGCTCTGATGGGACACCTGACAGAGAAAATTGTTATTCCTGAGGAAGTGGAGATATATGACAATACTGCTCAGGAGCCTGTTGATGAGTGGTACAGGCCCGACGAAAATGATCTCATCCCGCATGTGAACTTTTATCAGGGGAGCAATGGACGCTGGGAGTCGGGCACACACAATTACAGAGGCGTGGCAAATGGCGCAAGCACTCAGCTTGGCTCACAATTTGTAAGACACATCAGCGGTAAGGTGCTTAAGAACATTGATAACATAGTGGACGTCAAGACATTTTTTGATGACGATATGGATGTGGGCGTCATATGCTACGGAACGACGGCACGGTCGGTAGGGGCGGCGGTAGAAAATGCCAGAGAGGAAGGCTACAGGGTTGGCTGGATGAAAGTCAATACGGTTTGGCCTCTGCCGGAAAAGCAGATCATGGAGTTTTGTTCTAAGGCAAAGCACATACTGGTTCCGGAGATGAACATGGGACAGTATGTTCTTGAGATTCAGCGCCTGGTTGGCAAAGAGAAGATAAGCGGCCTGTCTAGTCTCGGAGGCCAGATATTTTCTCCCTCGATGATAGAGAACGCCATAGCGGAGGTGATGGGCAAATGAAAGAACTTTTTGCAAATAAACTGAGAAAAGACGGACCGCCGCTGATATTCTGCCCAGGCTGTGGATATGGAACGGCGCTGAACAGTTTTATTCGGGCCATGGATACTCTCCAGCTCAAGCAGGGAGACGTTGGTTTTTTCAGTGGTGCAGGATGCGGCTGCTGGCTGCCTCTGTATTTGAATTATGATGTAGCTCATACGCTGCACGGCCGCCCGATCGCGTTTGCTCAGGGGGCCAAAATGGCGAGACCGGACAAGACCGTGATCGTGTTTACCGGAGATGGAGACAACGTGGGCATTGGAGGAAATCATTTTATTCATGCGGCGCGCAGGAATATAGACATCACGGTCATTCAAATGTCGAATCTTGTCTATGGCATGACAGGCGCGCAGAAAGCGCCGACGACCCCACTTATGAGCAAGACTAAGACTTCGCCATATGGAAACGAGGAAGAACCTTTCGACTTGGGAAAACTCTCGGCAGCAGCCGGGGCAACATTCTTTGCACGGTGGACCACTGCTCATCCGGTGCAGCTGGAGAGAGCGTTCGTGGATGCGGTCAGGCACCGGGGCTTTTCGGTGGTAGAGATAATTTCTCAGTGCCCTACCGGGGCCGGCAGGAATATGTATGGCACCGATAAGGGGTATGAAATGCTTGAGGCATTCAGAAGGATCTATTCCCCGATCAAGCAGGGCGAGTTGGTTGAGATGGGCGGGACTCAACTGCGTTTGGGGACTCTCATCGACATTGATAAGCCGACTATACATGACAACCTGAAGACTTGCAGGGAGAGGATGGAATGATGTTGATTTCGATTGATGCCAAGTGGTGCAAAGGCTGTGAGATATGCATACACAACTGCCCCAAGGGAGTGCTGGTACTCAGCGAAAAGCGCAGCGACAGAGGATACAGGATGCCATCCGTTGAATTCCCTGAAAAATGCGTGGGTTGCCTGATGTGTGAGAGACTGTGTCCAGATCTGTGTATAGACGTTCAAAAGGAGGCCGTTCATGCGTAAAGACATTAGAATCGCCGGGTCCGGCGGTCAGGGAGTTATCGTAATGGCCATGCTTATGGCAAACGCATATGGCCTGTTTGAAGGACTTGAGATTGCCCAGACCCAAAGTTATGGCGCGGCAGCCAGAGGAGGAGCATGCCAGGCAAGCTTGGTCGTTTCGGACAAACCTATAGGATTCATAGAGGTTGACAATGCTGATATTCTGGTTGCTTTTAACGAAGTGTCCTTCAAGACATTTATCACCAGAATCAATCCGAATGCCGTGATATTTGTGGATTCGACCTATATATCGAAGGATAAGTACGAGGATCTTCCCAATGCCGTGTATGCTCTTGATGTCACGAACATAGCTGAGCACCAGTTTAAGCCGTTCATGGCTAACGTAATAATGCTGGGATTTGTTGCGGCGATTTTAAAAGACGTCGACATCAGGTCCATTGAATCCGCCATAAAGGAGCGGCTCCCGGGAAAGATGCAGGAAATGAACCTTGCTGCGCTCAGGTATGGGTACGAAAGAGGATTAGCTTAAATGGATCTATATGAAATTGAAGGAAAAACCGCATTTTCTGAGTACGGAATAGCAATCGATAACGGTGTGCTGATTTGGGAAGGCGAAGCGATCCCGGAGCTCGAATACCCGTGCGTAGTTAAGGCTCAGGCGTTGTGCGGACATCGCGGCCAGCGAGGAGGAATAAAGGTCGTCAGGAACGCAGGGGAAATGCCCGAGGTGTTGAAGGGCATATTCTGTCTCGAACTTGATGGAGAGCGCACAAGGGCAGCCCTGGCGGTACCGTTTTTACAAATCGCCAATGAGCACTATTTGGGCATTACTCTCGACACGGTAGGCCGGCGCCGCATACTATTGTATTCAGCCGAAGGCGGCATGGACATTGAGGATACGGTCAGCAGCGCAGAAAGCAGGCATATAAGGGTCGATATAACAGAGGGAATAGACAAGGCGCAGCTTGCCTGTCAAATTGGAGACTGTGGAGTAGCATCCGAAAAAGCGCAGAAAATCTCAGAGATTGCGGTGAAGCTAAACACTTTGTTTCTGGAGTTGGACGCGACTACGGCCGAGATAAACCCTCTGGCGGAATTGGACGATGGAAGCTTTGTGGCGGCAGATGCGAAACTGTCTATCGACGACAATGCGCTTTACAGACAGAAAGACAGGAAAATACTTCCCCGGAAAAGCAAAGCGACCCCATTGGAGCAGGAAGCGATTGATGCGGGGATGGCATACGTTGAAGTCGACTCTGAGGGGACTGTGGGTCTGATGGTGTTTGGGGCGGGCCTTGGCATGGCAACTCTGGATACAGTCAGGCATTATGGTCTAAAGCCGTTCAACTTTATGGACATGGGTTCGAGAATGAACGGCAACTGTTTCAGGCTTGGTGCCAGGCTCATAAAACAGAATCCGCATATTGAAGCTGTGGTCGTAAATGGATTTGGGGGTCAGTTTTCAACGGCCCAAGTGGCCTCCTGGATAATGGAGGGGCTGGATGAACTGAAGGGCCTCAAAATACCTATCGTGGTTAAGCTGAGAGGATACAAGGCACAGGAGGGCTGGGACATGCTCGAGGCTCTGGGCGTTCCGATCATACGCTTTGGCACTACTGACGACGCGGTAAAGCTCGCTGCAAGGCTTCTGGAGGACAAAGTATGAGTATTATCGCAAACGAGAACACAAAACTTATGATTCAGGGCATTACTGGTAAAACCGGAAGTGAGCATGCCCGCAGGATGTTGGAGTATAATGTCGATGTCGTGTGCGGGGTTACCCCTGGCAGAGGCGGACGCACTGTTTGTGACAGGCCTGTATACGACACTGTGGCCGAAGCAAAGCTCCATCATCCGGAGATAAATGCATCCCTGATCATGGTGCCCGTCACAGGTGTCAGGTCTGCGGCGTTTGAATCAATTGAAGCTGAGATACAGACAATTGTCATTTCCACTGAATGGGTGTCTGTCAGGGACACACTGGACATTGTTCATGCAGCGAGGAAAAAAGGGATAATCGTAGTCGGGCCTAATACAATGGGGATAATTTCTCCCGGCAAAACAAAAATAGGGATGATGCCGGACAATATTTACGGAGCAGGCCACATAGGACTTGTTTCTCGCAGCGGAACGCTGGCTCACGAAAATGCTTCAAACCTGACGTATGCAGGTTTCGGACTGTCGACGTGCATCGGCATAGGTGGAGACCCGATAATTGGGTTGAACCACAAGGAAGCGCTTGAACTTTTCCGAGATGATGATGATACCAAACTGGTTGTCCTGATCGGGGAGGTCGGTGGAGGCAGCGAGGAGCTGGCTGCACAGTACATAAAGGAGACAAACTACCCGAAACCTGTAATCGCATTTATAGCAGGGAGGTATGCACCTAAAGGGAAAAAGATGGGACACGCCGGTGCGATCGTGTCCAACGGGACCGGAACTGTTGAATCAAAGGTCAAAGCTCTTTCGGAGGCAGGAGTAAAAATAGCGGATACTGTGGGACATTTGGTATCGCTGGTAGCGGAGGAGAATTCGAAGCTGGGAGGCGCGTTGAAAACACTGGAAGCCAAAGAAGATCATCCGTGATAAGAGAAAGGAGAGGGAAATGAAAAAAGTGCTGGGTAAAGACAGCCCCTGGCGGTGGGCTGCCGTTACGGCCATAATATCTGCGGCTGCCTTGGCGATATACTTCTTTATTCCTTTTGCAGGCCTTGAGGAGAACGCCAAGAGGATACTGATTCTGTTTTTCTGGTGTTTCTTTATGTGGATATGCAAACCTATCCCCGAGTGGCTGTCCACAACATTTGCTGCATTTCTGATGGTTTCGTTTTGCGGGGTATCCGGGGCGGCGGTGCTTTCCGGGTTTTCCATGGGCGCCTGGTGGCTGGTGTTTTATGCTGAAATAATGGGAGCGGTTTTGTCGATGACCGGTCTTGGGTCCAGGCTTGGCTATTGGGTGCTCGCAAAGTTTGGAAAGACATACCTGCGCGCATCGTATGCGATGAACATCACCATAGGAGCTATGGGTTCATTTGTTCCTTCGGCTTCGGCCAGAGCAGCTGTTTTGTGTCCGATAATAGACGGTCTGGAAAACAATCTGGGCCATAAGCGTGGTGAGGCCGGCGGTGAGAGCATATCCCTGTCGACAATGTTCACGAATACGACCTGCACGTTGATGTTCCTGACGGCCTGCGGCGCCAGCCCAACAGGAATGGCGCTCATGCAAAATGCTCTGGGCGACTCAATGTCATGGGGCAGTTTCTTTGTGGCGGGCTTTATACCTTCGATAGTAACTATTCTGTTCATACCCTGGGTCATAAATAAGATGTATCCGCCCAAGAACTATGAAAGCAGCAGGAAAAAGATTGATGTATCTTACGCCGAAGAAGCGCTAAAGGCGATGGGACCGCTTTCAAAAAACGAAAAGTGGACGCTGTTTTGCTTCGCTCTCACGCTGCTTATGTGGATCACGAACAGCTATACCGGCATAAACGACAGCTTTACCGTGTTCCTGACTGTTCCTCTCATGCTTCTGCCGTGCTTTTCGGTCGGAGACAGCAAGAAGATACTCAGCCATGTAACGATGGGGCCTCTGGTGTGGATAGGACTTTCGATTGGCATTGCCGATGTTCTCAACAGCGTAGGGGCTTTCAGTTGGCTGATAACCAATATTTTTGATGCCATTCCGTGGATCTACAATGTTGGCTATACGACATTCCTCGCGATATGGCTTGCGTTTATAATTTTTGTCCACATAATTTTTGCGGGCATGAACGCGATGACCATGATTTTTGTACCGATGGCGATGACCATGGCCGAAACTCTGGGGTTCAGCCCCTTTGTTCTCGGCAGCGTTACTGTCATGGCAATTGCCATAGGCGCAAATTTCCTTCCTTTTAACAGCATGCCGAATATAATATCGTTTGATCTGGAACGCTATTCTGTGTCGCAGGAATTCAAAGCCGGCTGCATAATAAATCTATTTGCACTGGTTGCGCTTTTGGCTACAGCTTTCCTTTTCTGGCCGCTCATTGGTCTGTCATAATGGACAGAAGGGTGGTTGACATGATGGCGAGGCCGGATGTGAGCGTTTGAGCTGCACCGCACAAATTTTGTTTCAGGTTAGGTTATTAATATGAATAAAAAAAGAAGCAAGCGTTCGCAGTTGCTGCTGATATTGACCGGCCCTTTGGCATTTGCACTGACGGTGTGTGCCTTGCCTTCGGATATTTTCACTTTCTCGATGAGATGCGCGACAGGCACGCTACTGTGGATGATATGCTGGTGGCTGTTTACTCCTGTCGATTATCCGGTCGTTGGCATGTTGCCCATAGCCCTCAATGCCGTGTTCCAAATGGTCCCGATGCAGAACGTCGTATCTCAGTTTGCATCGAGTTCAATAATACTGGTTCTGAGCGGAATGATCATATCCTCCGCATGGTCGGCGGCCGGACTCGATAAACGGCTCGCAACCATGTTTTTGAGGTGCATCGGCACGTCGGTGAGGTCACAAGTGGTGTTTTGGTTTTTGCTGTCGACGGCAATGTCAACCATGCTGACCAATCTGGTGGTCTGTGCCACGGTCACACCTATTGCACTGGCGATGCTCAGGTACGTTGGCTATGGTGATGTTGGCAACAACCGGTCTTCGTCAATGATACTGATGGCAATACCGTGGGGTGTGACTGTAGGGGGCCTGGCAACTCCGCTGGGCAGCGCATCGAACCTGGTAATAATCGAGTATATCGAGAAAATTTCTGGCAGAGAGTATTATTATCTTGACTGGGTGATGCGCTTTGCCCCGATAATGATGGTCCTTGTACTAAGCAACATCCTGTTTTTGGTGCTTATAAGTCCAAAGGGGGAAGAATTGCCGGGTTCCAAGGAGTACCTGCTAAATGTCAAAGCGCAGCTCGGCAAAATGAACAGAGATGAGGTTACGGGCCTCACGGTTTTTGCCGCTGCAGCCATCCTGTCATTCACAAGGGACCTGTACGCTTCGATTTTGCCGGGCCTTGTGCCATCGTATGCATTTCTGGTGTGTGCCATTCTGTTGTTCTTTATACCAAGCGTAAAGGGGGGCAGAATGGTGGAGTGGAAGCACGCGTCGACGGAAATCAATTGGGGTCTGCTTTATATGTTTGGAGGGGCGCTGGCGCTTGGAGAGCTGTTGACGGGCACACAGGCCGACATAGCACTAGGCTCAATAATGGGGCAGCTGGAAATTGGCGGTTCTTTTGGAGTCGTGTTTGTTATTTTGCTGTTCACATTGACCATCTCTGACTTGACAAGCAATGGGGCAACCGCTGCCATGTGCATGCCTGTTATCCTTACAATGGCAAATGCTCTGGACATGAATCCAATACCACTAATATATGTAGGCTCCATAGGAGTGAGCCTGTCGTACACGATGCCAACATCCATACGGGCCATCCCGGTAGGATACGGGTTAAAGCCTTCTTTCATGATGAAGCGAGGTCTGATTCTATCTGCGATAGTCGTACCGCTTCTGTCATTGACCGGCTGGCTGCTTATGGAGTTTTGGCCCGCATTTTCAACATGACATTGAGTTCAAATTCAGCACACAAAGGCTCCCCCTGCCCAGGGGGAGCCTTTGTGTGTTTCTGCAAGAGCAAACCTTACCCGCACCGAGAGTCACTGCGCTGCTGAGAGGAGGTCCATTACCGTACGGAAGAACCAGCCGGCCGAGCCGGTGTACCAGCTCCAGCCTGCCTGACCCGGACGGTCGGGGTTCGAGTAGACGTCCGCTGCGAGCACGTACGGCTCCGCACCGTAGCGCTCCGTGCCCTTTGGAAGCACCGCTTTCAATATCTCCAGCCCCTCGTCTCTGCGGCCGCGCTTCAGGCAGGCCATCGCCAGCCATATGGCTCCGTGCGTATACTGCCCGCCGTTCTCCCGGAAGCCCGGGCCATAGCTTGCTATATAGCCCGCTCGCTCCGCACCCTCCCCAAAGGGCGGGTCGAACAGCTTCACCAGCCCGCTCTCGCGGTCAAAGAGCCGCTCGAGCGCCGAGTCCAGCGCCATATCCACCCGCTCCGGGCTCGCCTCCGCGCACAGCGCCGCCCAGCTCTGCGCCACCGAGTCTATCCGGCAGCCGTGGCCGTTCGCCGTGCCGAGCGGCGAGCCGTCGTCAAAATACCCGCGCAGGTACCACTGCCCGTCCCAGGCGCGGTCCGCCGCCCGGCCCAGCCTCGAGGCCGCCGACAGCAGCGCCGCTGCCCCGTGCTTATCACCGCTTTCTTCCAACAGCTTCGCAAAGCGCCGAGCCGTGTGCGCGAAAAACCACGCCAGCCACACGCTCTCTCCGCGGCCCTCGATACCCACTGTGTCCATGCCGTCGTTCCAGTCGCCGGCCAGCATCAGCGGCAGGCCGTGCCGCCCCACGCCGCGCCGTATCACCAGCCGCAGCGCCAGCACCGCGTGCTCTAGCACCGTCCCCGCGCCTTCGGGCACCGCCGCCTCGTAGCGCGTCGCTTCGCCCTCTGCGAGCTTTTCCGAGCGCAAATATGGCGCAGTCTCATTCAAAATGTCCGCATCCCCAACTTTATCTGCATATTCGCATACCGCCCAGGGCAGCCAGATGAGGTCGTCCGAGCAGCGCGTGCGCACGCCTTTATCCGGCGAGCCCTCGTGCCACCAGTGCATGACGTCGCCCTCGCGGTACTGGTGCGCGCAGGCCGCGAGTATGCGCCGGCGGGCGTATCCCGAATCGACCGGGATGAGATTAACCGCGTCCTGCAGCTGGTCACGAAAACCGTAGGCACCGCCGGACTGGTAAATTGAGGTGCGTGCCATGAGCCGACAGGCCAGCGTCTGGTACACAGCCCAGCCGTTCATATAGCGGTCGATCTCGGGCACGCCGGTGCTTGTCCTGACCCGTCCAATGATGCCGAGCCAGTACCTCCGGGTCTCGCCCAGCAGCTCCCGCGCCCGCTCGGGCGAGCAGAGTTCCCGGAGCGTGCCCGTCGGCAGAAAGCCGCAGGCGACGACGCCCGTGCCCGCGCTCAGCCGGGCCGTGAAGATGCTCCGGCCCTTGTGCTCGGCGTCGAGCGCCAGAGCGCCTGTGAAAGCCGCGCCGAAGTCGAGACCGGGGTCGCCGCCCCGGGGGTTTCGCGCGCGGAGCGCCCCGTCCTCGACGCGCGTCTGGACGAAGGCGGCGTCGCGCCGTTCGTATGCGAGGCCGGGCCTGAGCGTCCAGCACAGCTCCGAGGGCGCGTTTTCTATGAGGATGAGCCTTGCGTCCACGCCTCGCGGGACGAAGGCGGTGATGCGCATGTCCCCGCGCCGCCACTCGGCAAAGCCGAAGCCGAAGCGCACCTTCGAACGCAGGAAGGCGTTCTCGCCGTCAATCGTGAGCGTCTCGGAGCCGGTCACGGCAAGGTCGCCCTCGAGGCCCCGGTCCACGCGGCGCTCGCGGGCGTTGTCCAGCCACATGCCGGCCATGCCGCAGTCGGCGGCGAGCGCGCCGAAGGAGCCGTTCGTGAGCGGCAGCGTCCAGGCGCGGGCAGGGAGGTTTTCGGAGGTGTCAAACTCAAAGGTGCCGTCCTCAAGCCAGCTGTAGGGCACCTCGCCGCCGCGCCGCGGCTCAGTCAGGGGCGGATACGCCTGTGCCGGGCGCTCCTCGGGCCGGGTCTCAGGGGCGTCGAGGTCCACGACCAGCGCGGCACTGTCGGCCATGGCCGGGACGTGGGCGGCGTCCACGCAGTGCACCCCACCGGCGGCGCCGAAGACGGCCTCGAGGCCGTTTTTGGCGTCCACGCAGTGCACGCCGCCAGTGGCGCCAAAGACGGCCTCGAGGCCGTCTTTCTGCAGCAGCTCCATGACCGAACGCCCCAGCCGGTGCAGATAGTCGCCGCCGTCGCGCGTGACGAAGACGAGGTCGCTCTTTATGCCGCAGACGCGCAGCAGGTCCTGCCTGCGAATGAGGTCGCGCGCCGCACGCAGCTGGCCCTCTGAGCTCAGCTCGGCGCAGACGAGGGGCAGGTCGCCGGAGATGCCGAGGCTCCAGAGCTGCTCGCGCTGCAGGGCGTATTTCCGGTAGTCCGGGAATACCAGCGCCGGGGCCATGGCCACGGCGGCGGCGAGGTCGCGTGCGCCCATGCCCATGAGCGCGGCCCGGGCCGAGAGCAGGTCGGCAAAGTCCTGTGCCGCCGCTGCAAGGCCGCGCGAGGCCGCCCTGAGCGCTTCGTCGGCCGTCGGCCCGAAGGCGAGCGCAAATCGCGCGGTAAAACTGCCCGACATGGGCGCGGAGACCTGGGTATAAGCCCTGACATACGGGTGTGACAGCCAGCCCAGCGCCGCGCCGAGCCGGTCGGCGCGGTATTCGAGCGGCCTGTTCGACCTCAGGCAGAGCCAGCACTCGGCGACATCGCCGCGCGGCAGCCGGCGTATGAGCAGCGCGCCCTCGCGCACGCTCGCCTCGAGGCCGAGCCGCCAGTAGGCGGGGTGGCCCTCCCAGTCGCGCGCACGCGCCAGCATCGGCTCAAACTCCAGGCAGAGCCGGCCCTCGAGCGCGCCTTTGGCCTCCAGCTCGACGAACCTGACCTCGCACATGTCGCGGGCCGAGACCGCCGCGGAGCAGAGACTGTGGAGCGCCTCGGACTCGCCCTCGAAGCTCACGGCGCCGCCCCTGAGCGCCCAGCTGAAATCGAGGCCGCCGGAGGCCCCGGGCAGGGGCAGCAGGTCTACGGGGCCCGAGGCGGTCTCAAGCCTGAGCCTCAGCCCCGACGGGCCCTCGAGCGGGTCGGACGGCCCGCGATAGAGCGATACGCCGCCCGCACAGGCTCCGGACATGCCGCTCGTGGTGAGCATGATGTGGTATACCCCATTCGAGACGGGCATACAGCCGAGCCGGGCGGCATCCGAGCAGGCTGTATGCCCGTCTCGAATGGGCATACAGCCGGGCCTGGCGGCATCCGGGCAGGCTCCGCCCAGCTCCCAGCCTTCGGCCGCGAACCTGTTCGGTTTTTCGGGTATATCAGCGCCCCGGCGGCGCAGCGTGACCGCGCCTATGGGCAGGCGCTCCTCGAGCAGGCAGCGGTGGGCGCTCATTGCGGGGTCGGACATGAAGCGGCGGCACATCACGTTGTCGTCGAGGCAGTTGGCGATGGCTGCGAGGCTCATGCCGAGGTGGTGCGCCATGACGCAGCGCACGCTCTCGCCGCCCCTTCCCGAGGTACGCCCGCGGGTGTAGTCCACGGCCTCCCAAAGCCCGTAGCGGCCCGTGAAGCCGAGCGAACAGAGCCGCCGCAGGTTGCGCACGGCGGCGCGAGGCTCCACGGCGAGCGCGAGAAAGCTCGAGTAGGGCGAGACGACAAGCTCCGTCTCCATGCCGCGCTTTAAGGCCAGCGCCGCGCAGCCGTGCGCCTTGTAGCGGTAATTGAGCTGCGGGTCGAGCGAGTAGAACGCGCTCTCGGACTGGCCCCAGGGCTCTCCGCCCGATACGTCCTTTCTCTGGACATAGAGGCAGAAGCGCGCGCTCTCCCAGAGCAGGCTGTCCCGGCACAGAGGCAGGAACAGCTCGGGCATGAGATACTCGAACATCGTGCCCGTCCAGCTTGCCATGCCGCGGAAGCCGTCCTTCGACACGAGCGCGCGGGAGAGCCTGCGCCAGTGCCGCCTCGAGACCTCGCCGCGCGCGACGGCCAGATAACCTGTCAGCCGCGCCTCGCTCGAGAGCAGGTCGTACAGGCCTTCGGAGAGCGCGCCCATATCCGCGTCCCAGCCGATGTGGAACAGGCGGCGCTCGGTGTCGTAGAGGGGTTTGAAGTCGATGGCCTCATAGAGCGCCGCTGCGCGCGCGGCGAGGTCGGGCCTGGCGTAGTCTGAAAGCCCCCGGCGCATGACGCCGAGGCAGGCGGCGAAGTTGCCGCTGTCCACGGTCGAGACATAGCGCGGGCTGAGCGGCCGGAGCGTGCGCGTGTCGTACCAGTTGTAGAGGTGCCCGCGCCATTTGGACATCCTCTCGCAGCTTCCGAGGATGTTTTCGACAAGACCCGTCATCACCGGAACGGAGCAGAGTCCGAGGTCCGCGGCAGCGAGCGCGGAGACCAGCGCAAGGCCGATGTTCGTCGGCGACGTGCGGTGCGCAAGGCCGGTGGGCGGCTGCTCCTGCCAGTTGTCGGGCGGAAGGAAGTTGTCGTCCTTGGTGCAGAAATCGGCAAAATACTGCCAGATCTTCGCCGCCTCACCGAGCAGGAAGCTCCTGTCCGCTTCGGGCAGATGCCGCGAGAGCCGTGTTTCCCTGCCCAGCCCCGGCGTGAGCAGCGCGGATACGAGCCAGAAGATGCCGGCGGCCCTGCCGAGAGGCTCGGGTGAGAGCACGACGAGCAGCGCCCCCAGCACGACCGGGGGCCAAAGCCCGAATATGCGCCTCGCCCTGCCCTCGGACTGCGCGGCGGTCTGCCAGGAGAGCAGGTTGCGCTTCGATATGCCCATGCGCCAGAGCGCGGTGAGTATGGCCGAAAGGCAGGCCGCGGCCTCCATGGGCAGCAGCGCGAGCCGCAGCAGTATCTGCAAAAGCCGCCCGCCGAGGCCGTGGGGCACGGAGGAACTGAGTCTCTCCCTGTCGCGGCGCATGAGAGCGGAGCCGAGCGCGGGCAAAAGCCCCGTGCAGAGCGTGAAAAGCCCGAGCAGCCCCGCGAGGAGCGAAGCTCCCGAGTACCGGAACAGGGGCCAGAGAATGGCCGCGAGGCTGAATACGGGCATGAGGCTCCGACGCAGGCTGTCGAGCAGCTTCCATCGGTCGGCAAAGGCGAAGCCCCGCCCGCGCCCGAAGATGAAGCCGAGGTTCTGCCAATCGCCGCGCACCCAGCGGTGCAGGCGCTTGAAGTAGGAGAAGGGGTTCGAGGGGAAGCCGTCGGTCAGCTCAGTGTCGCTCATGTAGCCGCCCCGGAGTATGGCGCCCTCGACGGCGTCGTGTGAGAGTATGAGGTTCTCGGGCAGCTGGGAACAGCCGGTGAGAAGGGCGTCCACGTCGAGGATGCCCTTGCCCGCGAAGCCGCCGTGCCCGGTCAGGTCCATCCAGACCTCGCCGCAGGCCGCGCCGTAGGGGTCGGTGCCGCCGGAGCCGGCCATGAGCCGGGAGAAGGGCGTTTTCACCGCCGAGGGCAGCTCCGTGTCCATGCGAGGGTGGATAAGCCCGTGGCCGCGCGCGACCACGCCGCGCTCCGGGTCGAACTGCGGGGCGTTCACAGGGTGCAGCATGGCCCCGATAAGCTCCCGCGCCGAGCCGGGCAGAAGACGGGTGTCCGCGTCGAGAGTGAGGATGTATTTCACCCCGACGAGGCGCTTTTTGTCCCCGGCGAGGACGCAGAGCCCGCCGCCGTCGCCGCGCAGGAGCCGCGCCAGAGCCAGCAGCGCCCCGCGCTTGCGCTCAAAGCCCGACCAGACCCCGTCGCGCCCGCGCGGTTTCCGTTCGCGGCAGAAAAGGTAAAATCCCCCGCCGTATTTCTCATTGAGCGCCGCAACAGCTTTGACGGCGGCTTTCACCGCCTCGGCATCCGTGTCGAGCACCGGGGCCTTTGCCTCCGGCAGGTCGGCCAGCAGGCCGAACATGAGGTTTTCCCCGCAGTCGCGCGAGGAGAGCATGAACTCCTCGAGCCTGCGGGAGAGCTCCGCGCCTGCCTCGGGTTTTCCGAGCAGGGAGGACACTACGCAGAGGCAGCGGCCATCGTCGGGCACGCCGCCGGCCAGCTCGAGCCTCGGCAGCAGACGCGGCGGCAGCACGCGCAAAAGCGCGAAGTCGCACACCGACTTCGCAAGCTCCCAGACCGCCGCAAAAGAGAGCAGCGCGAGGGGGATACTTTTATAGTAGAGGCCGAGGAGGAGCGCCGCGGCCGCGGCCGGTATGAGCTGGGCAGCGACGCAGCCGTAACCGCGCTTCGGCTCGGGAAAGAGCAGGAAGCCCACATGCCCGTCCTCGCCGCAGCCGGCAATGAGCCGCCGGGCCAGGGAGAGCTCCTCGACGCCCTCGCGCTTTGCCATGAGGCGCACGCGCTCGCGGTAAGCGGCGCGGCTGCGCTCGTCCATTTGCGGATAGACCCCGGCGGGGTCGCGGCGCAGCTCACGCTCGACGAGATCCGCACCCTCAAGGAGCCGCGTCAGGTCGAGGCTGGCAAAGAGCCGGATAGAGCCTATGCAGGCCGAGAGCAGGGAAACGTCGATGCCGCCCGCGCCCTCGAGGGCGAGGGCGATCTGCTCGATAAGTGCCAGGCGCAGGCAGGGCGCAAAGGCCGAAAGCTCGCGCATGCGCAGGGGAGAGTCCTCCTGAAATTTTGCGAGGAAGGCGGCGGCGTTTTCGGCGTCGACATGCCCGCCGGTGCTGGCGGCCAGCTCGCGGCAGGCGGAGAGCACGCGGCCGCGGAGCCGTCCCGCGCCCCGCAGCTCCGAGACGGCGAGACGGCCCTCGCGCTCTATGAGATACCAGTTGTCCAGCAGCCATTCCGCGCCCGCGGGCAGGTCTCCCGCCGCCTTGGCGAGCCGGTCATGGCGGCGGCGTATCGTGTGAAGCAGGCCAAGAAGCTCCCGAGAGAGCGCGCGGCCCTTGGTCTCGGACATTTTATCACCTTATCCAGTAAAAATTCGCATGGATTAATTTGCCCCGCAAATGCAAATGATATACCGGAGAAGCTGTAAAAGAAAAATACTTGACAGGGGAGAGAAGGGCGTGTATAATCACAAAGGTTTTTGAGGGGAGGCGGCGCTGTGGCTGAGGGACCGGTGGAGAGGACGATGCTCTACGATTTTTACGGCGAGCTGCTGACCCCCAAACAGAGGGAGTATTTCGACCTGCACTATAACGAGGACCTGTCTCTGGCGGAGATCGCGGATATCAGCGGGGTGTCGCGCCAGGCGGTCTGGGACATTATAAAGCGCGCGGAGGCGGCGCTGAGAGAGATTGAGGCGAAGACGGGCCTGATCGCGCGCTTTCAGGCGCGGCGCGAGGCCCTCGCGCGGATTGAGGAGCGGCTGGGTGAGCTGCTGGACTCGGAGGATATGAAGGCAAGGGACACGGCGAGGCAGGTCATGGAGGAGCTGCGACGCCTGGACGACTGACGGAGGTGAGCTGACTTGGCTTTTGAGAGCCTTTCCGACAAACTGAATGCGACTTTCAAGAAGCTCAGGGGCAAGGGCCGGCTGACTGAAATGGACGTCAATGAGGCCATGCGTGAGGTGCGTCTGGCGCTGCTCGAGGCGGACGTGAGCTACAAGGTCGTGAAGGACTTTGTGAAGCGCGTCTCGGAGCGAGCCAAGGGCGCGGAGGTCATGGAGAGCCTGACCCCTGCGCAGATGGTCGTGAAGATAGTAAACGAGGAGCTGCGGGCGCTGATGGGCAGCGAGAACCGGAAGCTGAACATCTCCTCGAAGAGCCCGAGCGTCTGTATGCTGGTGGGCCTGCAGGGCGCGGGCAAGACGACGAACGGCGCGAAGCTCGCGGCGCTCATGAAAAAGCAGGGCAAGCGCCCGCTGCTGGTGGCCTGCGACGTGTACCGCCCGGCAGCGATAAAGCAGCTGGAGACCGTGGGCGAGAAGCTGGGAATACCGGTGTTCCAGATGGGCCAGGGCGACCCGGTGGAGATAGCGAAAGCGGGCATAGCCCACGCGAAGAAGTTCGGCAGCGACCTCGTGTTTCTCGACACGGCGGGCCGGCTGCACATAGACGAGCAGCTCATGGACGAGCTTAAGAATATAAAGGCCGCGACGGAGCCGGCGGAGATACTGCTGGTGGTGGACGCGATGACGGGTCAGGACGCGGTGAACGCGGCCTCGGCCTTCGACGAGGCGCTGGACGTGACGGGCGTGATGCTTACGAAGCTCGACGGCGACGCGCGGGGCGGCGCGGCGCTCTCGGTCACGGCGGTGACGGGCAAACCGATAAAATTCGCCGGCATAGGCGAGAAGCTCGACCAGATAGAGCCCTTCCACCCGGACCGCATGGCGGGGCGCATCCTCGGCATGGGCGACGTGCTGACGCTCATCGAAAAGGCGGAGCAGACGCTCGACGAGAAGAAGGCGGCGGAGATGGCCGAGAGGCTCCGCCAGAACAAGTTCACGCTGGCCGACTACCTCGAGCAGATGAAGCAGCTCAAGGGCATGGGCTCCATGGAGGACATAGCGGGCATGCTGGGCATGAACGCCAAGAGCCTCAAGGGTGCGAAGGTGGACGAGAAGGCCATGGCGCGCACGGAGGCGATCATCCTCTCGATGACGCCGAAGGAGCGGGAGAACCCGGGGATACTGGGCAACTCGCGCAAAAAGCGCATCGCGGCAGGTTCCGGCACGACGGTCGTGGACGTGAACAGGCTCCTGAAGCAGTACGACATGATGCTCCAGCTCGTGAAGCAGATGTCGGGCAACAGCCGCAAGATGAAGAAATTTGCCAGGATGGGCGGGGGCTTCCCGGGTATGCCGGGCGGGTTCCCGGGCATGTGACACAGGTTGACGCCGCCGCGTGCGGTCTCAATATACGAAAAAACTAACGGAGGTGAAAATACATGGTAAAGATCAGACTTCGCAGGATGGGCGCCAAGAAGGCCCCGTACTACCGCATCGTGGTCGCGGATTCCCGCAGCCCGCGCGACGGCAGGTTCATCGAGGAGATAGGCACCTACGATCCCCTGAACGAGAACGAGAAGCTGAAGGTGGATCTGGAGCGCGCCAGGTACTGGATCGCGAACGGCGCCCAGCCGACCGACACCGTCAGGGGCCTGCTGAAAAAGGCCGAGGCTTAAGGAGCTGCTGACTAAACGATGAAAGAACTGTTGACCTACATCATACAGAGCCTCGTGGAGAATCCCGACGAGGTCTCCGTGACCGAGCGCAAAGCCGAAGGCGAGACCGTGTTCGAGGTCAGGGTCGCCGAGGGCGATATGGGCAAGGTCATAGGCCGTCAGGGCAGGATCGTGAAGGAGATCCGCGTGCTCATGAAGGCCGTAGCCCAGAGAAAGGGCAAAAAGGTGTCCGTGGAGATCATGGACTGACGTTAAGGGGGGCGAGCACGAGCCTCCCTTAGCGTATTTTTTTATTGGAGCGGTTTGAGATGAAGGAGAAGTACATCGAGGCCGGGGAGATCGTGAACACCCACGGCGTGCGGGGCGAGGTGAAGATACTGCCCTGGACGGACTCGGCGGAGTTTCTGGCGAGGTTCCGGACGCTGTATATCGACGGCGCTGCGGTGCGCGTGCGCTCATCGAGGGTTCACAAGGGCGCGGTGCTGGCCTCGCTCGAGGGCGTGGAGGACGTGAACGCCGCCATGCGATTAAAGGGCAGGCGGGTGTATATTGACCGCGAGGACGCGAAGCTGCCCCGCGGCGGATATTTCATACAGGATATAATCGGCGCCGAGGTCGTCACCGAGGACGGAGAGAGCATAGGCAGGCTCGCGGAGGTCATAGACGCGCCCGCGTCCATGGTCTACGTCGTACGCGGCGAGCGTGAGCGGCTCATACCTGCGGTGCCGGAGTTCATACTGAGGACGGACGCCGACGCGGGCGTCATCACCGTGCGGCTGATAGAGGGGATGTAGCGTGGAGCCTTACAGGATAGATATAATGACCCTCTTTCCCGACAGCATGAGGGCCGTGCTGGGCGAGAGCATCATAGGCCGCGCGGCGAAGAAGGGTGCGGTGGAGATAAACTGCCACCAGATACGCGACTACACGGAGAATAAGCAGATGCAGGTGGACGACTACCCCTACGGCGGAGGCTGGGGCCTCGTCATGATGGCCCAGCCCCTCAAGAGCTGCCTCGACGACATCATGGCGAAGGCCGGGGGGCGCCGCAGCCGGGTCATCTACATGTCGCCGCAGGGGAAGCCCTTTGACCAGAAGGAGGCCAGGCGGCTCCGGCGGGACTACGACCACCTCGTGCTGGTCTGCGGGCACTACGAGGGCGTGGACGAGCGCTTTATCGAGGAGTGCGTGGACGAGGAGATATCGCTGGGCGACTTTGTGCTCACGGGCGGGGAGATAGCGGCCATGGCCGTGGCGGACTGCGTCTGCCGCATGGTGCCGGGCGTGCTCGCGGATGAGGAGTGCTACACGGGCGAGAGCCACTGGGACGGGCTTTTGGAGTACCCGCAGTATACGCGCCCGGAGGTCTGGGAGGGCCGCGCCGTGCCGGAGGTGCTGCTGGGCGGCGACCACGCGAAGGTGGCGAAGTGGCGCAGGAAAAAGCAGCTCGAGCGCACGCTGGACAAGCGCCCGGACATGTTTGAAAAATTGGAGATAAGGGACAAAATGGACAAAAAACTCGTGGACGAGATACGCTATGAGCGGCTGCCGGAGGGCGAGAAGCTCCGCTTCGAGCCGCGGCGCGCGGAGCCGGCGGACGTGCCGGGGATAATGGGGATAGTGGCGCAGGCGCAGCGCTACCTGCGCGAGAGCGGCGTGGACCAGTGGCAGGACGGCTACCCGACGGAGCCGGTGCTGTACAGGGATATGGACTACGGCCAGGGCTGGGTCTTCGAGCACGAGGGCGAGCTCGCGGGCTACTGCTGCATCTCCATGCGGCACGAGCCGAGCTACGACGTCATAGACGGGGCCTGGCTGACCGAGGGCGACAACTACGCCGTGGTGCACCGGGCGATGATCTCGGACAAGTACCGGGGCACGCGGCTGGCGCGGGACATGTTCTCGCTGGCCTTTGACCTCGCGGCGGGCCTGGGCAAGGCCTCCGTGAGGGTGGACACGCACAGGGACAACCGGGCCATGAACCGGCTCGCGGAGCAGAAGCTGGGCTTTACCTACTGCGGCGAGGTGGACGTCAGCCTCATGGACCCGGGCCACGACTCGAGGCGCAACGCCTACGAGAAGCTTATCTGAGCTGCTGAAAAGGAGGGAGAAGCATGGCAAAGAAAAAACAGGATCGTTTCGTTATCAAGGAGAACCAGGGTCTGGGAGCGGGCATGCTGTATGTCGTGGTGGACATGCAGACTGGCGTCAACTACCTCGCCGTCGGCGGGCTCACGCCGACGCATATCACGCCGCTGCTGGACGCAAACGGTAACGTCGTCGTGGACAGCGCGGCGCAAAATACGCTCGAATGAGCCTGTGAGGTGCATCCAATGATAATCGGCGTCGATATGGGCGCTTCGGCGGTCAAGATATGCGCGTTGGAGGGAAACGAGGTCGACTTCACGCACTATGAGCACGGCAGGGGCGGGGACATGCCCGCGCTGCTCGAGAGGCTGGGCCTCGACGCGGCGGGCGCGGAGCTTATCGCGCTCACGGGCCTTTCGGCGAAGAACTCGGGCCTCGAGCGGCTCGGCGCACCGGTGAAGTACATACCGGAACCTGAGGCCATAGGCGAGGGCGCCTGCTGGCTCACGGGGCGCGACGACCTCATAGTCGCGAGCATAGGCACGGGCACGGCCTTCGTCCACGCCAAGGGCGGATGGTATATCCACCTGTGCGGCACTGGAGTCGGCGGCGGCACGCTCAAGGGCCTCGCGGTGAAGGTGCTCGGCGTCGCGAACATGCGCGAGTTCGATTCCCTCGCCATGGCAGGCGACTGCGGGCGGGTGGACCTGCTCATCGGCGACTTTGTCGAGAGCTACGGCATCCTCGACCCGGAGATAACCGCCTCGAACCTCGCGCGCTTAAACCCTGAGGCGAGCCGCGAGGACTGGGCCGCGGGGCTTGCGAATCTGGTGCTGCAGATAATCGGAACGATGAGCCTGCTGGCCTGCACGAGCAGCGGGGCCGAGGCCGTCGCGGTCATAGGCGCTCTCGCCGGCACGGAGCCGTCCCGGGCAAACTTTGCGACGTTCGAGAGGGTCTACGGCAAGAGCTTCCTTATCCCGGAGCACAGCGCCTGCGCCACCGCCATCGGCGCGGCAAGGAGGGCAAGGTGCGTCTGACCAGCCCGAACGAGATAAGAGCGCTCATGGAGCGGCACGGGGTGAGGTTCTCAAAGGGCCTCGGCCAGAACTTTCTCATCGAGCCCTCCGTGCCCCGGCGCATAGCCGAGGCGGGCTGCGAGGGCGGGGACAGCGCGGGCCTCGCCGTGCTGGAGGTCGGCCCCGGCGTGGGCTGCCTCACGGCGGAGCTGGCCCAGAGGGCCGGGCGGGTCGAGGCCGTGGAGCTGGATAAGCTGCTCCTGCCCCTGCTCGCCGAGACGCTCGCGGAGCACCCGAACGCCGAGGTCGTGCCCGGCGACGCGCTGAAATCGGACCTCGCGGCGCTCATGCGGGAGCGCTGCCCGGGCATGAGATACCGGGTCTGCGCGAACCTGCCCTATAACGTGACCACGCCCCTGCTGGCGAAGTTTATCGAGGCGGGGATATTCGAGCGGATAACGGTGATGATACAGCGTGAGGTGGCGCTGCGGCTCGCGGCCGCGCCGGGCACGGCGGACTACGGGGCCTTCACGGTGTTTCTGGGCTGGCACTGTGAGGTCGAGCGGCTCTTTGACGTGCCGCCCGAGTGCTTCATGCCCCGGCCGAAGGTGACGTCTTCCGTCGTGCGGCTGACGCCGAGGCCGGAGCCTCCCTGCGCCGTAAAGGACGAGGCGCTCATGTTCCGGCTTGTGAAGGCGGCCTTCGCACAGAGGCGCAAGACGCTGCGCAACGCGCTCGGCAGCGGCCTGCCCGACTGCCGCGCGGCCCTGTCCGCGGCCCTCGAAAGGGCGGGCATCGACCCCGGCGCGAGGGGCGAGACCCTCTCCTGCGCGGACTTCGCGCGCCTCACGGACGCTTTGACGGAAACTTTAACTGAAACTTAACAAAAACACCGAAAGAGCGTACAAAAATACAGTAATATTCTACTTGAACTGCGCGGAAAATGATGTTATACTTTCCACGGGTTGTACGATACGTCTGAATCGTGTCAAAACAGTTCGTTTAGGTCAAATCTTCATATAAATCTGAAAGGACGTTGAAGGATGAGCAAAAAGTACGTTTACCTGTTTTCCGAGGGCAACGCCAACATGCGCGAGCTTCTGGGCGGCAAGGGCGCTAACCTCGCCGAGATGACCAACATCGGCATGCCGGTCCCCCAGGGCTTCACGATAAGCACCGAGGCCTGCACCCGCTACTATGAGGACGGCGAGAAGATCGCCCCCGAGATCGAGGCTGAGATCTTCGAGTATCTGGAGAAGATGGAAGCGCTCGTCGGCAAGAAGTTCGGCGACAGGGAGAACCCGCTGCTGGTCTCCGTGCGCTCCGGCGCGAGGGCGTCCATGCCCGGCATGATGGACACCATTCTGAACCTCGGCATCAACGACGACGTGGCCGCCACCCTGGCCGCCAAGAGCGGCAACGTGCGCTGGGCTTACGACAGCTACAGGCGTTTCATCATGATGTTCTCCGACGTCGCGATGGGCTACGACAGGCTGAAGTTCGAGGCCATCATGGACGAGCTGAAGGAAAAGCGCGGCGTCGCCAATGACGCGGGCCTGACCGCCGAGGATATGCAGGAGATGGTCGAGCGCTTCAAGGTGCTCTACAAGGAGCTGGCGGGCGAGGAGTTCCCGACCGACCCGAAGGTACAGCTCATGGCCGCCGTCCGCGCCGTGTTCGGCAGCTGGATGAACGAGCGCGCCATTGCCTACCGCCGCATGAACGACATCCCGAGCAGCTGGGGCACCGCCGTCAACGTCCAGATGATGGTGTTCGGCAACATGGGCGACGACTGCGGCACGGGCGTTGCCTTCTCCCGTGACCCTGCCACCGGCGAGAACAAGCTCTATGGCGAGTTCCTCATGAACGCCCAGGGCGAGGACGTCGTGGCCGGCATCCGCACCCCGCAGACCATCGACCAGCTGCACGAGACCAACGCCGCGGCCTACGACCAGTTCGCCGCCGTCGCGAAGAACCTCGAAAAGCATTATAAGGACATGCAGGACATGGAGTTCACGATAGAGCAGGGCAAGCTCTACATGCTCCAGACCCGCAACGGCAAGCGCACCGCGC
>URDJ01000023.1 GCA_900546615.1 uncultured Eubacteriales bacterium | reverse complement strand
GATATTCGGCTTGCGATGATTCCATTGGCTTCAAAATCTGCTGGATTGTATAGTACGGTCAATATGCTCCTGAAATGTGTCTTTTATTCGGCAGAGCGAAGCCAACTACTTGACTATAATCCCTGTGAGGGACTTTCAGCCAAAGGAGGAAAACCGGGAAAAAAGAAAAATGCTTTGACGGATGAGCAAGTGAAGCTGCTTTTGGATACTGTCAAAGGACTTCCGCCCTACACATTTATAATGATCGCTTTATATTCCGGCCTGCGTCGTGAAGAAATTCTGGGACTGCAATGGGACTGCGTATTTCTGGATGTTCCTACGCCGTACATCTCTGTACGGAGGGCATGGCGCTCAGAACATAACAGGCCGGTGATTTCCACAACGCTGAAAACGAAGGCGGCTCGGAGAGATGTTCCCATTCCCAAATGCTTGGTTGCTTGTCTGCGCGAAGTCAAGGAAACAGCCGTATCTGAATATGTGATTGCAGACCGTACTGGGCAGCCACTTTCGTATTCGCAGTTCCAGCGAGTTTGGAAGTATGTAACCGTTCGCTCTACGAAACCCCATAACTATTATAAGTATGTAAATGGCCAGTGCATCAAATGCACCGTAACACCCACCCCTGGGGAACACCAGAAAAACAATCCTAAGTTGGTGTATGCCATTGACTTTGATGTGACACCACATCAACTTCGCCACACCTATATTACTAACCTGCTGTATGCTGGCGTTGATCCAAAAACTGTCCAATATCTTGCTGGGCATGAAAACAGCAAGACAACGATGGACATTTACGCGCAGGTAAAGTATAATAAACCTGAAGAACTTGTAGGTGTGGTAAATGACGCCTTTCGACAATAGAATCAAAGTATCCTGTGTCCCCATTTTATGATTAAATAGTGGGGCAACATTTGAGGGCAGGGGCCAAAAAGCCCGGAATATCAAGGAAAATCGGACGAAAGAACGGTTAAGTACGGCCTCAAGGCTGCCCGTCGCGCTCCCCAGTTCAGCAAGAGATAACAGAACACAGAAAAGACCGCCGAGGCTTTGCCTCAGCGGTCTTTTTAATTGTTCATTCTTCATTTTTCATTTTTCATTTTATCCTCCCTCGGGAGCTCTATCCGGCCATTTTCGGCCTCGAAGCGCTCGATGGCCTGACGGATGAGATAGATGACCTCTCCGTTCGCGGAGCGGCCCTCGTACTGGGAGATGTAGTGGAGCTTGTAATGCAGTTCGCTGTCTATGCGAAGGCCCAGATGCTTGTCTTTCTCGGGCTTTGTTGTCTTCATGCTACTCCTGTCTTAAAATGGACCGTAAGTCCGCAGCTCACAGTATGACGCGCAGGGTGAAGACACCTTCTGAGAGGTCGTAGCTGCACAGGGCAGAGTGCTTGCGGCAAAAGGCCGCGATGGACTGCGCGCCCAGCCCGTGGCCGGGCTGCTCCGAGACCGGGCAGCCGTTTTCGTCGAACCTGACATCGTCGGTGCAGGGATTAGAGACTTCCAGCATCAGCCCGGGCCGCCCTATCAGCTTGCAGCGTATCCAGCGATCCCGCTGCTCCGGCAGCTGCTTGCAGGCGTTTATGGCGTTCTCCAGAGCGTTTGCCATGACTATGGCCAGCTCCGCCTCGTCAACCGGCAGCTCGTCAGGAAGCGTGAGCTGGGGCGTCACCTGTATCCCTGCGTCCGCCGCGCGCCTGAAGTATGTTGTGAACACGGCGTCCAGCACCGGAGGACGGCACCATCTCATCGTGCGGTGCTCATCCAGCTTTGTCTGCGCCGCCTCGAGGAAATCCAACGCCTCCTGACGGTCCCCGCGGCGTATCAGCTCCGCGACCGCAGAGAGCCTGTGCCGCAGATCGTGCTTCTCCAGACTGACCGCCTCAGCGGCCGAGTTCACCTCCGCGGTTCTGAGCCGGAGCGCGTCCACCTGTACCTGCAGCATGTTCTGCCCGGCTCTGGCCTCATCTTCCTGCTGGACCCGGTCGAAAAACAGATACATGAGATAAAATGCACAGCCGCATATGAGCAGCGGCCCGTAAACCAGCATGCTGGTACCAAGCGGGTCCGCCTTGAAATACGCAATGTTTATGTGCAGCACCAGCAGGCAGGTCGAGAGCGGTATGAGGCTCAGCACCAGCCAGCCTCGGTCGAGCATCCTCAGCATGCGCTTGTATGCATGCGCCAGACGCCTGAACAACAGGAACAGCAGCACGAATGACACGATACGCACGATAAGCGGCAGCAGCGGCAGCGAGGGGAAAAGAGCCCCGGCGATATACCCGTTCGCGCTCCCCAGCACCGCCATGTAAAACGCGCTCATCACGCTGAAAATTACCCTCAGACCGTGATAGCGCGAGCAGACGATGGTGGCGAGTATGTACGGCACGACGAGAGTGAACGTTCCATATTTGGAGTAAAAGCTGAAATCAAAGTGTAAGATAAAACCAATGTTCAAGAGCACGATCACGGCGATAAAGCCGGCCCAAAGACCGCGCCAGAAACGGACGGGTTCGCGGTATTCTAGCATGAGCATTATGAAAGGAGCGAATATTGCCTGCGTTACGAACACCGTGACCGCGCCGATGATCTCCTCGAACATGTCATTTTCCTCCGAGCCAGAAGTTGCCCCAGGCGAGCTTGAATGTGCGCGCGCAGGAACGGGGAAGGGCAACGGAAGTCCCGTCGTCCAATATGGCGAGCTGCCCCTGTACGGCGGTCACGTGCTGGAAATTCAGCAGATAGCTCGCCCCGCACAGAAAGAAACGCGGGTCCTTCATCAGCTCCGCCACAGCCACCTTGAAGGAGCCGCGTATCGTCTGCGAATCGACCACCCCGTCCGAGCAGTAGTAGCGCATACCGCGCCCGACCCGCTCTACGCAGAGCAGCTCGTCCAGCGCTATGCGCCGTTCGCCCTCCCGGGTTGCGACGAAGGTGCAATGTTCTCTCCGCCGACGAAGCTGCTCGGCAGCGGAGTCCAACACCCGGCAGATCTTCTCGCAGTCTACCGGCTTAAGCAGATAGAAAAACGCGCCCACTTCATAGCTGTCAGCTGCAAATTCGTTCGAGCTGGTGAGAAAGATGATCTCACCGCCGTCCCCCAGCTCCCTGAGCCGTTCGCCCGTGCGGATTCCGTCCAGACCAGGCATCAGGATGTCCAGTATATAGATGTCGAAGCCCTTGAACTCCGCATCGCGCAGGAGCGCCTCCCCGCTGTCGAAGGCCGCCAGACTGCCGGACAGTCCGCTCCAACTGCGGACACACTCAAGCGTGCGCTCGAGCTGTACGGCGTCGTCGTCGCATACCGCTACCCTTAACATGAAAAGATACCCCCAAAATGTAAAGAACAAATCTCGCGCAAAATACGACATTTTTTGCGCAGGAATCACAAAAAACAGAATAGAACATCGGCAAATGATAGGATAACACGCCCAAACACCCCCGTCAAGCGCCGTCGGGCTTGCAAAATGACGGTGGATGTGTTATGATACTTTAAGTTAGTGATAACTAACTTAAAGTATCAAGGAGGCACGATATGCTGAGAGCCATGATTGAGAATTGCTGTAGGCCGCGGGGCGTGTACGGCAGGCTGATGCTGAGGGGCATGAACGCCGGGCACGGCCCGATGGCGCGCTGGGCGTTGGACCGGGCAGGACCGGGGCCGGGCCGAATATTGGACATTGGCTGCGGCGGCGGAGCGAACATAAGGCGGCTTCTGAGGAGACATCCCGGCTGCCGTGTAGATGGTGTGGACTATTCCGCTGAGAGCGTGGAGCTGAGCCGCAGGCTGAACGCCGGCGCTGTTGCGGATGGCAGGTGCGAGATAGTTGAGGGCGACGTGATGTCGCTGCCGTTCGCGGACGGGACATACGACGCGGCAACGGCCTTTGAGACCGTGTATTTCTGGCCAGACCTTACCGCGGCGCTACGGGAGGTCAGAAGGGTGCTGAGGTCCGGCGGTAAGCTGCTCATAGCCTGTGAGATGAATGACCCGGTAAAGGCGCTTAAGTGGTCGAGACACTGCGCGGCGATGACCGTTTATACAAGTGCCGAGTTGGTTGCCTGCGCCAGAGCTGCCGGGTTCAGAGAGACAAAAGCCGATGAGAGGGGCGTCTGGACCGCGCTAAGCGCGGTAAAATAAAGATGACCCCGCCGTTTCGTTTTGAATCGGCGGGGTTTGTATTTTGTTCACATCAGTGGGGCGAAGACCCTCAGCAGGCTCTGGCCGAGCCGCATGAGCCAGGAGCGGTTGCGGTAGAGCTCCGGGGTTATCTCGACGCATTTGTGTATGTTCTCGAGGAAGCTGGCCTTTATTTCGGCAATGGCGCTCGAGCCGTGCATCCACACGGCACATTCGTGGTGCAGGTAGAGGCTGCGGTAGTCCAGGTTTATCGTGCCGCAGATGCCGTACTCGTCGTCGCATATCATGGTCTTCGAGTGTATGAAGCCAGGTATGTACTCGTACACCCTGACGCCTGCCCGCAGCAGCGGGGCGTAATAGCTGCGCGTTACCATGTGTACATACCATTTGTCCGGCACACCGGGGGTCATCATCCGCACGTCGATGCCGCACTTGGCGGCGCTGGTGAGGGCGTTCATCAGCTCGTTGTCGATGACCAGATATGGCGTGCAGATATAGACATAGTGTTTGGCTCTGGACAGCATGTTGATGTACGCGGTTTCGCCCACGGGTTCGTCGTCCGAGGGAGTGTCGGAGTAGGGCTGGACGAAGCCGTCTGACTCTATGCCGGCGAGCAGCTCCTGCGCGGGCAGGAAGCGCTTGGGGTCATCCTCCTCGTGCCTGATGTAGTCCCACATGGAGAGGAACATCAGTGTGAAGCTGTAGGCGGCCTCGCCGCGCAGGCGTATGCCGCAGTCCAGCCAGTGGCCGAAGCGCTCGCGCCGGTTTATGTACTCGTCGGCGAGGTTCACGCCGCCCGTGAAGGCCACGGCGCCGTCGATGACGCATATCTTGCGGTGGTCGCGGTTGTTGAAGGTGCCGGTCAGCACAGGCTGGAAGCGGTGGAAGGTGCAGCATTTGATGCCGCGTTTTTCCATCTGGCGGTTATAGTTCCTCGGCAGGGTCAGGATGCAGCCCATATCGTCGTAGATAAGCCGCACGTCGAGGCCCGCGGCGGCCTTATCCTCGAGTATCTCGAGTATCGAGTCCCACATGATGCCCGGTTCCACGATGAAGTATTCGAGGAAGATGTAGCGCCTGGCCTTTTTTAATTCCTCGAGCATGGCGGGGAACAGCTCGTCGCCGAGCTTGTAATAGGTGGTCTCCGTCCTTGTAAAGACGGGCGCGCCGGCGCAGCGCTCGAGGTAGGCCGACTGCAGCGCGGCCTCCGGCTCGGCTTTTTCGAGGTCTGCGGCCTTGGAAGTTACCATGCTGGCGGTCTGGCGATAGCGCAGGAGCATGCCCGAGAGCTGTTCGCGCTTGCTCTCCGGCGTGCGTTTCTTGCCGAACAGGATGTAGATGGGCACGCCGAACAGCGGCAGGAACACGATGGGGATTATCCAGGCTATCTTGAAGGCCGAGCTGCCGTCCTGGTTTATGATGTAGACGACCGTAACGAGCGACAGCGCGACGGAAATGGTCTGTACGGTCGCGAAGACGTCCTGAAAATAAAAGAGAGTTGAGACCAGCACGACGATTTGCAGGAGCATGAACAGCGCCACGAACGCCAGCCGGGAAAACAGCAGTTTGAGCAGCTTTTTCACTTGGATGACCAGCCCTTCTGATTCATTAACACAAAATTATAGCAGATTTTTTGTCTCTTGTCGATACTTGTGCAGGGCTTTGGGGTGTGAGATAATGTTAAATAAGAAAACCCGCGTCGGCGGGTGAGATATGGGAGGCGCAAATGGACTATTTAAGTGAATACAGAAGCAAGCTGCGCACGCCCGAGGAGGCGGCGAAGGCGGTCAAAAGCGGCGACTGGGTCGAGTACGGCTGCGGCGTGACGTATCCGACTCTCTGCGACCGAGCGCTTGCGGCCAGGCGCGATGAGCTGACGGACGTGAAGGTGCGCGGCATGCTCTGCTACGGACCGATAGCTGTGGTGGAGAGCGACCCTGAGCAGGAGCATTTCACCTATGACTCGTGGCATCTGACGGGCTATGAGCGCAAGCTGGCGGACAGGGGCCTATGCTACTATCAGCCCATGCTGTACCGCAACCTGCGCTGGTACTATGACAATTTCCTGCACATAAACGTAGCATTCATAGGAGCTGCGCCTATGGACGAGCACGGGTATTTCAATCTGTCGATCTCGACGGGTAACTCGCGGGTGTACATCGAGAACGCGGATATCGTGGTCATTGAGGTGCTGGAGGGGCTGCCCCACGCCTGCGGCGGGCAGGAGGAGAGCGTGCACATTTCCGAGGTGGACATGGTGGTCGAGGGCGAGCACGGCCCGGCCATCCAGCTGCCGAGCCGCGCGCCGAGCGATGTGGACAAGCAAATCGCGGCGAACGTCATACCCTACCTCTGCGATGGTGCGACGGTGCAGCTGGGTATCGGCGGCGTACCGGACGCCCTGGGCGTTATGATAGCGGAATCCGACCTCAAGGACCTCGGTATGCACACGGAGTTTGCGACGGACGCCTTCTACAAGCTCTTTGCCTCGGGCAAGCTGACGAACCGGCGCAAGACGATAGACAGGAACAAGGCGGTGTTCGGCGTCGCGGCGGGCACGCAGGACCTCTACGACTGGATCAACCACAATCCGGGTGTCGCGGCATACCCGATCAGTTATGTGAATAACCCGGCGGTCATCGCGCAGCTGGACAATTTCATCTCTCTCAACAGTTGCATAGGCGTGGACCTCTACGGCCAGGTAAGCTCGGAGAGCTCGGGCACGCGGCAGATAAGCGGTACGGGCGGGCAGGTGGACTTCCTGACGGGCGCGACGATGTCGAAGGGCGGCAAGGCCTTCATCTGCATGAACAGCATGTTCACGGACAAGGCGGGTGTGGCGCACAGCCGCATCGTGCCCTACTTCGGCGGGGACATCGTGACCTCCCCGCGCAGCCAGGGCTATTATATCGCGACGGAAAACGGCGTGGTTTGCCTCGCGGGCGCCTCGACCTGGGAGAGGGCCGAGCGGCTCATAAGCGTGGCGCACCCGGATTTCAGGGACGAACTGATAAAAGCCGCCGAGGCCCAGCGCATCTGGCGGCGCTCGAACAGGAGATAAGAAAAAAACAGCCCCGCCGGGGGCTGCTTTTTTCTTTCTCACATGGCGTATTTTTTGATTTCAGGGCCGACGTTTTCGGGGTCGGCGGTCATCGTAATCGTGAACCTGATGCCCTCGGCTTCTGCAAAGCTCGCGAGCCAGTCAAGGAAATCCACGACCTGCGCTTCGGTTCCGGCATTGAACATCTTGTGGAAGTTGTCTATGAAAATGTGCGAGATATCATAGTTGCCCGCTCTCAGGCCGCTGATGAAGCCCTTCATAAACTCAAATGTGCCGATCTGATAGTCGCTGGCGTGGATAAGGCGGGCCTGATACGGTATGTCGTAGGTGAGATTCCTGTCCTTCTCGATGCAGATGACGTCTCCATGCTCCTCGTTCACCGCCGTGCGGACAAGCTCCACCAGCCTTTTGGTCTTGCCGGAACCCTTCAGGCCCACGATCACCTTGACCATATTTGAATCACTCCCTTTACGTTTGTCCATTAAAAATGGCAAGCTGTATCTTGTACTTACAGCTTACCATTTTTTCATCCCGAGTTCAACGGGTAAAATCAAAGTTAATACTTTGTTTATTTTCAGGTCCCCGGTTTGCCGAGCATCTTGAACATGTTTTTCTTGTACGCCTCGACGCCGGGCTGGTCGAAGGGGTTGACGCCGGACATGTAGCCCGAGATGGCGCAGGCCAGCTCGAAGAAGCAGACCAGCTCCGCGAACCCTGCCTCGTCGCGACGCTCGACGCTCACGCCGATGTTCGGCACGCCGCCGGAGATGTGCGCGGACTTGACGGCCTCCCTCGCGACGCGGCACACGTCGTGCATGTCGCGCCCGGCAAGGTAGTTCAGCCCGTCCGGGTCGCCCATGCCGAAGGGGATCGCAAAGCTCGTAAGCGACTTCTCGAAGCTCACGACGGTCTCGTAGAGCTTCCTCGGCCCGTCCTGCACGTACTGGCCCATGGAGTGCAAATCCGCCGTGTATTCCAGTGAGGCGGGGAAGATGCCGATGCCGTTCTTGCCCTCGCTCTCGCCGTAGAGCTGCTTCCACCACTCGGCCATGAACCGGAAGGACGGCTCGTAGCAGGCCAGCAGCTCGATGCCGTAGCCCCTGCCGTAGAGGTGCTGCCTCGCCGCCGCGTACTGCCACACCGGGTTCTCCGGGCTTCTCAGATCCAGCTGGGAGAAGGTCTCGATGGCCTTGTCGATGACGGCCTGTATGTCGATGCCCGCCACGGCCATGGGCAGCAGACCCACCGCCGAGAGCACGCTGTAGCGCCCGCCGACGTCCGCCGGGACGATGAAGCACTCCCAGCCCTCCGCGTCCGCCATCGAGCGCAGCACGCCGCGCGCGGAGTCAGTCGTCGCGAAGATGTGCCGCTTCGCCGCGGCGCCGTATTTTTTCTCCAGCATCGAGCGGAACACGCGGAACGAGACCGCAGGCTCCAGCGTGGTGCCGGATTTTGAAATGACGTTGACGTCAAAATCGTCGTCCCCGAGCTGCTCGATGACGCCGTTTAGGTAGTCCCCGCTCAGGCCGTTGCCGACGAAGTAGACCTTCGGGTCGCCCTCCTTAGGCAGGGGACGCAGCAGCTCGATGGCGCCCCTCGCACCCAGATATGAGCCGCCGATGCCGACGACGACCAGAGCCTTCGACCTGGAACGTATCTTCGCCGCCGCAGCGAGCAGAGCCTTCATCTCACCGCGCTTTATCCTCATGGGCAGTTCCGTCCAGCCGGTAAATTCTGCGCCCGGGCCGCTCTTTTCGACGAGCATCCTGTGCGCGGAGGCCGCGGCGGCATAATCAGGCCCTGCAGCGTCGAAGAATACGGACGCGCCGCTGAGATCGACTTTTATCATCTTCCTCATCCTTCGCATTTTAAAATTTCGCTTTCAGGAAGATTATACTACTTTTTTCTCAGATTACAAGCCCCAAAAATCCCGGCGTTTGCGGGTAAAAGTGGGGAGAAACATCGAAAACAGGCGCAAAATGTCGTATAAAGTGGAGGTTCAGTGCAGGCCAACGATGGAGCGGAGCATCTGCAGCATTATACCGGAAGCGCCGAGACGCTCCACGCTGTCAGATGCCAGCAGCGGCACCTCGGCGAGAGGGCCGGAGCTGTTCGACACGACAAGCTTGCCGAGGACGTCACCCGCCTGCACCGGCGCGGCTACGCGCTCAGGAAGCTCCACGCTCCTTGTTATACCCACGGCGTCGCGCGTCCTGAGCAGCACCGCGCCGCCGTCGCAGACCGTGCCGACGCTCTCTGCCTCGCCCAGCTCCACCGTGACCTGCGGCAGCTCGGAGCCGTCCGTGAGCGGGCAGAGCGTGTAGTTCGCGAAACCGTAGTCGAGCAGGGCGGAGGCGTCCGCGTTGCGGCTCTCGATGCTCTCCGCGTGCATGATGACAGCGATGTACTCCGTGCCGTCCCGTTCCGCGGAGGCGGAGAGGCAGTACATGGCCGTGGAGGTGTAGCCGGTCTTCAGCCCGGTACAGCCCTCGTAGTAGCGAACGAGTTTGTTCGTGTTCGTCAGCTCCGATTTGCCGTCCCTGATCGAGTCCATCCAGATGGTGGTGTAGTCCTTTATCCACTCGTGCGAGAGCAGCTCGCGGCTCATGACGGCGATGTCGAGGGCGCAGGTGTAATGGGCCGTGTCGTCAAACAGGCCGGTGCAGTTGGTGAAATGGGTGTTTTCGAGGCCCAGCTCCCCGGCGCGCTCGTTCATGCGCTCGACGAAGGCGGCCTCGGAGCCGCACAGGTGCTCGGCGAGCGCCACGGCGCAGTCGTTCGCGGAGACGACAGCGACGCACTTTATCATGTCGGAGACGGACAGCTGCTCGCCAACCTCGAGCCAGATCTGGCTGCCGCCCATGGAGGCGGCGCGCTCCGAACCCGTGACCATGTCGTCGAGCGCGATCGTGCCGTTGTCGACCGCCTCTGCGACCAGCAACAGGGTCATGACCTTCGTGACGGAGGCCGGAGGCCGCCTATCCGTCTCGCCCCTGGCATAAAGCACGCTTCCCGTTTCCCTTTCGATGAGGACCGCCGAGGGCGCGGCGATCTCGGGGGCGGCGGGGTCTGAAAGCTCCAGCGCTGCGCCGGGAGCAGCCAGCAGCGCGGCGCAAAGGAGAAACGTTAGCAGGATGCGCAGGATATTTTTCATATGGACGACCTCCAGACCGGTTTTTGTAAAAAGATATGCTGTCTTGTCCCCGCTTATGCCATTCGACACAGGTAGACAATAATTATGGCTTATTCATACCAAATGTGAATATTCCGTGAACTGGAAGCTCGGCGAAAAACGCGATTAAACAAGGAGGTATCAACATTTTCAACAGAGTTTTCAACCGCCGTGATGTCGAAGAATGTCGAGGAATATTCAAAAACAAGTTGACATAAGCATGATACTGTGTCCTCGCACGTATTTTTGGGCGTTGACGGGGGCTTTGGCTGAGGTTACAATAGAAAAGGTCCTCGGCAGAGGGAAACGGAGGTTTGCATGAAAAGATTCGGCGGAGACAAAAAGTACCTGTATTGGGGCGTGACGGCCTTTGCGGTAATAGCGTGCAGCATAGTGTTTTATATGCTGATCTCGCGCTGGCCGGGGGTCGCAAAGGGCCTTTCTGCCCTCATGCGCATCATAGCGCCGTTCATATGGGGCTTTGCCATCACCTATCTGCTGAGACCGGCGATGGTATTCTTCGAGCAGAACGTGACGACCCCGCTGGGCGACAGGTTATTCAAGGCGAACCACCGGCGGGCCTTCGGTTTCAGCCGGGCGATTGCCATCGTCATAGCGGAGCTGCTGATGCTGTTCATAGTCGGCGCGCTGCTCTGGCTCATCCTGCCGCAAATATATTTGAGCATAAACAACATCGTCTCGAACAGCCAGAGCTATTTCGAGACGATAGAGGGCTGGGTCTCGCGTACATTTGAGGATTACCCCGAACTGATGCTCGGCGTCACCTCGCTGCTTGACAGCGCATCGGGCCAGCTGACCCAGTGGGCTACGAACACGCTGCTGCCGCAGATGACGAACATCATAAGCAGCATCACCTCGGGCGTCTACACCTTCGTGCGCGGCATCTACTACATCGTCGTGGGCATCATCGTGTCCTTCTATGTGCTGTTCAACAAGGAGGCGGTGGCGACCGGCGCGAAGCGGGTGCTCTACTGCATCTTCACGGTCGAGGCGGCGGAGAAGATACTCGAGGGCGTGCGTTTTACGGACAAGACCTTCATGGACTTCATCTCCGGCAAACTGCTCGACAGCGCGATAATAGGCATACTCTGCTACATATGCTGCAGCCTGATGCAGATGCCGTATACGCTGCTCATTTCGGTCATCGTGGGCGTGACGAATGTGATACCCTTCTTCGGCCCGTTCATCGGCGCCTTCCCATCGGCCTTCCTCATCCTGCTGGTGGACCCTATGAAGTGCCTTATATTCCTGGTGTTCATACTCATTCTGCAGCAGTTTGACGGGAACATACTGGGACCGAAGATACTCGGCAGCACGACGGGCGTGAACGGGTTCTGGATAATGTTTGCGATCATCGTGGGCGGCGGGTTCTTTGGCTTCATGGGCATGCTTTTGGGCGTGCCGGTGTTCGTGGTCATCTACTCGGGCATAAAGAGCCTGACTAACCGGAAACTGCGGCGCAGCGGCCTGCCGACGGACTATGAGAGCTACGAGAACCTGCACCACATTGACCCAAAGACGGGCGAGCACGTGGAGATGCCGCCGAAACCGACGGCGGAGGAGCGCCGGGCGAAGAAGGCGGAGTCCCGCGCGGCGTCAAAGGCGGCCGGGGCTGCGAGGGCGGAGAGGCTCAGGCGGCTCATAAATAAAAACGCCCGGAGCGAGAGTGCTCCGGACGATAAGAAGAACGAGAAGAAATAGGCGTCAGGCGTGGGCGAGGCTCTCCCTCGCCTCGCGCAGGCAGAGGCAGAATTCGTCCAGCTCATCCTGCGTGGTGAAGCGCGAGAGGCCGAGCCTGAGCGCGCCGTCAATGACCGGGGCGGGAAGCCCCATGGCCTCGAGCACATGGCTCCGCCCGCCCTTCTTGCAGGCGGAGCTTTTCGATACGCTGATCCCGCGGGCCTCGAGGAAGTTCATGAGCACCTCGCTGCGGTAGCCGGGCAGGGAGACGCAGAGGATGTGCGGCGCGCCGCCGCCTATTACGACGAGACCGGGGTTTTCTGCGCGCAGGCGCTCAATCGCGCCCTCGCGCAGCGCCGCCATGCGCTGAGTGGACTCGGCCATGAGCGCGCGCCCGACCCTAGCGGCCTCGCCGAAGGCGCAGATGTTCGGCATGGCCTCCGTGCCGGCCCTGCGGCCGTCCTCCTGAGAGCCGCCGACTATGAGCGGGCGCAGATGCAGGCCGGAGCGGACATACAGCGCGCCGATGCCCTTGGGCGCGTGTATCTTGTGGCCGGAGATCGCCACCATGTCCGCGCCGAGGGACTTCACCGTGAAGGGGACCTTCAGGAAGCCCTGTACCGCGTCGCAGTGGAGCAGGGCCTTCGAGCCGACCTTCTTGAGCGCTCTCGCGACGCCGGCAATGTCGGTGACGGCGCCTGTCTCGTTGTTCACGAGCATGAGCGAGACAAGCACCGTGTCAGGCCGCAACGCGTCGACGACGGCCTGCACGGGTATGGCCCCGCTCTCGTCGGGTGCAAGGCGCGTGACCTCATAGCCCCGGCGCTCCAGCTCGTCGAGGGCCTTGCGCACGGCGTCGTGCTCGGCCATGGAGCTTATGACGTGCCCGCCCTTTGCCGATGCGGCGTACGCGCCCGAGAGCAGTGCCCAGTTGTCGGCCTCGGAGCCGCAGGAGGTGAAGACAAGCTCCTTCGGCTGGCAGCCGAGGCAGAGCGAGACCTCGCGCCGGGCGCTGTCGAGCAGCTTCTTCGCCTCGCGCCCCCGCGCGTGGGTCGAGCTGGGGTTGCCGTACTGCTCGGTCATTACTTTGTAAGCGATATCCGCGGCCTCGGGACAGACCCGCGTCGTGGCCGCGTTGTCAAGATAGATGTCCAAATTATCACCCTCGAGGTATTGTAAAGATGAGATACATTATAAACACCCTTGGCTGTAAGGTCAACCAGTACGAGACGCAGGCGATGGAGACGCTGCTGCGCGAGCGCGGCCACGAGCCGGCGGCGGAGGATTCCGAGGCGGATATCGTCATCGTGAACTCCTGCGCTGTCACGGCGGAGAGCGGCAGAAAATCGCGCCAGGCGCTCCGGCGGCTGATGGAGCGATACCCGAACGCAAAGAGCGCGGTCTGCGGCTGCTGGGCGCAGACCGAGCCGGACGCGGCGGAGGCCATAGGCGCGGACATTGTATGGGGCAGCGGAGACCGGCGCGGCTTTGTCGAGGCCCTGGAGCGCGCCGTGGCCGAGGGCGCGCGGGAGCGGAGCGTGGACAGGCCCTTCGAGCGCAGGATAATGGAGGACCTGCCCGCGGGCGCGTTTTCAGGCCACGCGCGGGCGTATCTGAAGCTGGAGGACGGCTGCCAGAATTTTTGCAGCTATTGCATCATACCCTACGCGAGGGGCCGGGTGCGCTCCCTGCCCGTCGAGAGGGCAGCGCAGCTGGCGGCGGAGCTGGCCTCGGAGGGTTACCGCGAGCTGGTGCTGACCGGCATAGAAATAGCCTCCTACGGAGAGGACCTGCCGGATACACCGGGCCTTGCCGACGCGGTATGCGCCATAGCGGAGGCCGCGCCGGAGCTGAGGCTGAGACTCGGCTCGCTCGAGCCGACGGTCGTGACCGAGGACTTCTGCCGCAGGCTCGCGGAGACGGGCCGGGTCTGCGACCACTTCCACCTCTCGCTCCAGTCGGGCTGCGACCGGACGCTCTCGCGAATGCGCCGGAAATACGGCACGGCGGAGTTTTTCGCCGTCACCGAGCGGCTGAGGCGATATTTCCCACACTGCGGCCTCACCGCCGACCTAATAACGGGTTTCCCGGGCGAGACGGAGGAGGACCACCGGGCGACAATGGAGTTTATAGAAAGCTGCGCCTTCTCGTCCATGCACGTCTTCCCGTACTCGCGCAGGCCGGGCACCCCGGCGGACAGGCTGCCGGAGCAGCTGACGGCGCGGGTGAAGTCCGCGAGAGCGGCCGAGGCGCACGCGCTGGCGGTGCGAATGAAGGCGGAATACCTGCAAAGCTGCGTGGGCATGAGGCTTGAGACGCTGTTTGAGACGGAGCAGAACGGGATGTCCACGGGTCACGCATCAAACTATGCGGAAGTGTGCGTGCCGGGGACAGGACTGCGCGGAGTTGTGAGAAACGTGCAAATTGAGGCTGTTTTGGGCGAAATGCTTGTTGGAGCTGCTATTTGACGCGAGCTGTTGGAAAAGACTATACTATTTAATAGTGTCATTATAAGAAGGAAGTGTCCAGATTGACGGAAAGGGCTTATAATTTCGCGGCGGGCCCGGCGCAGATGCCGGAGCCGGTCCTTATGAGGGCGCAGGCCGAGCTGCTCAACTGGCACGGCTGCGGCATGTCGGTGATGGAGATGAGCCACCGGGGCAGCCAGTTCAAGGAGATACACGCCTCGGCTAAGGAGAGCGTGAAGCGCCTGCTCGGCGTGCCGGATACGCACGAGGTGCTGTTTCTGCAGGGCGGCGCTACGGGCCAGTTCGCGGCTGTGCCGCTGAACTTCATGGCCGATACCGGCGCGTGTTATGCCGTTACCGGCAACTTCTCCGGTATCGCGGCGAAGGAGGCGGCGAAGTACGGGCCTGTTACCACGGCCTTCGACGGCAAGCCGGAGAACTTCACGAGGATACCGGGGCAGGATGAGCTCAAGATAAACTCCGACGCCTCGTATTTCCACTACTGCGCGAACAACACGATCTTCGGCACGGCCTGGGATTACGTGCCTGAGACGGGCAGCGTGCCGCTGGTGTGCGACATGTCCTCGGAAATAATGTCCCATCCTGTGGACGTGTCGAAGTACGCGCTCATCTATGCGGGGGCGCAGAAGAACATGTCGCCTGCGGGGCTGACCGTCGTCATCGTGGACAAGGCGATGACGGGCCGGGAGCGGGCCGACACGCCGCAGATACTGAACTATAAGCTGATGGTCGAGAAGGATTCGATGCTGAACACGCCGCCCTGCTGGTGCATATATATGCTGGGGCTGGTGCTCGACTGGGTCGAGGCCGAGGGCGGAGTCGCGGCCATGGACGAGAGAAGGCGCGAGCGCAGCGGGCTCATCTACGAGGTGCTGGATAACTCGAAGCTCTATAAGCCGCACGCGGAGCCGGGCAGCCGCTCGTGCATGAACGTGACCTTCAGGACCGGCTCAGAGGAGCTGGATGCGGAGTTTTGCAAGGGTGCGGCGGCGCGCGGCCTGCTGAACGTGAAGGGGCACAGGCTGACCGGAGGCATGAGGGCCTCGCTGTACAACGCGATGCCGCTTGAGGGCGCGAAGGCCCTGGCGGAGTATATGAAAGATTTTGAGGTGGCGCACCATGTTTAAGATACGGACGATGAACACGATATCCCATCTCGGGACGGACATACTTGTAAAGCACGGCTGCGAGGTCGGCACGGAGTTCGAGACGCCGGACGCGCTGCTCATCCGGTCGGCCGACCTGCACCAGACAGAGTTCTGGCCGGAGCTCAAGTGCATAGGCCGGGCGGGCGCGGGTACGAACAACATCCCGCTGGACCGCTGCTCCGAGAGCGGCATCGTGGTCTTCAACGCGCCGGGCGCGAATGCGGACGCGACGAAGGAGATGGTCATCTTCCAGCTGCTCGCGGCCTCGAGGGACATCCTTGGGAGCATCGAGTGGGTGAAGTCCATCGCCGACAGGGGGGACGAGATACCGGCCCTCGTGGAGAAGGGCAAGAGCGCCTTTGCCGGGCCGGAGCTGTGCGGCAAGAACCTCGGCGTCATTGGCCTCGGCGCCATAGGCGTGCTGGTGGCTTCGACGGCGCTGAAGCTGGGCATGACGGTCAGGGGCTACGACCCGTACATGTCGGTGGAATCGGCCTGGAGGCTCTCGAGGGACGTCATACACGTGGACTACCTTGAGGAGATCTTCCGCACGAGCGACTATATCAGCCTGAACGTGCCTTATAACGAGAGCACGCACCACATGATAGACGCGGCGGCGATAGCGGCCATGCGCCCCGGCGTGAGGATAGTGAACGAGTCCCGCGCGGAGATAGTGGACGACGACGCGATGATAGAGGGCCTCGCGAGCGGCAAGGTCGGCAAGTATGTGACGGATTTCCCGAACGCGAAGCTGGTCGGCGTGCGCAACTGCATCACGACCCCGCACCTCGGTGCCTGCACGCCCGAGAGCGAGGAAAAATGCTCCGTCATGGCGGCACAGGAGATATACGACTATCTCAAAAACGGCAATATCAAGAACTCGGTGAACATGCCGAACGCCGCGCTGGACAGGATGGGAGAGTGCCGCCTGTGCGTCATCCACAGGAACGTGCCGCACATGATAAACAGCATCCTCGACCTCATCAGCGCCCGTAACATCAACATCGAGCACATGATAAACAAGCCCCGCGGCGAGTACGCCTACACGATGATAGACCTAGCCGAGCGGGTAAACGGCGAGATAACCGGCCAGATACAGCAGAACCCCGACGTCCTGCGCGTCCGGGTCGTGTGAAATGAATATGAAAACGCCGCCTCAAACGAGGCGGCGTTTTTGTTTTGTCCGGGTCAGTCACTTGAGCTTTGCGAGGCTCTCCTCGAGGTTTGCTATGAGGGCCTTTGCCTTTTCAGCCCTCTCGCGCTCGGCGTTTACCACGGCCTCGGGCGCGCGGGAGACGAAGGCCTCGTTCGCGAGCTTTTTGTTCTGGGCCTCGAGCTGGCCCCTGGCCTTTTCGAGCTCCTTCGTAAGCCTCGCGCGCTCGGCCTCGAGGTCCACGAGCTCGGCCATGGGCATGAGCACGCGGGCAGAGGACGTCGTCACTGTGACCATGCCCTTCGCGCTTTCCTCGGCGTCACTGCCGGCGCCGGAGATGCCGCGCACCTCGACTTCGCTGGCAGAGGCGAGGCGGCTGAGGTACTTCGCGCCGGCGCGGTAGGTCTCCTGCTCTGCGGCGCAGATGATGACCTTCGCCTTGCGGGAAGGCGGCACGTTCATGTCCGCGCGGCGGCTGCGCACGGCGCGGATGACCTCCATCACGCGCTCGAAGCCCGCCTCGTCCTCGGGGAAGGAGAGCGCCGCGTCGTACTTCGGGAAGGGCGCTATTATGAGCGCCTCGCACTCGTGCGGCAGGGCCTGGTAGATCTCCTCGGTTATGAACGGCATGAAGGGGTGCAGCAGCTTCAGTATGCCGGTGAGCACGTACAGCAGCACGCGCTCCGTGCCCTCCCTGGCCTCCGCGTCGCCGGAGTTCAGGCGCTCCTTCGTCAGCTCTATATACCAGTCGCAGTAGCTGTCCCAGATGAAGTCGTAGATCTTCTGCGCCGCGATGCCGAGCTCGTAGCGCTCGAAGTTGTCCCTCACCTCGCCGACGAGGCTGTTGAGCTTCGAGAGTATCCACTTGTCGGGCAGCTCGAGCTTTTCAGGCAGGGCGCAGTCCTCGATGCTCAGGTTCATCATGACGAAGCGGGAGGCGTTCCAGAGCTTGTTGGCGAAGTTGCGCATCGCCTCGCAGCGCTCGACGTAAAAGCGCATGTCGTTGCCGGGGCTGTTGCCGGTGATGATGTTGAAGCGCAGCGCGTCCGCGCCGAAGCGGTCTATCATCTCGATGGGGTCGACGCCGTTGCCCGCGGACTTCGACATCTTCTTGCCCTGCGGGTCCCTTATGAGGCCGTGTATGAGCACGGTGTGGAAGGGTATCTCGTGCATCTGCTCGCAGGCGGAGAAGATCATGCGGGCAACCCAGAAGAAGATGATGTCGTAGCCCGTGACGAGCACGTCGGTGGGATAGAAGTACTTGAGGTCCTCGGTCTCCTCGGGCCAGCCAAGCGTGGAGAAGGGCCAGAGCGCGGAGGAGAACCAGGTGTCGAGCACATCGGGGTCCTGCTCGATGTTCTTGCTGTGGCAGGCCTCGCACTCGGTGGCGTCCTCCTTGGAGACGGTGACATGGCCGCAATCCTTGCAGTACCAGGCGGGGATGCGGTGGCCCCACCAGAGCTGGCGGGAAATGCACCAGTCGCGGACGTTGTACATCCAGTTGAGGTAGGTCTTGGAGAAACGTTCAGGCACGAATTTGACCTCGCCGTCCTCGACGACGCGGATGGCCTCCTTCGCGAGAGGCTGCATCTTCACGAACCACTGCTCGGAGGAGATCGGCTCCACGTCGCTGTGGCAGCGGTAGCAGGTGCCGACGTTGTGGGAGTAATCCTCGACCTTGACGAGGTAGCCCTCGGCCTCGAGGTCGGCGACGATGGCCCTGCGGGCCTCGTAGCGGTCCATGCCGTTGTACTTGCCGCCGTTTATTATCTTCGCGTCATCATCGAGAATAAGGATGTAGTCGAGGTCGTGGCGCTGCGCGACCTCGAAGTCGTTCGGGTCGTGGCAGGGGGTCATCTTGACGCAGCCGGTGCCGAAGTCCATCTCGACGTAGTCGTCGGCGACGATGGGTATCTCACGGCCCACGAGGGGCAGGATGCAGGTCTTGCCGACGATGTTGGTGTAGCGCTCGTCGTTCGGGTTGACGGCGACGCCGGTGTCGCCCAGCATGGTCTCGGGCCGGGTCGTGGCGATGATGAGCTCGCCCGAGCCGTCGGAGAGCGGGTAGCGGATGTGCCAGAGGTGGCCCGGCTTGTCGATGTACTCGACCTCGGCGTCAGAGAGCGCGGTGGTGCACTTCGGGCACCAGTTTATGATGCGCTTGCCCTTGTAGATGAGCTTCTTCTGGTAGAGGTCGACAAAGGTCTCGCGCACGGCGCGGGCGCAGGTGTCGTCCATGGTGAAGCGCTGGCGCTCCCAGTCGCAGGAGGAACCGAGGGTCTTGAGCTGCTCCACGATGCGGTCGCCGTACTTGTTCTTCCAGGCCCAGACCTCGTCGAGGAACTTGTCGCGCCCGAGGTCGAAACGGGTCTTGCCCTCGTTCCGGAGCTTTTCCTCCACCTTTATCTGCGTGGCGATGCCTGCGTGGTCGTAGCCCGGCAGCCAGAGCGTGGAGTAGCCGTCCATGCGCTTGTAGCGGATGAGCACGTCCTGGATGGTCTCGTCAAAGGCATGGCCCAGGTGGAGCTGGCCCGTGACGTTCGGTGGCGGGATGACGATGGTGAAGGGCTTCTTCTCGGGGTCGCGCTCGGCGTGGAAGTAGTTGCCCTCGAGCCACATGTCGTAGATCTTGTGTTCGACCTGTTTGGGGTCGTAGACTTTCGGCAGTTCTCTCATAACATTTCCTCCTTTTCGGGGCACGAAAAAGCGCCCCGAAGCAAGTTTTGCCTCAGGGCGCGGGAAAATACCGCGTGGTACCACCTGAGTTCCGCCCAAATTGGGCGACACTCTCGGCTCTGTAACGGGAGCGCCCGTCCGGCCTAATCGATAACTCTTTCAGTCCGGCGGCTCGGGGCCGACCTTCAGCGCCGCGTCACGGGGACTTGCACCGTCCGTCCCCTCTCTGAGCATCAGCAAACGCCTACTCCTGCCCGTCATTGCCTTTTACCGGATGATTATATCCAATCCTTGTCCGATTGTCAAGCATTGATGCGTATTGGTGGGGGTATAATGCCACCCCATTTCTTTTGCCCTTGCCAAAAGAAACGGGGTGGCGCCCCAAAGAAAAGCGGCTTTATATTTGGGCGTGAGGACCCATCGTACGCTGGTGGGCCCGCCCGCCTCTCCCACGGACCTTGGAAGTCCTATCCGACGTTTGGGCGCGGTGAGGCTGGCTGCGGTGTAATATATGGCGTTGGCCGACTTGGCTAACGAGGGGAATAAGGAAGCAGCCGCCCCGCAGGGGCGGCGTTTATTATAAATATTGACTGACGTCGTCGATGCGGAAAAAGGCCGCATCTCCTCCAGCAGTCTCTGGGGAAAAGGTGAAACGCCGCAGGCGTTTGGATTTAAATGGCGGCGCATCGAGGTCGATGCGCCCTACGGGTGGCGGCGTGCGATACCGTCACGCCGGCGGTGGACGTTACGCCGGGCGGGGGTGGAACCCCGCCCCTACGACAACGCTGGGGGTAAACCAACAGCCCAGCCGTAGGGGTCGGCGTCCTCGACGACCCGTTGTCACGACACGCACCAACGCCACGGTCACGCACGCGGCCAAACCACGCACAAAAACCGTAGGGGCGGGGTTCCACCCCCGCCCGGCGTGACGCCCACCGCCGGCGTGATGATTACGCACCCGCGTATGGTTCGCGTAAATCCGCAGGGGTCGGCGTCCTCGACGACCCGACCGCACGCCTCGGGCGTGCGGGATCAACGTGCGGTGTCGGTGCCGCGGCGTTGCCGGTTCTCAGTAACGCAGTACAAAATAAATCACATACGCCCAGCTTAACAGGCCGTGGAATATGGCCCAGCCTACGGAGTGCCAGGTGGTGTAGCTGATGACCATGGCCAAGGCGCTGCCGAAGGTGATGCCGGTCTTGACCGTCTTATGTACGATGCTCTGCCTGCTGTCTTCCATTGATATTCTCCTTATTATATGGGGTAAGCGCAGCGCCGCCACAGTGGGCCATCAGCGACCACTGTGGCGGCGCTTGCGGCTTTCAAACGCCCATCGCGGCGGCTATCTGCTCCTTCATCTGGACTCCGACGGACTTGCCTGTCTGCTTTCCGTCCTCGAAGTAGATGAGCGTCGGTATGCTCATGACGCCGAAGCGCGAGGCCAGGGCCGGCTCCGCGTCCACGTCCACTTTGCAGACCTTCACGTCGGGGTACTCAAGCGCAAACTCGTCGAGTATCGGAGCCTGCATCCTGCACGGGCCGCACCAGCTGGCCCAGAAATCCACCACGCAGCGCCCCGTCGAGATGACGCTGTCAAAATCCGCGCTGGTCAAATGCTGTACTGCCATTTATTTCTCCTCCTTGAGTATATTCTCCACATATTTTGCCGCGGATATACCCGCAATGTTGCCCTCGCCGACCGCCTTCGCCACCTGATACGGCGCACCCACGCAGTCGCCCGCCGCAAAGACGCCCGGCACACTTGTCGCCATGCCAGCATCCACCTTGATGTGCGGGCCGTCCAGCTCGAGGCCCGGAGCCAGCGAGCCGGGCGCCACGCCTGCGCGCAGGATGAAGACGCAGCTGACGTCAAATTCCTCGCCGTCGGCCACGAGCTTTTCAACACGCTCGCCGCCCTTAATCTCGTACTTTTTGGCCCTGGAGCTGTCGAAATACTCCACCTCGCAGCCGATGGAGCGCAAAAACTCCGCCTCCTCCGGCGCGTCCGCCGAAAGGCCGATGACCGCGACCCTCTTGCCCCTGTACAGCATCCCGTCGCAGGTGGCGCAGTAGCTCACGCCCGCGCCGAGGAACTCCGCCTCGCCCGGATAGGGCTTCGCCCGCGAGAGGCCCGAGGCGACCACCACCGCGCGGCCCTCCACAAAATCCGAGCCGACCGAGACCCCAAAACCCCCTCCCATCGGCAGCACCGAGAGCACCCGGCCGCGCATCACCTGCGCGCCCGAGCCTTCCGCGTGCCGCAGCAGCGTCTCCACAAGCTCGCGCCCGGTCACGCCCGGCAGGCCGGGGTAGTTGTCTATATGCTCCGCCTTCCAGAGCGGCGAATCCTCCGGCGCGGACGAGACGATCAGCGCCGTCTTGCCCCTGTGCATCGCCGTCAGCGCCGCCGAGACCCCCGCCGGCCCGCCGCCTATTACAATTACATCAGTCATAACTGCCTCCGCTCAAATTCATACAAAGATTATAGCGCCCAAAAAGACCGTTGTAAACAGCAAAAAATGCGTGTATAATAGGTGAACATCAAGTCTATAAAGGGCTGTGAGGGTTTGACATGGAAGAAGTATCCAAGAATTTTATAGAGACGTTCATAGACGAAGACCTCGCCCCCGGCGGACGCTGTGAGGGCATGAAGGTGCACACCCGGTTCCCGCCCGAGCCGAACGGCTATCTGCACATCGGCCACTGCAAGGCGCTGGTCATAGATTTCGGCACGGCGGAGAAATACGGCGGCCTGTGCAACCTGCGCATGGACGACACGAACCCGACCAAGGAGGACGTGGAGTACGTCGAGGCCATACAGGAGGACATACACTGGCTGGGCTTCGACTGGGGCGACAGGTTCTATTATGCCTCGGACTACTTTGAGAAGATGTACGAGTGCGCGGAGGACCTCATAAAGCGCGGCCTCGCCTATGTCTGCGAGCTGACGCCCGAGCAGTTCAGGGAGTACCGCGGCGATGTGAACACCCCGGCGCGCTCGCCCTGGCGGGACAGGCCGATGGAGGAGAGCCTCGACCTATTTCGCCGGATGCGCGCGGGAGAGTTCCCGAACGGCGCTATGACCCTGCGCGCGAAGATAGACCTTGCGAGCGGCAACTTCAATATGCGCGACCCCGTCATCTACCGCATAAACCATTCGCACCACCACCGTCAGGGCGACAAGTGGTGCATCTACCCGATGTACGACTTTGCGCACCCCATAGAGGACGCGATGGAGCACATCACGCACTCGCTCTGTTCGCTGGAGTTTGAGGACCACCGCCCGCTCTACGACTGGGTCATAAACAACTGCGACCTGCCCTCGAAGCCGAGGCAGATAGAGTTCGCGCGGCTGGGCATCAATTATACGGTGATGTCGAAGCGCAAGCTGAGGAAGCTCGTCGAGGAAGGCTATGTGTCGGGCTGGGACGACCCGAGGATGCCGACGCTCTGCGGGCTGCGGCGCAGGGGCTACACCGCGGCGTCCATACGCAATTTCTGCGAGCGCATCGGCGTCGCCAAGGTCCCGAACACGGTGGACTACGCGCTGCTGGAGCACTGCCTGCGCGAGGACCTCAACGAGCACGCACAGAGGGCCATGGCCGTGCTGCGCCCGCTCCGGCTCACGCTGGTGAATTACCCCGAGGGGCAGTCGGAGGAGCTGGAGATAGAGAACAACCCCAACGACCCCGAGGCCGGCACGAGGAAGGTTACCTTCTCCCGCAACCTGTATATAGAGCGCGAGGATTTTATGGAGCACCGTGCGCCGAAGTATAAGCGCCTGTGCCCGGACGAGGGCGACAGCTGCGGCCTCGAGTGCCGCCTCAAGGGCGCATATCTCATAAAATGCGCCGGCTTTGTGAAGGACGAAAACGGCGAGGTGGTCGAAGTTCTGGCTACCTACGACCCCGAGAGCCGCGGCGGAGACCCGGCAGACGGCCGCAAGGTCAAGGGCGCGACGATGCACTGGGTGGACGCCAACAACTGCGCCGAGGCCGAGGTGCGACTCTATGGCAGTCTGTTCTCCGACCCGGAGCCGGACGCCGGGGACAAGAACTTCATCGATTGCCTTGACCCGGAGAGCCTCGAAGTGCTGACGGGCTGCAAGGTCGAGCGTATGCTGGAGAGCGCGAAGCCCAGCGACCACTTCCAGTTCCTGAGAATGGGCTATTTCTGCGCAGACAGCCGGGACTCCTGCCCGGAGCACCTTGTATTCAATCGCTCGGTAATGCTCAAAGGCGTTTTCAAGGCTTAAGGAGGTACACTTGGAACTCAGACAATATGTGGTGGATGCCTTTACTGACAGGGTGTTCACTGGCAATCCGGCGGCGGTATGCGTAATGGGCAACTGGCTGAAGGACGAGACGATGCAGGCGATAGCGAGGGAAAACAACCTGTCCGAGACGGCGTTTGCCGTGAAGCAGGGAGAGTCGTACGGACTGCGGTGGTTCACGCCCGGCAGCGAGGTGGACCTCTGTGGACACGCGACGCTGGCAACTGCCTTTGTGATAATGAATTATTACGAGCCGGACGCGCGGCATGTGGATTTTGACACCCTGAGCGGCAGACTGAGCGTGACGCGCAGGGGAGAGCTGTATGAGCTGGATTTCCCGGCTTATGAGCTGAGAAAGACAGAGGTCACGGACGAGATGGAAAAGGCGCTGGGAGTAAGGCCGCTGGAGGCATATATCGGCAGGGACCTGCTCTGCGTGCTCCCGGATGAGGATGCTGTGAAGCAGCTCAGGCCGGACTTTGAGCTTGTAACGGGGCTGGAGGGCCTGCTGACGCACGTGACGGCCAGAGGACGGGAATATGAATGCGTTTCCAGGTCGTTTGGACCCAAACTTAAAGTGAACGAAGACCCCGTCTGCGGCTCCGGCCACTGCCATATCGCGCCGTATTGGACGGAAAAGCTGAAAAAAACCGAGCTGAAGGCATATCAGGCCTCGGCAAGGGGAGGCACACTCGTCTGCCGGACCGAGAACGGAAGAACTGCGCTTTCAGGCAGCGCGGTCGCCTTCTCGTCGGCGGTCATCTTCCTGCCGGACGAATAAGAATAAAGCCGCCGCGGCCCTGCTTGGGCTGCGGCGGCTTTGCTGATGCTCAGAATATGTCTTCTACTACCTTTTCAGGCGCCCTTTCGAGCTCGTTGGGGTTTTTGAGGTAGTATTTCATGAATTTGAAGGCGGCGGCGTAGTAAGCTCCGTCCACTATGCGCTCGTCGCAGACTATCTTGTAGTCCACATACTTGCGCTCGACGGGGTTGCCGTGCCTGTCAAGCTCCATGACCCTCCGCTTCGCACCGAAGGCCAGAAAAACCGGCAGGTTGCCGAAGTTGTAGATGTGGTGGTATATGGGAGGAATGCCAAGCGAGCCAAGGTCGGTCACGATCATTGAACCGTGGAACGGGCTGGCGCGCAGCAGCGACATGGGGATGAGGTCGAAGTAGTCCATTATCTTAAGTATCCACACCGCAAACTTCAGGAAAAGCCCTGGTATCTTCATGAGCGCGCCGGCGACCTTCTCCGTGCCGCTGTCATCCGAGGCCCTGATCTCCTCCACGGCGTCGTTCATTTTGCGGTACACGTCGTAGATCGTGTCGGTCGGCTCGAAAACTACCTTCGCGCAGGTCTCCTCAGAGTCCGTTGTGATGCCGCGCTTGACCATCATGTTGATGAGTATCTCGTTGCGCGCGTAGATCTTCTGACCTGCAACGAAACGGTTCAGCCCAGGCAGTTGTGAGATGACCCTTATGTACGCTGCAATGAACAGATGCAGCATTCCGAGGCCCTTGTAGCCCTCCTGCCGTTTGGCGCGGAGCCAGCGGTCGGTCTCGCTGATCTCGATGGAGCCGGCGAACTGGTTGCAGGCGTCGTTGCGGTCTATCATGATGTACGGCGTAAAGAGATTGAGCGCAGGAAGTGTGCGCAGACGCCGCCCTTCCTTGCGGTCGCCTATCCTGCGTCGGTTGCCCGTTGTGCTCATATGTATGTGACCTCCACTCGTGGTTCTTTTTGCCTCAAGGATTTAACATTATAATACGTTTTCCTCCATGAATCAAGTATAAACTCGATATAAACCGCGAAGGCAACCACATTCGTGAAGATTGACAAAACTCTGACGCAGGTTTTGGCGAGGAGATTGTACCTATTTTGTCATGTATTTTGCGCAAATTTGCTTGCTAAATTTAGTGTGTTTTGGTATTATTAATGACGTAGAGACTTGACGGATGATGGCGCTTTCCGCATCCGTCTTTTTCGGTGGGAGGTGTATCAATGTCTTTTGAAGCGATCATGACGATAGGCGAGGCTGAGGAGAACGCGAAGCGAATGAAGGCCGAGGCGCAGGCGGCAGCGAAGGCGGCAGAGGCCGCGGCGCAGGCCGAGGGGCGCGCTGCGCTGGAGGCCGCGGAGAAGAAGGCCGCTGCTGAATTGGCTGAGCTGCGCGCGAAGTCGGACGATAAGGCCAAGGAGGACGCAAAACAGCTGGCTTCGGATACTGAGAACAAGAAGGCGGCTATGCGGGCGAGAGCGGACGCGCGTCTCGAAAAGGCCGCTGCGCTTATCGTGGAAAGGGTAGTGAACGGCTGATATGGCGATAGTAAAGATGAAAAAGCTTCGGCTGCTGGCCATGTCTGCGGACAGGCAGGCGCTGCTGAAGGAGCTTTTGCTTCTTGGCTGCGTCGAGGTCAGCGAACCTGCCGAGCTTCCTGAGGATGCGTATCCGGCGTTGAGCCGCTGTGACTCTGCAGAGCTGTCGAAGGTCAAATCGCAGCATGCGGAGCTTACGAACGCGGTAAAGCTGCTGGACAGGTACGCTCCGGAAAAAACGGGATTTCTCAATCCGCTGCCGGATGCCGATGTAAAGGACCTGCTGGACGAGGCGACGCTGGGCGAGGATATTGCGCTGGCGGAGAGGATCATGGAGCTGGAGGAGCGGATACGGCGCAATAACGCCGAGGTGCAGAGGGAGCAGACGACGCTCGAGGCCCTTGCGCCCTGGCTGCCGCTGGAGCTGCCGTTCTCCTTCAAGGGCACGGAGCGCGCTGCCGCGATGACGGCGTCGCTGCCTGCGGCTCTGGACATGACCGAGGCCGACGCGGCCCTGGGAGCCGCCGCGCCGGAGGCGCAGCTGTTCCGGGTGTCGGACGACAAGAGCCTGCACTATGTGCTGCTGGTCTGCCTGAGGGAGGAGCTGGACGCGGCGCTGGAGACGCTGCGGCCGCTGGGTTTCAACCTCATGAGCCCCGGCGAGTTTGACTGCACGGCAAGGCAGGCGGCTGAAAAGAGCGAAAAGAGGATCGCAGAGCTCAACCGCGAAAACGGCGAGCTGGCTTCGGCCATAGCCGCCGAAGCGCCGCACAGGGCGGAGCTGAAGCTCCGCGCGGATACCATGAGCACGAAGATAGCGCGGGCCGAGGCCGAGACGAGGCTCATGCAGACGGAGACCGCCGTCTGTCTCCAGGGCTGGGTGCTCGCGGAGAAGGAGCAGGAGCTGGCGGGCGTGCTGGCAAAGTACGACTGTGCGTGGGAGACCGCGGACCCGGTCGAGGACGAGTACCCGGAGGTACCGGTGAAGCTCAAGAACAACCGGTTCACGAGGGCACTGAACATGGTCACGGAGATGTATTCTCTCCCGGCCTACGACGGCGTGGACCCGAACCCGCTGATGGCGCCGTTTTTCATTTTGTTCTACGGCATCATGCTTGCGGACATGGGCTACGGCGTGCTCATGATAATCATAGCCCTGCTGGTGCTGGGCAAGAAGAAGCCCAGACGCGGCACACGCAATTTCTTCGAGCTGCTGCTCTGGTGCGGCATCTCGACAACGATCTGGGGCGCAGTGACGGGCGGCTGCTTCGGCGACGCTCCTCTCCAGATAGCGAAGATAATAAACCCCGATACGACCTGGGCGGGCCTGCCCGCGCTGTTCACGCCGCTCAATGACACGGTCATGATACTGCTGGGCGCGATGGTGCTGGGCGTCATACAGATCATCACGGGCATGATCATCAGCTTCGTGGAGAAATGCAAGTCCGGGGAAGTGTTCAGTGCCGTGTTTGAGGAGGGCACCTGGTGGGTCATCTTCATCGGCGGCGGCCTTGCGGCTCTGGGCGTGGGCAGCGTCGGCGGAGTGCCGGTGGTGCTGGCCATAGGTATCGTGATGCTGTTCATCGGCTCCGCGAAGGGCAAGAAGGGCTTTGGCATCATCTCCGGTTTCATCGGCGCTGTATACAACGGCGTGACGGGCTACTTCGGCGACATACTGAGCTACTCGCGTCTCATGGCGCTGATGCTCGCGGGCAGCGTTATCGCGCAGGTGTTCAATACGATAGGCGCGATCGCGGGGAACATAGTCGTTTTCCTGATCGTATCCATCCTGGGCAACGCGCTGAACTTTGCGCTGAACCTGCTGGGCTGCTTCGTACATGACCTGAGGCTGCAGTGCCTCGAGTATTTCGGCAAATTCTATAAGGACGGCGGCAAGCCGTTCAGACCGCTTGAGATCAACACCAAATTTGTAAACGTCGCTACAACCGACAAATAAGAGGAGGAAATTAAAATGAGTTTTCTTGAACAGTTCGGCGGAATGGCACTCGGCCTGCTCGGCGCGGGTCTAGCTGCGGCACTTTCCGGCATAGGCTCCGCCAAGGGCACCGGCATCGCGGGCGAAGCGGGCGCGGGCCTGCTGTGCGAGGACCCCGGCAAATTCGGCAAGGTCATGATACTGCAGGTCATACCCGGCACGCAGGGTCTGTACGGCCTCGTCGTCTGGTTCTTCGCCTCCTTCCGCATGGGTCTGCTGGACGGCACCATCATGGACCTGACGGTGACCGAGGGTCTGCGTTACTTCGTCGCCTGCCTGCCGATGGCGCTGGGCGGCATGATCTCCGCCATTGCACAGGGCCGCGTGGCCGCTGCCTCCATCAATCTGCTGGCCAAGAAGCCCGACGACTGGTCCAAGGGCATGGTGCTCTGCATCACGGTCGAGTTCTACGCCATTCTTGCCCTGCTCGCGTCCATGCTCATGATCCTCAACATCGGTTGAGCGGCGCCTGATCAGTAAGGTTGGGACTGCCATGAACGGGATCGAAAAAATAACCGCTCGCATCAGGGCGGACGCGGAGGCGGAATGCGCCGCCATCCGCGCCGAGTCCGAGGCGCGCTGCGCGGAGATACGCGCGGAGAACGAGCGGCTTGCTCAGGAGCAGTACTGGAAGCTGGTGCGTGAGGGAGTAAAGGACACGGAGCAGCGGGTGCAGCGCATGGGCAGGACGGCTCGGCTGGAGGCCAAAAAGAGCGTGCTGACGATGAAACAGGAGGCTGTTTCAAAGGCGTTCGAGAGGGCGAAGGCGAAGATAGCGGAGCTGCCTGAGGCGGACTACGTGGCGTTTCTGGCGCGTGAGGCGGCTGAGGCCGCGATAACGGGCCAGGAGGAGGTCATCCTGTCGAAGAAGGACAAGGCGGCCGTGGGCGCGAAGGTCGTGAAGGCGGCTAACGAGCTGCTGGCGAAGAAGGGCGCGGACGGCGTGCTGACACTCTCGGAGGACACTCGGGAGATGACCGGCGGGCTCATTCTGAAGCAGGGGGACATCGAGGTCAACTGCACGGTGGACACACTGCTGGAGCTCTCGAGGGGAGAGCTTGCGGCGCGCGTGGCGGAGGTGCTCTTTGAGGGCTGAGGCCGCGTTCGGCGGCGCATACTGACGGACAAGGGGGTAAGGACTTGTCTAAGAAGACGAAGGATACCGAATATCTGACGATGTCTGCGATGCTGCGGGCGAGGGAAGGCTCGATGCTCAGCCGCGACAGGATGGACAGGATGCTCTCCGCCGGCAGCTATGCCGAGGCGGCGAAGCTGCTGACCGAGTGCGGCTATGAGGACATGTCCGAGGCGGACGCGGCGGGTATAGACGCTGCGCTGACGAAGCACAGGAGCGATATTTTCGCGGAGCTTGCGGGCATGGCCGCGCAGCCGGAGGTCGTGGATATTTTCAGGCTGAAGTACGACTACCACAACATAAAGACGCTGGTGAAGGCCGCGGGTGCGGAGGTGTCGGGCGACCGGCTGCTGTCCGACTGCGGCAGGGTGCCGGCGGCGAAGCTGAAGGAGTACGTGGAGGAGGAGACGCTGTCGAATCTTCCGGCGGACATGGCGAAGGCGTACGAGGAGGCCGTGAAGGTGCTCGCGCGCACGGGCAACCCGCAGCTTGCGGACTTTGAGCTGGACGCGGCGTACTTTGCGGAGCTTCTGAGGCTCGCGGAGGCCACGGGCAGCGAGTTTGTGAAGGGTTACGTGCGCACGATGATAGACAGCGCGAACCTGCGCGCGGCCGTGAGGACGGTGCGCATGGGCAAGGACCGGGATTTCATGCTGACGGCGCTGGTGTCGGGCGGCACGGTGGACCGGGACGTGCTCTGCCAGGCGGCGGAGAGCGGCGAGGGCATCGTGCAGGCGTTTGCTTCGGGATACCTGGAGCACGCGGCGCAGCTCGGCGCGGAGGCGATGAAGGGCGGCACGATGACGGATTTCGAGCTGGCCTGCGACAATGCCGTGTCGAACTATCTGGCACAGGCGAAGACGAAGCCCTTCGGCATCGAGGCGGTGACGGAGTATCTGGCGCTGCTCGAGGCGGAGATAACCGCGGCGAGGATGATGCTGACGGGGCGTCTGGCGGGGATAGAGCCGGAGGTCATACGGGAAAGGCTGCGTGATATCAATGCTTAAAATTGCGGTGTTGGGCGGCCGTGACACGGTCATGGGCTTCAAGGCGCTTGGCCTGGACGTATTCCCGGCGGGCAGCGCTGAGGAGGCCAAGGAGGCTTTCAGGTACCTGACGAAGGAATCTGAGGTCGAGTACGCGATAATCTACGTAGAGGAGAACCTGGCGAGATATCTCGAGCACGAGATATCGAAGTACAAGGACGTACCCAGTCCCGCGATAATATTCATCCCCGGCAGGGAAGGCCCGCTGGGCCTCGGCCAGTCCGCGCTGAAGGCGGCGGTCGAGAAGGCCGTGGGAACAGACATTTTGTAAAGAAGGTTTGCAGATGAGCGGAATTATAACGAAAGTATCGGGCCCGCTGGTCGTAGCCGAGGGACTGGCCGACGCGAACGTGTCGGACGTCGTCCGAGTGGGCAGCCAGCGGCTCATAGGCGAAATACTTAACATGACGGGCGACTCTGCGTCGATACAGGTCTATGAGGAGACCTCGGGCCTCGGCCCCGGCGCGGAGGTCGTGACGACGGGCCTGCCGCTGTCGGTGGAGCTCGGCCCCGGCATGCTGGAGAACATCTACGACGGCATCCAGCGTCCGCTGCCCGAGATAAGGGCGCTGACGGGCGAGACCATCACGAGAGGCGTGCAGGTCGCGGCGCTCAACCGTGAGAAGAAATGGGAGTTCGTGCCGGTGGCGGAGCCGGGCCAGCATGTGGCCGCGGGCGACGTGCTCGGCACCGTGCAGGAGACGAGCGCCATCCTGCACAAGATCATGGTACCGCCCGGAGTGAGCGGCACCGTCAAGAGCATCGAAAAGGGCGAGTTCACCGTCGATCACGTCATTGCCGTCCTCGAGGACTACAACGGCAAGACGAAGGAACTCACCATGGTGCAGAACTGGCCGGTGCGTATCGCGAGGCCCTACAGCCAGAAGTATACCCCGGCAAGGCCGATGAACAGCGGACAGAGGATCATCGACACGCTGTTCCCCATAGCCAAGGGCGGCACCGCCGCCGTACCCGGTCCCTTCGGCTCGGGCAAGACCGTCGTGCAGCACCAGCTGGCGAAGTGGTCGGACGTGGACATCGTCGTCTATATAGGCTGCGGCGAGCGCGGCAACGAGATGACCGACGTCCTTATGGAGTTCCCCGAGCTGACCGACCCGAGGAACGGCGAACCTCTGATGAAGCGCACGGTGCTCATAGCGAACACCTCCGACATGCCCGTCGCGGCGCGCGAGGCGTCAATCTATACCGGCATTACCATAGCGGAGTACTTCCGCGACATGGGCTACGACGTGGCCGTCCTTGCCGACTCGACCTCCCGCTGGGCAGAGGCCCTGCGTGAGATGTCCGGCCGACTCGAGGAGATGCCCGGCGAAGAGGGCTACCCCGCGTATCTGGCGAGCCGTCTGGCTCAGTTCTACGAGCGCGCGGGCGTGGTCGAGTGCCTCGGCTCCGACGAGAGAAGGGGTTCTGTAACGGCCATCGGTGCTGTCTCGCCTCCGGGCGGCGACACGTCCGAGCCGGTATCGCAGGCGACGATGCGTATAGTCAAGGTCTTCTGGGCACTGGATTCGTCGCTGGCATACGCGAGGCACTTCCCGGCCATCAACTGGCTGACCTCGTATTCGCTGTACGTCGATACGCTCAAGCCCTGGTACGAGGGCGAGTTCGGCGCGAAGTACATGCAGAACCGCGACAAGGCCATGCACATCCTCCAGGAGGAGGCCGAGCTGCAGGAGATCGTCAGGCTGGTCGGCCAGGACGCGCTCAGCCCGAACGACAGGCTGACGATGGAGACCGCCAAGATGATACGCGAGGACTTCCTGCAGCAGAACGCGTTCATCGACGAGGACGCGTACTCGAGCTACCTGAAGCAGTTCCGGCTGCTGGACATGGTGCTGCAGTACGACACGGTCTGCCGCGAGGCCATAGGCTCCGGGGCGGACATGAACAAGCTGTTCAATATACCCGCGCGCGAGCGCATAGGCCGCGCCAAGATGGTGCCTCAGGACGAGGTCGTGAAGACCTACGATGAGATAATCGACGAGATGAAGGCCGAGATAGCCGAAATAGCCGAGGGAGGTGAGGACGAATGATCAGAGAGTATAAGACGATACGCGAGGTCGCGAATCCTCTGATGGTCGTCAAGCAGGTCGAAGGCGTCACCTACGACGAGCTGGGCGAGCTTGAGCTTCCGAACGGCGAAGTAAGGCGCTGCAAGGTGCTGGAGGTCGAGGGCGACACGGCTGTCGTACAGCTGTTCGAGTCCGCACAGGGCATCAACCTCGCCGGCACGAAGGTCCGCTTCCTTGGCCACCCGCTGGAGCTGGGCGTTTCTGAGGACATGCTGGGCCGAGTGTTCAACGGCATGGGCGAGCCGATAGACGGCGGCCCGGAGATACTGGCCGACGCGCACAGGGACATTAACGGCCTGCCCATGAACCCCGCGGCGAGAGCCTACCCGGCCGAGTTTATCCAGACGGGCGTCTCCACGATAGACGGTCTGAACACGCTGGTCCGCGGCCAGAAGCTGCCGATTTTCTCCTGCTCCGGCCTGCCGCACGCGGCGCTGGCCGCGCAGATAGCGCGCCAGGCGCGAGTCCTCGGCGCGAACGAGAACTTCGCCGTCGTGTTCGCCGCAATAGGCATCACGTTCGAGGAGTCCGAGTACTTCATCCAGGACTTCCGCCGCACGGGCGCAATAGACCGCACCGTCGTTTTCTCGAACCTCGCCAACGACCCCGCCGTCGAGCGTATCGCCACCCCGCGTATGGCTTTGACCGCGGCCGAGTACCTGGCCTTTGAGAAGGACATGCACGTGCTGGTCATCCTGACCGATATAACGAACTACGCCGAGGCCCTGCGTGAGGTCTCCGCGGCGAAGAAAGAGGTCCCGGGCCGCCGCGGCTACCCCGGTTACCTGTATACCGACCTTGCGACGATGTACGAGAGGGCCGGACGAAGGATAGGCAAGAAGGGCTCCATCACGATGATACCCATCCTGACCATGCCCGAGGACGACAAGACCCACCCCATCCCCGACCTGACCGGCTACATCACTGAGGGCCAGATAATCCTCTCCCGTGAGCTGCACCGCAAGGGCATAGTGCCGCCGGTGGACGTCCTGCCGAGCCTGAGCCGTCTGAAGGACAAGGGCATCGGCGAGGGCAAGACCCGCGAGGACCACTCGGGCACGATGAACCAGCTGTTCGCGGCCTATGCGAGGGGCAAGGACGCCAAGGAGCTGATGACGATACTCGGCGAGGCGGCGCTGTCGGACGACGACAAGCTGTTCGCGAAGTTTGCAGACGAGTTCGAGAAACAGTACGTCAGCCAGGGCAACGAGACGAACCGCACGATAGAGGAAACTCTGAACCTTGGCTGGGAGCTTCTGCGCATACTTCCGAGGAAGGAGCTCAAGCGCATCAAGCCTGAGTACATCGAGAAGTATATGCCGGAAGACAAGTAAGGCGGTGAAGTATGCCTAAAACCGCAGTAACCCCGACCAGAATGGTCTTGAACCAGCTCAAGGGCAGGCTGAAGACGGCCAGACGCGGGCACAAGCTGCTCAAGGACAAGCGCGACGAGCTGATGCGCCAGTTTATGGACGTGGTGAGGCTGAACAAGGAGCTGCGCCGCAAGGTCGAGGAGGGCATGACGGGCGCGTTTGCGTCGCTGACGGTGGCGAGCACGATCATGTCGCCGGAGATGCTGGAGCAGGCGCTGCTCTATCCGCGCCAGAGCGTGGAGCTGGGCATGAGCTTCAAGAACATCATGAGCGTGAACGTGCCGGTGTACAGCTTCAGGACGAAGAACAACGACCCGTCGGAGATCTACCCCTACGGCTTTGCTCAGACGAGCGGCGAGCTGGACGACGCTCTGGAGAAGCTGGCCAAGGTCTTTGAGGACATGCTCGAGCTGGCGCAGGTCGAAAAGACCATGCAGCTGCTGGCGGAGGAGATAGAGAAGACCCGCCGCCGCGTCAACGCGCTGGAGTACGTCATGATCCCGAACTTCGAGGAAAACATCAAGTACATCTCGATGAAGCTCGAGGAGAACGAAAGCTCGACCAAGGTCAGACTGATGAAGGTCAAGGACATGGTGCTTGAGAAGGCTCACAATTTCGAGTACTGATGAGAGAACAGATAAAAATGGCCCGCCGGTTATAGGCGGGTATCCGTAAAACAGTTAATCCTCCGTATGGCTTAGACCATGCGGAGGATTTGTTTATGTCTAATCTTCAAGTTTGCTGGCGGCGAACGGTTTGTCAAAACCGTTTGCGGACGGCAAGTCCACAGGGGATAGCCGCTTTAGCGGCGCAAGGGGGTGTAGCCACCTTGACGGAACGAAGTGACGCAACATTCTCGGTCAAGCAGTTTTCTTCTGCTGACAGAGAATGAAGCTCCGCAGGACGCACTACTCTCGATAGAGAGTATAGAAGTGCGCCCTTTAGTTCCTAAAGGGATTTTGGCAGACAGACAATTGGGATTCATTACCCTTATTCTGCTTCCTCAACAACTTTGATACTATACACTTCTCTCAATCTTGACGGATTTACTTCCATAATGACACCGCTATGTGTAATTTCAATAGTATCTCCAACTTCTGGCTCTAAGGAAGGGTCAAGTTTTTTTATAGGGACTTCAACCTGTTTAGCAACAGTCTGTTCATAGCTACCTTCTAATGGTTCGACCAAATAAAAACCATCATAGATATCCACAAGAATTGCTTGAAATACCCAACTTTCATTCGTTTTCGCATCCTGAGTTGCAGTGTTACAACCAACTAAACCCGGAACACAGACCATAGCTAAAACTAATGCTATCAACTTTTTCATAGCAATACCACCTTTCTATCTATATGAAAAATTGTAGCATGCCTTTGTGAACACTCTGTGATGGTTTGATGGGCATAATACACTTTCTCATATTAAAGTATAGCATAAGAATGTGAATTTTTCTACCATTTGCACAAGAAACGCCCGAACATTTTCCGTCCGGGCGTTCTCGGTATCAATCATAACTCAGCTCAAACTTTACAATCGCTTCTGCCTGTGCCTTGCAAGCGTTCATCTGCCGTACCCATTCAAGTTGGTTGTCGGCTTTCAGTTGCTCGGGCACACCGTTTCGCTTCGCCAACTCCGGCACGATCAGCTCCATGCGGTTTCGTGCCGCTTCGTCAATCTCGGCGCAATACTGTCTTGCGCACACCCGGCAATCCGGCGGGCCATTTTTCTATACCCGGCAGCTGCTGCGCACGGCTCTCCTGAGCCTCAGAGCGCTGAGCGTGAAGTTGAGGGCTTCGTTGAAGTAGATGATCGCTATGTATGCGTTCAGGGCGTACAAGGGCAGGAAATGCCAGACCAGCAGCACGCCCAGCGCGGCGTCGAGGATGTTGATGGCCATGCTCCAGACCTGCTGGCCGAGGCCCTTGAGGCAGCCGTCTATGACCATGTCCGTGTAGATCATCGGCACCAGCGGAGCGAGCAGGCGTATGAACCGCCCGGCTTCCTCCGAGCCATAGACCGCCTCGCCGATATCGCCGCCGAAGCGCCAGAGCAGCAGCGCTGCGAGGAGCGAAAACCCGACGCAGAGCTTCAGCAGCTTGCTCACGATGATGCGTATCCCGCGGCAGTCGCCCCGCATCTGCGCCTCGGTCAGCGTGGGTATCATCAGCTCTGCGACCGCAGAGAGCAGGCAGGATGGAAAGCCGATTATCGGCATCGCCATGCCCTGTATCACGCCGTAGCCCGCCAGCGCCGCGTCCGCCGACAGCCCGGACCTGCGGAACCCGCGCGGCACCAGCAGATGCTCGAGCGTCGACAGCGCGCTTCGTGCATAGGCCGAGACCGCCAGCGGCAGCGCGACCCCGAACATTCTCGAAGTCAGGCGAACAGAGCCGCCGCCGCGCTCGCCGTGCCTCCTGCGGTCGCCCACATAGAAGCACAACATCATCACAAGCGAGAGCATGTCGGCCGCTGTGACGCCCGCAGCTACCGACGCGCAGCTGCGCTCGATGTCCCCCTCGGGCGCTTTGCTGAGGAAGATGACCACCAGTGCGGCGCATATGAGCTGCTCGAGCAAATGCACCAGCGAGGGCTTCCATATCCGCCCGCAGGCCGTGAAATAGCCTGACAGCACCGACGACAGCGCAATGAACGGCAGCCCGAAGGACAGTATCCTGAGGCTCATGACCGTCCTCGCGTCGCCTATCCAGAGAAAACCTATCGGCTCCGCGAATATGTACAGTATCCCGCAGGCTGCCGCGCCGAATATGAGGCTGTACGCGGCACATCTGTACATTGCCCCGCCGACGCCCGAGCCGCGCCCAAGCCCTATCTCCTCCGCCACGAGCCGCGTGGCCGCGAAGCGGATGCCGCTTATCGCAAAGGTCGTGGCCAGTACCTCTACGCTCATGACCAACTGGTACAGCCCGATGCCGGCCGCCCCGATGCGCCCGGCCAGCCAGGCCTGGAACACCATGCCAATGCAGCGCATCAGCAGCGACGCCCCGGTCAGCAGCGCAGTATTCACGATAAGCCGCTTTTTCATACACGAAACCCCCGCTTGTACTCACATGAGTATATGCGGGGGTTTGCCTCAATTGAACCTGCCACCGGACATTGCTATCAGCGCCTCAGCACGTTCCCGGAGTTTTCGGTTTTCGAGTCTATCCAGATCGGGGTCTTCCTCGAGCAGCCTGTGCGCGGCCTCCTGCGCCGCTTTCAGGACGTTCATGTCCGCGCCGAGGTCGGCTATGTGCAGCTCCGGCAGGCCATGCTGCCGCGAGCCGAAGAAATCACCGGGGCCTCGCAGCCGCAGGTCCTCCTCCGCTATCCTGAAACCGTCCGAGATATGCGTCATCGCCGACAGCCGCGCACGGGCCTCCTCGCCCTTCGCGTCCGAGACCAGTATGCACCAGCTCTTGTGCTTCCCGCGCCCCACGCGCCCGCGCAGTTGGTGAAGCTGGGACAGCCCGAAACGCTCAGCATTTTCAATGACCATCAGCGCCGCGTTCGGCACGTCCACGCCCACCTCGATGACCGTCGTCGACACCAGTACGTCGATCTCCCCGGCGGCGAACTGCGACATTATCTCGTCCTTGTCCTTTGCCTTCAGCCTGCCGTGTATGCAGCCCGTTCTGAGCGCGGGCAGCTCGCGGCGAAGTTCCTCAGCATGCTCCTCGGCCGACATCAGGTCGTCAGGCTTTTCCTCGTCGTCCTCTATCCTCGGGCAGACCACAAAGACCTGACGGCCCTCATGCACCAGCTTCTCGATGAAGCCGTTCAGGCGCTGCCTGTAGCTGCTGTCCACCGTGAAGGTGTCCACCTTCTGCCGGCCGGGTGGCAGCTCGTCTATGAGCGAGACGTCGAGGTCGCCGTAGATGATGAGCGCCAGCGTCCGCGGTATGGGTGTCGCGGACATGACGAGGATGTGCGGCTGGGCGCCCTTGCCCGCCAGCGCCGAGCGCTGCTGCACGCCGAACCTGTGCTGCTCGTCGGTCACGACCAGCGCGAGGTCGTTAAACTCCACGCCCTCCGACAGCAGCGCGTGCGTGCCGACGCACAGCCCGGTCTCGCCCGAGGCAAGGCCCGCCAGCACCTCGCGCTTCTCCTTCGCCTTCATTGAGCCCGTGAGCTTGGCGACGCGTATGCCGAAAGGCTCGAGGAAACCCCTGAGCGTGGCGTAGTGCTGCTCCGCCAATATCTCCGTTGGGGCCATGAAAGCCGACTGCGCCCCAGACTGCACCGCATACCAGATGCAGGCCGCGGCCACGAGCGTCTTGCCGCTGCCCACGTCGCCCTGTATCAGCCGGTTCATCAGCCTGCCCGAACGCATGTCGCTAACCGCATCTCCGATGGCGCGCAGCTGCGCCCCGGTCGGCTCAAAGGGCAGGGAGGCGGTGAAATCACCCAGCGCGGCCTCAGCAAGCACCCGGCCGCTCTCCTGCTCGCGCCCGCCGCGGAGTATGCCCAGCGCGCAGGCCAGCACGAAAAGCTCCTCGAATACCAGCCGCCTGCGCGCCAGCTCCAGCGCCCGGAAATCGGAGGGGAAGTGGACGTTCTCGTAGGCATAGCGCGCTGTGCAGAGCTTGTACTCATCCGCTACCGGATTCGGCAGTCCGTCGGGCGTCCAGCCCTTCGCCGCGTCCAGCGCCTGCCTCACCGCAGAGCGCACCACGTTCTGCGAAAGCCCCGAGCTGAGCCTGTAGACAGGTAATATCCTGCCGGTAGTCCGGCCAAAATCCGCCTCCGGCTCAAACGCCGGGTTCGCCATCGATACCATGCGGCCCCGGACCTGCGCCTTGCCGTAAAATACGTAGCTTTCCCCGGCCTTCAACCGGTCCTTCAGATACTTCTGGTTGAAAAATGTGACGGACAGCACTCCGGTCTCGTCGACAGCCTTGAGTTTCACCAGCTCAAGCCCGCGCCTGATGCGGCTCAGCTCGGGCGCGCCCTGCACCATCGCCCGGACACAGGCCGATTCCCCGTCCTGAAGCCCAGAGACCTTCACAAGCCTGCTCCTGTCCTCATAGCCCCTCGGGAAAAACGAAACAAGACCGGCGAGGTCGCTGACCCCGAGCCTCTCAAACGCCCTCGCCCTCGCCTCGCCTATGCCTTTCACATATCTCAGTTCACCATGCAATTCATGCATTATGTCAACCTCGCTTAAATCTCCACAACCTCTCTCTGTCGCGCTCGTCAGCATATGCAATACCCACGCGCTTGTCTGTGATTATGTTAACCATCTTCCCCTCGTCTTCGAGCCTGAGCAGGGGGGAGGTGGTGATATCTGCGCCGTTGAACTCGCCTGTGACAGCGAGTTTTTTGGTGAGTTTTCCGGGACCCTCGAAGCCCTCGCAGGCGCGGATGAGCACGCCCTGAGGGTGCCCGGCGGGGCCGGTGATGATGTTCAGCAGCCAGTGGATGCCGTAGCAGAGGTAGACGTAGACCGTGCCGCCCTGCCTGTAGAGCATCTCGGTTCGTTTAGTTCGCCCCTTGTGGGCGTGGCAGGCGGTGTCCTCCTCTCCGCGGTAGACCTCGGTCTCGGTGATGGTCAGGCGTATCTCGGTCCCGTCGTCGAGGGTCCTCACAATGGTTTTGCCGATAAGCTCCGGCGCGACTTCGAGCGCGTCGCGGAGAAAGAAGTCTCTGCCCAGCCTCATTTTGTGACGTATTCCACCTTCAGATCGTCGTTTGAACGGACGAAGTTCTCGCTCAGGCCCTCGCTGACGAGCATGCGTCCGTCGTCTGTTATGAGTATCATTTCAAAGTCGCTGCTGTCCTCGTAGAGGTCTACGGCCTTGGTTTCGCCCATGATACAGAGGGCGGTCGAGAGGGCGTCTGCATAGATGCCGTCGTCGGCGACGACGGTGGCGGAGAGCACGCCGGTGGCGGCGGGATAGCCGTCACTCGGATCTATGAGATGGGTCCAGGTGTCTTCTCCGTCTATGAAATAGCGCTGATAGCCGCCGGAGGTCACGACGGCGTTGCTGCCGTTCAGGTCAAGGGTGCAGACGTATGCCGAGGGGTTGGAGGGGTCCTGAATGGCGATGATCCAGCTAGAGCCGTCGGGCTTGTCGCCGAGGGTCTGGATGTTGCCGCCTATGGAGATGATGCCGGACTCGACGCCGGCGACCTGCATGGCTCTGGCGGCATAGGTGGCGGCGCAGCCGCGCCCGACGGCGGCAAAGGAGAGCTCCATACCGGCGGGCATGGTGAGCAGGTAGGAGTCGGAGTCGGACATGGCGGAGAGCGTTACCCTGGAGAATCCGACGTTTTTGAGCAGGCCCTCTATCTCGCTCTCGGAGGGCACGCGGTAGAGGCCGTCGACGAAGCCCCAGGCTTTGACGAGCGGGTAGACGGTGAGGTCGAGCGCTCCGCCGGAGAGGGAGTAGACCTCCTTTGCGGTGAGCAGCATTTCGGCGACCTGGCCCGTGACGAGCACGCTCTGGCCCTGGGCGTTGTTGATGGCGTAGGCGGTGGAGCCCTCGCGTTTAGGGTCGAGGGCGGCGTCGAGCGAGTTAATGACGGAGCTTGCGGCGTCAATACCGGCCTGAGCGAGTTTGCCGTAAGCTTTTATGGAGATCGCCGAATTCATGGCGAAGATTTGTTTTTCAGTAGCCTGTACGCTGCCGCAGCCCGGCAGGGAGAGCAGGGCGCAGATACACAGCAGCGTTGCGGCGATACGTTTAAGAGCTTTCATGAGCATACCCTCGCAGCGAGCAATATTCTAAATAAACAGTATAGCACAACCGACACGAATAGGCAAACTTAACTATTTACTTTGCGGGTCGAATTTGATATAATGCAAAGGCACGAGCGCCCGTAGCTCAGCTGGATAGAGTGTCAGACTCCGACTCTGAAGGTCGTGGGTTCGAATCCCGTCGGGCGTACCACAAAAAACCGCTTGTTTCGTTTGAAACAGGCGGTTTTTCTTACTTTTTGGGCTATTTGGATTTTCACGCGGAGCGAGAAGTTCAACAAAAGTTCAACTCGCCTCCAAAATTCAACCGGTTTGAGCCTTTTTGAAGTAGATATCCGAGAGCATGTCGGCGCTCTGGGCGTCTGCCTGAGCTATGACGTGCGCGTATATGTCTGAGGTCGTGCTGACCTGCGCGTGGCCGAGGCGCTTTGATATGCTCACGCTGTCCATGCCGCCGAAGTAGAGCATTGAGGCCATCGTGTGCCGGAAGGCGTGGGGGTTTATGTGCGGCAGGCCGTGGCGCTTGGAGAAGCGGTCAAGCCATGTCGTCACGCTGTCCGGGTGCATCGGCGCGCCGTCGTCCCGCGTGAACACATAGCCGCGATCCTGATAATACTCGCCGAGCCGGAACCGCTCCTCAAGCTGCCGGACACGGTAATCCTTCAGCATGGAGATGGTCTCCGGCGGTATGGCAACATAGCGCTCGCTGGACTTGGTTTTCGGCCTGCCCTCATAAACGCCCTTGTCGGGGGTGTATGAGATACTGCGGCAGATGAACACCCGCGAGCGGGCAGAGTCCACATCCTCCCACTTCAGGCCGAGCACCTCTCCACGCCTTGCACCTGTAATCATTAGCAGGTGTACAAGCGCCTGCCATTTGAGCGGCTCGGTCCTGAGCGCGGCGTTTATTGCATCTATGTCGGCTGGCTGCAAGTAGTTTGCCTCTTTCCGCTCCGCCCGCGGGGGCTCGGCGCGGGAGGCGGCGTTGAAGGGGACGAGCCCCTCTTTGACCGCCTGAGCGAGCACGATCGAAATAAACCGGTGATAGCGCAGCACGCTTTTTGCACTCAGTCCGCCGCCTGTGCGCTTGTTCTGCCCCGGCTGCATGAGCTTGCCGTAAAACTCGTTCAGGTGGTGCGCCTGCAAGTCGCGCAGTTTTATGTGGCCCAGCTCGGGGTATATGCGCTCGGTCATGTTGCGGTAGTCGACTATGGTCTTGTGTGCGTCGCCGCGCTGCTCCTTCAGGACGAGGACATACTCGGCGTACTGCTCGAAGGTCTGGCGGGTATCAGAAGCCAAGCCCTCCCGACACTGCTTTTCAAAGGTCGCGGCGAAAGCCTCGGCCTTTTTTCGCGCGGTCTTTTCGCTCCACGTCGGCGCGACGTCGAAGGTCGCCGTCCACGGCTTGAGCTGCTTTCCGTCCGCTCCCCGGCCTCGAAAGACGCGGATAGAGTACGAGACCAGCTTGCCGGACTTGTCCCGGCGGGGTTGGAGGTTAGCCATTGCCGCGGGCCTCCTCTCCGCTTCGAACGCGCTCCAAATTGGCGAGAATGGCGTTCCGTACCGACGCATCGTTGTACTCACCAGAATCGTCCGAGAGTTCCCTGTTCGCCGCGTCCAGAAGCTCATGATAATTCTCGCGCTTCAGCAACTCGTCCAGCATATAGGTAAAAGCCCGCTCGGTGTCATAGCGCTTGCGCGAGACTGCTTCATCCAGCTCATCTGGCCCGTTTTCACCGATTAGTGCATCTCCGTTCACTAGCCTCTTAAACTCGAAGATAGCCGTGTTTGCCTTATCTACAAAGGCGAGAAGTTCAGCGGCTAGAAAAGCCGAATTGTCCAGCTCGGTAAGCAGGCCTATAAGTTCACGGAAAGTGCGGCCGAATATAGAATCCGAGTGAATGAGATTCACAGCTCTCTCCGGGAGCTTTGTATACTCCACGGCCGCCCGAGCGTCCGCATTCGTGCTCTGCGTATCCGTCAAGCCCAATAAGTAATCCGTGGACACGCCGCATTTTTCGGCAATCTGTTTTAACATCATCGCATCCGGAATTCTGTCCCCGTTGTAGTAAAATCCCACGGTTTGGCGAGAAATACCGAGGAACTTTGCAAACTCAGTGTTATCTCGCTTGCCGCGCAGCTCCCGAAAGCGCTTTGTAAACTGTGGGAAGCGCCATTCGTTGGGATTCATTTATTAACACCCCCTGTATTATATGCGCGCCTTGTGTACATTGGTGTTGAAATGTTTTGCTATGTCATTGACGCTCTTGCTGTTAACGCATATAATTATATCAGACGACAAGTGAAGCGTCAACAACAATTTTTTGGAGGTGCAAAATGCAGAATCAGGACATCAGACGAGCGGCGGCAGGAGCAGGAGTAAAGCTCTGGCAAATTGCCGAGGCTATGCACATGGCAGATAGCAGCCTGTCGCGCAAGCTCAGACGTGAGCTGCCGCCCGAGGAAAAGGCACGGGTATTCGCAGTGATACGCGAGCTTTCCGGGGAGGTGGCACAGTGAACGAAGCCCCGCGCATGGTATCGATACGAGAGGCGGCGCGGCTCGGGCCGCTCAGCGAGTACACGCTCCGGCTGCTAGAGAAGCAGGGCAAGCTGCCCTGTATCCACACAGGCCGGAAATGCCTGGTCAATTATGACCGACTGCTCGAGATGTTAGGAGGGCTGGGCGCATGAGAGAAAAAATAAAAGCCCGTCCGGGCGTTGCAGCACCCGGGCGAGCAGAGGGGAATAAAGCGCATTGCAGAGCGGCTGTAGACCCCGTAACTCAGTCTACCACAGCCGCCCCGGGAGGTCAACGCTCGATAGCCGAGCTGCTCGCCGTCGGCGCGGAGAACGGACTCACGAGCCGACAACTGTCCCAGCTAACGGGACTTGACACGCGGACTATACAGGCACGCATATCCGCCGAGCGGCTGAGCGGTGTGCCGATATGCTCGGACACACTCAATGGCTTCTATATGCCCTCAAACGACGAGGAGAAGGCGCGCTGTATACGTTCGCTGCGACGCCGCGGCATTGAGATACTGCGCGTTGCAGAGGCTATGAACAGAATCCCCGGTGATGGACAGATGGAGCTTGAAACGGTCGAGGCGGAGAAGTAAGGAGGGAGACCAATGTCCGGCCCAAAACGCCGAGGCGGCGGCTCTGACAATATCCGCCCATGGCTTACAGAGAGCATGGACGGCAAGCGAGAGAGCTTCATGATGGTTTCAAGCAGCTTCTTTGCTTCAAGCAAGTTTGCCGCGCTCCCTCTGTCTGCTCAGCGCGTGTATCTTTGCATGGCGGCTCACGCCTCGGGTAGAAGGGAGTTCACGTTCCCGCAAGCCCTCGCAGCTAAAACATACTGCATCCCGAGAAACTCGCTGCGCGACGCGACGAAGCGGCTTATTGAGGGCGGCTTTATCGAGCGCGTGGAGGACGGCTCATACAGCCAGTACGCCGCGAACGTTTACCGCTTCGTATTCACATGGAAGCAGAGTCCGCAACCATAGTATGTGCCACTAACAGCACAAACTGAACCATACAATGGGCCACCCGACGGCTTCAGGCTTGGAGGGTGGCCCATACTGTGTGCCACCAGTGAGAGAACAGTGACGTCAAGGGTGGCACACACAATGGGCCTATATTAAGATTTACCATCCCATCTGTTCAAAGTGCGGCCTCGCACGGGCAGAAGCAGGGCTTTCCCCTCTTCCCCGCAAACAGCGGCGGAGTTGGAAAAGGTCACCCCCACCATTGGCGCGCGGCATGGTTCCGCTCAGGTCAACAGGGGGGACAGCTCCCACGCCGCGAACCGTGAGCGAAGCGAGGTAAACTCCGAGCGAACCCCGACGCCTCGCAAAGCCGCGAGCCAGCCGCGATAATTCCGAAGTTTTTTGCATAAAAAAGGGGGACGCGAGCGCGTCCCCTTTAGCTATGTGCTCGCCTCGAGCGCTCGGCGCGGATGCCATGCACCCGCCCGGCGTTGTAGACGGCTTGCAGAAACTCGACAAGGTTGTCGCCATCTCCTTTTACAGGTCTGGCTCCGAACACTTCCATCATCCCGCGGAGAAATTCGCGTCTGTCAGGCGACCACTCACGCAGGCGGCAGGTCTCAACGACCTGTGCGTATATTCCGCCGCTCATGCTACGCAGAAGCGTCTCGTGACGCTTTCACGGCTGAATCTGGCAGCCACGTCCGGCAGGGCCGTTTTGAGGGCGCTCACGTCGAGTTTAACAGCCTTGACGGTTTTCCATGTGACTTTGTACTCCCCGGCCCGCAACTCCTCTGCGTCGCCCATAGCGGCCTTGAGCGCGTCCTTGATGGCGTCGGCCTCGGCCTGCGCTTCGTCGATGAGGGCTTGCAGCTCCCGCAGCTCGCGACACTTCGCGGCGATGTCGTTTGTGCTCATGTGTGTACCTCCTCATTTTGGGAGAGAGCCGGGAGGCCTTGCGCGCCTCGGTGGGTCGTCTTATCGCATCCCGCCCCGGTCTGACCTTGCGTTCTTGTTTCAGCTCTCGCTTACTTCGTCCGCCTTGTCTCTCCCTTGCTGTGATTGTATTTTACTATATTTACGTGAATATATCAATAGACGGAATAGACATATTTACGGGAATATATTTGTCGATTATTTCTATTTACGGGAGTAGATTTGTGAGGTATAATATAGCTACAATGGGAGGAGAGGGCAAAGTTTTTGCCGCTCCCGAAAGGAGTGGAGTGCATGGCGGTGTCGAAGGCGCAGCAGCGCGCCGTACACAAATACGTCAAGGACAATTATGACCGGATAGAGTTGACGGTGCCGAAGGGACGCAAGGCCGAACTGAAGGCGCTTGCAGACAGCCGAGGGCAAAGCGTCAACGCCTTTGTGAACGAGGCCATAGACGCTGCTGTGAGCGGTGTAGCGGTTCAGGTGGGCGGCGCACTGCTCACGGCAAAAGCGCTCACCGAGGCCCGCAGCGCCGCCGAGAGCGCCGGGGAAACGGTGGAGGCGTTCATCGAGCGCGCCATAGAGACGCAGGCCGCCCGGGACAAACGGGCGCGGGACTTGCACCTTGACAGATAATTAGAATATAATTATAATATAACTATGGAAACGATAAGGTTTGAATGGGACGAAAATAAGAATACTATCAATAAGCGCAAGCACAAAATATCCTTTGAGGAAGCTCAGACGGTTTTCTACGATGCTGAGGCGCTGGTGATACCGGATCCCGAGCACTCACAGGATGAAGAGCGGTTTATCATTCTCGGTATGAGCCGCCAGGCGAATCTGCTTGTAGTCTGTCATTGCTACAGGGAGTCAGAAACGGTTATACGCATTATATCAGCTCGAAAGGCGACCCGAAACGAGTCCGTGCAGTATCAAGGATGGGAGTGATTAACATGATGGATGAATACGACTTCACCAACGCGGTTAAGAATCCGTACACCAAGAAGCTTAAAAAGCAGATAACGATAAATATCGACAGCGACACTATCGACTATTTCAAGGAACAGTCGAACAGTTCGGGTATCCCGTATCAGACTCTTATCAATCTGTATCTTGCTGACTGCGCGCAGAATAAGAAGAAACTGAATATAGCGTGGAGCTGAAAGCAAAGCGGGCCGGAAGCTTATCTCCCATGCAACTGCGTTATACAGCGGCCCTCATCTTTGATTTGGATAGGCCTTCGTTCGGTCACTCGTCCAACTCCAAGCTATGCTTGCCGGACACTCTACGCAGATAGCTTTCCAGAGAACCGTCCAGTACCATTTTCGCATAGGACAGCGGATCGTTGTAGATGAGCCAGTCCATTTCGGCTCTCATGGCGATGGTGGTGTCGAAGCTGTCCTCGATGCCGGGGGTGTAGATGCTGAGGACCTCGCCGTCGGCATAGCGCAGCTCGACGCAGGCTGTGTCGATGTTGAATCTGCACGATATCAGTTTTTTCACCTGTTCCTCCTTTCTCCCGGCCCGCAAGCAGGGCCGGGCGTACCAGAACCAGGTTTGATTCTGGTATATCTATTATCACAAAATGTGCAGAAATTCTATTGTATTTTACAAATACGTCTATTATGTATGATTTTATGTTCGGAAATTCTCAAAACGTGACTATGGCATTCAAGAGGTCAGCGGTTCGATCCCGCTTATCTCCACCAGAAAAAGGGTCCGTTGCAAAACAAGCCCATAAAAAACAAGCGAGGTTTGGAGCCCGAAAGGGTTTCCAAACCTCGCCGTTTGCTTTATTCTT